>NZ_WNKZ01000001.1 GCF_009720835.1 Pseudoduganella buxea
GCCGGTGCCGGTGCAGCGGCGGCCGGGGCCACCGGGGGCGTGACGGGCGCCGCGGCCGGTGCCGGTACGGCAGCCGCCTCCTTCCACAAGTTCAGCATGGCGTTGCCCGGCCCGACCTGGCGCGCGTCCGTCACGCCCAGCCGGCGCAGCGTCATCAGCGTATCCCACCAGCGCACGCCGCTGCTCAGCTGGCGCAGCAGCACCGGTTTCGGGTCCGCCGGGAACGGCTCGCCGGTGACGTTGGCCACCACCGGGATGCGCGGTGGTGCCAGCGTGACGGCGTCCAGTACGGCCGCGTACTGGCGTGCGGCATCGTGCATGTAGCGCGAATGGAAGGCGGCGCTGACCGCCAGCGGCACGACGCGCGCCGCCTTCGTTGCCCGGGCATGGGCGCCCAGCCGGTCGAGCGCGTCGAGCGCGCCGGCGACGACGGTCTGCGCCGGGGAGTTGATGTTGGCGATGTCCAGGTCGTCGGCGCAGCCCGCTTGCCGCAGCAGTTCGCGCACCGCGTCCGGCGCCAGGCCGATGACGGCGGCCATGCCGCCGCCCTGTGCCTGGCTCATCAGCCGGCTGCGCGCGACGACCAGGCGCAGGCCGGTGGCGAAGTCGAAGCAGCCCGCTACCTGCAGGGCGTTGTACTCACCCAGGCTGTGGCCGGCCAGCCAGTCCGGCACGGCGCCCGCGCGCAGGGCCCGGCACGCTTCCAGCGCATTCACCACATACAGCGCAGGCTGCGTGAACTGCGTACGCCCCAGCTGGCGATCCGGATCGTCCAGGCACAGCTGGGCGATCGAGTACCCCAGGATGGCATCGGCCTGCGCCACCATGTCGGCGAACTCGGCAAACAGCTCCTTGCCCCCCATGCCCTTGGATTGGGCCCCCTGGCCTGGAAACAGCCAGGCAGTAACGTCCTTGTGCGCCATGTGCAGCCTCGATTCAGTTGGAAGATACCTGCGCCATGGCAGCCGGTTCGTAGCGTTCCCACAAGCCGTCGAGCACGCGGCCGGGGCCGATCTGCGCGCCGTCGTGCACGCCCTGTGCACGCAGCCAGGCCATCGTCGCCACCCATTGCACCGGCTTCAGGATCTGCGCTTCGAGGATCGTGCGTACCGTGCCGGGCTCGTAGAGCCGTGCCGTGACGCTGGACACGACGGGATGGACCGGATCGTGCAGCTCGAACTGGTCCAGTTCCCGGTTGAAGCGCTGCGCCGCCTGCGCCGCATAGCTGGAGTGGAAGGCGCCCCCCACATGCAGGTGCACGGTACGCGCCAGTTCGCGTGCCTGGATCGCATCGTCGAGCAGGGTGATCTCGCGCTCCGGGCCGGACATCACGGTCTGCGTCGGCAGGTTGTAGTTGGCCACTTCCAGCGCGCCCAGGCCCAGTTCGTCGACCAGTGCCGTCAGCTGCGCGACTTCCAGGCCGATCACGGCCAGCATGGCGCCCGTGCCGGCCGTGGCCATGCACTGGGCCCGGCGGTGCACGATGCGCAGGCCCGTTTCGAAGTCGAAGGCGCCGGCGGCATACAGCGCGCTGTATTCGCCCAGGCTGTGGCCTGCCAGGTAACGTGGCCATGGCTCGCGGCGGCGGCGCTCCAGGAACATCAGGGCATTGACGACATACAAGGCCGGTTGGCAATACTCGGTGCGGCCGAGCCGGCCATCCGGGTCGCGCAGGCACAGCTCGCGCAGCGAATAGCCCAGGATCGCATCGGCCTTGGTCACCAGGCCGGGATACAGGTCGAAAACCTGCGCACCCATGCCGCGCCGTTGCGTCCCCTGGCCGGGAAAGAGCCAGCAGTTGCTCATGCTTTTCCTCCCGCGCCGCCCTGGGCTTCCCAGGGATAGCGCTGATGTTGGGCGAAGTCGGTAAGGCGCTGGCGCACTTCCGGCGCCGCCAGCAGGCTGTCGAGCTCCTGCAAGGCGTAGTTGCGCATCGGCTCGTTGATGATCCACAGGCCGTTCAGGTAACGCTTGGCCTTGCCGATCGCTTCCGGCGCCACCATGCGCAGGCGCTGCAGCAGCTGGGCCAGCGCGCGCTCGTCGGTGGAATCGACCAGGCCGGCCGCATGCGCCGCGACGGCGTCGATCGGCAGCGACGACAGCGTCAGCCGCTGGCATACCTGCACCCCGACGCGGCGGATCAGGAATGGTGCCACCACGCAGGGCAGCAGGCCCCACAGGATTTCCGGCAGGCTGAACTGGCTACGGGGCGTGGCGAACACAAAATCGCTGGCCGCGGCCAGGCCGACGCCGCCACCGCTGGCCTTGCCGTCGACGATGCTGATGACGACAACGGAACTGGTCGTCAGGCGCTGCAGCAAATC
The DNA here is from genome assembly GCF_009720835.1 of Pseudoduganella buxea. Taxonomy (GTDB): domain Bacteria; phylum Pseudomonadota; class Gammaproteobacteria; order Burkholderiales; family Burkholderiaceae_D; genus Rugamonas; species Rugamonas buxea. The sequence continues at coordinate 2,325 of NZ_WNKZ01000001.1, forward strand.
CATGAAACGGCGCCCGCCAGGGCCGCCGGTGCCGTCGCCGGCACCGCCACCTTCGGCGGCCGCGACCAGGTCCATGCCGTTGCTGAAGTAGCCGCCGGAGCCTTCGATGAGGAAGGCGCGCGCGGCGCAGTCGGCTTCGCAGGCCAGCAGCGCCGCCCACAGGCCTTCCACGATCTCGGGCGTCAGCTTGTTCTGGTTGTCGCCCGCGTTGAGCGTGGCGCGGTGCCAGCCCTGGCCCCGTTCGATGGACAGCCCCATGGTCATATCCGGCGTCATACCCAGCGGTATTCGCGGTGGAAGTTGCTGATGCCGGCGAGGACCAGCAGGCCGCTGCCCTCGTAGCGCGCGCGCAGGATGTGCGCATAAGCGCCCAGGTCCGGCCGCAGGTCCTGTACGCCCGCCATGCGCTGCAAGCTCAGGTTGCTGATCGCTTCGTACTCGTCCATGCTGAGCGGCCAGCGCTCGGCGACGTGCCGGGTCGTTTCCAGCGCACGGAATTGCCGCGCGCCGTCGGCGGTAATGACGCCGCTGTAGAACTCGGACGCGCAGCCGGAACCGTACGAGAACAGGCCGACCCGCTGCGCGCCAGCGATATCGCCATATTCCAGCAGCGAACACAGGGCAAGATACAGGGCGGCGGAATAGATATTGCCGATCGACTGGCACAGGCGGATCGACGGTTCGACGCGGCGGCCGAAATCGGCGTCGATATCACCGGGGGTCATGCCGGCCGTCTTGCGCAACAGGCGCCGGTGGGCCGATTTCACCATGCCGGCGAACGGCGTGTGCAGCACCAGATGGTCGAACGAGCGGTTCACGTCGACGCCTTCCACCACCTGGCAGTAATGGTCGTAGCTCGCTTCCAGGCAGGCCATGTACGAAAGGATCGACAGGTCGCTGTCGCCGGCCTCGAGGTCGGCGCGCGGACGCAGCGTGTCCATCACTTCGAAGCTGTGGTAGCCGTTCGCGCCGAAATCCACGGCCAGAAGGCGGGCGTCCTGGCCGACGATCATCGCCACGGCCCCGGCGCCCTGGGACGGTTCCCAGTAGGTATTGCGGGCGGCCACGCTGGAGGCATCGGCCGCGATCACGAGAGCCTTGACGGGACGCGGGCTGGCCTGGACAAACGACAGCGCCATCTGCAGGGCCGCCGTGCCGCCGTAGCAGGCATGCTTGACTTCGAAGGAGCGGCAGCGGCGCGACAGACCCAGATAATGCGCGATATAGGTGCTGATCGGCTTGCCGAAATCCAGCCCGGATTCCGTGCCGACGATCACCAGCTCGATCATGTCACGCTCGGCCTGGGATAATGCGTCGATCAGCGGCTTGGCCGCATTCACGGCATTAGTGACCGGATCTTCGATCGGGGCATTGACGGATTTACGATCCATCAGCAAATTGCCCATCCGGGAAGCTTCCAATTGACGCGCCGCGAATAACTCCGCCGCCCCAAGGGACATTCGTCCCACATAAGGACGAATCGCCTCTATCCCTAAAGCCATAGACTCTCCATAATTCTGATATTGCCGGCATCGACCCTGTTCGGGGACGCCGCTCAAAGCAGTTGAACCGATATCTCGTCGAAAAAACGACGACAATCCAGAAACACCACGATCAAAATGTATTACGAATACCCGCTACGCCAGGCCGGCGCAGTGTATGTCCACATCTACAGCTTTAGAGAAACACCGCGGACCGATCTGGTCCGCGGCGCTCTTATTCTTTTACAGCACGTCCTGTGCGCAGGCGGCGGTAGCGCCGACCACGTTGGTTGCTGCAACTGCGATACCTGCCGTTGCCAGCAGTGCGACCAGGACTACGGATGCGAGCTTTTTCATTTGAACTCCTGTTGTTTTCACTGATTACACCACCCAGACCAATTCCAGATGGCAAGAAAATATTATCAAGCATGAAATACGGCGTCAATCTCTATCGAAAATTATCATATCGATATACATAAATACAACAAGCGATAAAAATACGATGGAAAGGTGGATATGCGGAGGAAATGATGCTAGCCACGAGGTGGTAAAACGAAGGCGGGGATTTGAATGGAGAGCCGGCCCTGATAATATTATCAGGGTCCAGCGCTAATAGCGGCCGCGAATAATGATTCGCGTCCGTGCGGGGATAACCCACATAATTTTTTACCCCAATACCCGCCCGCTCCGTTCGCCTGCGGACGGCGACGGAACCAGGCCCGGGATTGGCGCCAGCGCTAGCTGTGCGTGCGGCGCGCCGCGCGCATGGCCGGCACGACACCGCCAGCGATGCCCGTCAATACACCCAATACGACGGACAGCATGACGATCTGCGCGGTCGGGTGGAAGCCGACGACGACTTGCGACCACGTATTAATATTGAGAATCGAAAGTTTCACCTCACCCATCAGCATGCATGCCGCGATGCCTGCCAGCGTGCCGGCAAGGGCGACAATCAGCGATTCGAATAAAAATGAAACGAATATTGCCCACCGGGTAAACCCCAGCTTTTTCAGCATGGCGATCTCGGGCCCCCGTCGTTCGATGGTCGATGAAATCATGATCGCCGTGCCGATAATCGCCGCCAGCGACACGAAGCCGCCGATCACGCCCCCCAGCGCCGCGATCATCTGTTTCGGCTTGGTGGCCTGCGAATCGTTGAATTCACTCTCCCGATACACGCCCAGCGGCAGTTTGCTGGCCGCCAGGGCGCGCCGCAGCGTGGCGTAGGCCTCGTTGTCCGTCGCGCTCAGCCGGGCCCGCACCGTCGAGAAGATGCCTGGCCGGCTGAACAGTTCACGCAACACCGTCAGGTCACCCCACACTTCCGATTCGAACGCCGTGCCTTCCGCTTCGAAGATCCCGACCACATGCATATCGCCGGTCTTGCCGATACGGAATCGATCACCCACGTTCAGGTTGGCGAACCGGCTCGAGGCACGGATGCCCGCCAGCACTTCCTGCGTTCCGGCCACGGGCATCCGCCCCTCGACCAGGCGGAACTCAGGCCGCAACGCGGGCCCGTTCGGCGGCATGGCGCGCAATTGCAGGCTGCCGCCGCCGGGCGCGCCCAGCTTGTCGAACAGCTTGATGATGACGAATTCCTCGACGACGCTGGCGGGAACGATGCCCGGCAGGCCTTTCAAGACGGGCAGCATGTCTTCCGTCATCATGCTCGTCATCTCGCTGCTGGCCCCCAGGCTGCGGAAGATTACCGTGTCGGCCCGGCCTGTGTGGGCCACCACCTGGTTGACGCCGGCGTGCAGCATCTGCACCAGTGTGATGACGAAGATGAAGACGGCAATGCCGAGGAAGGCAGAGATGGTCGTCGTGCGGCGGGCCAGCAGGCTTTTCAGGTTATAGACCAGTGGCACCATGTCAGTCGACTCCTCTCAAGGTATGGACAATATTGCCGCGCAGTGCCTGGAGCGTGGGCACGGTAGCAGCCGCCATGGCGATCAGGGCTGGCAGCGCGATGCCGGCCAGTGCGGCGGACGGCGGGATATTGAACGATGGGAACAGGGTGCCCATGCTCGCTTCGACATCGCCGGCGACGCCGAAATCGATCAGTGCATAGGCCACCATGACGCCGAGCAGCCCGCCCAGCGCGCCGACGATGGCCGCTTCCCACAGTGCCATCTGGACGATGGCGCCGTTGCCGAAGCCCAGCGCGCGCAGCACACCAAGCTGGAACGTGCGCTCGCGGACCGTCACGATCACGGCGTTACCCAGGATTAATGCCGCGATTGCCAGCAGGACGAGGGAAATGAAGTTGATCGCGTCGAGCGCGCTGGCGAAGTTGGCCATGAACATGCCGACCATGCTTTTCTCCGTCATCGACTGCGTTTCCACGCTGTACGGAGCGAAGTGGGCGTCGATGGCCTTGGCGATTTCCTTGCTGCGGTCGTAGTCGACCAGGCTCATCATCCAGCTGATCTGGTCCTTGCGGGGATCGCCCGCCGGCAGACCGTTGTTCAGATAGTCCCAGTGCAGCAGGAAAACATTGTCAGCGAAGGTCTTGACGTCGGAGCGGTAGATGCCGCTGATGCGGACCTTCCACGTGCCGGGGAAGTTGCGGCCCTCCAATGTCAACAGGTCGCCCACCTTGTAGTTGAGCGTTTTCGACAGTTTTTCCGAGATCAGCGCACCCTGGCGATCTGCCTTCCACTGGCGCAACTGCTCCGGGTCGACCTTGGCCTCGGGGTAGACGTCGAAATATGCATCGTCCACCGCCAGCTTGGGATAGCCCTGCAGATTTTCGGCCAGGTTGACGTCATGGGATTCGAAAAACACCGAATAGGTGGTGGCCTTGATGCCATCCATGCGCTTGAGCTCGTCGACATAGCTCTTCGGCAGCGTCAGCGCATAGGTGGTCTTGTTCCACACGGCGACCCGGTCGTCGCGCCGTTCTTCCATCGAGGCAGCCCACGCTGCCGACACGGTACGCAGTACCAGCAGGCAGATGATGACGAGCGCGACGGCCAGTACCGTCCAGAACACGCGCCGCGCCTTGTGCCGCAGGTTCTGGAACACGAGCAGGGCGATGCTCATGCAAATACCCCTTTGTCGATATAGCGTGTATGGCTTGCATGGCGGGCTGCCGCCGGATCGTGCGTGACCAGCAGGATGGTCTTGCCCGATTCCTTGTTGAGCCGGTCGAACAGGCGTAGTACTTCGTCCGCGTTTTCCCGGTCGAGACTACCGGTGGGTTCGTCGGCGACGATCAGCGCAGGGTTGTGCACGATGGCCCGGGCGATGGCGACCCGCTGCTCCTCGCCGCCGGACAGCTCGCGTGGGTAATGTCCCATCCGCTCGCGCAGGCCGACCTGGCCCAACGCGGCCTGGACCAGCGCGCCGCGCTCCTTCTTGCCGACCTTGTTCAGGATCAGCGGCAGTTCCACATTCTGGTAGGCCGTCAACACGGGGACCAGGTTGTTGGACTGGAACACGAAGCCCACATTGCGCGCGCGCCAGGACGTCAGTGCGGCGTCGCGCATGCCCGCGATGTCGATACCATTGATAAAGATCTTGCCCCGGCTCGCGCGGTCGAGGCCGGCGATAATATTCAGCAAGGTCGTCTTGCCGGAACCGGACGGGCCCATCAGCGCGACGAAGTCGCCGGCGCCCACCTCAAGCGACAGCTCGCGCAGGACGCTGACAGTGCGCAGTTCGCTCGTGTATTCCTTGGAGACGCCTTCCAACTTGATGGTCAGGGCATTGAGCACGCCCGCATCGGTCCTGCTGTTCATGCACACCTCGGCTGTATAAACGGTTCGAAAAGGTCCGCGACAGCGGGCCGGTTGGATCAGAACTGGTCCTGCGCATGCAAGCTGCTGTCGCCGTGGCTGACCCGGGGCGGGTGCGGCCATTCACGGCGCGATACATTGACGGCGCGGTCGGCGGGCAAGCCGAGCGCCATTGCCTCGACGTGCTCTGCCGTCGCGTGCTGCACCAGCCACCAGGCAGGTCCCACGCCGGCCGGGCGGGAAACCAGGCGCGGCACGGGCCCGGCCTCGAAGGCCAGCTGGGCGAAGGGCAGATACAGGCCCAAGCCGACCGCCTTGGCGACGGCCTCCTTCAGGGTCCACAAGCGCATCAACCGATGCGCCTGCTGCGCCGATGGGGCGGACCGCACCCAATGCTGCTCTGTCACTGCGAGACACTCCTGCTGCAACAACGCTGTCTGCGCCCGCCCGCCCACCGCCTCGACGTCGATGCCGCAGTCCAGGCCGGTACTGACGACGCAATTGACGCGCGTGGCACAGTGAGAAATATTGAAGCGCAGGGCCGAGCCGAGCCGGTGATCCAGTTCAGGCCGGCCGTGCGCCCCGCTGACAAAGAACCAGTCAGCCGGCCCGTGCCCCGGGTCGTACGCACTCAGTGCATGGCGCAGCAGGCCGTGTGCGGCCAGATAGGCGCGCCGGTCCCGGGCAAAAACGAAGCGCTCCGCCCGCTCAAATTCCGCATTGCTGCAAACCTGGGCCAGTGCCGTGAATGTCGCCGGCTCCAGCGCGGCCAGGCCGACGCTCCACCAGAATACCCTGGGCACTTCGGGCATCAGGCCCTCCGCCACTCCAGCGTCAGGGTGGATTTCATCGGATCGGTGGCGTCGGCCGCGATCGTGCCGTTGCCGGAGGCGCCGGCGAAGGTCCCGGTAGGGCTGTCGGCAACGACCTGCACGGCGATCTCGGCACTGCCATTGTCGAACAGGCCTTCGTGACGCAGGACCACCGTGCCGCTCTGGCCGCCATACGACGCGTCGATGTGTTCATAGCCGACGAACGCGGCCTTGGAAGGGGTCAGGTAGAACATCGCGTACTCCACCGTCGAGCTGCCGGCCAGGGGGGCGGCATAGTCGTAGGTCACCACCGCGGTGGTCATCTTGCGGCCGCTGCCGTCCTCCTGCACCGTTGTTTCGTCCCAACTCTTCATCGTTCGCACAGCTTCGAGCAACTCAGCCATAAAAAACCTTTCGAGAAATCTTTATTGATTTAACGCATCAAACGCATGCCGCGTCAAAATGACAGGGAGCAACAATCCGAATTATTCTATCAGCAACTATCAAGTTGGCTACCTGTCATTTCTATTTGTTGTTTTTTTGAATACAGCTTGCCACGGCTGCCGATTTGTCCTCATTATGTGCGGTTGTGCGGGCGTGAATGCGCTCGAGTATGTGAGGTAAGTGCTTTATTTGGTGGAGGCACCGCCATTTGCGAAAACGGGCCGCCGCCAACGCTGTCGCCTCTCCATTTTGGGGGAGGCCCAAAAATCCTTGACTTTTCGATATTCGAAAAAGTACTATCGTCACGTTTCTTTTGTGTAGCAGCGCCTTACTGAATACCCGGCATCCGGGTAATGCGGATGTAATAATGCGAGAAGGATCGATGATGCGGGAGGAGCGATAATGCGCTATGCATGCATGCTGCGCGGAGTCAATGTCAGCGGGCAGCGCAAGCTGACGATGAAGGAGCTGGTCGCCTTCTGCACGCAAATTGGTTTTTCCAACGCCGAGAGTTATCTCCAGAGTGGGAATATCATCCTCGATTCGGATTTATCGGCGCACGAAGTGGAATCCAGGCTGGAACAGGGTATCTGCAGTCAATTCGGTTATGACGACGTGGATGTGCTGGCGTTGAATGCCCAGGAACTGGGCGCCGTCATTTCCAGCTTGCCGGCCGGATGGCAGGATTACGACACCTCGAAACTGCATTTCACTTTCGTGAAACGCGCGGCCGCTGCGCGATCGAAACCCGCAGGCAAGGATAATGATTTCGCCCCGGATGAATATATGCTGGGCCGCGATGTCGCTTACGTGCATTGCCCGAACGGTTATGGCCGAACCAAGCTCAATAACAGCTTCTTTGAACGGTTGTTGAACGCTCGTGCCACGACCCGCAACTGGAACACCACGCAAAAGCTGTACGAACTTGCCAGCGGCTAGCCGCGTTCCACCCAACCACCCGAGTTTCCCGATTTGCCGCTGCCCCGCTGGCGACGCCCCTCTATCGCCCGGATTTTTCCCGTGATTTAAGGATATCGCATGAATAAAGCACTGCAAGCCGAACTGCAAGGCGCCAACTGGTCGTTTGCCCCACCCGCGCTGGCCCAACTGGCCGACCCTGCCAACGTACTGCACTCGCTGAACGCGGGGATGCTGATCCATCGCGTCGCGCAGGTGAACTACGATTACATGGCCGAAGCGCGCAGCTTCTCGCTGGACCTGCAGGGCTACATGAACGCCAAGCTCAATCCGGATGCGACCGTGTTGGTGTACGAAGAGATCCTCGGCAACCAGGGCCGCATGCACTGGCTGCTGCACATGAAGCACCCCAGCGACTATGGGCGCCTGCTCCACCTGGTCGACCACGACAAGGCGTTCCAGGACATCTACCAGGGTGACCGCCTGCCGCAACGGGGCGGCGGCAACTGGGAGCGCATCTTCCTGCAGGGCAGCTTCCGCGAAAAGGTCATGGTGCCGCAGCATGGCCTGGCCCGCGAAGCGCTCGACGAAATTCCGCCCGGTCATTTCCTGCCGCCGGCCCGACACCAGATTTCGGACGCCAACGTGCCCTTCCTGGATTCGGCCAACGCCGGCGCGATCGTGCTGCGCAGCTTCCAGGCACGCTACGAATCGCGCGACCTGGCCCGGTACTTCCTGAACGAGTGGCAAAGCCATGTCAACCAGCGCCTGCCGGGCGCCGTCACCAGCGCGCAGTTCGAGGAAATGTGGGGCCGGCAGGACCAGCTGCACCTGCTGATCCATCTGCGCAACCTGGACAGCTACGCCGCCCTGCGCCAGCTGGAATTGACCGATACCGGGCTGCACGCCCTGATGCAAAAGCCGCGCGTCAACCTGGCCGGCCAGGACCTTGCCTGGGGCGGCCTGTTCGAAACGGGCTCCGTGCACGACACCGTGCTGCTGCCGGTCGCACCAAAAACCCCAACCCCATCACTTTCACAGCAGGAGCAGGCATGAGTACGGTAATCAACAGCGCGTTCACGATCACGGCATGGGATGAGCAGGAAAACGGCGACTGGGAAGGCGGCAAGCTGACGCGCACCCTGGCGACGAAGGACTTCAAGGGCGAACTGGTCGGCACTGCCGTGCTGGAAGCGGTGATGCTGCGCCTGGACGGCGACAAGGGCGTCATGTCGTACGTCGGCGTGGAACGCATCTCGGCCCAGATCGGCGAGCGCAAAGGCACGTTCATCATGACGCACAACGCCCAGGCCGCGGGCCAGGAGCGCAAGGCCGACTGGAAGGTACTGCCCGGTTCCGGCACCGGCGACCTGGCCGGCATCTCGGGCCACGGCGTGATCACGCCGGACCACAACTTCATCCTCACCTGCGAATTCGCCGCTTAAGTCATGGGCCCGCTCGATCCGATTCGCCGGCTTTACCGCAGCATGCGCGCCGGTCCTGCCGCCGCGCCGGACGTGTCAGCCCGCCAGGCGGCCATCGCCGTGGCGGCAGTGGAAGCACCCGCCGGCCCGGCCCCGGCAGCCGCGCCAGCCGGCTTGACCGTACCGCGGCTGCTTGACGCGCGCGCTGCCGCGATGCCGGACCACACACCGCTGGCCGTGCTGACCGAACCTGGACTGAGCTATGCGGACTGGCTGGCGAAATCGAGTGCGGCCGCCGCCGGACTTGCCGCCGCCGGTTGCGGCACCGGCACGCGCGTCGCGCTGCTGTATGACGGCCTCGACTGGCTCGACTACGCCATCGCCTACATGGCGGTGCTGCGCTGTGGCGCCACCGTGCTGCACATGAATGCGCACATGGCGGATGCGGAAATCCTGCGCCGCCTGGCCGAGTGCGAGTGCAGCTGGATCGTCCATTCGGCGTTCGTGGCCGCACCGGCCGGTTTCGCCGGCCGCGTGTCGACCGTGGCCGACTTGGCGGCTCGCGCAACGGGGAACTTTGTCGCACCCGCCATCGCGGCGGACGCGATCGCCGAAATCCGCTACACGTCGGGCACGACGGGGTCGGCCAAAGGCTACCTCGTGTCACACGCCAACCTGACCTACGGCCGCACGCTCGACACGATGCAGGAACTGGCACGCGCCTCGCGCATGCTGGTGCCGATGACCCTGGGCAGTTCCACCAGCGCGACGATCCTGACGATTGCGGCGACTTCGGCCGTGCAAATGGTGCTGTGCTCGCCATTGGACATCGAACGCATGGGCGAGCTGATCGAAAGCGAAAAGATCAGCGCGTTCATGCTGACGCCCCACATTGCCGGCGACGTTATCGAGAGCCGCCTGCATGAGCGCTATGACCTGTCGTCGGTCCGCCTGGTGGCATCGGCCTCATCCCTGTTGAGCCCACCGGTGGCCGAGGCGCTGCTGGCGATGATGCCGGGTGCGACCTTGCAGATTGCCTGCGCCCAGTCGGAAGCCAGCCCGGCACTGCTGACCCACACCTTCGACCCGGCCCGGCCGTTTTGCGTGGGCAAGCCAAGTCCGGCCACGGAAGCATGCATCGTCGGTGCGGACAATGCCGAACTGCCGCGCGGCCAGATCGGCGAACTGTGGCTGCGTACCCCGGCGCCGAAGCGCCTCTTCCTGGCCGCGCCTGCCGTCAATGCCCAGCTGCTGGAGGACGGCTGGTACCGTACCGGCGACCTGGCGCGAATGAACGAGGACGGCTCCGTGGAGTTCTTCGACCGCCGCGTCGACGCGCTGACGCGGGACGGCCACCTGATTTCGTCCATCCACATGGAATCGTCGTTCCGCCGCCAGCCCGGCGTGCGCGACGCAGCCATCGTGGCCGTGCCGGGCCGCGACGGTGCCGGCCGCATCGTCGCCTTCGTCGTGCTGCGCGATCCCAACGGCTTGCCGGCCCTGCGCGACAGCCTGCGCGAGGCACTGCCGCCGCAGCATTATCCCGACGCGTTTATCGCCGTGTCGGCACTACCCCGTACGCAGAATGGCAAGGTCCTGAAACGGCAGTTGCGCCTGCATTCGGGGATTCGCTGACACTCTTTCGAACAATCAACCTCACCGAGCCATGACATCCGAGACTTATGACCTGATCGTGGTGGGCGCGCGCGTGGCCGGGTCGTCGGCCGCGCTGCTGGCCGCGCGCGCCGGACTGAAGGTATTGCTGGTCGACCGGGCCGCCTTTCCGTCCGACACCCTGTCGACGAACTACATTCACCAGCCGGGCTGCGCGCGGCTGGCGCGCTGGGGTGTGCTCGATCGTGTCATTGCCTCGGGAGCGCCCGCGATCGCGCGAACCCGCTTCCAGGCCGAAGACATCGTCGTATGCGGCGGCATCAGCCCGGACTACGTCCAGCGCGAGGCCTACGCGCCGCGCCGTTTCGTGCTCGATCCGATCCTGCTGGAGGCCGCGCGCGAAGCAGGCGCCGAAGTACGGCAGAATTGCACCGTCCTGCAACTGATCGAACAGGACGGGCGGTGCAAGGGCGTGGTGCTGCGCGATCGCGACGGCGCCACGCGCGAGGAGCGGGCCAGGCTCGTGGTCGGTGCCGATGGGATGCGTTCCACCGTCGCCCGCCTGGCCGGCGCGGAAATCACCGTCGAACATCCCACGCTGACGTGTGCCTACTACAGCTTCTGGGAAGGCATGGCGCCCGACTACGAGCTCTACGAAGGCGACGACCTGTGGGTCGGTGCCGTGCCGACCAATGACGCCGTCCTTGTCGCGACCTATTTCCGGCAGGAGGAATTTGCCCGCATCCGCGCCGGGGCGATGGACGCCCACCTGCTGGCGGTGCAAACCTGCGCGCCCGCGCTGGCCGCCCGCATGCGCTCTTGCCGGCAGGCAGGGAAATTGTGGGGTACGGGCGAGCAGCGCAACTTCTTCCGCCGCGCCAGCGGACCGGGCTGGGCACTGATCGGCGACGCGGGCCATCACAAGGATTCCATCAGCGCGCGCGGCATCACCGATGCCCTGATCCAGGCCGAACTGCTGGTCGCCAAGATCGGCCGGCACATCGATTCGGACCAGGCACTGGACGCGGCGCTTGCCGGATTCGGCGCCGACCGCGACAGCCTGATGATGCCCGGCTACCTGGCCACGCTGGCCGTGGCCACGTCGTCCACGAAAGCGGGACGGCTGAACCTGCTGCGACAGGTGGCGCGCACACCGCAGGCGACCCATCTTTACTTCGATGTCGTGGCCGGCATCCGCGCCGGGACCGACCTGCAGGCCCTGCTGCAACGCGAACTGGCCCGCGCCGCCTGAGCCCCAGGCCGTGGCGCCACGGCGCCATGGCCGCGGCAGCCCCCGTGCCGTGCCACCCGACCGACCCGAATACTGGTATTATGTACAGTATTCGCGGGTCATGCCCTGTCTTGCCGAAATGCGCCGACGATGCCTTGAAATTGCGGCAGTTGGCATCAGTTGGAGGGATCGGGCGGCCGCCATGGGTCATGGCGGCACCACTTGTCGGAATCGAAACGCCGCCGTTCACGCACTGTATCCGACAGCATCGTTGTCCGAACCCCGCTATAGTTGCAGTCCGGCCGGCCCCGCCATCGTGGCATTGCTGGTTTTCTGGCTGACCCTCAGGATTACTCAAGGCACACATACATGGAAGAAATCCGCATCCGCGGCGCGCGTACGCATAATCTGAAGAACATCAATCTCGATCTGCCGCGCAACAAGCTCATCGTCATCACGGGCCTGTCCGGCTCGGGCAAGTCCTCGCTGGCGTTCGACACGCTGTACGCGGAAGGCCAGCGCCGCTATGTCGAGTCGCTGTCGGCTTACGCGCGCCAGTTCCTGCAGCTGATGGAAAAGCCGGATGTGGACCTGATCGAAGGTCTGTCCCCGGCCATTTCGATCGAGCAGAAGGCAACGTCGCACAATCCCCGCTCGACCGTCGGCACCGTCACCGAAATCCACGATTACCTGCGCCTGCTGTATGCCCGCGTCGGCACGCCGTATTGCATCAACCACCCGGACCATGCGCTGTCGGCGCAGTCCGTGTCGCAGATGGTCGATGCCGTGCTGGCCATGCCCGAAGGCACCAAGCTGATGATCATGGCGCCCGTCGTGGCCAACCGCAAGGGCGAGCACGTCGACCTGTTCGAAGGCATGCAGGCCCAGGGCTTCGTGCGCTTTCGCGTGCAGAGCGGCACGCACGACGCCAGGATCTACGAAGTGGACGACCTGCCGAAGCTGAAGAAGACGGAAAAGCACACGATCGACGTCGTCATCGACCGCATCAAGGTCACTCCCGACCTGAAGCAGCGCCTGGCCGAAAGCTTCGAGACGGCGCTGCGGCTGGCCGACGGCCGCGCCGTGGCCTATGAGATGGACACCGGTGTCGAGCACGTGTACTCGAACAAGTTCGCCTGCACGTCCTGCGGCTATTCGCTGCAGGAGCTGGAGCCGCGGCTGTTCTCGTTCAACAACCCGATGGGCGCCTGCCCCGAATGCGATGGCCTGGGCCATATCGAGTTCTTCGATCCGAAGCGCATCGTCGCCTTCCCCAACCTGTCGCTGGCCTCCGGTGCCGTGAAGGGCTGGGACCGGCGCAACCAGTTCTACTACCAGATGCTGTCCAGCCTGGCGAGCCATTACGAGTTCGACCTGGACAAGCCGTTCGACCAGCTGTCGGCCTCGGCGCAGAACGTGGTGCTGCACGGCTCGGGCAAGAACAGCGTGCCGTTCACCTATGTCAACGAGCGCGGTCGCACCATCGTCAAGGAGCACACCTTCGAAGGCGTCGTGAACAACCTGGCGCGGCGCTACCGGGAAACCGACTCGATGGCGGTGAAGGAAGAGCTGGCGAAGTTCATCAACGAGAAGAAGTGCCCCACCTGCGCAGGCGCGCGCCTGCGCGTGGAAGCGCGCCACGTCAAGGTCGGCACGGGCAAGCAGGAAAAGGCCATCTACGAGATCGCCGAGAAGCCCCTGCGCGATACGCTGTCCTTCTTCGAGCAGCTGAAACTGAAGGGCGCCAAGCGCGACATCGCCGACCGCATCGTCAAGGAAATCGTGTCGCGCCTGACCTTCCTGAACAACGTCGGCCTCGATTACCTGTCGCTGGACCGCTCCGCCGACACGCTTTCCGGTGGCGAGGCGCAGCGTATCCGCCTGGCCTCGCAGATCGGTTCCGGCCTGACGGGCGTCATGTACGTGCTGGACGAGCCGTCGATCGGCCTGCACCAGCGCGACAACGACCGCCTGATCGACACCTTGAAACACCTGCGCGACATCGGCAACAGCGTGCTGGTGGTGGAGCACGATGAAGACGCGATCCGCACCGCCGACTACATCGTCGACATGGGCAAGGGCGCCGGCGTGCACGGCGGCGACGTCATCGCGGCCGGTTCGCTGAAGGACATCCTGAAGAACAAGGAATCGCTGACGGCCCAGTACCTGAACGGCTCCTTGAAGATCGAGGTGCCGAAGAAGCGCCACCAGGCCGACCCGAACCGCCAGCTGGTGATCACGGGCGCCACCGGCAACAACCTGAAGAACCAGACCCTGACGGTGCCCGTCGGCCTGCTGACGTGCGTGACGGGCGTTTCCGGTTCCGGCAAGTCGACCCTGGTCAACGACACCTTGTACCCTGCCCTGTCGCGCCACCTGTACGGCTCGCAGACGGAACCGGCGCCGCACGACGCCATCAGCGGCCTGGAACACTTCGACAAGGTCATCGCCGTCGACCAGGCGCCGATCGGGCGCACGCCGCGCTCGAACCCGGCCACCTACACGGGCGTGTTCACGCCCATCCGCGACCTGTTCTCGACGGTGCCGACGGCGAAGGAACGGGGCTACAGCGCCGGACGCTTCTCGTTCAACGTCAAGGGCGGCCGCTGCGAAGCCTGCCAGGGCGACGGCGTACTGAAGGTGGAAATGCACTTCCTGCCGGACGTGTACGTGCCGTGCGACGTCTGCCACGGCAAGCGCTACAACCGCGAAACCCTGGAAGTGCACTACAAGGGCAAGAGCATCACGGAAGTGCTGAACATGACGGTGGAAGACGCCCACGAGTTCTTCAAGCCCGTGCCGACGATTGCGCGCAAGCTGCAGACCTTGCTGGACGTGGGCCTGGGCTACATCAAGCTGGGCCAGAGCGCCACTACCCTGTCCGGCGGCGAAGCGCAGCGCGTCAAGCTGTCGCTGGAACTGTCCAAGCGCGACACGGGCCGCACCCTGTATATCCTGGATGAGCCCACCACCGGCCTGCACTTCCACGATATCGACCTGCTGCTGAAGGTGATCCACCGCCTGCGCGACCAGGGCAACACGCTCGTCATCATCGAGCACAACCTGGACGTCATCAAGACGGCCGACTGGCTGGTCGACCTGGGTCCCGAAGGGGGCGCCGGCGGCGGCCGCATCATCGCCACCGGCACGCCGGAGGACGTGGCGAAGAACCCGGAAAGCGTCACCGGCAAGTACCTGGTGCCGCTGCTGGCGCCGCCTTCGAAGAAGAAGCAGGCCGCCGCGTAAGACCCCTCACGGCAGCAGGCCAATCGATGCCGGCATGGGAATGTCGGCATCGCTTACATGGGCCGCGCCGGCCCGCGTCGATGTCCCCGCCCGGCTGGTTCCAGCCCCTTCAAGCTCCTCGGTACGGTTATTGCAGAACCGGTTCCATGATGGCCACTCCGGTCATCGCGGAACGAGGAGGTTCGAATGAAAACACTGTTATGGCGATCGCTGCTGCTGATCGTCACCTTTCTGTGTGTACATGCGCAGGCATCGCCGATTCTTTACCTGCAACCGGAGCGGCAGACAGCGCAACCGGGCGCGCCGGTCGTCATGGGCCTGTGGATTCGCGATCTCGATTTTCCTGCCGACACGGTGGGCGCCTTCGATGTCGAACTGAATTACGACGACGATTTCCTGCGGCTGGCATCGGTGCGCTTCGGTCCTGCCCTGGGCGCGCCGTCCGAAAGGATCGAGCAGATCACCGTCGGTGTGCCTGGCGACGACCCCGCCAGCGTGCGCATGGTCGTCGTCTCGCTGCTGGAAGCGTCCCCCGACGACTGCTATTTTTGCCAACCCGGCCCTTACCTGGTGGATCTGCAGTCCGACATGTTCCAGCTGGCCACCCTGACCTTCGATTGGATTCACGCCGGTCCCGGCACGACCACCGTCGACTTCTCCTATGCCCTGCTGGCGGATGGCTACGGCGAAATACTGCCGGTGGCCGCCCTGATCCCCGCCCAGGTCGGCATCCCGGAGCCGGGCACGGCCATGCTGGTCGGGATGGGTTTGCTGGCAATGTTGTGCGGCCGCCGGCCTGGCGCCGGGACGCCGGTACGCCGGCGCCTGCCGGCACTGTGGGCCGTCGTGCTGTTGACTGTGGCGGGAACGGCCGGGGCCCAGCCGGTGCGGCCCGGCACCCACCAGCCTTTCCTGCTGGTGGCCACGAACACGCCGACGCTGGACGCCTATTTCATTCGCGGCGACGGTGCATATGACCGCGTCGCCGTCGGCGGCACGCCCAATGGCGCCAGGCTCGCCGAAATGGCGATCGCCGATTTCGATGGCGACGGCACGCTCGATTTCGTGGCCGCCAGCAACGAGAATCCTGCCCGGCTCTACCTCTTCCGCAGGACGGGTGCCCACAGCTTTACCCAGCCGATCCTGATCGGCAGCCTGGAGTATGACGAGAAAGCGGCGTATCAGATCCGGCGCCGCCGTCCGGAACTGGCGCCGGACTACGGCATGGGCCTGATGGCAGGGGACGTGGACGCCGATGACGACATCGATATCGTCGAGACCGTCAATGACAACCTCGGCAGCGCCACCCCCGGGATTGGCCACGGCAATGTATGGCTCAACGACGGCAGCGGCACCTTCACCCGAAAAGCGGGTGCTTTCGAATTTCCGTCCTTCGGCTACGCCCTCGGTATCAGCACGACGCTTGCCCACCTCGATGGCGACCGCTATCCGGACCTGCTCGTCAGCGAAGGGGATGGTGAAAGAACCTCGGATCTGTACGTACTACGTGGCAGTGCGTCGGGAACGTTCGGTGCGCCGGTCCGCCTGCTGGGCTTGCCCCACGCCGCCACCTTCCTCAGCGTCGGCAATATCGACGACGGCGGCGCGGATATCCTGGAAGGCATGGACGACGATGGCGATCCCGGCCAGATCTACGGCTTGCTGCGTTCCCGGGACGGCAGCCTCGATCCCACGCCTGTCGACATCGTTGACACGAGCCAGGTGGAAAGCGGCAACGACATGCCCGGCAGCGGCAGGTTCCAGCTCTACGATGTCAATGGCGACGGCGTGCTCGACATCGTCGCCGCCCCGGCGCTGGCCGGCCCCGTCGCCGACACCCTTGCCAGGGCAAGGCTCGAGTACTACCAGGGCCTGGGCGACGGCCGCTTCGGGCCGGCGCAGGTGATCGCGCCGGAAATACTCGTCAATACCGGCTTTACGGCGCCGGTGCAGCCGCTGGACCCGCCCTGGCCACGCTTCATGCTGGCGGCCAAGGGGCAACCGACGCTGGACGCCTATTTCACGCTCGACGGCACCCGGCTTGCCGCGCCCGTCGCGGTAGGCGAATCGCCCGCCGGCGCCGTGCTGGCCGAAACCGCGGTAGCCGATTTCGATGGCGACGGGCAGCTCGATTTCGTCGCCGCGGCCAATGAGCCGAACGGCGAGGTGTACCTGTATCGCAGGACGGGGCCGCTAACCTTTGCCGAACCGGTCCGTATCGGTGCCCTGGCGGACGATCCGAAAGTGAACTACCAGTTCGCCAGGGGGCGCCCCGACCTCGCGCCCGACTACGGCCTGGGCCTGATTCCCGTCGACCTGGACGACGATGGCGACGTCGATCTGCTGGAAGGGGTCAACCGCGACTTCGGCGAAAACCTCTACTGGATCGCCGGCGGCAATGCCTGGCTGAACGACGGCGCTGGCAACTTCACCGTCACGCAGGACACCTTCGACTTTTCATCGCTTTCCACCGGCTGGACGCTGGCCATGAGTGCCACCTTGGGCGACCTGAACGGAGACGGCAAGCCCGATATGCTCGTCAGCGAACAGTCCAGCGGCGGCGACGTGCGATCGCGCGTGTATGCATTGATGGGCGGTGGGGACGGCACCTTCGCTGCGCCCTCGCTCGTATTCACCACGCCGCATCCGGCCACGTTCATCAGCATGGGCGATGTCAACAATAACGGCACCACCGATGCGCTGGTCGGCATGGATGACGACGGCGACCCGGGACAGGTCTACGTTTACATCGGCTTCGGCGATGGCACTTTCTACGAGGAAGCGCAGGCGGCGTTCGATACCGCGCCGGCGACCGAAGGGGGCAGCGACGAAGCGGGCGGCGGCAAGTTCCAGCTGGTCGACCTGACCGGCGACGGCGTACTGGACGTGGTGGCAAGTCCCGCCCTCGAAGGGCCCGTCGACGACGTGCTGCCGCCGGCCTGGCTCCGGGTGTACCGCGGGCGCGGCAATGGCCGTTACGACCTGCTGACCCAGGCGCCCGGCACCATGCTGGTCAATACGGGCTTCTCGGCGCCGTATGCCCGTCCGGCACCGGGCTTCCTGCGTTTCGACTTGAATGGCGACGGCAATACCGACCTGCGCGACATGGCGTATCTGACGGGGCCGCGGCAGCCGGCGATACGCCCGTACGATCCGCTGGAAATGAACCACGACGGCTTCATCGACGTGGCCGATGCACGCCTGCTGGTACTGCGCTGCACGGCCCCGCGCTGCATCCGCTTGCCGCGGGATTGAGCACCAGTTCGGGAAGCCGCGCGGCAAGCACGGCTTCCCGCCCCGAACGCCGGCCGTCAGGCCGCCGTACGGCTGGCCCGCAGCCACCCTTCCAGCTGGTCGAACCGGTCGAAGCCCCAGAACGGTTCGCCATCGGCAAGCACGAACGGCACGCCGAACACGCCTTTCGCCAGCGCCGCATCGCACTCCCCTTTCAGCGCTTCCTTGATCGCCTCGCCGTGCATGCCCTGCACCAGCGCGTCGGGGTCCGCGCCCACTTCCGCGCCGATGCGCAGCACCGCTTCTTCCTTGCCGATATCGATGGCTTCGCTGTGATGGGCCGCCAGGCAGCGCCGCGCGAACGCCACCGCCATCGGCTCGCCATGTTCGCGCCGCAGCCACAGCATCGCGCGCGGTGCGGCCAGCAGCAGCTGCGGCGGCAGCTCCGGCATGCGGAACGGGATGCCGTGCAGGCGCGCCGTACGCGCCATGTCATGCACCATGTACGGCCCCAGCAGCGGGACGGTGGGACCGGGCCGGCCGCCCGTCACCTTGAAGAAGACGGCCAGCAGCACGGGATGCCAACGCACCGTGCGGCCGTGGCGGGCCGCCAGTGCGTCGATGCGCGTCGAGGCGAAGTAGGCGTACGGCGAAGCGAAATCGAAATAGAAATCGATGGGGGCGTTCATGAGCTCTCCTTGGTTGACAGCGGTATTACCAGCAGTGGCCGAAGTCGTCGTTCGACTCCGGAATGGCACGCAGCACGTCGGCTACGCGGTGACGCAACAGGAAATAGATACCGAATATGCCGAGACCGGCGGCGGCCGGCAGCGCCAGCCCTATCAGGATGTTCATCGCTCGCTCCATTTCGCACACCCGTGCGAAACAAGGTCCAAAAAACGGGATGGCGCACCATCCCCTCGTTGTTTCTGCCTATTACTCCAGTTCGTTGAAACTGCGATACGTGGAGATCAGCCGGTTGAACGCCCGCTGCATGCGCTTCGGTGCCGCCGCGTCGCGCAGGAAGCGCACGTCGTGCATCACGCCGATGATCAGGCTGTAGATCTCGAACACCAGCTGTTCGGGGTCCGTGTCCGGGCGCAGGTGGCCGGCATCCATGGCCTGCAGCACGGTGCGGCGCATCGACGCCCGCCAGCGCGACACGCCCTGCTCGACCCGGTCGCGCAGCGGCCCTTCCAGGTCGTCGAATTCGAAGGCACCCGCCGTGTACAGGCAGGAATTGCGCGTGCCTTCCTCGGTGACCTTCTTCAGCCACAGCTGCACCTGCTGCACCAGGCGCGGCAGGCCGGCCGGCTGCTGCAGGGCCGGCATGAAGACCTCCTGGGCGAAGCGGCGGTCGTATTCGTCCAGCACGGCGCCCTGCAGGCTTTCCAGCGAGCCCACGCGGGAAAACACGCCGCTCTTGCTGATACCGGTGCGCTTGGCCAGCTCGCCCAGGGACAGCTTGCCGATGCCGTCCTGCGCGGCCATGTCCATGGCGGCATCCATGATGGTGGCGTAGGTTGCTTCGCTTTTGGCCGAGGTGTTCATGCGTGAAACTTTAGCACAGGTGTGCGAAATAACAAGCATATTTTTGATTGCCAGGATGCGACAATGGCGCTTTTGCCTGCCGTACCCATGACGACTCCCTCTTCTACCGCACGCATCGTCTGGCCCCTCGTTATCGGCGTGCTGTATGGCATGTCGCTGCGTCTCGGCCTCGCCAGGGACCCCACCGGTCTGTGGAAGATCGTTTCGACCGCCTTCCTCATTGTCACGCCGTTCTCGCTGGGCGCGCTGGCGGTGCTGATGGCGGCGCGTGTGGGCCCGACGACGCCCCGGCGCGATGCCGGCGTGGCGGCCAAGGCGATGCTGCTGTTTCTCGTGACGATGTTCGTCTCCCTGCTGGAAGGACTGCTCTGCATCGTGCTGGTGCTGCCCGTCTTCATGCTGGCCTCCGTGCTGGGCGGCATGCTGGCCGGTTGGCTGCACCGCCACGCGCAAGCCGGCAAGGGGACGGTGTCGGCCATTGCCCTGCTGCCGCTGCTGTGCGGCCCGCTGGAAGCCTCCCTGCCGCCGGCGCAGAGCGAGCAGGTCGTCTCGACGAACCTGCATATCGACGCGCCGCCCGGCGTCGTGTTCGACCAGCTGGCCGACGTGCGCCGGATTCGGCACGATGAGCTGGGCTTTGCCTTTGTTCACCTGATCGGCTTGCCCAAGCCCATCGAGGCCGACATGCAGGGCAGCGGCCCCGGGGCCGTGCGTGTGTCGCGCTGGGAAAAGAACGTGCATTTCGAGGAGATCATCACCACGTGGGAGCGGCCCCGTGCAATGCACTACCGCTTCCACATTCCGCCCGGCGGCATTCCGCGCGATGCGCTGGACGAACATGTGGAATTGGGCGGCGCCTATTTCACCGTGCTCGATGGCGGCTACGATCTGGCGCCCGCGCCCGGCGGGGGCACCACGCTGACGTTGACGACGCGCTTCCTGAACAGATCACAGCTCAAGCTCTATGGCGACCTGTGGGGTCGCATGGTGCTGCAGGACTTCCACCGCGCCATCCTGGGCCTGATGCGCTCGCGCGCGGAAGCGGCAAAGGCGGTCGCGGCGGCTTGTGCGCCGGCCACGTCAAGCGCACCGTACACTTGTACTGCTCAACCGTTCCTTACACAACCATTTAAGGTGGCATCGCATATGCAGACCAGCACGCCGGCAGAGGCACGTTGATGGCGGCCATTGCGCCGTGGGCCCAGGCGGCCGGCTGGGGCCTGCTGGCCGGTGCCGCGCTGCTGCTGGGGGCCGCCGTGGGCTACTGGATCAAGGTGCCGCAGCGGCTGATCGCCGCCATCATGGCCTTCGGCAGCGGCGTGCTCATTTCCGCGCTGTCGTTCGAGCTGATGGACGAAGCGTTTGCCCAGGGCGGCTTCCAGTCCACCGCCATCGGCTTCCTCGGCGGCGCGCTGGTGTACACGGCGGCCAACCGCGTGCTGACCGCCCATGGCGCGAAGCACCGCAAGCGCTCGGGCGGCCACCAGCCCACCCAGGCCGACAACGCCCACAGCGGCACGGCCATCGCCATCGGCGCGCTGCTGGACGGCATACCGGAGTCGATCGTCATCGGCCTGTCGATGCTGAAAGGCGGCACCGTCAGCGCCGTCACGGTGGCGGCCATCTTCCTGTCGAATATCCCGGAGGGCCTGTCCAGCGCGGCAGGCATGAAGAAGGCCGGGCGCAGCATGGCCTACATCTTCGGCATCTGGGGCGGCATCACGCTGGCATCAGGCGCCGCCGCACTGGCCGGCTACACCCTGTTCAGTGGGCTGGCGCCGGAACTGATCGCCGCCACGACGGCCGTGGCCGCCGGCGCCATCCTGGCCATGCTGGCCGACACGATGATTCCCGAAGCCTTCGAGGAAGCCCACGATTTCGCCGGCCTGATCACCGTCGCCGGCTTCCTGTGCGCCTTCGCCCTCAGCAAGCTGGGCGGCTAAGCTCGGAAAATTCGGGGACTGTCCCCGAATTTTCCTAGGCCGGCGGGGCAGCAGCGCGTAGGTGCCGGCCGCGCCCAGGCGCCCGATCGTCTCTCGAAGGCGAATGCGACTAGAATGGGGTGATCCCACCGTTTGCACACGAGCGGTGCCTGCAGGGCCCATGCGAACGGAAGTTGAACGATGGAAAACCAGAGTTACTCCAGTTCTCCCCGCCCGGCGGATGCCGGCGCGAGGCAGCCTGCCCCGGCTCACCTTGGCGACATGCTTGATAGCCTGAGCGATGGCTTCATGTCCATGGACCGGTCGTGGCGCTTCACCTATCTCAACCATACGGCTGAACGCTACTTGCAGCAGAAGCGGGAAAATCTGCTCGACCGCGACATATGGCAGTGTTTCCCGGAGTTGGCAGACTCCGACTACGGCCGCGTTTATCGGCAGACGGCGGCAACTGGACAGCCCGGCCGGCACACTGACTATTACGCACCGCTCAAGACCTGGTTCGAGGTGCGCTCATTTGCCCACGACGAGGGCATCACCGTGCTCTTCCGCGACGTCACATGCGACCACCAGCACGAGGCGCAGCTGGAATTTGAAGCCAATCACGACTACCTGACCGGCCTGCCCAATCGGCGTAAGTGCATGGAAGTGCTGTCACACGCGGCCACCGAGGCTGCTTGTGCGGACTTGACCCGTGGCGTTTCCCTGGCGGTGCTGTTTATCGACCTGGACCATTTCAAGGAAGTCAACGACGCCTGCGGTCATGCAGTTGGCGACGGGCTGCTGCGCGACTTTGCGAACAGGCTGCTCGCGATGCTCGAACCTGCTGTCTTCGCCGCGCACGTGGGGGGCGATAAGTTTGTTCTCTTGTTGTCCAATACGACCGAAAGCGCCGCAGAAGCGTTAGGGCACGCGGTGCTCAGGGAGTTCGTCACGCCATTTGAAGCGGGCGGAAGAGTCGTGTCGCTGTCCGCCAGCATTGGCATCGCGCTGCTGAGAGAAGCATCGGAATCAGCCGAGACGCTGCTGAGTCACGCTGACACGGCCATGTATGCAGCGAAGTCATCTGGCCGGGCCCGGGTGCGCATGTTCGATGAAGCACTCGACCGGGGCATGCGTGATCGCCTTGCCTTGCGCATGGATCTTCGCGAGGCGTTCGCGGCGAAGCAGTTCGAGCTTCATTTTCAGCCCCAATTAGCACTCGCGGACGCAGCCCCGGTTGGCGCCGAGGCGCTACTTCGCTGGCGCCACCCTGAAAGAGGTCTGCTCGCGCCGGCCGCATTTCTGGAGGTATTACTCGACTCGACCTACGAACAAACCCTCGTCGACTGGCTGATCAATGCAGTTTGCGAGCAAATTGGCGCATGGCGGCGCCTGGGCGTATGCAATCTGCGGATCGGCTTCAATTTATCGGCTCGACAACTGCTGGCGACGGGACTTGTGGATAAAATACTCCGTATCGCGAGCGCACATGACGTCTCCCCTGCCATGCTCGACGTCGAAGTCACGGAGGACTCCCTGATTAGCGATATGGAAAAGGCCACGTCGGTTCTTGCCGCGTTGAAGCAGGCAGGCATATCCACATCGCTGGACGACTTCGGCTCCGGATACTCCAGTCTCGGCTACCTGGTCCGATTACCTATCGACACACTGAAGATCGACAGGTCGTTTGTCCAGGCACTCGTCGTTTCAGAGAAGGCATCGGCGGTCATCCGGGGCATTGTCGGCCTCGCCCGGTCCCTGGGCATGAAAACGGTCGCGGAAGGCGTCGAGACCGAGCGCCAGGCCGCAGAGCTGAAGGACGCCGGGTGCGATGTCATCCAGGGCTATCTAATCAGCCGCCCACTTCCATCGCATGCCCTTGCGGAATTCATGCAACTGTCGGCGGGACGTCGAATGCCTGGCTAGGCGCTAGGCCGGCGGGGCCAGCAGCGCGTAGGTGTCGGCCGCGCCCATCTTCTGCGCGGCCTGGGCGGCCGTGCTGCCGCTGGCGTCGACGGCTTCCGGGTTGGCGCCGCGCGCGAGCAGCAGTTGCGCCATCTCGACACGGTTGAACATGGCCGCGAACATCAGCGGCGTGCGGCCATCCGCGCCGGCCCCATCGACCTGGGCACCGTGTTCCAGCAGCAGGGTGGCAATCGCCAGGTCGCCCTTGAAGGCGGCGCCCATCAGCGGCGTCTGGCCGGCGTCGTTGCGCAGCTCGGGGTCGGCGCCATGTTCGAGCAACATGCGGGTGGTGTCGGCGTGGCCGTTGTAGCTGGCCAGCATCAGGAGGCTGTCGCCCCGCTCGTTGCGCAGATTGCGCGGCAGGCCTTTTTCCAGCAGCAGCGCCAGTTCGCCCGTCTCGCCGCTTCGGGCGTACTGGACGATCTTCTGCGCGAAGGCGAGGGTGGCTTCGTCGATTTCGGCGGCCGTGGGGGCGCCCGGTTCGTTCGCTTGCATGCGGTACTCCTTATGATGATGGAGCACAGCATAACGCCGATCGGGCGCCCTTGCCCGCACGATCTCAGCCGTCGATACGGATCGTCAGGCCCGTGGCGCTGTATTCCGGCGTGGCCTTGTACCCATCGACGACGATGGTGCCGTACACGCCACGGCGCGCGCCGGCCGACAGCACCGCATAGCTGCTGCCCACCTGCGGCTTGAAGCCGTTGCCGAACTTCAGGCGCAAGGTGCCGCCGGCAATGGTGGCCGTGCCACGGACGGCGATGAGGCCCGCATTGGCGCCATTCATCGTGATTTCCAAGGTGCTGCCGTTTAATTGGGCGTAGTTACCGCCGATGACGAGCTGGCCCGGCGCTACGCTGGCCAGCATGCCGCCGCCCACGTACACGTCGCCCGCGCCCAGCGCCGTGTTCGATGCCGCCTCCAGTGTGCCGCCATCGACCTGGGTGCCGCCGACCCAGCTGTTATTGCCATGCAGCGCCAGCCTGCCGCTGCCCTTCAAGGTCAGCTTGCCGCCGCCGCCGATATCGTTGCGCCAGGCGTCCATGGCGTAAAAGCCGCCCCGGGCGGCGTCCATCGCCACCACCACGTTGCCGGTGAAGGCGCCGTAGCCGTCGGCGGCGGCGAACAGGTTCAGCCGTCCCCACCCTTCCGGGTCGTCCATCACGGGGTAGCCGGAGGGCAGCGCGGTGCTGCGCAACACCGCGCGGCGCTGCATCGCATCCAGGTAGGGCAGGCGCGTTTCCAGGATCGCTTCAGCGCCCTTCGGCACGCTGGCCGCCACGTTGCCGGCCTTGATCTGCGGGAAGCCGTACGTCATGCGGCGCAGGTAGTTGGCGCGGTTGACGGTGCGGTCGGCATAGCGGTCGGCCGTCGATGGCGTGTGGGCGTAGGCATGCAAGGTGTTCGCGTTCGTGCCGGTCTGGGCCATGACCCATTTGTGGGCGTCGTCGTAGGCCTGCCGCTTCAGTGCGGCGTTCGCCGGGTCGTTCAGGTTGCCGGCGAAAATGGCCTGGGCCAGGATGCGCCCGCCCATTACATCCAGCGGCGAATGCATGCCCGACAGCACGCGGTTCTCGGCCAGTTCCGTGCCCCGCACCAGCATTTCCTGGAAGCGCTCGGGCATCGCATAAGCCATCGACAGCGCGTTCATGAAGCCGGCGTTCGAGTGGCCGCTGGGGAAGCCGCCGTCCGTCGACGGTGTCTGGCTTTTCGCCGGCACGAGGGCCGGGGCCACCAGCACGTCGGCCGACCAGCGCCACGGCCGTGGGTACTTGTAGTAGCGCTTCGACGGTTCGGTCGAGCCGTTGTTGCGCATCGCATTGATCATGCGTACGACGGCGCCGAACTCGGGCGTGTTCGGGTCGCCGGCGCCGTTGCCGCCGTCGTCGTACTTGACCGTCGTCGCGTCGGCCGGCACGCCGGTGATCGTCGTCGTCGCCTTCGAGCCGGCACGCCAGGCCGCCGTCAACGGGCCGAGGCCGTCGACGATGCTGTAGGCCTGGTTCTGGCGGTCGTCCATGTAGGCCGCCGTCGCCTGCGCGGCCGTGCGGCGGGTGGTGGCGTCGATGACGTACTGGATATTCTGGCGATGGATGGCATCGTTGAGCACCGTACCCTGGTCCGGCAGGCCGCTCCACGTGCTGACGTCCACCGTTTCCGTCACAGGCTTCCACAGCTCGCGGAAGCCCGCCAGGGTGCGCACGCCCACGTTCACGTCCATCGTCAGGAAACTCTGCTGGTTCGACGCGGCATTGTCGACGAAGGCGGCCGCGGCCGGCAGCGGCACGTTTTCCACGAAGCCCGGATCGACCGGCGCGGCGGGTGCACCCGAGACGGGGGAGACATCGACGCCGCCGCCACCGCCGCAGGCGGACAGCAGCAACAGCACGGCGGAGGACAGGACGGAACGGGACAAGGCAGCAGACATGGATACTTTCGGCAATGACATTGCAGCGCATTATTCCGCGCCGCTGTGACAAGCCGATGACGGCCCGATGACGTCAGTCCTCGTCGACCTCGCAAAAGCGCAGCCGGTTGCCGAAGGGGGCGGCGATTTCCATCTGCCGGCCCCATGGCACGGCGGTAACGGTGGGGTGGGCATAGCCATAGTTCTTCGCGGTCAGCTCCTGCTGCCAGGCGTCGATGCCATCGACGGGCACGAACACGGTGGAGCCGGGCGTGGCGTCGCCGTAATGCTCGGACAGGTGCAGCACCAGGCCGCTGCGGCTGACCTGCCGGTACAGCGGCATGCCGGGCGCGAAGCGGTGTTCCCAGTCCAAGGTGAAGCCGAGGAAATCCTGGTAGAACTCGCGCGCCTTGTCCTCGGCGAAGATGCGCAGGATGGGGATGGCGGGGGACAGGTTCCAGGACGGGGTGTTCATGTGTTCTCCTCGGTGCGTGGGAGGCACAGCATAGCGCAAGCGGCGGCCTTGACAACAAAAAAGCGCACCCGCAGGTGCGCTTTCCGGTTGCAAAACACCAGCCTTAGTTGGCCAGGCGCTGCTCCAGCTTGGCCTTGTTGTCGGTCAGTTCCTTCGGCAGGCGATAGGCCAGCTTGTCGAACAGTTCCGCATGCAGCTTCAGCTCTTCGCGCCAGGCGTCCTTGTCGATGGACGTGATGGTCTCGAACTCTTCCGGCGAGAACGGGATGCCGTCCCAGTGCAGGTCGCCGTAGCGCGGCGTCGTGCCGAACAGCGTCTCGATGCCGCCGGCCTGGCCTTCGATGCGTTCCAGCATCCACTTCAGCACGCGCATATTGTCGCCGAAGCCAGGCCACACGAAGTGACCTTGCTCGTCGGTGCGGAACCAGTTGACGCAGAAGATCTTAGGCAGCGCGGCCGGGTTCTGGGCCGTGATTTTCGAACCCAGGTCCAGCCAGTGCTGGAAGTACTCGCTCATGTTGTAGCCGATAAACGGCAGCATGGCGAACGGGTCGCGGCGCACGACGCCCATCTGGCCGGCGGCAGCAGCGGTGGTTTCCGAGCCCATCGTGGCGGCCATGTAGACGCCTTCGACCCAGTCACGCGCTTCCGTGACGAGCGGGACCGTGGTGGAGCGGCGGCCGCCGAAGATGAAGGCCGAGATCGGCACGCCGGCCGGATCGTCCCAGGCCGGGTCGATGACGGGGTTCTGCACGGCCGACACGGTGAAGCGCGCGTTCGGGTGCGCCGCCTTGGTGCCCGAGGCCGGCGTCCAGTCCTTGCCCTGCCAGTCGATCAGGTGGGCTGGCGCTTCCTTCGTCATGCCTTCCCACCACACGTCGCCGTCGTCGGTCAGCGCGACGTTGGTGAAGATGGTGTTCTCGCGCAGCGAGGCCATGCAGTTGAAGTTGGTCTTCTCGTTGGTGCCCGGCGCCACGCCGAAGTAGCCTGCTTCCGGGTTGATCGCATACAGGCGGCCATCGGCGCCCGGCTTGATCCAGGCGATATCGTCGCCGATGGTGGTGATTTTCCAGCCCTTGAACGACGCTGGGGGAATCAGCATGGCGAAGTTGGTCTTGCCGCAGGCCGAAGGGAAAGCAGCGGCGATGTAGTGCTTCTTGCCTTCGGGCGATTCCACGCCCAGGATCAGCATGTGCTCGGCCAGCCAGCCGGCGCCGCCCTGCTTGGCTTCCTGGTAGCCCATGTTCGAGGCGATGCGCAGCGCGAAGCATTTCTTGCCCAGCAGTGCGTTGCCGCCGTAACCGGAGCCGTAGGACCAGATTTCACGCGTTTCCGGGAAGTGGACGATGTATTTGGTGGCGTTGCAAGGCCACGGCACATCCTTCTGGCCGGCGGCCAGCGGCGCGCCGACGGTGTGGATGCACGGCACGAATTCGCCGTCTTCACCCAGCACGTCGTAGACGGCCTTGCCCATGCGCGTCATCGTGCGCATGTTCACGGCCACGTAAGGCGAGTCGGACAGTTCCACGCCGATATGGGCGATCGGCGAACCCAGCGGGCCCATCGAGAACGGCACGACGTACATCGTGCGGCCGGCCATGCAGCCGTCGAACAGGCCGTTCAGCGTGCCGCGCATTTCGGCGGGGTCGGTCCAGTTGTTGGTGGGGCCGGCGTCTTCCTTGTTGGCCGAGCAGATGAAGGTGCGGTCTTCGACGCGTGCCACGTCGGTGGGGTCCGAGCAGGCCAGGTAGGAATTCGGGCGCTTGGCTTCGTTCAGCTTCTTCATGGTGCCGGCCGCAACCATCTCGCCGCACAGGCGATCGTATTCTTCTTGCGAGCCGTCGCACCAGTAGATGCGGTCCGGCTTCGTCAACGCGGCCACCTCGGCCACCCAGTTGATCAGCTTTTGCTGTTTAATGTAAGCTGGTGCGTTCATCGTTGCAACGCCTCCCATAAGGGGCTGATTCATAGTACCTCCAATGCCAATTAAGAATTCGTTTCTCGGCAGGATCGTCGTCAGCTTGTGGCTTGCGCTCGGAGTAGCATTCGAAATGCTTCGGCACGGAATACGGCGGTTCTGTCGCTGCGCCGTCGCCGGCGCGCTTCCGGCCGGATAGGCGGAAGTTGGAACACAATCGAGGGAAGATGGGCGGCACTGCCGAGATATAGCGTTAAAAGCGCTGACTGATGACGTTGACCGCGCGCGGCTCGGGCGAGCCCGTGGCGCTGCTTTTGCAGCGCACGCGGGCCAGGGCTGGATCGCGCTGCGGGTCTCGACGTGCTCAGCCGTCTACTTCCCCGATCCGGCCGATTGTACACCTGCACCCGAACCTTTCAGACAAAAATGTAGGAAAAATGGTTGACCAATGTAGTAGGCTATTCGAGATATTCACGATCCTGTTATTTCCCTACCAATTAATCACGAAACCTGGCTATCTGACATGAAAATTGCAATTCTCGACGACCATCAGGACGCTGTCCGCGAGCTGGAATGCTTCGGTCTGCTGGACGATCATGACGTCAAGGTCTTCAACAATTCCATCCGCGGCGCCGGCCAGCTGGTGGCCCGGCTGACGCCGTTCGACGCCATTGTGCTGATCCGCGAGCGCACGGAACTGTCCCGCGCCCTGCTGTCGAGGTTGCCCAACCTCAAGCTGATTTCCCAAACGGGCAAGGTCAGCGGCCATATCGACGTGGCCGCCGCCACCGGGCTGGGCATCGCCATCGCGGAAGGCGTCGGCTCACCGGTTGCCCCGGCCGAGCTGGCCTGGGCCCTGATCATGGCGGCCCAGCGCAAGATCGTGCCCTACGCCGCCAATTTGAAGGGCGGCTTGTGGCAGACGGTATCGACCAGCCAGCCCTTCAACACGCTGGGCACGGTGCTGCGGGGGCGCACCCTGGGTATCTGGAGCTATGGCAAGATCGGCAAGCTGGTGGCCGGCTACGGTCGCGCCTTCGGCATGGACGTGATGGTGTGGGGTGGCGACGCCAGCCGCGCTGCCGCCGTGGCCGACGGCTACCGGGCCGCGCCGTCGCGCGAAGCGTTCTTCGAGGAAGCGGACGTGCTGACCCTGCACCTGCGCCTGGCCGACGCCACCCGTGGCATCGTCACGGCCGAGGACTTGGCACGGATGAAGCCGGACGCCCTGTTCGTCAACACCAGCCGGGCCGAACTGGTGGAAGACGGCGCCCTGGAAAGCGCCCTGCGTGCGGGCAAGCCGGGTGCCGCGGCGCTCGATGTCTTCACCAGCGAACCCCTGCCGGAAGATTCCCCGCTGCTGCGCATGCCGCAAGTGCTGGCCACGCCCCACCTGGGCTACGTCGAACGTGACAGCTACGAGCTGTACTTCCGCCACGCCTTCCAGAACCTGGTCGACTTCACCAACGGCAACTGCAAGACCATCCTGAACCCCGACTACGTCCAGCACGTCAAGGCGCTTTAACGGCTCAGCCTGTGTCCACCCTGGGGTCAGACCCCGACGTAGACATGACCTCAACCGCAATTTACAGCTGTGTTCGTGTCCGTGTCGGGGTCTGACCCTATGGTGGACACGACCTCAACCGTAAATTACAGCTGTGTCCGTGTCCGGGTCCGAACAGGGCAATTGCCGCTATGCGATTGCCCGCTTTGCAGCAAGGAGCAGGGCTCCTTGAAACCCTGCTTCGCGCCCACGGTGGGCAGGAGCACAGCCGTACAGGGGGAGCTTGCGGATTTACGCTTCGGGAATGCCGGTGAGATTGATACGGCGGGCGGGCATGGCGTGGACTTTCGACCACAGGCCGGCCCAGCCGGGTGGCCAGCCGATGTCCGGGCCGTTGTAGACGGGCAGGCCGGCGCGGACGGGGATGACGGGAACGGGCGGCATCTCCGTCAGCGGGGCGCCGTGCGGGCGCTGCATGTCCAGGCTGTACATATAGCCCGGCAGCAAGAGGTCGCACACCTGGGCGAACCAGGCCGTATGGTCCTCGTCGCGGCCCAGGGCCTGGGCCAGGCCCTGCGGGTCGAACTTCGCCAGCGCATGCACCAGCTCTTCCGTCGTGGCGGCGGGATTGTCGCCCCAGCCCATTACGGGGTTGACGTTGTAGTCCGCGCCCGAGCCGTACCACCCTTCGCGCCAGGAACGCTGCATCCAGTCGCGCGTGCCGGTAAACAAATGCCAGCGCCAGTGCAGCCCGGACGGCTTCGGCCACGAATACAAATACAGCTTCTGGTAACCGGCCTGGTGCAGCGCACGCACCATCGCCATCAGCCGCGCGTGGGGCATGCGGTCCGGCGGTGCGCGGCGGAACAGGATCGCTTCGCCGTCGGCAAACTGCACCTCGTCGGTGGACAAGTTCAAATCCAGGGTGCGTGACTCGCTGCCGAAGCGGGCCGCGATCCAGCCCGTCAGCAGGTTGACGGCCGTGATCACGCCGTAGCCGCGATGACGGTGAAAAATGACGGTGCCGGGAGCGAGCGCTTTCATGATTGTTGCAGAGAGACTTCCAACGTGATACGGGGAAATGGTTCAAACGTGGCCGACTGTCGCCGCGGGGCCAAGCTCATTGCAATAGTTTTCTAGTGTACTCAACGTGCCCGCAAGACGCCAGATGAGCGCGGACAAAGTTTTGGTGGTTCCGTCCCCGCCACGCAGGCTATCATTGGGCATTTCTGCAACTACTTATCTGTACGACCATGACACTGCGCATCATCGCCACCGGCGGCACTTTCGACAAGCATTACAACGAACTGAACGGCACCCTGGGCTTCGCCGACAGCCACCTGCCGGCCGCGCTGGCCCGGGCCCGGCTGACCGTCGACGTGCAGCTGGAGCTGCTGCCCCTGCTCGACTCGCTCGACATGCAGGATGCCGACCGCGCCCGCGTGCTGGCCGCGTGCCAGGGTGCCGCCGAGCGCGCCATCGTCATCGTTCACGGTACGGACACGATGCCGGAGACGGCGGCCGTGCTGGGCGCTGCCGGCCTGGACAAGACGATCGTCCTGACGGGCGCCATGATCCCTTACGAGATCGCCAACTCCGACGCCCTGTTCAACCTGGGCTTTGCCTGCGGCGTGGCGCAAGCCCTGCCGCCGGGCGTGCACGTGGCGATGAACGGGCGCATCTTCGCCTGGGATAACGTGCAGAAGAACCGCGCAGCTGGAGTCTTCCAACCCAAGTAACGTTTGAAAGGAACGTCAATGCCCGACTGGACTGCCGGCTATGTTGCCGACATTGGTTATACTTACGGCACCTATGCCGAACTGAATCCCCAACGTATCCGCCTGGCCTTCCTGATGGCGGGGCTGGTACCACCCGAAACCGGTACCGCCTGCGAACTCGGTTTTGGTCAGGGCATGAGCGTCAACATCCACGCCGCCGCGTCGACCACGACGTGGTACGGCACCGATTTCAATCCATCCCAGGCCGGGTTCGCGCGCGAGCTGGCGGTGGCCTCCGGCGCCGATGCCCACCTGTATGACCAGTCCTTCGAACAGTTCTGTTCGCGCACGGACCTGCCCGACTTCGACTACATCGCCCTGCACGGCATCTTCAGCTGGATTTCCGACGAGAACCGCGCCATCGTCGTCGACTTCATTCGCCGCAAGCTGAAGGTCGGCGGCGTGCTCTACATCAGCTACAACACCCAACCCGGCTGGGCCGCCATGGCGCCGCTGCGCGACCTGATGGCCGAGCACGCCAACGTGATGGCGGCGCCCGGCGTCGGCAGCACGGCCCGGGTCGAACAGAGCCTGACGTTTGTCGAGCGGCTGCTGGCCACGGAACCGCGCTACCTGCGCGCCAATCCCATGGCCAAGGCCCGTTTCGAGAAAAGCAGGAGCCAGGACCCGGCCTACCTGGCCCATGAATTCTTCAATCGCGACTGGCTGCCTGTGACGTTCTCGCAGCTGGCGCGCTGGCTGGAACCGGCCAAGCTCAACTTTGCCTGCTCGGCCAATTACCTGGACCACCTCGATTTCATCAACCTGACGGCGGAACAACGCCAGCTGATGGCCGACATCGACGACCCCGTGTTTGCCCAGACGACGCGCGACATCATCGTCAACCAGTCGTTCCGCCGCGACTACTGGGTACGCGGTGCGCGCAAGCTCGATACCATCGCGCTGGACGAGCAGATCTTCCAATGTCGCGTGATGCTGCTCACGAACCGCGAAGCCGTGCCGCTGAAGGCCACCGGCACGCTGGGCGAAGTGAGCCTGAACGAAGAGGTGTATGGGCCGCTCCTGGACCGGATGGCGGGGCATGAGGCCTTGAGCATCGGCGACCTGATGGCATATGGCAATACCATCAAGCTGAGCCGGTCGAAGGTACTGCAGGCAGTTTTCGTGCTGGTGGGAATCGGTGTGGTGGGCATGTTGCAGGACCAGCACACAATCGACCGGGCGACGCCGCAGGCGCAGAAGCTCAACCTGCACCTGTGTGCGCTTGCAAGGGGCGGCAGCCAGGTACAACACCTGGCTGTGCCGGCAACGGGCGGGCCGTTGAAGGTGGATCGCTTCCACCAGCTGTTCATCCTGGCGCGCTCGATGGGCAGCCGCGACGCGCAGGACTGGGCCGCTTATGCAATGTCGGTGCTGAGCAGGATGGGCCATCGCTTGACGGTCGACGGCAAGCCCATGGAGTCTGACACGGAACAGCTGGAGGATCTCCTAAACCGGGCCACGGTGTTCCGTGACAAGATCCTGCCGATCCTGGTGAAACTGGGCGTCGTGGCGTGACCGGCCGGCGGCGTGCAGGCACGCCGCCGGGACATCAGGCCTTCGCTTCGCCACCCAGGGCGTCGACCACGTCCTGCAGCAGCTTGGACAGTTCGCCCGTCATCAGCATGAAATCGCCGTCGAAGCGCTCTTCATCGTTGCGGGTAACGGCATCGTTTTCCTTCAGCACGTCGAGCGGCTTGACGCTCTTGATGGCCAGCGCCTCGGTCAGCACGAAGGAAATCTTGCTGTCCCACGTCATCGCCAGGCGCGTGCACTGCTTGCCGGCCGCGATATGGCGGCGCACTTCCTCCGGCTCCAGCGTGTGGCGCACATAGCGCACGGCAGCCTTGCTTTCGCCGGTGGCGCGCAGTTCCGTGTCCATGTCGACGGTGAAACCGGCCGGGGCTTCGTCGTCCTGCAGCCAGGCCGTCATCACGCCCACGGGCGAGCGCTGCACGCGCAGGCTTTCCAGCGGCATGCGGTCGACTGCCTTCAACAGCAGCTTGATGACTTCATCGGCCTTGGCCGGGCTGGCGGCATCGACGACGAGCCAGCCGTTGACGGGGTCGATCCACGTGAAGATATTGCCGCGGATGGTGAAGGCGCGCGGCAGCAGTTCGTCGTGCACGCGCTCCTTCAGTTCCTTCATGGCTTTCTTGCCGGGAGCGAAACCTTGCTGTTCCTCCATCTCGGCCGCGCGGGCCTTGGCGACCTGGTTGACGACGGTCGACGGCAGCAGTTTTTTCTCGGTGCCCAGCAGGATCAGCATCTGCTTGTTGACGACATGCACCAGCGACTCATTGCCGCGCGGCGAGTCCCAACCCTGGCGCATCATTTCATTGCTGCTGGCGGGCGTGAACGCGTGTGGACGGAGCGCTTCTTCAAGTTGTTCGGGAGTAAATGCCCATGGCGCGGGCAGGCGGTAGATCTGGAGATTCTTGAACCACATATGCTCTGATGACCTTGTTCAGCTCGTTGCAAAGCGTCACATTTTACACCCGGCCCGGTTGCCGGGCCATCGGCATATTTCAGTGCCATGGCACGAAAACGCTTGCCAACACGGCCGCGGGCAGCTCCAATCCCCCGTCATCCCGATTTGGTGTCAGACACCCAGTCTGTCACCCATGTTGCTCAACAACCGGTCGGTCCGCCGCAGCGGTCAGACACCGGTTTTTGAGCAACATGATGCCTGGGAATTCGGTGTCCGATACCGAATCGGACGTCGGATGGGTGGCGCGGTGGCTCACGCCGGAAACAGCTCGCCCTGCTGCCCCATGCTGGGCTGGTTCGCTTCCTCCAGCGGCACCAAGGCGCTGACGCGCACGCCCAGCAGGCGCAAGCGCTGGTCCAGCGGCACGCGGCGCAGGCATTCGCCGGCGGCGCGCCGGATCGTGGCCGCGTCCGCTGTCGGCAGCGGCAAGGTGACGTCGCGCGTGACGGTGCGAAAGTCCGCATAGCGCAGCTTGATGCCCACGGTGCGGCCGGCATAGCCCTTGCGCGTCAGGTCTTCCGACAGGCGCGTGCACAAGCGCGTAAAAATCTCGGACAGCGCGGTGCGGTCGTGCCGGGCGTGCAGGTCGCGCTCGAAGGTCGTCTCGCGGCTGATGCCTTTCGGCTCGGAACTGGTGACGACGGGGCGGCTGTCCTGGCCGTGCGAAACGTCGCGCAGCCACTGGGCCGTGTTCAGGCCGAAGTGATCCTGCAGCAGGGTCGGCTGCGCCGCCGCCAGTTGCCCCACCGTCTCGATGCCCAGGGAAATCAGCCGGGCGCTGGCCTTCGGTCCGATGCCGTTGACCTTGCGCACCGGCAGCGGCCAGATGCGTTGCGGCACATCGTCCAGCGACACCACCGTCAGCCCGTTCGGCTTTTCCAGGTCCGAGCAGATCTTCGCGAGCAGCTTGTTCGGCGCCACGCCGATCGAACAGGACAGGCCCGTCGCATCGCGCACCGCATCCTTGATGCGCTGGGCCAGCACGCGCGTCTCGTCGGGATGGTCGGACAGGTCGATATAGATTTCGTCGATGCCGCGGTCTTCGATATGGGGGGCGATGGCGGCGACGGCGGCCTTGAACAGGCGCGAATAGCGGCGGTAGGAATCGAAGTCGGTGGGCAGCAGCACGGCGTCCGGCGCCAGCGCCGCCGCCTTCATCATGCCCATCGCGGAAAACACGCCCAGCGCACGCGCTTCGTACGTGGACGTGGTGACGACGCCTCTTCCCGCATAATCGCGCAGCAGGGAAAACGCGCGCGTGCCGTCCGGGCGCAGCACGGGCTGGTGGTTCGAGCGCCCGCCGATCACCACCGGCGTGCCGCGCAATTCCGGATAGCGCAGCAGTTCCACGGAGGCGTAGAACGCATCCATGTCGAGGTGGGCAATGCGGCGCTGCGGCAGCTGGGACATAGGTTGAAAGGCACGGCGGGGATACTGTAATTATATCCAGTAATCAAGTAGCGGCGCCAGCCATTCCACGCCGCGCCGCAGCAAATTTCCACCAGCTGATTTGATCGCTTTTTTGCAACAACAACACAGGTTTTGGCAGGGATTACTATTACGCCGGTATCAAGTGGGCGTACCATGAATTTTTCCAACCACTGTTTATGCCATGACAAAATTGAGCTCAACCCGCCGGGTGTCAATCCTGGTTTCGCTGCTGCTGGGCGCCTTCGCTTGCGCGCCCGTGTCGGCCCAATCCAACGTCACCGTCATGGGCGGCGTCGATGCTTTTGCCGGTTCGCTGAAAAACAGCGGCGACCGGCAGCACACCACCGTGCTGGGTAGCGGCGGCATGACGACGTCGTGGTTCGGTTTCAAGGGCTCCGAGGACCTGGGCGGCGGCCTGCGCGCCGAGTTCTACCTGACGGGCTTCTTCCAGACGGACACGGGCGCTTCCGGCCGCTTCGCCGGCGACAATATGTTCTCGCGCGATGCCAACGTCGCCCTGGCCGGCAACTTCGGCCGCATCCAGGTGGGCCGCGCCTCCGCGCCCAGCTTCCTGCCCAACATCCTGTTCAACCCCTTCGGCGACTCGTTCACGTTCTCGCCGCTGGTGTTGCATTCCTACGTGCCTACGGGTCAGTTCGGCGCGCGCACCTGGGCTTCGACCAACGCCGGCGACAGCGGCTGGAGCAACCACGTGGTCTACACGACGCCCGGCTGGAACGGCCTGCGCGCCAGCGTTCACTACCAGGCCGGCGAGAAGGCCGGCGATTCGGACAAGAA
The DNA here is from genome assembly GCF_009720835.1 of Pseudoduganella buxea. Lineage (GTDB taxonomy): Bacteria > Pseudomonadota > Gammaproteobacteria > Burkholderiales > Burkholderiaceae_D > Rugamonas > Rugamonas buxea. Next base: position 38,715 of record NZ_WNKZ01000001.1, read on the forward strand.
CAACGTCGCCATCAGCGCCCTGTACAGCAAGGACAAGCTCGCCCTGAGCGCCTTCGTCCACCGCGTGCGCGACAGCAACCCGAATCCGGGCGGCCCCATCATTGACGCCACCCGCGCGCCCGTGAATTACGCGTCGCTCGACGAACAGCGCGCCTGGTTTTTGGGAGCCAGCTATGATTTCAAGGTGATCAAGCTGTACGGCACGTGGCAGCGCACCGTCAACGAGGCCGCTGGCGTGGAAGGCTTGCGCGACCGCACCGCCAGTGCCGGTTTCGCCATTCCTGCCGGTCCCGGCGCGATCCTGTTCGACGTGGCCGATACGCGCCGCAGCGGCACCGTGTTCGGCGCGCAGCGTTCGCGCCGCACCGCGTCGCTGGGCTACGACTATCGCCTGTCGAAGCGCACCGACCTGTATTCGGTGGCGATGGGCGACCGAATCACGGGCCTGCCGACCGCCATGAGTTACGGCCTGGGAGTACGCCACTCCTTCTGACCTTCATCTGATAAAGGGAACGCAACGTGAACCTGTCCAATATGAAAATCGGTGCGCGCCTGGCGCTGGGGTTCGCGTTGACCATCCTGATCATGCTGGTGATGTCGCTGATCGGCATCAGCCGCGTGCAGCAGATGGACGATCTGGCGGAAAAGATCGTCGATGACCGCTATGCGAAGATTTCGCTGGTCAACGACATGCGCAGCTATGCCAACCGGGGCGCCCAGGCGGTGCGCAACTTCATGCTGGCGCCCGATCCGGCCACCGGCATGAAGTTCCTGGAGGGCCTGGCCGATGCCGACCGCATCGGCACCGAGAAATCGCAGGAGCTGGAAAAGATCATCGTGCTGGAACGGACGAAGCAGCAGCTGGAAGACCAGCGCGTCGCCTTCGCGACCTACCGCGACCTGCGCGACAAGGCCATTGCCCAGGCCAAGGGGGGCGACCGCGAAGGCGCCGTACAGGCCCTGTTCGGTACTGTCGTGCCGGCCCAGAACGCCTATTTCGGCAAGCTCGACGTGCTGCTGAAGGACCAGCGCGAAATGATGGATGCGGACGGCAAGGCCACCCGCGATGCCGCCAACTCTGCCACCACCTTGATGATCGCGCTGCTGATCGTGGCCACCCTGGTCTCGGTCGGCGCCGGCTACCTGATCACCCGCTCCGTCACCGTGCCCATCCTCGATGCCGTGCATGTGGCCGAAACGGTGGCCGCGGGCGACCTGACCGCCACTATCGACACGAGCCGCAAGGATGAAACAGGGCGCCTGCTGGCGGCCCTGCAGGAAATGATGCACGGCCTGTCGCGCACCGTGCGGGCCGTGCGCGACAGCACGGACACCATCAACACGGCGTCGGCGGAAATCGCCACCGGCAACATGGACCTGTCCGGCCGCACCGAGCAGCAGGCGGCCAGCCTGGAAGAGACGGCCTCGTCGATGGAGGAACTGACGTCCACCGTGCGCCAGAATGCCGACAATGCACGCCAGGCCAATGTGCTCGTCACGTCGGCCGCCACCCATGCGAACGAAGGCGGCCAGGTGGTCAGCCAGGTGGTACAGACCATGGGCTCGATCAAGGAGAGCTCGGGCAAGATCGTCGACATCATCGGCGTCATCGACGGCATTGCCTTCCAGACCAATATCCTGGCCCTGAATGCCGCCGTCGAAGCGGCGCGGGCCGGCGAGCAGGGACGGGGCTTCGCCGTCGTCGCCAGCGAGGTGCGCAACCTGGCGCAACGGTCGGCCACGGCCGCGCGCGAGATCAAGGAACTGATCAACGACTCGGTGGAGAAAGTGGATGCGGGCGGGCGCCTCGTCGACGAAGCGGGTGCGTCCATGGGACGCATCGTCGCCTCGGTGCAGCAGGTTGCCGCCATCATGAACGAGATCGCCTCGGCAAGCCAGGAACAGAGCGCCGGCATCGAGCAGATCAACACCACCATCGTGTCGATGGACAACACCACGCAGCAGAATGCCGCGCTGGTGGAAGAGGCGGCAGCGGCGGCGGCCAGCCTGCGCGAACAGGCCGAACGGCTGGCCGTGGCGATTGCCGTCTTCCGCATCGACAATACGCGTCCGGCCGTGCCGGCCGCCGCGCCCGCATTCACGCCCGCAGTCACGCCCGCCCCGGCGGCGGCGCCGCTGCAACTGGCCAAGCCAAAGGCCGCCAAGCCCGTCGTTCCCGAACGGCGCGGCACCACGCCACCGCCCGTCAAGCCTGCCGCGAAAGCGCCGCAGGGCGACGAGTGGGAAGAGTTCTAAACCACCCTCGTACGGAACCAGTTCGCACTGGCCTCGTCGGCCGGGAAAAACGATTCGATGCGCAGCTCGTGCACGGTGACGTCATGCGGCGTGCCCAGGGTGGCAATGGTCGTGAACAGGTTCAGCTCCGTGTCTCCCTTGCGGAAGCGTACCGGCAGGAACGGCAAGGCACGGCGTTCCAGGTTCGGCGCCTCCGTCGTCGTTGCCACGCCGGGTAGTACCGACAGCTCGCGCAGCAGCGCGGTCGCCTCGCTGCCGGGGCCGTCGCTCATGGCCTCGCGCTGCAGCCACAGCAACTGATCGGCCGCCACCTCATCCCAGTTGACGATGCAGGGCCGCAGCGCTTCCAGGGTCAGGCGGATGACGTTGACGGAGCCGTCGCGGGGAATCGGTGCGTGGGCCGGCATGTCCAGCAGGAAGCGCATCAGCGCCGCCGCCGGCTCGTTGGCCATCACCAGGTTCCACAGGCGGTCCACCACCAGCGCCGGATACGGCGCCGCCTGCGCCAGCATGAATTCCAGCGCCCGGCGCACGGCGTCCAGTTCCGGATCGGACAGGTCGCGTTCCTGGTAGGCCGGCGCGAAGCCGGCCGCCAGCAGCATGGCGTTACGCTGGCGCAGCGGCACATCCAGCACGAGGCCCAGTTTCAGGATCAGTTCGCGGCTGGGCTGGGCACGGCCGCCTTCCAGGAAACTCAGGTGGCGCTGCGATACCTGCGCCGCCAGCGACAGGGCCAGCTGGCTCAGGCCCCGCTTGCCGCGCCAGTAGCGCAGGGCCTGGGAGAAATCGCTGAAGTAGTGATCGCGCGCCGCAGTGTCCATGCCAGCTCCTTGTCGGGTCGTTCAGGCATTGTCGAGGAAACCTGCCACGCTGGCCAGCCGGCCGTCGCCGCCGAGGTGGGCGACATCCGTGCCCTGCGCCACGGCCGCACCGTCCGGCCCCGCCAGGCGCCACGAAAAGCGCAACACGTCGTGGTGACCCTGCGGCGTGCCGTGCAGCGCGAATACGTGGCCGGGGAAATGGGCCTGGGCCGCGGCGATCATCGTGTCGATGCCACCATGCCCTTCGCCTGCCATCATCGGATCGCGGTAGGTGGCGTCGAGCGTGAAGATGCCGGCCACCCGGGCGCGGCGCGCGGCGGCGTCGCGTTCGTTCCAGGCGGCGATGTATTGTTCGGCGATGGTGTGTGCGTTGTCCATGATGAGCCTCTCGGTAAATGGTTGGTGTCGAAGCCGACGAAACCATTCTCCCGCGTCGGGCCGGCACTGGCGATTACCTCCCACGTCATCAGAGGATTCGGGGACTGTCCCCGAATTTTCCTAGCGTGGCGTGCGCAGCACCAGCAAGGCGCCCGCCACCAGGCTGGCCGCCAGCAACGACATGCCGGCCGCCGTGCTGCCGGTGGCATCGCGGATGGCGCCCACAAGGTAGGGGCTGGCGAAGCCGGCCAGGTTGCCGACCGAGTTGATCAGGGCGATGCCGGCGGCCGCGGCCGTGCCACCCAGCAGGGCCGTCGGCAGGCTCCAGAAGATCGGGAAGGTGATCAGGATGCCGGCCGTGGCCAGCGACAATGCGGCCAGCGCGATGACGGTATTGTCCGCATACAGCACGGAGGCAACGAGACCGGCCGCGCCGGCGCAACCGGCCAGTGCCGTGTGCCAGCGCCGTTCGCCAAGGCGGTCCGAACGGCGCGCTACCAGCACCATGACGACGGCCGCGACACCATATGGAATGGCCGTCAGCAGGCCGATTTCCGCCACGTCGGCAACGCCGCTGTTCTTGACCAGCTGGGGCAGCCAGAAGCTGACGCCGTACAAGCCCATGACGAACAGGAAGTAGACCAGCGCCAGCTGCCACACGCGGCCACTGGTGAACACGGCCCGCAGCGGCAGCCGCGCCTGGGATGCAGCGTCCTGGGCCAGGGCCGTTTCAAGCACGGCCTTGTCGGCATCGGGCAGCCAGCGCGCGCTGCGGATGCCGTCGTCCAGGTAGAACCAGGTCCAGATGCCGAGTACGACGGACGGTATCCCTTCCAGCAGGAACAGCCATTGCCAACCGGCCAGGCCGCCGCTGCCGGCAAAGTGCTGCATGATCCAGCCGGACAGGGGGCCGCCCAGTACGCCGGCGACGGCCACGCCGCTCATGAACAGGGCGACGATGCGGGCACGGCGGTGCGCGGGGTACCAGTAGGTCAGGTACAGCACGACACCCGGGAAGAAGCCGGCCTCGGCCACACCAAGGAGGAAGCGCAGCGCATAGAAGCTGAGCGGACCGGTGGCGAACATCGTGGCGGCCGACACGATGCCCCAGCTGACCATGATGCGGGCGATCCAGCGCCGCGCGCCGACCTTTTCCAGCAGCAGGTTCGACGGCACCTCGAACAGAAAGTAGCCAAGAAAGAAGATGCCGGCGCCGATGCCGTAGACAGTGTCGGACAGGGCCAGGTCCGCCTGCATCTGTAGTTTGGCGAAGCCGACATTGACCCGGTCCAGGTAGGCTGCCACGTAGCAGAGGAACAGGAAGGGCAGCAGCCGGCGGCTGACCCTGGTATAAATCGCATCGTCGCGGGGTTCGGGCATGGGAAACAAGGGATGAACTCGATTCCCGCAGCGTAGCAGTTGAAGCGAACTCGGTCGCAAAAAATCGGCGATTTTGATTAAAAGCCCTTGCGGAATGCGGAAACCGCGCAGTAGAATACGGCCTCTTCTGAACGTTGTGACAAACGTTCGAAGTTCGAAGCTGGTGATTTGGGCGCTTAGCTCAGTTGGTAGAGCGGATCCCTTACAAGGATTAGGTCGGGAGTTCGAGCCTCTCAGCGCCCACCACGAACTTCATTGAAGACCTGGAGCGGTAGTTCAGTTGGTTAGAATACCGGCCTGTCACGCCGGGGGTCGCGGGTTCGAGTCCCGTCCGCTCCGCCAGGATTTCAGAAAATAGCGTGAGGCTGTTTTCAAGCAGTTTGTTGTATTTTTTGTGCCGCTTCACAGCGAAACAGAAAATGGAGCGGTAGTTCAGTTGGTTAGAATACCGGCCTGTCACGCCGGGGGTCGCGGGTTCGAGTCCCGTCCGCTCCGCCAATACCTGAAAAAGGCCCGATTCGTCGGGCCTTTTTCTATTGGCGCAGCGGAGCCCTCTCCCTGCGGAGTATTCTCCGCAGGAGAATACGATTGCTCCAAAGGAGCACACTCCTCCTGACTCGAAGGATTTCGCTTGCAAGCGAAACCGCGGCCCGCGGTACGTGGGCGAGTCCCGTCCGCTCCGCCAATACCTGAAAAAGGCCCGATTCGTCGGGCCTTTTTCCATTGGCGCAGCGGAGTGCTCCCACTGCGGCCAGCGGCGAGCAGATGTCGCATATTGCGGCTGAGCATCTGGGGACTGTCCCCGCATGCGGACTGTCCCCGGTTTTTTACCAGCATTAAGCATAGGCAGTTCCGAAGACAACTCACCCAGGCGCAAGAGCTGCAGGACTGTGCCCGCACCAAGCTGCCGCAACAAACGCAAAAAACCAGCAACAACCCCAAGCAGCGAACTCCCACCGTATTCCCCACACAACACCCCCCACACACCCCACGCACACCGCCCCACCACGCACAAAACCGGCGACAATGACAATGCATCCACTTGTTGTCCGCTCGGAGTCCCCGTGATCTTTGGTTTTCTGAAATCCCCTACCCTGTCGCCGCGCCTGCACCGGCTGCGCGAAACCGCCCTGCTCAACACCCTGACGCCGCTGGAGTTGAAGATCGTTGATGGGCTGATGCACGAACGGCGCTACCTGGCCGGCGAAATCATCTTTGACGAAGGCGAGGAAGGCCAGGCCCTGTACCTCGTCACGGCCGGCCACGTGCAGATCAGCCGCACCATCAATGGCGCGCCGGAAATCCTGACGGAGCTGTCGCCCGGCGCCTTCTTCGGCGACCTGGCGTTGCTGGACAACTCGCCCCGCAATGCCCAGGCCCGCGCGTGGGACAACTGCGAGCTGGCCGTGTTCTTCCGGGCCGACTTCATGGGCCTGATGGAAACCGATGCCGTGATCGGCTACAAGATCTCGCTGGCGCTGGCCCGCCATATCGCCAGCATGCTGCGCGAGGCCATGAATCCCGGACGGCCCCCGGTCGGAGCGCTGTGATGACGGAGCAGCAGCACTCCGGCCCCATCGTCTGGTCCGGCATCGTCGCCGCCACCTGCGTGCTGCTGTTCCTGATGCAGCAGGTGCTGTGGCTGTCGATTCCCTTCCTCTTGGGCATCATCCTGTACTACATGCTGCTCTCGCCCATGCAGCGGCTGCTGCGCATGGGGTATTCGCGCAATACGGCGGCCCTGATCGTCGGCTTCGGCTTCCTGCTGTTCGTGCTGCTGGCCGTGCTGGCCGGCGTGGCGTGGATTCCGGCGCCGTCGACGGCCTGGCATGAAATGCCGGGCCGCTACCTGGCCGCCGGCATGCGCTTCCTGCGCAATATGATGGGCGCGCTGGAGCAGCAGTTCCCCTTCCTGCAGCCCGCCCACCTGGTCGATTCGGTCGATGCCAGCCTGGCCAACTACACGCGCGGCTTCGTCGAGCGGCACCTGACGGACGTGCTGATGGCCGTCGCCGCCTGGGTGCCGTCGATGCTGCTGGCGCCCTTCCTGACCTTCTTCTTCCTGCGCGACGGCCGCCGCTTCAAGCGCTTCCTGGCCCGCGCAGTGCCGAACGCCTTCTTCGAAAAAACCCTGTACCTGCTGCACGAAGTGGACCAGACGGCGCGCCGCTACTTCCACGGCATGCTGAAACTCACCATCATCGACACGGTCGTGCTGTCGATCGGGCTGTGGGCCATCGGCCTGCAGTCTGCACTGCTGCTGGGATTCCTTGCGGCCGTGCTGGCGTGGGTGCCGTATGTCGGCTCCATCGTCGGCTGCCTGCTGGTTGTGCTGGTGGCATCGGCCGACGCACCGGACAACAATATGATGGCCTACAGCGCCATCTTCGTCTTCATCGCCGCGCGCCTGCTGGACGACTTCATCTTCATGCCCCTTACGCTGGGCCGCAGCCTGCGCATCCATCCGCTCGTCACCGTCTTGATGATCTTCATCGGCGGCGCACTGGCCGGCGTGACAGGCCTGATGCTGGTGCTGCCCCTGCTGGGCGTGACGATGGTGATCGGCGAAACCCTGGGCGTGCTGATCACCGACACGCGCCTGCAAGCCCGGCACCGCTACGCCCAGTCCCTGCGCGTCAAGCAAGCCAGCATCGACCTCAAATAGTTGCTTGAAAAATGGGGACGTACCCCATTTTCCGGGCAATGTTTCCATAAAAATGGGGTCTGTCCCCATTTTTTAGGCAATAAAAAACGGGAGCCGCGGCTCCCGTTCCGTTTGCTGCGGTGCTGCTTAGGCCGCGGCGGCGATCTTTTCCTGCTCCGCTTCCACTTCATCGTCGCCGGAGCGGATCAGGTGGTCGAATGCCGACAGGGCTGCCTTGGCGCCCTCGCCCACGGCGATGACGATCTGCTTGTATGGCACGGTCGTCACGTCGCCGGCGGCGAAGATGCCCGGGACCGACGTCTGGCCGCGTGGATCGATCTCGATCTCGCCATGCTTGGACAGGGCCACGGTGCCTTTCAGCCACTCCGTGTTCGGCACCAGGCCGATCTGCACGAACACGCCCTCCAGGTCGACCCGGTGGGTCTCGCCGGTGCCGCGGTCCTTGTACGACAGGCCGTCGACTTTCTTGCCGTCACCGTGAATCTCGGTGGTCTGGGCCGACAGGATCACCTTGACGTTCGGCAGCGAGCGCAGCTTGCGCTGCAGCACGGCGTCGGCGCGCAGTTCGTTGCCGAACTCGATCAGGGTGACGTGCTGGACGATACCGGCCAGGTCGATCGCCGCTTCCACGCCGGAGTTACCGCCGCCGATCACCGACACGCGCTTGCCCTTGAACAGGGGGCCATCGCAGTGCGGGCAGTAGGCCACGCCGTGGTTGCGGTATTCCTTCTCGCCCGGCACATTGATTTCGCGCCAGCGGGCACCCGTCGACAGGATCACCGTCTTGGCCTTCAGCACGGCACCGGTAGCGGTGTGCACTTCGGAAATCTTGCCCGGCACCAACTTGACGGCGCGCTGGGTGTTCATGATGTCGACTTCGTATTCCTTCACGTGCTGCTCCAGGGCGACAGCGAATTTCGGACCATCCGTCTCCTTGATCGACACGAAATTCTCGATCGCCAAGGTATCGAGGACCTGGCCGCCGAAACGCTCAGCCAGCACGCCGGTGTTGATGCCTTTGCGGGCAGCGTAAATCGCGGACGCCGCACCGGCAGGGCCACCGCCGACGATCAGCACGTCGAACACGTCTTTCTTGTTCAGTTCAGCTGCCTGGCGGGCACCGGCATTGGTGTCCAGCTTGGCCAGGATTTCTTCCACATTGGTTCGGCCTTGGCCGAAGTGCTGGCCGTTCAGGAACATCATCGGTACCGCCATGATCTGGCGCTCTTCGACTTCTTTCTGGAACACGCCGCCGTCGATCGTCGTGACCTTGATGCGCGGGTTAATCACCGACATCGCGTTCAGCGCCTGCACCACTTCCGGGCAGTTATGGCAGGACAGCGAGATGAAGGTCTCGAATTCGTAATCGCCGTCGAGGTTGCGGATCTGTTCGATCACGGCCTCGTCCAGCTTGATCGTGTGGCCGCCCACCTGCAGCAGGGCCAGCACCAGCGAGGTGAATTCATGGCCCATCGGGATGCCGGCGAAGCGTACGCCGACGTCGCTGCCGGCACGGTTGATCGAGAACGACGGCTTGCGCACATTGGCGGCGTTGTCCTCGATAACGGTAATCTTGTCGCTCAACGCTTCGATATCGCGGAGCAGTTCGTTCATTTCCCGCGCTTTGGCGGAGTCATCCAGCGATGCGACGATCTCAATCGGCTGCACCACTTTTTCCAGATAGGCTTTCAGTTGGGTTTTGAGATTTGCATCCAGCATGACGTTCTTCCTTTCGTTATTCGCTGCCGGACACATGCCCGGCAGCGTGCACTACTTATTTACTGCGATTACTGCTACTGCTTAGATCTTGCCGACCAGGTCCAGCGATGGGGTCAGGGTGGCAGCGCCTTCGGACCACTTGGCTGGGCACACTTCGCCTGGGTGGGAAGCGACGTACTGGGCAGCCTTCACTTTGCGCAGCAGTTCCGATGCGTCACGGCCGATGCCGTTGTCATGCACTTCCATGACCTTGATGAAGCCGTCAGGATTGATGACGAAGGTACCGCGCAGTGCCATGCCTTCTTCTTCGATCATGACCTGGAAATTACGCGACAGCAGACCGGTTGGGTCGCCGATCAGGGCGTAGTTCACTTTCTTGATGGCGTCCGACGTGTCGTGCCATGCCTTGTGAGCGAAATGGGAGTCGGTCGAAATACCGTACACTTCCACGCCCAGCTTCTGGAATTCTGCGTAGTTGTCGGCCAGGTCTTCCAGTTCGGTTGGGCACACGAACGTGAAGTCGGCTGGGTAGAACACGAAGACCGACCACTTGCCCTTCAGGGACTCTTCGCTCAGTTCAACGAACTTGCCAGCGTGGTAAGCGGTAGCCTTGAACGGTTTTACTTGGGTGTTGATCAGAGACATTTGTGTTTTCCTCGTGAGGTTGGTGAATCAAGAGACATCAGTTTAGCGAGTTCTCAGCTATTTGAAAAATTGATTGTTCCGATGATGTCAATTGAGTTTGACTATCGGAGACGATAGCGAGACCGTTATTATCCCCGTTCCTGCAGAAACGTGAATGTTGACTGAGTGATATGAAATCATCTGGCATGCAGCGCCCTGACCGCTCGGACGATAGTGTCTGCGGCCGTTTCCGGCTGCCAGAATCCGCGATGCCTGGGCATCGCTACTGGCAGCATGTCTATTTTCGCCGCGTTTTGCGCTTGGTCTTGCGCGCGCGACGATACATGCCCAGCTTGGGCTGATGGGCAACCGGCCGGCCGATGCGCGTTTCGAACGTCACCAGGCGCCGAATCAGCACGGCCTGCTTGGCAAGTACCTGGACGAAAAACGCCGAAATGGCGAACATCGGTACCGCCCAGATGACAATGCCCGCATCCGGACGGATATCGGTAATGCCGGCCCCGACCAGCATGAACACCAGCAGCGCGACAGCCAACAGCGGCTGAGCCGCCTCGGGCAGCCCGGGAACATACAGATCATGCCGAATGCCGAGCGGCCTGACGGCCATGTCCCAGTCCAGCTGATTAGTGGTGGCGTTGTAATGCTTGTCGAAGCTTCCATCACCGGATTGTGCCCACGCCGTCCTGACCTGCCGGATTCCATAGACGGCGTTCGCCGCCATCAAGGCAAGTCCTCCACCGGCCACGGCCAACTTCCGCGCGGCGCTGAGCTCCTCGATCAGGAAGATCGGGCAGAACATCGCCATCAGGAAAAAGATCAGCGAAATGCCTGCTGAGCTGGACGACAGCAACTGATACAGCAGCCGCGTCTTTGCGCGCCGCGCCAGCACGAATTGCAAGGCACCGATACTCAAGGCAAGCGCCACCGCCACCCAAACCACCGGCACGGCTGCCGCTTCGCCGACGAAGCGGTCGGTCATGGCGAAGGCGGCAATGGCGCAGATGAGGTTTGCTGCTGGGTAGATGAGGGGGTTTAAGGTCATTGCTGCGATCTAGGATGCGGCCTGCAAGGCGGGCGATAGCTCATCTGAATATGTCGTGATCATTTTTTTGAAAATCTTCATATGCCTTGTTCCACTCTTCAAATACACTAACGATCTTCATGCAGGAGTCTCATAGAAAGCCGATTTCTACTCCGAAACAATCCAAACTCCATAGTCATATTTTCTCCAAGTAGATCATTGCACGCTGCACGGTATAACTCTGCATACCCCCCGATATCATCTTCAGGTTGCCATATTTTATTTTCGGGAGCAGTTCTTGATGCGATCTCGTTGCTTTGTACATGCCGAAGGCCAAGAAATTCTGACGGCGCCTTTCAGAGTGTACGGCACATAAGCAAGATAGATCTAATCTTGATCTATAGACCAGTGCCAAATACTTTTACCATATTCTGCATCAGCTATTATCGGCATTACATCACCGGCCTTGAAAAACGCTCGGCTTGCGATTACTGCTGGCGTCTCCCAATATCCATCACGAGGGCAAATACTTCCTCCTTCTACTCGATCAGAGTCCCCGGAAATGCCTTCCTTGATTTTCTCCTCGTGACTTCGCGATTTCCGCGCGTAGTCAGCCAGATCCTTCGGGTAGACCATATTGGTTAAACCGCTATCATCAACGTCAAACACGAATGCAATAGCAGCTGCCTCAAAAGCCCAGTAACCATAATATGCTGCAGGGCCGTCAGAAACGTTATCCAGATGCGCGTTATACCATCGCGGATGAGGTGCCATAGCCTGGTACCAGGCATTCAAATAATCTTCAATTTCTTTTATGATTACACTGTCATCACTTTGGCGACATGCTGATGCCAACTGCTCATACGGCATGCCTAAGATACATTCATAGGCACTTGCCGCCGGTCCGCCACATATTTCCATTAACTCATCAAAAAGCGCATCCTTTCCAGAATGACTGCGAAGAACTTTCACGATCGCATTAAGCGACGCCCGATCACGCAGGAGTATTGCAATACTGAGCAATTGAAGCGTGTTTTGATAATCCGCCAAGTTTTCGAAATCCGGCGCAGCCATATATCGATAAGCGCCATCCTCGGGGAACTCTATGGCCAGTTGTTTAGCGAACGATTGGAAGGCTTCATTCCACACTACAAAATCGTTGACAATCTCTGAAAATCGCGGACTGATTTCATCAATGGGACATCCGGCTGTGTACTCCAACATCCAGAGCCAAAGCTTCTCCAGGTACACCATTTCCAATTCACCAGCATAATCATCGCTCCCTTCACAGAAAGAGAGTAGATTTTTTTCGGAAACCAGTATCAATTCACTCTGATTTTTGTTTGTTATTTGATACATTTGTTCGGTCAGGAACTGCTGGCGACGCAGCTCGGCGAATTTTTTGGATTCGATACTCATAGTCTCGGCCTTTTCCTGCCCGTGATATTTTTAGCTGGGCTTCTTATTCCTGTCATCGCTGTTCGAGTTTGTAGAGCGGGGATGTTTTTCATCGCGAGGTACCAAAGATTCAAGTACGTTATTACCTTGCCAATTATTTCGGAATCCTCGATCATGGACAAGGCCTCGGCAAGGTGCAGAAATCAGAAAAATCCGAAAATTTTTCAACATTCTTTTATGTTGCATCTAAATATCGCCAGACAGTAATGCCGTACGCCGCATCCGAAGCTTGCAATATCTCGCCGTACTTGAATTGGCGTTGTTGCGGAGGGATATCGAGTGTCTCCCATCTTCCCGCCTTAGGACATGGCTGTCCAGATTTCTCAGGCAATTCGACATTGTCCGCGAGATACCTGGAAGACTTGGGCGCATTGATACCACGAGCATAGTCCACTAAATCTACCGGGTTGAACATCGCATCTCTAAAACTGCTATCATCGATATCCAAAACAAACGTAATAGCTGCGGCCTCCCATGACCAGTAACCTGTAAAGACATCGCCTCTCATATGGCTGTTGTAGTACCCTTCACGCCTGCTAGCTTCATACCAGTCCTCTAGATACTCCTTCATGAGCGCCGGCCGCGCTGCCTGTGGAGCGTCAAATATCCTAATGGTCTTAAAGTAAGGCAAGTGTCTTGTACATTCGCTAGGCAACTCATCGCGATCTGGAAGAAAAATATGAAGTAGACGTTCAAGCATCCCGTCTCTGCATGGATTATTAAAATCGAGCATTCTGGGAATCTTATTTAGGAGCTTTGCCCACCCAGTCAGAATTGCCAAGCAAATAATCTGATTAGCGAAAACATATTCTGTCCCCATTAACGGCAAGATAGCCACACGGCTTCCGGCGCCCTGCTCCGATTGGTCCAGCGCAATCCAAGCATCGGAAAAGCTTTCCCAATATTGCAACACGGCAGGAAAAAATTTAGCCAGCTCTGCCACTTCATCACCACCGCTATATGCAGTCGCCAAAAAGTTCAAGCTATCCCATGCTCTTTGCTTTGCTGGAACTGATGCTTTGTATTTCCCAATCTCACCACTAATATAGTCCGGCCTCGATAAGGTTTTCCTTACCACCTCAAATCCTGTCAATAGGTCGTCGAAATTGTAATCATAAACCTCAAAATCGAGAAGCTTTTCACGCTTTTTTTTCCCAAATTTGTCGATGTCCAGCTTTTGCATGGTTTATTTTTCCAATATATTATCTGGCAAATCGATTATCAATTGCACTTCGTGTTTCACGCCCTTGGATTTGTGATGTTTTGATAACTGCCTTCCTGTGATCAAGGAAATCGAACGGCTACAGGGCTAGCTGTTGCTTTTTTCAGAATCACCTGCCCGTCGTAGTGAGCGAAGACTCCTCAATAGCGATACACCATTAGCAGTAAGATTTTCTCCGCTGAGTCTACTGTAAATCCACTCATGACTCATCTGCGTAGCCAATCCAGTGGGGTCCCCATCTTTGTCTTTACCAGGGGGGTGACGCTAGCGCGGATGCTGTCTTCTCGCTTCGTGCTGGCTTTTATCCTCACCACTTGATCTGCATGCGCATCCCGGCCCGCGCTCGAGTCCACATTCACTTGCTGGAACGGCCTGTAGTCGTAAGGGCAGAGCTTAGCTTGTACGATTTTATTCGCACTTGAGGCACCTTTATTGAGCTTTACTTGGATGGCTAACCAGATCAACGTACACATTTTTCTTCGTTTGGCAAGAAATTTCTCGTGGATAATGATAGTATATGAGCCAACCCCTGAAAATGAAGCCCATCGCCATCATATCTATGGGAATGGAAAAGACTGCGAGGAAAACGTGAACTAAAGGAAGACCGAATGCTGAGCGGATTTCCGTAGCAAAAAAGAGTGTGAGGAGGGCGGTCAATGTCGCCCCGATGAATAAATATATTGATGGGAAATGAAGCGATGCCTCCTTGCCTCCCATTAGCTTCTTATCGACTTTTTGCACATAGAACACTGTTTCTTCATCAACACGATACAACATCGATCTTTTTGTGACATCAGAATATACCGACTTATAATATGAACGAAAGCGCCATCCCCAGAATACTAGCGTTCCAATATAAACCGAAAATGCCAATATTCTGATGGAGAGAGGCAACACGCTGAAAAATAGTATACATAACCACGGAACTCCGCCAGTGAGCATGATACTTCCAAGAAAAAGGGTAGTCACACCAAAATGCTGAGCTCGCCATCCCCAGTTGAAAATTAGCGGAATGATCATCATTAAAGTAGAGAGGCCAAAAATAGCCGAACAAAATATCCAGACGGGATTTTCGATAACAGAGCCTTCCCAAGCTTCTGCCGCTAATACCATACCTATCGCGCTCAACATCATGGGTAAAGCTGCGGTAATTGGAACGAATATTCGGCCTTTTGTGTAAGGGGGGTTTAGATTTTCAAAATTGCTCAAAACAACAGCCCTTCATAACCCATAGGAATTTTTTAACTAGGTAGTCTTAAGACTCCCGTAGCTTCGCCGGCTTTTCTCATGTACGGGGCAATTGAAGCACTCGAACCATTAATATTATTTTTATCGCCTGTTACAGCTTTCCCAAACTTTTGTCGAAGGCTTTTACCATACAGCTTACCACACACTAAGGCTATAGCTATCGCTCCTATTATTATCACAGCAATAGATAACCTCAACTCGGCCATTACAGCAAGCGCGATCAGCGGCATTCAAAAACACATTTCACTAAATCCCGCAGGTAAGCAATATTAGTGATAAATTTATCGTCAATACCCAAGAGATAAGCCGCGGCCCCGGCGTCAAACGCCCAATACCCGTAATCAGGGACCCCACCGCTGGGCGAAAGACGAAGATGACCATACCAGCAGGATGTTTTTCATGGCGGGGTACCAAAGATTCAAGTACGTTTTTACCTTGCCAATTATTTCGGAATCCTCGATCATGGACAAGGCCTCGGCAAGGTGCAGAAATCAGAAAAATCCGAAAATTTTTCAACATTCTCTTATGTTGCATCTAAATATCGCCAGACAGTAATGCCGTACGCCGCATCCGAAGCTTGCAATATCTCACCGTATTTGAATTCGCGCTGTTGCGGTGGGATATCGAGTGTCTCCCACCTTCCTGCCTTAGGACATGGCCGTCCAGATTTCTCACGCAACTCGACACTGTCCGCTAGATCCCTGGAAGACTTGGGCGCATTGATACCACGAGCATAGTCCACTAAGTCTACTGGGTAGAACATCGCATCTCTATAACTGGCATCATCGATATCTAAAATATAAGTAATGGCTGCAGCCTCCCACGACCAATAACCGGTAAAAACATCGCCTCGCTTATGGCTATTGTAATAAACCTCGCGGCGACTGGCTTCGTACCAGTCTTCAAGGTATTCCTTCATCAGACTTGATCTATTTTCGTTAGGTGACGAAAATATCTTTAATGTCTTAAAATATGGCAAATGCCGTGTGCACTCATCCGGCGCTGGCGCGCGATCAGGCATAAAGGCTGACAATAGTCTTTCTAACATGCCGTCGCGAACCGGATTATTAAAATCGACGACATCTGCTGCTTGCCTGAGCAAGCCACTCCTGCCGAGAAGAATACTTAGGCAAACAATTTGGTTCGCACGGGAAAATGCCGTGTCCAGCAAAGGGATGGCTGCGACCGCAGTTTTCTCATCGCTGTCAAGCTCCTGCGTTTTTTTCCACGCATCGGTGTAGAAGCTCCAGTATTGAAGAATCGATGGATACAAAGCTGCAAGATCGGAAATTGAATGGCCGCCACTAAAGCAATTTATCAAAAATATTAGAGAGTCATATGCCCGTTGTTGAGATGGAATAGCCAGCTTATGGAAATTTTCGGGTTTATCCTGATATTGCGGCAGCATCTGTGTTTTTCTAACGATATCAAAACCGACAATCATTTCGTCGAAGTTATTTTCGTATACCGAGTATTCGAGCAGTTTTTCCCGCTTTAACGAAGAAAACTCATCCAATGTAAGCTTTTTCATAATTTACCTTTTCAAAATATTGTTGGGCAAATCCACTACTAATTGCACCTCGTGGATGGAGCCTCTTGACTTTTGATGTTTCGAAAGCTGTCTGCCGGTGACCAATGATATCCAGCGCTTATATGGGTAATCAGGAACTTCGTCACCAGCCAAGGAGAGACGCAAAAGTCTAAGCTGCTTCTTGAGCCTCAGACCTTCGGAAACAAGATTTTCTTCTTCAAGGCGGTCATTAATCCATTGGTGACTCATCTGCGTAGCCAATCCAGTGGGGTTCCCGTCTTTGTCTTTACCAGGGGGATTGACGCTAGCGCGGATGCTGTCTTCTCGCTTCGTGCTGGCTTTTATCCTCACCACTTGATCGGCATGCGCGTCCCGGGCAGCGCTATGGAAAGTGTTGGGCTGGCCGCCAGGAGTGGGATTGCTCGCTTCCTCACTTCGCAGCACTGCGAACTTCTCCGCCAGTGCGTTCGGCAACGCTGCTATCAGCGTCAATGAGTCAAAGAGCCGTGATTTGGTCTCGCCGACAACGAATGGCTTCACAGGGTTTCGCTCATTTGCCCAGAGGTGATCGATGCCCGTATGGGGATTAGAGTTCTCTTCGGTGAGGTTTCCGCCGTTGTTCACCTTGACAAAGGTTGCATGTTTGCGTTTGACGAAATAGTCTGTGATGTGCTCCCCAGGCACGCCGCTTTTCCATTTGCGTTTTTTGGGCCTTCCAGCCTTCTTGGTAGCATTGTTCGTTTTGTTAGTCTGAGCGCGTGCTGTCTTGACGTCTTTGTTGGCCTTCTCCAGCAAATTCGCCTCGGTTCGCACGCTCCTGGTTGCTTGCAGGGTTGTACGTTTCGCACTATCTTCGATGGCGTCCGGCATAATCCGACTGGTGCTGGGGGACACGGCAGCCGTATTGCCGGGCAGTTCGTGATTCAACATCTTTTTGTGTATCTGCTGTAGTTCTTGGAAAGCGCCATCGATCATCCTGGGTGCATTCTTTTCGATATCGCGCAGTTCTGAAATCACCTGCTGGATTTGGTCTCGCCCTGCGACTGCCTTCATTACCCAACTATCAAGGCCATCAATAAATGCTGTGATGGTCTTTGCAAACAAGCTCTTGCAGTCACTGGCCAGCACTGCCCAGTTTACGTTCTTGATGTATTTCTCGACGTTACCGCGAACTTTAGGAGAAACGCCTTCCATGACGCGACCGAGGTTGCCGCCTTGCTTCATTAACTTGAATCCGACCTTCAGTGCGTCACCAACCGCCGGCACACAGCCAATGAGCGTTATCGACAGTTCGACCCATACACCGATCGCGGCAGGGGTCCGTGAGACAGCGATAATACCGATGATCAGGTCGCGCACGTCCATTGCCTGCCCGATGCCAGGCACGACACCGAGGATGCCGGTGATGATGATGTGCGATGGCGAGCTGCCAGCCCCGCTGACGAGGTCACTCAACCACGTAGATATGGTGTCATCTGCCTTTTTGATGGCTCTGGCCGAGTGACCATTAAGGGGAATTTCTTTCATAGCTGCTGCGTTCATGCTTTACTCCGGCCGTCTTCCTCGTCATCGTTTTCGCCACCATCTTCACTGCCATCGTGCTTTTCGCGATAGGACTGATCTGCAGCAACGGCTTCCGGCTGCGCCTCATTGGCGTAGAGATAATCGTTATAGTGGAAGTCGTATTCAAGGGTGCTTTCACCGCCATCGTCCATGTCGCCTGTCATCTCTTCGATCTCGTCCGGGAAGAAATTTTCTTTGTAGTACGCATCCTCCTGGGCGAGGTAGGCGGTAAGGATTTGAGCTGCTTCGTCGTCGGTTGTAGCTTTCGCCCCGTACAGGGCATTTGCCTTGCGCGGCTTGCGCAGGACTGCCTCACGCTCATCTTCGCCGTAGGTCACGACGCCGCCGCTGGACGGGACGTTTTCGATGCGGGCAAATCCCTGGGCGTCGAGTTTTCCTTCGATGCTGGTCCCGTCATCGAACTGCACTTTATACGGAGCACCGACCATCGGCTGCATATCGTCCCAGCGGTAGTTCAGCTCCATGAAATTATCGATGTTCTCCGCCTTCGGCAAAGCCGGCAACGTCGGCGATGCACTGGCCGGCCCACCCAACTCCTTCATGCTCGCCTTGAACGTCATCGTTCCCGGCCCATGGATCATGATGTCCCCGCCCTCGAGCTTCAGGTAGGCCCCCTGGGCGGTCAGCATGACGTGTTCCTTGGCGGACAGGCTGACGCTCTTGCCGACACTGGCGACGGTGATGAGCTTGTCCGCGGTGACCTTGGCTACATCCGACTGGGCTTGCACGCTGACCTTGCCGCTGGCGGCATGCAGCTTCAGGCCCGTTTCCTGGTTCGGCTTTTCTGCCGCACCGGCTTTGCCATAGGTGAACAGGCTGATGCCGTCCTTCACCTGCTGATACGTACTGCCCTGCGCGGTGAAGTTGATGTCCTGTCCTGCCGCCAGGCTGGTCGTGGCACCGGCCGAAATCAGCGCCGATGCCGGCGTGGTGGCGGCGATGCCTGCTGGGCTCGACAGCTGTAGCTGTGGCTCACCAAAGGCCGTGGCATTGCCCTGGCCGCCAGTGTCGCCGGTGCCGCCAGCGGTGCCATCGAGCACGTCGATGCTGTGCGCGACGCCGGCCACGGCATGCAACTTGGCCGGTTCCGGTTCGTCCTTCAGCCGGGCGTTGTGCTTCTGCGCGGTTTCGGCCCAGGTCGTGTGCAGGTCCAGGCTTTGGCCCAGCTGGGCTTGGGCTTCGCGCGCGTCCAGCTGCTGGCCGCTGGCGCCATTGCGGACGTCGGTGGACAGCAGCAAACCCTGGCCGGCGCGCAGGGCGGCGCCGTGGGCGGTTTTCAGCTCGGCGCCGAAGCCGGCCGCTTGCAGGCGCTGGTTGTCGGCCTGGTGTCGCAGGTGGCCCAGGTTCAGTTCGTCCGCGCCGTCGTGGGCCGTGGCATGGCGTTGCACGGCGATGCGCGCTTCGGCCGGGGTGTCGTCGAAGACGAGCTGGCTGTAGGCACCCGTGCCGCTCCGGCTCGCCTGCAGGGCCTGCGACTTCAGGCCGGACAGGCTGGCCGGGTGGGCATGGGCGCCGGCCTCGCCCGGGAACCAGGCCGGCGCATTGCCCGTGGCGGGGCCGGCGCCACCGGCCACCTGGTTGTGCTGGGCGTCGGGAGCGCCGGCGCCGTTGTACAGGCTGCCGATGACGACGGGGCGGTCGATGTCGCCGTCGAGGAAATCGACCAGCACTTCGCTGCCCACGCGGGGGATGGCGACGGCACCCCAGTTGCTGCCGGCCACGGGCGCCATCGGCGTGGCCAGGCGCACCCAGGTGCCGGCCTGGTCGTCGCCGGGGGCACCGCTGCCGGCCGCGGCCGGATGGTCCAGGCGGCTGTGGCTGTGCTCGCCCCGTTGCCAGTGGAACTGCACCTTGATGCGGTGATCGCGGTCGGTGTGGACGACGGCGCCCGGCGGGCCGACGACGATGGCCGTCTGCTGGCCCCGCACGGTGGGTTTCGGATGCAGCAGCACGCCGTGGTCGTCTGTCGTGCTGCTGCGGTAGGGCACCTTGGCGCGGATGGCGTCGATGCGGTTGCGGTAGACGGGCCGCTCGCCCTTGCCGGGGCCGACGGCGTGCAGGCTGCTGCCCTGTTCCTTGTCGATCCGCTCGGCCAGCGCGCTGGCGCCCAGGGCCCGTTCGATGCTGCTGCGCACGTCCGCCGCCAGGTTGTTGTGCGCCAGGTGCAGCACGCGGGTGACGACGAAGCTGCTGTCGCTGCCGGCCAGCACGGCATGATCCTGCAAGGTGAAGGTGGTGCCGGGACTGAGCGTGCGCACCGTGCCGGCGCCCGTGAACACCTCGCGGCCCGCTTCCAGCGCCTCGAGCTGGCGGTCCGCGATGCGCTGGCCGTGCGCGCGCGAGGTGTAGGCATAAGTACCGGGAGCATCCCTGTGCAGCATGGACGTATCGGCCACGGTGCTGGCCGCGCCGACGGGGCGGCTGCCCTTGCTGCGGTAGTCCCAACTGCCCAGTTCGATACCGCCGGCTGTCCAGCGCAGCGCGCTGCGCCAGCGGTCCATGCTGTCCTCCCGCATCACCGCACCCGGCTGGGTGAAGCGCACGGTTGACTGCTGGTTCGGCTGGAAGCTGCCATTATGGTCGGCAATCACGAGCGTATGGCCGTCGGCCGCGTGTTCGAAGTAATAGAACAGGCCTTCCGCATGCATCAGCCGTTCGGCGAAGGCCCAGTTCGATTCCTGGTACTGGCAGGTCAGCGAACGCTTCGGGTAGAGCGCGGGGTCGGCGATGTCGTAGCGCCACTGCGGCTTCAGGGTGCCAGGGTCCTGCCAGTCCCCGAACAGCGCATCGAGGATGTCGAACACGCCCTGGTCCTGGAACACGCGGCTGTCGCGGCCGGCGGCAAGGAAGGCTGTCCAGGGGCCGACCGTCAGTTCATAACGGGCCAGGCCGCCGTCGGCGCCCAGCATACGCGCCGCCGTCACATGACCGTGAAACGGACGCGGGGTGGTGCTCACGTTCGTCATCAGTTGCAGCAGCACGGGCTGGCCCAGCAGCGACTTCAATGCAATGCCCGGGTTGTTCGACAAGGCCGTGACGGTCAATTCGTAAGGCTGGCTGAGGCCTTCCTCGCCACGCAGGCATTCCGGTACAAGGATGTCCGGGCCGAGCGGGGTGGTCAGTTGAAGGATGCGGGTATCCTGCTTCAGCAGGTCGGTCAGCACGAACATGGACGGAACCCCGGGAGGTGTTAGCAATTTGCTATGTCGGACCCGACATTACACCCCAGAAGTGCTTTTAAGACAAGTACGATCCAGCTGACCCGGCGCAGAAATCCCGTCAGCCTGCCGCAGCGGCAGCGCGTTGCCCCAGCAGCAGCGCATCGAACTGTTCGGCCGGCATGGGCCTTGCAAAAAGATAGCCTTGGCCATAGTCGCAGCCGGCCGCCGCCAGCAGGTCGCGCTGCTCGGCCGTTTCGACGCCCTCGGCAATAACGTCCAGCCCCAGCTTGTGTGCCATGACGATAATGGCTTCGGACAAGGCCATGTCGCTCGAGTCCGGCGCCAGGTTGCGGGTGAAGCTGCGGTCGATCTTCAGGTAGTCGATATCGAACTTGTTCAGGTACGACAGCGACGAATAGCCCGTGCCGAAGTCGTCCAGCGCCACCTGGATGCCGGCATCGCGCAACTGCAGCAGCTTGTCCGTCACCATCGTGCTGGCGTCGAGCAGCAGGCCTTCCGTGATTTCGACGACGATGGCCTGGCCCGGCACGCCGAGCTGGCGCAAGGCGCGCAGCCAGACGTCGTAGCTGCCGCCTTCGCGCTGGAACTCCACCGGCGACTGGTTCAGGCTGACCTGGAATTGCGCATGCACATCGCGGCGCCACCGCTGCACCCAGCGCAGCGATTCGTTGAAGACCCACTGGCCGATATCGACGATCAGGCCGCTCGATTCGGCCAGCGGAATGAATTCGAGGGGGCTGACGAGACCCCGCTGCGGGTGCTCCCACCGCAGCAGAGCTTCAGCCTTGTGGATCGCGCCCGTGCCCAGGTGCACGATAGGCTGGAAGTACAGCTTCAGCTGCTCGCCCTTGATGGCGCTGCGCAAGTCATTGGTCAGGCGCATCCGGTGCAGCGCGGCCACCTGCAAGGCGGGCGTGAAATAGCTGAAGCGGTTGCGCCCGGCGCCCTTGGCGGCGTACATGGCCTGGTCCGCATGCTTCAGCAGGTCCTCGACACTGCCGGCGTCGTCCGGATACAGGGTGATGCCGATGCTGGCGGAAATGAAGGCCTGCTCGCCCTCCAGGGGGAACGGCGCCAGCAGGCTGTCGAGGATATTCTGGGCAATGGTTTCCACCCGCTCCGCATCGTGCAATTGCGGCAGGATGACGGTGAACTCGTCGCCGCCCAGGCGCGCCACCGTGTCCGACTCGCGCACGCAGGCGCCGATGCGCCGTGCCGCGTCGACCAGCAGCACGTCGCCCTGGTGGTGGCCCAAGGTGTCGTTGACTTCCTTGAAGTGGTCCAGGTCGATGAACAGGATGGCGATGCGGCTGCCGTCGCGCCGGCACTTGACGATGCCCTGCTGCAGCCGGTCGAGGAACATGCGCCGGTTCGGCAACTGGGTCAGCGGATCGAAGTTGGCCTGCTGCCAGATCAGCGCTTCCGTTTCCTTCTGGTCCGTCACGTCTTCGATCATGCACAGCTTCACGCGCGGGCCCGGCTTGTCCGCGTCCAGCGGCACGACCGAGGCCTCGACCCAGACGATGGAGCCGTCGCCCCGTATCAGCCGGTTGGTATTGCGAAAGCCCGGGATCTCGCGCTCCTGCAGCCGCTGCATCTGGACGGCGCAGGCGGCCAGGTCGTCCGGGTGGACGATATCGCGCCACGAGCATTGCGCCAGCTGCGCCGCGGTTCGGCCCGTGATGTCCAGCCAGCGGGGATTGGCGTCGGAAAACGTGCCGGATTTGGGGTCGATCAGGGCAATGCCCATCGGCACCGCCTCGAACATCGTGCGGAAGCGTTCCTCGCCCGTGCGGATGGCTTCGGCGGCGCGCCCCCGTTCGCGTGCCAGCAGCGCCACGTGCACGCCGGCACCCAGCAGCAGCAGCGTCGCGGCCACGCCCAGGATGCGGTACAGCCAGACCAGGTTGGGCCCGCTGTCCGTGTTGTACAGGAACCCGTTGAACGAGGCGCCGCGCGGCACCTGGCCCAGCGCCGTATAGACGTCGGCGATATGCTGCCACCGGTCCGGGTTCATGTAGCCTACTTCCACCAGCACGGGTTGCACCAGCGGCACCATCTGGCGCGCTTCGTACAGCAGGTGCTGGCGGTCATGCTTGCGGGTGTATTTGGCCAGGATCAGGTCGACCATTTCCTCCTGGTGGCTCATCGCATACTGCCAGCCGCGCATGCTGGCGGCGCGGAAGGCCTTGACCCGGTCCGGATTGGCGCTGAGCTCCTGTTCGCTGGTAAACAGGTTGTCGCCGTAGAAGTCGATGCCGGCGGCGCGCGGCGAGTAGATATCGTAGGGGAAGCGGGCGCGGTCCAGGTAGTCCGGCTCGTTGGTGGTGTAGATCGACATGGCGTCGACCCGGCCGCTGATCAGGTCGTTCGGATTGTAACTGTGCTCGACCCGTTCGAGCCGCTCGGGCGCGATGCCTTCCTTCTTCAGGTAGGCCACCAGCTCGTCGGCCATGTTCAGACGGTCGGCGCGCGGCCCCAGCATGATGCGCTTGCCGATCAGGGCGCGCAAATCCGGCGCGGCGCCCTGCTGGCGCATCGCCAGCGCATAGGGCGAATGCTGGAATACGACGGCCAGCACCACCAGGGGCCGGCCTGCGAGACGCGACAGCAACAGGGTGCTGCTGCCCGTGCCGAACTGGGCCTCGCCGGACAGCACGGCCCGCTCAGGTGCATCGCCGTCGCTGCCTTCGCGGATCGTCACGTCCAGCCCCGCCTCGCGGTAGAAGCCCTTTTCCACGGCGGCGTAGTAGCCGGCAAACTGGAACTGGTGCGTGTGCTTCAGTTGCAGCACGACGGGGTCGCTTTGCGGGGTTGCCACCGCGCTGCCGCACAGCAGGAATACCCCTGCCGCCGCCAGCAGCAGCCTGCGGCCCTGCAGGAATGCGACCAGGATGGCTTGCACGTCGTTTATGGGAGAGGGGGGTGGGCGAAGGCGGGCATGATCCGATTGTACTGCCTTCCAAGGCCGGGCAGCGGTGCTTGTGGCTTGCGAGCATCATGCACGCCACCGGCAGCGCCGGCGGTGTGCAGAGGGTGTATCAAGAACCCGCTATTTGCGGCCGGCCCTGGCCGGCTTGCCGGCGCTCTTGGCCGGGGCCGCTTTCGGCTTGACCTTGATGGTATCGAGGATCGATGGGCGCACCTTCGTCTCGATGGTCTCGCGCGCCGTCAGGGAACCGGTCAGCGCGTTGGGACGGGCACCGCGCGGTGCGGCCACGGGACGGCCGGCCGTGGCGCCGGCCGCGGCGCGGGGCCGTGCACCCGGTGCCAGGGTCGGCATGGCACGCTTGCCTTCGGGCGCCGCCTTCATATGTTCCTCGCCCGCGCTCCAGGCCGGGATCAGGTGCTTCTCGCCATTGCCGATCAGGTCGCCCCGGCCCATGCGCTGCAAGGTTTCGCGCAGGATCGGCCAGTTTTCCGGATCGTAGTAACGCAGGAAGGCCTTGTGGGCCTTGCGGATCTTGCCGCTGCGGGGCGTTTCAACCGCTTCGGAGTCGGCCGTCACCTTCTTCAGGGGGTTCTTGCGCGAGTGGTACATCGTCGTCGCCATCGCCATCGGCGTGGGCATGAAGGTCTGCACCTGGTCCAGGCGGAAGTTGTTCTTCTTCAGCCACAGGGCCAGGTTCAGCATGTCCTCGTCCGTCGTACCGGGATGGGCTGCGATGAAATACGGAATCAGGTACTGCTTCTTGCCTGCTTCCAGCGAGAACTTCTCGAACATGGCCTTGAACTCGTCGTAGGCGCCGATGCCGGGCTTCATCATCTTGTTCAGCACGTTCGCTTCCGTGTGCTCCGGCGCGATCTTCAAGAGGCCACCCACGTGGTGCGTGACGAGCTCCTTCACGTACTCGGGCGAACGCACGGCCAGGTCGTAGCGCAGGCCGGAGCTGATCAGGATCTTCTTCACGCCGGGAATGGCGCGTGCCTTGCGGTACAGCGAGATCAGCTTGCTGTGGTCCGTGCCCAGGTTGACGCAGATGGACGGATAGACGCAGGACAGGCGGCGGCACGATTCCTCGATGCCCTTGTCCTTGCAGGCCAGCCGGTACATGTTCGCCGTCGGGCCGCCCAGGTCGGAAATGGTGCCCGTGAAGCCCTTGGTCTTGTCGCGGATATGCTCGATCTCGCGCAGGATCGACGGCTCCGAGCGGCTCTGGATGATGCGGCCTTCGTGCTCCGTGATCGAGCAGAAGGTGCAGCCGCCGAAGCAGCCGCGCATGATGTTGACGGAGAAGCGGATCATTTCCCACGCGGGAATGCGCGCGTTGCCGTAGCTGGGGTGCGGCGCGCGGGCATAGTTCATGTCGTAGACGCCGTCCATCTCGTCCATCGCCAGCGGCAGCGGCGGCGGGTTGATCCACACGTCGCGCTCACCGTGCTGCTGCACCATGGCGCGCGCATTGCCGGGATTCGATTCCAGGTGGAACACGCGCGAGGCGTGGGCATACATCACCGGATCGGCGCTGACGGTTTCGTACGACGGCAGGCGCACCACGGTCTTGCTGTGCTTTTCGCGCGCCATGGCCTGGCGTTCCTCGCGCGTCATGATGCGGATCGGCTTGATCACTTCCGGCGCGCTCTTGGCGTTGTCCGTGGCGCAGGCCGACTTGTCTTCCTGGGCCATCGCATACGGGTCCGGGTGGGCGTCGATCTTGCCCGGCACGTCGACGCGGGTGGAGTTGTGCACGCCCCAGTCGTCCGACGGCAGCCAGCCCTGCGGCACCATGAAGGCCGTGCCGCGCAGGTCGCGGATGGCCTTGATGTCCTCGCCCGCGTTCATGCGGTGGGTCAGGTCGACCAGCGCCCGCTCGGCGTTGCCGAAGATCAGCAGGTCGGCCTTCGAATCGGTCAGCACGGACTTGCGCACCTTGTCCGACCAGTAATCATAGTGGGCGATGCGGCGCAGCGAGGCCTCGATACTACCGATGACGATCGGCGTGCCGGGGAAGGCTTCACGGGCGCGCTGGGCATACACCGTGACGGCGCGGTCGGGCCGCTTGTTCGGCTCGCCATTGGCCGTGTAGGCATCATCCGAGCGGATCTTGCGGTCCGACGTGTAGCGGTTCACCATCGAGTCCATATTGCCCGCCGTGACGCCGAAATACAGGCGCGGCTTGCCCAGCGCGCGGAACGGCTCGGCCGATTGCCAGTCCGGCTGGCTGATGATGCCCACGCGGTAGCCCTGCGCTTCCAGCAGCCGGCCCACCAGGGCCATGCCGAAGCTGGGGTGGTCGATATAGGCGTCGCCGGTGATCAGGATGACGTCGCACTCGTCCCAGCCCAGCTTGTCCATTTCGGCACGGGTCATGGGCAGGAAGGGCGCAACGGCAGCGCGGGCAGACCGCTTGGGGACGGTCGCAAAGAGGTTTGCTGGGGAGTTCATCGGCAGGATTGTACCAAAATTGGCCCTGCTCCGCGCACCCCGGCTCGCAATTTCTCCCGAAAACCTTTTATTTTTCAATAACTTGTATTGCAACTGGCAACTTGCAAGAAATAAGGTCCTGTCCAGATTGCATTACAGCCGGAACGGACTATAACGAAACATGCAAGCCAATTTCTGACGCCAGGGGAGGTCATATGCGACGTCGTCTGTACTACCTGCTGCCGGACATTCCTTCCGCGCGAACCATGCTCGACGAGCTGCTGCTGGCGCGCATCGAGGAACGGCATATTCACTTCATGGCCCGCGAGGGCAGCTTGCCGGACGATATGCCCGGCTGCAGTTTTGCAATGAAAACGGACCTGGTGCACGGCGCCCAGGTGGGCATCGTGATGGGGGCCACCATCGGCTTCCTGGTCGGCTTCGTGCTGGCCCTGTCCCAGCCTTACGGGCTGGACGTGCCGACGGGGATGATCCTCCTGATGGCACTGGGCGGCGCCCTGTTCGGCGCCTGGGCATCCGGCATGAACGGCTGCGCGATTCCGAACAAGAAGCTGGAGCAGTACACGGACCGCATCGAGCAGGGCCAGGTGCTGATGATGGTGGACGTGCCCGTGCGCCGCATCGTCGAGATCGAAGACATGATCGCCCGGCGCCATCCGAACTTCAATTTCGCCGGCGTGGAACCGCCGATGCTGGCGTTCCCCTGACAACAGGCCTTGCCGGCGGGGCGGTCGCGCCGCCGGCACTACCCGTTCAGATCCCCATATTTCCCAGAATCCGCGTCAATTCCCGCAACGTCGGCTCCAGGGCCGGGTGCTTGGCCGCGAACTGGGCCGAGATTTCCTGCGTGCGCTCGGCCAGGCCGTAAGTCGTGCTGCCGGATTCGTCGACGCTGCCGTCCGCCGCACGCTGCTCCAGCAGCTGGTGGATGTCCCCGTCCAGCTGGCGCAGCAGGTCCTGCAGCTCCTCGTCGACCGGGCCGGCATTCGACAGCGCGCCATGCAGGTTGCGCAGCGAGTCCTTCAGTTGATTCTCCATGGCCTTCTCCTGGCGTAGTTCAATACACAACTTATACACCGAAATTCCCCGTTCCGGCCACACCTGCCGGGCAGGGCAGCCCAGTCATGCGTGGGGACGGGGGGCCCTATAAGCAGGGGATATATCTTTCCACACGGAATCTCAACAATATCGCCCAGATATCATTATGGTGAATCGCGTCCATCCGAACACGAAATTGGATTTATATCTGGCACGGCCGTATTCTGACTCCATCGACTACTGCTTCCCACAAAGGAAAACGCCATGAACACCACGACCTACGCTCCCGTCTCCCCCTCGCCACTGCGCGCCTGGCTGAAGGCTGTCGGCGCCGAGTTCCGCAATGCCATGGAACTGCTGGGCCGCCCTTACGTGAACGGCCAGCTGCCTTCGTACTAAGCTTTCTTTCCCCGGCGATTCGCCGCCGCGAGGATGCGGCGAAACGTCGGACACTCCAGGTGACTGGGTGCCGGACAGCCGGCGGCATGCCGCAAGCCGTCGCGCAAGGCCGACAGCCGCCGGATGGTCCGGTCCAGCTCATCGGCCCGTCCCACCAGCATGGCGCGGTCCAGCGCCAGCTTGCCATCCCCGGCGAACATCGCGCCGATCTCGTCCAGCGTAAAACCGGCCGCCCGCCCCAGCGCGATCAGCGCCAGCCG
The DNA here is from genome assembly GCF_009720835.1 of Pseudoduganella buxea. Taxonomy (GTDB): domain Bacteria; phylum Pseudomonadota; class Gammaproteobacteria; order Burkholderiales; family Burkholderiaceae_D; genus Rugamonas; species Rugamonas buxea. The sequence continues at coordinate 66,908 of NZ_WNKZ01000001.1, forward strand.
TTCCAGCACGGCGCCGTCGAACAGGCGCCGCAGCCCGCGCCGCCCGCTGGATGCAATCAACCCCTTCGCTTCATAAAACCGCAAGGTGGACGGCGCCACGCCCGCCTGCCGCGCCACCTCGCCGATATCGAGTATCGCCATGCTTGACCTCAAGTCCACTTGAAGTGCCAAGATAGCACTTCGACACGCATGGAGGAAAGCACGATGACCACCGATACTTCGCAACCGGCCCTGTGGGGCGGCACGGCCGGCAATGCCTGGGCCGAGCTGCAGGACCTGCTCGATCGCATATTCCACCCGTTCGAGGCCCTGCTGGCGGCCGGCCTGGCGCCACGCCAGCGGGTGCTCGACATCGGCTGCGGCACGGGTAGCACCACGCTGGCGGCGGCGCGGCGGGTAGGCCTGGGTGGCCACTGCACCGGCATCGACATTTCGGCGCCGATGCTGGCCGTGGCGGCGCGCCGCGCGCAGGAAGAAAGCCTGGCAATCGACTTCGTGCAGGCCGACGCGCAGCGCCACGCCTTCGCGCCGGCCGCCTTCGACGCCCTGATCTCCCGTTTCGGCGTGATGTTCTTCGACGACCCCGTGGCGGCCTTCGCCAGATTGCACCAGGCCGCGCGCCACGGCGCACCGCTGCACGTTTTCGCCTGGCGGGCCGCGGCCGACAATCCGTTCATGACGGCCGCCGAGCGGGCCGCCGCGCCGCTCATCGCCTTGCCGGCTTCGGTACCCGGCCAGCCGGGCCAGTTCGCCTTTGCCGACGCTGCCCGCGTGCGCGCCATCCTCGACGCGAGCGGCTGGAGCGACGTCGCCGTCGTCCCGGCCGACGTGCCCTGCGCCTTCCCGGCGGCGGCACTGGAGCGCTACATCACGCGCATGGGCATCGTCGGTCGCGTGCTGCCCACGCTGGACGCCGCCACCCGCCAAGCCGTGCTGGCGGCAATGCGGCCGGCGTTCGAGCCCTTCATCGACGGCGACCAGGTGCGCTTCACGGCCGCTTGCTGGCAGATCACGGCAAGGGCCGCGCACACGGTGCGGTGATGTCATCAGAGGGTCACAGACGCCTTTTAAGATGCGGCGTCTTTCACTCCTGCCAACGGCCCTGTAATGACCCAAACGAATTCGCGTCGCAAGTTCCTGCGTAACTTTTCCCTCGGTACCGTCGCCGTCTCCGCCATGCCCCTCACGGCCTGCGGTGGCGACGGTCCCAACACGACCGTCCAGGTCAGCTTCGCGCACGGCGTCGCCAGCGGCGATCCGCTGTCGGACCGCGTGATCCTGTGGACCCGTGTCACGAGCAGCAGCAGCGACGACGTGGAAGTGGGCTGGTCGATCGCCGAAGACAGCGCCTTCACCCGCACCGTCGCCTCCGGCACCGTCGTCACGGGCGCGGCAAAAGACTACACCGTCAAGGTCGATGCCACCGGCCTGGCGCCGAACCGCAACTACTACTACCGCTTCCGCGCCCACGAGGTGTCGTCGCCGACGGGCCGCACGAAAACGCTGCCCACCGGCAGCGTCGCGCAGGCCCGCCTGGCCGTGTTCAGCTGCTCGAACTACCCGACCGGCTACTTCAACGTCTATGCGGACTGCGCCAAGTTCGACGATATCGACGCGGCCCTGCACCTGGGCGACTACATCTACGAATACGCCGCCAACGGCTACGCGTCGAGCGACGCCGCTGCCCTCGGCCGCGTGTCGCAGCCGGCCAACGAGATCATCACGCTGAGCGACTACCGCCGCCGCTACCAGCAGTACCGCACCGACCCGGACCTGCAGGCCGTGCATGCGCGCCTGCCCTTCATCGCCGTGTGGGACGACCATGAACTGACCAACGACACGTGGCGCGAGGGCGCGCAGAACCACGACCCGGCCACGGAAGGACTGTTCCTGGCGCGCCGCCAGATGGCGATCCAGGCCTACCACGAATGGATGCCAATCCGCGTGCCCGACGCCGCCAAGCCGGACCGCATCTACCGCTCCTTCGACTTCGGCAACCTGCTGTCGCTGCACATGCTGGACACGCGCGTGATCGGGCGGGACAAGCAGCTGGCCTACGCCAGCTACGCGACCGCTGGCGGCTTCAACACCGCGGCCTTCGCCGCCGACGTCTCCAGCCCGACGCGCCAGCTGATGGGCGCCGAGCAGGTGACGTGGCTGCAGGGTCAGTTGAGCAAATCGACGGCGACGTGGCAGCTGCTCGGCCAGCAGGTGCTGATGGCGCGCATGCAGCTGCCGGCACCGATGGTGCTGACAGGCGGCTACCCGGCCTACCTGGCGCTGGCCATCAAGGCGCGCAACAACCCGGGCCAGCTGACCGACGCAGAGCGGGCCCAGCTGGCCGGCCCCACGGTGCCATACAACCTCGATGCATGGGACGGCTACCCGGTCGCGCGCGAGACGGTACTGACGATGGCGAAAACGCTGAACAAGAACCTGGTGGTGCTGGCCGGCGACACGCACAATGCATGGGCCAGCGACCTGCAGGACGCGGCCGGCAACGCCGTCGGCGTGGAAATCGGCGTGCCGTCGGTCTCCTCGCCCGGCTTCGAGGAATACTTCCCGAAAGAAGACCCGCTGCTCGTCGCCGGCGGCATGGAGCAGCTGATCGGCCCCCTGCAATACGCCGAAACGGCCACGCGCGGCTTCGTCGTGCTGACCGTGACGCCGACCGAGACGCGCGCCGAATACCGCTACGTCAACACGGTGAAATCGAAGACCTACTCGGCTGCCGTCGGCAAGGTCCTGCGCACCCTGCCCGGCGCGGGCAACCGCAAGCTGCTGATGGCGTAAGCCACGGCACGTGCCTGTCCCGCAGCGGCACCGCGGGCAGGCGCCTTGGTGTCGCCGACCTTTGTGCAAAATCGGCCTCTCCCATAAGGATGAGTTATACAATCCTGCTTTTTAGGGAGATGTCAATTATGCAACATACTGCCGCTACCACGCTGCTGCTGCTGCTCCTCTGCGCCACCAACGGCGTGGCCGGAGCCGAGGAAAGCGCACCGGGAAGCCTGAAGATCACGCTGGACAGCGACGCCCGCACCGTCATTCGCGGTATTCCCGAGGAAGCGGCGACGGAACGCTTCGAAGTGCTCACCGCCGGCGCGGAGACGGTCAGCTATGTCGGCCTGGCTGACGGGCCGGTGGGCGGCGTCGTGTTCAAGGGCGGCAAGCTGCACGGCACGCTGACGCGGGCCCAGGCCGAGACCTTCTATTCCTGCCGCGGCTACGCCACGGCGCGGCATCACTACTGGGCCCAGGACGCCAACCGGTGGGCCGCATCGCTGCTCACGGCGGCCCAGCCGGCTCAGGACGTGGCGCTGCAATTTACCGGCAAGTCGACCCTGAAAAGCATCAAGGCGGTGCTGGACAACCCGGCCTTCGGCCAGGTCAAGGCACTGGTGGAGATGGGCACAAACCCGCTGAAGGTGGTCAAGGTGCTGTCGAAGGCGCGCAGCGAGCACCGCCAGCGCGAGTTCGACGAGGACATGCTGCAAGAACTGGGCAAGCTGGTACCGGGCGACACGGAGCAGCGCCTGGCCGACGTGCTGCGCCCGCAGGACCTGACCTTCCTGGAACGGGGCATCGTCATGGCCTATCCCAAGTACTCGGTCGAATTCATGGTCAGCGACGGCAAGATCCAGGCGCTGCAGCAGCCTTCGTTCCTGCAACTGGCACGCGTGAAGCCGGCCATGTTCTATGCGCCCGACACGCCCTGGTCCCGCTGCATGCCCGAGACCTGGGCCGAAGCGGTGCCCGCGCCGGCCCAGGGCTGAAGGCAGGCGTTACCGCCGTGCGCGGCGGCGCAGGTGCCGCACGCCGAACAGGGCGCCGCCCGCCAGCAGCATCGCCGCCGTCGTGGGTTCCGGCACGGCGGGCATCAGGCCGTCGTTTACGCCAAACGTCGTCCAGGCACCATCGCCGATGCGGAACTGGGCACTCTGCGGGCCATCGCAGCAGTCTTCCAGACCCGCCACGCGCAGTACGTGCGTGCCGGGCTGCAGGTCGGCGGTACCCTGCAATACACCGCCGCCATCCCAGTACTCACCCCACCACAGGTCCTGCTGGCTGTAGTCCAGCACCACATCGTCCAGCATTACCACGCCGCCCCGGCCGAAATCGACGCCGGCCCGGAACGACCACGGGCCGGCCGCCGCCGCGGTCACTTCGAATTCGACGGTGAACCGGTAGGCCAGGTTGGTGGAGCTGCCGAACAGGGACTGGTTATCGGCGTAGTACACGGGCAGGTCGGCGGTGCCGTAGCCGGCCACCAACGGCGCCGCCAGCGCCGCATCGACCGCCGCGACATAAGCGGCGGCATTGTCCTGCTGGCCGGCCGTCGAATGATTCGTCTGCATGGTGACGCGGCTGGCGTGCGCCGTGCCGGCGCACAGCAAAACGAACAGCGCGGGCAGCGTATGCCGGATGTAAGTTGACGTCATCGTGAAGCCCTCCTGGTTGTGGACCCTGGTTGTAGACCTTTATCCAACATAGCAGGCCGCCGCCATAGCGCAAGGACTGGGCCGCCTGCCTGCGGCGCCGCTGCCACGCTTGCAAAAAAAAACCGCGCACGTGGCGCGGTTTCTTTCATCGGCGAAGCTTACTGATTCAGGCCGCGCCGTTCCAGCAGCGGTTCGACCTTGGCATCGCGGCCACGGAATTCGCGGAACATCTGCATGGCGTCCACTGTGCCGCCGCGCGAGAGCAGCTTCTGGCGGAACCAGTCGCCGTTCTTGCGCGTCAGGCCGCCATTTTCCTTGAACCATTCGACCGTGTCGGCATCGAGCTTTTCCGCCCACAGGTAGCCGTAATAGCCGGCGGAGTAACCGCCGGAGAACACGTGCGAGAAGTAGGTGGTGCGGTAGCGCGGCGGCACCGGCGCGAAGTCGACGCCGGCTTCCTTCAGCGCGGCCGCCTCGAAGCCCAGTACGTCGGTGGGAATCTGGCTGGCGCCCAGCTGGTGCCATTTCTGGTCCAGGATCGACGCGGCCAGGTACTCGGTGGTGCGGTAGCCTTCGTTGAACTTGGCCGATGCGATCACCTTGTCCAGCAGTTCCTTCGGCATCGGCGCGCCGGTCTGGTAATGCTTGGCGTAGTTGTTCAGCACTTCCGGCCAGGCCAGCCACATCTCGTTGACCTGCGACGGGAACTCCACGAAATCACGCGGCACGCGGGTGCCGGAGAAGCGCGGGTACTTCACGTCCGAGAACATGCCGTGCAGCGCGTGGCCGAATTCGTGGAAGGTCGTGCGCACTTCATCGTACGTCAAAAGGGTCGGCTCGCCGGCAGCCGGTTTCGGAATGTTCAAGTGGTTCGCCACCACCGGGTGGGTGCCCAGCAGCTTGTTCTGGCCGACGTAGGCATTCATCCACGCGCCGCCGCGCTTGTTGCTGCGCGCGTAGAAGTCGCCCAGGAAGATGGCCAGCTGCTTGCCGTCCGCGTCGAACACGTCCCACACGCGCACGTCCGGGTTATATACCGGCAGGTCCTTGCGTTCCTTGAACGTCAGGCCGTAGACCTTGTTGGCGGCGAAGAAGACGCCGTTTTCCAGCACGCTGTTCAACTCGAAGTAGGGGCGCAGCTCGCCCTGGTCGAAGGCGTAACGGTCCTTGCGAACCTTGTCGGCGTAGTAGGTCCAGTCATGCGCGGCCAGCTGGAAGCCGCCCTTATCCGCGTCGATCACCTTCTGGATATCGGCCGCCTCGCGGCGGGCGTTGTTGACGGCCGGCTTGGCGAATTCGCCCAGCAGCTTGTTGACGGCACCCGTGTCGTGCGCCGTCTGGTCTTCCAGCATGTAGGCGGCGTGGCTGGTGTAGCCCAGCAGCGCGGCGCGTTCGGCGCGCAGCTTGGCCAGTTGCAGCACCAGCTCGCGGTTGTCGAATTCACCGCCACGGCTGCCGCGTGCCATCGAGGCCTGCAGCAGGCGCTCGCGGGTGGCGCGGTTGGTCAGCACGGCGAGCGGCGCCTGGGTGGTGGTGTTGACGACGGCGATGGCGAACTTGCCGTCCAGGCCCCTGGCCTTGGCTTCCTCGGCCGCCTTGGCAATGGCCGTCTCGCTCATGCCGGCCAGTTCCTCGCGCGTGTCGACCACCAGCGCCGAGGCGTTGGCTTCCTTCAGCACGTTCTGGGCAAAGGCGGTCTGCAATTCGGCCAGCTTGGCGTTGTAGGTCTTCAGCTTGGCCTTGTCGGCGACGGACAGCTTGGCGCCGGCGCGCACGAAGTCGGTGTGATACCGCTCCAGCAGGTACTTGTCCTCGGCGTTCAGGCCCAGGTTATCGCGCTTGTCGTACAGGGCCTTGATGCGCTCGTACAGCTTGGCATTCATGCGGATCGCATCGCCGTGGGCCGACAGCTTCGGTGCCAGCTCGCGGTCGAGCTTTTGCATGGCATCGTTGGTATTGGCGCCGGTCAGGTTGAAGAACACGGTCGACACGCGGTTCAGCAGGCGGCCGGAACGCTCCATCGCCACGATGGTGTTGTCAAAAGTGGGCGCCTTCTTGCTGTTGGCGATGGCGTCGATCTCGGCGGCCTGCTCGCGCATGCCGGCGTCGAACGCGGGGCCGTAGGCGGCGTCGGTGATCTTGTCGAACACGGGGTACTGGAACGGCAAGGTGCTGGCCTTGGCGAACGGATTCGAGGCCGGCAGCGCGGCAGCGGCCAGCGCGACGTTGGCGACACCGGCAAAGGCCAGGCTGGCGGCGAGGATGAGCAGTTGTGGGCGTTTCATGAATATCCTTATTGGGCGTTCAGGCCGCGGCGTTCCAGCAGCGGTTCGATGGCGGCATCGCGGCCGCGGAAGTTACGGAACAGTTCCATCGCATCGGCGGTGCCGCCGCGCGAGAGCAGGGTCTTGCGGAACCAGTCGCCGTTCTTGCGCAGCAGGCCGCCGTTTTCGTTGAACCAGACCACGCTTTCGGCATCGAGCTTTTCCGACCACAGGTAGGCGTAGTAAGCCGCCGAATAGCCGCCGGAGAAGCTGTGCGAGAAGTAGGTGGTGCGGTAGCGTGGCGGCACCAGCGCGTAGTCGACGCCGGCGTCCTTCAGGGCCTGGGCCTCGAAGGCCAGCACGTCGCCGGGCACCTGGGCGGGCGTGAGCTGGTGCCATTTCTGGTCCAGCAGCGAGGCCGCCAGGTATTCGGTGGTGGTGAAGCCCTGGTTGAACTTGCGCGCGGCGGCCACCTTGTCCAGCAGCGCCTTCGGCATTGCCGCACCGGTCTGGTAGTGCCTGGCGTAGTTGGCCAGCACTTCGGGCCACACGGCCCACATCTCGTTGACCTGCGACGGATACTCGACGAAGTCCTGCGGCACGCTGGTGCCGGAGAAGCGCGGGTACTTCACGTTCGAGAACATGCCGTGCAGCGCGTGGCCGAATTCGTGGAAGGCCGTCTTGACTTCATCGAAGGTCAGCAAAGTCGGCTCGCCGGCAGGCGGCTTCGGAATGTTCAGGTGGTTGGCGATGACGCTCTGGGTGCCCAGCAGCGAGGACTGCGACACGTATTCGTTCATCCACGCGCCGCCCTGCTTGCTCTTGCGGGCGTACATGTCGGCCAGGAAGATCGACAGCTGCTTGCCGTCCGCGTCGAAGACGTCGAACACACGCACGTCCGGGTTGTACACGGGCAGGTCGCGGCGCTCCTTGAACGTGATGCCATACAGCTTGGTGGCGGCGAAGAAGACGCCGTTGACCAGGACGTTATCGAGTTCGAAGTAGGGCTTCAACTGCTTCTCGTCGAAGGCGAAACGCTCGGCGCGCACCTTGTCGGTATAGAAGTCCCAGTCGGCCGCGGCCACCTTGCCGCCGGCGATCTTCTCCAGGTCGGCGCCTTCGCGGCGCGCATTGGCCACGGCCGGCGGGGCCAGCTCGCCCAGCAGCTTGTTGACGTTGGCGGTGGTGCGGGCGGTCTGGTCTTCCAGCGAATAGGCCGCGTAGTTCGGGTAGCCCAGCATCGTGGCCTGCTGCGCGCGCAGGCGGGCAATCTTGCGCACCAGTTCGCGGTTGTCGAATTCGCCGCCACGGCTGCCCCGCTCCATCGACGCCTTCAGCAGGCGCGCCCGCACACCGGCATCCTGCAGCTCGGCCAGCGGCGGCTGGCCGGTGGTATTGGTCAGCGCGATGACGAACTTGCCGTCCAGGCCCCGCTCCCTGGCCGCATTGGCCGCCGTGTCGATGGCCGTGTCGGACAGGCCGGCCAGCTCGGCGCGGCTATCCAGCACCAGTGCCGACGCGTTCAGTTCCTTCAGCACGTTCTGGTTGAAGGCCGTTTCCGACGTGGCGATTTCGCCGTTCAAGGCCTTCAGTTTCTGCTTGTCGCGCGCGGACAATTTGGCACCGGCCCGCACGAAGTCCTTGTAGTAGCGCTCCAGCAGATACTTCGATTCGCCGTCCAGGCCCAGCTTGTCGCGCTGGGCATGCAGGGTGTCGATGCGCTTGAACAGCTTCGGGTTCATCATGATCGTGTCGCTGTGCGCGGCCAGCTTGGGCGACATCTCGCGCTCGATCTTGTCCAGGGTGTCGTTGGTATTGGCCGCCTGCAGGTTCGAGAACGTGGCCGATACGCGCTGCAGCGTGCGGCCGCTGCGTTCGAGCGCGACGACGGTGTTGTCGAAGGTGGGCGCCTGGACGTTGTCGGCGATGGCGGCGACTTCCTTCAGGTGCTCGGCCATGCCGGCCTGGTAGGCCGGCAGGAAGTGCTCGTCGCGGATCTGGTCGAAGCGCGGATACTGCAGCGGCAAGGTGCTCGCCGTCAGCAGCGGATTGGCGGCAGTGACGGCGTGTGGCGCGGCGGGAGCGGCAGCGGTAGCGGTAGCGGCATGGGCTGCCGGAGACAGTGCCAGCGCCAGGCTGGCGGCAAGGACAAGCATTCGTGGTTGGGGCATAGCGTCTTTCGGTTAATCGCCAAAGGTACCCGGCAGACGGCCGCGCCACCCGGATAGGGTTGCGTGCCCGGCCGGGTCCACAAAAGTCATGCCGCCACTACGGACGGCGTGACGCGAGATGATAGCAGCAAGGCATGATCCACGTCACCGGCGCGCCGGCCTCAGGCCGGGGCGCCGGCGTGCACGGCCGCGCCCAGCGCCACCACGTGCTCCGGATCGTGCGTGCAGACGGGCAGGCGCCCGAACATGCGCGCCACCATGCGCCGCACCATCGGCATGCGCGTCGCGCCGCCGGCCAGCACGATGGTGTCCAGCTGGTCGCTGAGCAGCCGCGCATCGCGCAAGGCCCGCTCCACCGGCTCGCGCAGGCGCGCCAGCAACGGCGCACAGGCTTCCTGGAACTGGGCCTGGTCGAGCGTCACCGTGTAGCAGGTGCCCTTGACCTGCACCCTCATCGTGGCCTGCGCACCATCGGACAATGCCCAGCGGGCCCCTTCGGCTTGCGCGGCCAGCTGCGCCATGACGGCGGCATCGGTGCGGTAGCGTTGCGGCAGCCGCGTGGCGTGAAAGAAGTGCTGCACCAGGCAGTCGTCGAAGGCGGCGCCGCCGAGGTCGCCGGCGCCGGCCGAGGCGCGCACCTGCATGCGCCCTGCGGCCACGTCCAGCACCGTCACGTCGAAGCGCCCGCCGCCCAGGTCGAACACGAGGCAGGTGCCGGCGGCCCGTTCGTGCACGCCGCATGCCAGCGCGGCAGCGAGGGGCTGGTCCAGCAGTTGGATCGTGCCCAGTTGCGCCTGCTCGCCGGCCACGCGCAACGCGGCACGCTGGCCGGGCGTGAAATGCAGCGGCACCGCCAGCACCGCGCCGGTGACGGGGCGGCCCAGGACTTCCTGCGCTTGCAGCTTCAACGCCCGCAGCCGCGATGCGTCGCCATGGCGCACCAGGGTGGCGTGATCCACGGCCAGCGGCAACAGCCGCGCGGCGCCGCCGGCGCTGGTGGCAATGCGGCTGTTGGTGGTGCCCAGGTCGATTCCGATAATCATTCTCGCTCCAAGGTGAGGGGTAATGATATATCAAAGGCAAGAGCACTTTCCAATATTCTAATTTGCATGCAGAGCGGGAATCTGCAGTCATCGCCATCGCATCGGTGTGCTACGTGCTACCATCGCCCCCTTATCGTTATCGGCTCCCGCATGGTCACCCTTCTTCGCAAGACCTATGACGCCATCGTTGTCGGCAGCGGCCCCGGCGGCGCCAGCACGGCCCGCGCACTGGCCCGGCGCGGCGCGCGGGTACTGATCCTCGAGCAAGGCAGCGCTGCCCCCGTGACGGGCACCTTGGCGCAGATGGCCTCGATGGCCGCCGTGCCGGGGCGCGGCGCCTTCCTGCAACGCGATGCCTCGCTGCTGGTGCGCGGCATCACGGCCGGCGGCAGCTCCACCATCAACTTCGCCACGGCGGCGCCGCCGCCGGCGGCACTGTTCGCCCGCCACGGCATCGACCTGGCGCCTTACGATGCGCTGCTGCGCGCGGAACTGCCGATGGCGCCGCTGCCGGACGAGCTGGTCGGCCCGATGGCCGCGCGCATCGCCGACGCGGCGCGCGAGCTGGGACTACCGTGGCAGAAGCTGGCCAAGATGATCCGCCCGCAGGCCTGCCGCAGCGGCTGCTGGCGCTGCGTGTACGGCTGCCCGTATGGCGCCAAGTGGACGGCGCGCGACCTGGTCGACGAAGCAGGCCGCCATGGCGCCCACCTGGTGGCGCAGGCCGACGTGCGAAGAGTCGTTGTCGAGAACGGCCGAGCCGTGGGCGTGAAAGTGAAGATCGACGGCGCCATGCACACGGCCACGGCGCCGCTGGTGGTGCTGGCCGCCGGCGGCATCGGCAGCCCGCGCCTGCTGCACCGCTCCGGACTGGCGCCGGAGCGCGTGCCGTATTTCAGCGACCCCGTGATCGCCGTGATGGGCAGCGTGGACGATATCGACGGCGGGGCCGAAGTGCCGATGGCGGCCGGCATGACGTGGAGCGACGAAGGCATCGCCTTCGCCGACCTGACCTTGCCGCGACCGATGTACCAGGCCTTCGCGCTGCAGGTGGGCCGCATCGACCGCCTCGGCGCCCATGCGCGCACCTTGTCGATCATGGTCAAGATCCGTGACGATATCGGCGGCGCCGTCGGCCCGCGCTGGGTCGGCAAGCCGCTGACGGCGGGCGACCGCGCCAGGCTGCGCCAGGGCGTGGACACGGCGCGGCGCATCCTGGCGCAGGCCGGTGCCCGCCACGTGTTCCAGAGCTGGCATTTCGCTGCCCACCCGGGCGGCACGGTGCGCATCGGCGCCGGTGTCGACGCCGACCTGGCCACCGCCACGCCCGGGCTGTACGCATGCGACGCCTCCGTGATCCCCGAGCCGTGGGGCCTGCCGCCCACGTTCACCTTGCTGTGCCTGGGCGAACGGCTGGGGCAGGGCCTGGCGGCCAAACGTTGAAGCCAATTCGGTGCCAGACACCTGATCCAACACACCTGATCCATCGGCCCGTTTCAGGCCCGGCGCATTCGGTGCCGAGGCAATTATGCCGCCAGCTTTCGATTAAGGTGCCAGACACCGAATGCGCCGCGATTCAGGGGTCTGACACGGCATGTACGGATTCAGGTGTTTGATCCAGGTGTCTGACACCGAATGCAAAAAAACCGGTGAATGTCACCGGTTTTTGGCGTGCGGCACGTCCTGGGGCAGCTGGCTCAGGTCTGGTGCTGCTTCAGCTGCGCCAGCAGGTCGTGCGGGGCGACCTGGGTGTAGTCCTTGTTCAGCTCCTGCGTGATGGCGCCGCTGACCTGCTTGTCCAGCAGCTTGCGCAGCAGGCCCAGGAATTCGGGGCCGGCCGCCAGGATCAGCTTGTCGTAGCGGTTCGCCGTGTGCGCCTGCAGCAGGTAGTCGGCCACGTGGCGGGCGAACAGTTCAGCCTGGTGTTCGATGGGCGTCTGGTTCGGCTGGTAGCCGCTCGGCTGGGTGGCCGCGCCGACACTCTTGATGCTCTTCGAAGCGGCCAGCTGGCCCAGCTGGTCCGTGTCGATATCGGAGACCCGGCCGCGCTGGCTCGGATTGGCGAGCTCTTCCACTTCCAGCAGTGCGCTGTTCGGGTCTTTTTGGGCGAAAATCCGGGCCCGGCCGTTGTTGGCCGTAACGATCCACGTCGATTGCATATTCTCCTCCTGCGGTGACATTGCCAGACCACAGCATGCCTGAAGCGCCATGCCGGGGGTCACTCGTTTCGATGAGGAAATTTCGTCGATCGGTGGCGATCAGTAATGCGGCGGCCGCTCGTTGATCGGTGCCTGCGTCGAATCGGTGGTGCGGATGCGTTCGGCCAGGTTGGCCAGCATGTGTTCCAGCTTGTCGATCTGCTTTTGCTGCTCGTAAATGCGCTCATTGAGCGACTCGACCAGGTCCTCCTGGTGGGCCAGCTTGATTTCGATATCGATGAAACGCTCTTCGCTGCGCTCGTCGCTGACGTCGTCGATGCGCTCTTCACTGTATTCTCTGCTCACGTTACTTCCTTGACTTTGGGGGTCGCCAGCAATTCCTTCATCCGCGCCAGGCGTTCGCGCGGACTGATCACTTCCGTTTCCTTCGGCACGGCGTCGCCCACGTCCAGCTGCATCTCGGCAATGAAGCGCGACACGTCGCAGTGCACGTGCTCGCCGGCGCGCTTGCGCTTCTTGCACCACGTCAGCTGCAGGGTACGCTGGGCGCGCGTGATGCCCACGTACATCAGGCGGCGCTCTTCCTCGATGCGCTGTGCCAGCGTTTCGACAGGCGCATCGGGGTCGCCCTTGTGGGGCAGGATACCCTCCTCCACGCCGACGAGGAACACGTGTGGATATTCCAGCCCTTTCGACGCGTGCAGGGTGGACATGCGGATGGCGTCCGGGTCTTCGTCCTTGCCTTCGAGCATGGACATCAGCGCCACCATCTGCGTCAGTTCCAGCACGTTCTTTTCCTCGCCGTCGCGGTCCTTGCCGCCGCGGCCCCGGTCCTTCAGCCACGACACGAAGTCCAGCACATTGCGCCACTTGCCCTCGGCCGCGCGCTCTTCCAAGGTGTCGTACAGGTAGTGCTCGTAGTGGATGGCTTCCATCATGTCGTCCAGCACCTGGGCCGCATTGTCGCCGCTGCCGGCCGCCCCGGGACGGCTGGCCCGTGCTTCCAGGTCGTTGATGAAATTGCAGAAGTCGCGCAGCGGCATCAGCTGGCGGTCCGTCAGCTTGGCCTCGATGCCGCCCTTGAATACGGCCTCGAACAGCGAGCACTGCCACTGGCCGGAAAATGCCCCCAGCACTTCCAGGGTCGACTGGCCGATGCCCCGGCGCGGCGTCGTCACGGCGCGGATGAAGGCCGGGTCGTCGTCCTGGTTCGCCAGCAGGCGCAGGTAGGCGATGATGTCCTTGATCTCGGCCTTGTCGAAGAAGCTCTGGCCGCCGGAAATCGTGTACGGAATGCGCTGGTTGCGCAGGGCCTGCTCAATGACGCGGGCCTGGTGGTTGCCCCGGTACAGGATGGCGTAATCGGACCACTTGTTCTTGCGCTCGAAATGGTCGGCCGAGATCATGATGGCCACCTGCTCGGCCTCCTGCTCGTCGTTGGCCATCGCGTGCACCTTGATCGGTTCGCCCAGGCCGTGCTCGGACCACAGCGCCTTTTCGAACAGCTTCGGGTTGTTCGAAATGACGGCATTGGCCGCCTGCAGGATGCGCGTGGTGGAGCGGTAGTTCTGCTCCAGCTTGATCAGCTTCAGGTCGGGGAAATCCACCTGCAGGTTCGACAGGTTTTCGATGGTGGCGCCGCGCCATGCGTAGATGGCCTGGTCGTCGTCGCCCACGGCCGTGAACATGGGCTTCTTGCCCAGGCCCGTGACCATCAGCTTGACCAGCTCGTACTGGCAGGTATTGGTGTCCTGGTATTCGTCGACCAGCAGGTAGCGCAGGCGGCGCTGCCACTTGTCGCGCACCGTGTCGTTGTTGCGGAACAGCTCGACCGGCAGGCGGATCAGATCGTCGAAGTCGACCGCCTGGTAGGCCGACAGGGTCGTCACGTAACTGGCGTAGATGCGGGCGGACTGGCCCTGGTCTTCATCCTTGGCCGTGCGCAGCGCCTCTTCCGGCGTGACGAGGCCGTTCTTCCACAGCGAGATGTCGTTCTGGATGCGGCGGATCAGCTGCTTGTCCGTCGTGATCGCCAGGTCCTGCACGAGGGAATAGCAGTCGTCGCTGTCCATGATGGAAAAGCGGTCCTTCAGGCCCAGGTGGTTGGCCTCCTGGCGCAGGATCTTCACGCCCAGCGAGTGGAAGGTGGACACCGTCAGCATCTTGGCCTGGCGCGGCTGCTTGAGCAGCTTGGCGACGCGTTCCTGCATCTCCAGCGCGGCCTTGTTGGTGAAGGTCAGCGCGGCGATGGTGCGCGGGTCGTAGCCCCGGTCCTCGATCAGGTGGGTGATCTTCTGCGTGATGACGCGCGTCTTGCCCGAGCCGGCACCGGCCAGCACGAGGGCCGGGCCGTCGAGATACAGCACGGCTTCGCTTTGCGGCCCGTTCAGGCCGAATTGTGGTGCATTGGACATGGTGGCAGGCGGGAAGAGGAAACTCAGCCGGCCATTGTACCGCCTCGGCCATTGATATTTACGGCACGGGAGGAATATAGTGAGGTCATCTCACCATCTTTTGCCGCCCAGGCAATGTGCATATGAAATTCGAGCATCTGATTGAAATCAACGATCCGCTGAACCCGCTGATCGACACCCTGACCCACGAACAGCTGTGGCGCGGCCTCGTGTTGCGCGCCGAATCGCCGAAGCTGTTCGTGCCGCACCTGGACGAGTGCACCATCGCCGACCGCACCAGCACGGGTTTCAAGCGCACCCAGCGCTACGGCCAGCTCGTCATCGAGGACACGGTTGTGCTGGAATACCCGGACCGCATCCGCTACGAAGTGGCGCCCCAGGGCGAGATCGCCAGGTCGAGTCTGACGATGACGATCGAATCGCACGGCACCGACCGCCTGTGGGTGCGCTTCGAATACGAGGACGCCCACGACGCGCTGGAAGACGAAGCCAACAAGCTCTACGACGAGTTCCGCCGCTCCGCTTACCAGGAGTCCGATATCGACACGATCCGCGTGCTGCGCAGCCTGGCCGAGGAGGGGCGGCTGGATGCGATGCTCAATTGAGCACGTGCTTCGCTGACCCGGGCGCGACAAAGCGCGCAGCCATGTCCCCGGCGGAACTGTTTGCGGCGCGCCTGGTCTGGCACGAAATCCTGCAACTGCCCGATGCGCCCCTGGCCGACTGGCGCGGGTGGGCTGGGGAAATCATTCTTGAAATACCGTTTCCGGCACCGCACTGGCTGGGTGAATTGACGGTCGCCCCGAGCGCGCGGCAGGCATGGGACGCGGTCGCCGATGGGCTGGCGCTGGAGGCAGGCGACTTCCCGCAGGTTGCCGTTCATGCTCCCGCGCTGCGTTTTGGCCTGGTGTATCGCAGCTATGCACATCGAGACGACTTCGTGCTTGCCAACATCGAAGAGGACGCCGATGTGCAGCTGGTCGAACTGTTCCAGCACAGGCCGGGCGCCAAACCCGCGGCGATGCCTGAAGAACAGCCGACAGTTCGGAGTTTCCGGCCAGTGGCTGCCCATGCCATCCGGACCGCGCGCGCGATGCTGCGCAAGACTCGCCACGTGCGTCCGCTTCTGCGCCACCGCGTGGAAGACATCGCGCAGGCGTCTCACCAGGGAACTGCGACGCACACCCCCACGGCCCAATGGCTGCCGGCCCGCAGCGGCACTACGCAGGCCACGCTGCGGATCGACGGCGGCTGGATGCGCATCGACAGCGGGGGAATACGGCTGACACCGCGTTTCGTGTCCGCGTCCCTGTCGCTGGCTTGGGACGACGTCAGGTTCGTTGCGCCGCTACCGGCTGGCTCGCCGGGCCCGAGCGGCTGGGAACCGCAGCGGGGGCGGCCCGTCACGCTGGAAGACCTGCGCGACACACCCCAGCTTCGCGCGGTCGATCTCGTTCTCCGTGATCGCAGCATCGTGGTCCGGTCGGCCCGGTCCTTCTGGCTCCGCTTCTGGCTGCCGACATTATTCGTTTGCAAGCCGCTGATCGGCAGCGACGCGACACCGCACCCCGGCAACGGCTGGCTCAGCCTGACGCTGGACCGGCCTTGGGCAAGGCAAAACGGCCACGAACAACTGAAAGCACTGGAATTGTTCGACCGGTTTGCCCGCTTCGATGTGCTGGTGCGCGAGTGATACCGGGCAGCAACCGTGCTGTCACCCCGCCGCCTCCCGCCCCCACACCTGCTCCATCCTGAACACCGCATCGACCTGCCCGGCATCGAGCACCTCGCGGATGGCGGACAGGTCGCCGCGGGTGTCGCGCTGCAGGAAAACGTCCAGCCTGGCGCCGCGGGGGCCGATGATGGACTGGACGTGGGGCGTCGTCGAATTGACGCCCTTGCGCGCGACGACGGCGATTTCGCCGTTCAGCAGGCGCACATAGGTGCCGACCGGGTAGATGCCCAGCTCGCGGATCAGCACGGCGCCCAGCTGGGCGTCCAGCGCGTGGCGGGCTTCCAGCAGGATGTCGCGCAGGGCCGCGTTCGGCAGCACCGGCTTGCACCACGCGCGCCGGGAGATGCGGGCGCAGTAGCGGTCGGCCAGCGCGACCAGCTTGGCGGGCGCCGCGATGGCATCGGCGGCCAGACCGTCGGGGTAGCCGGAGCCGTCTTCGTTTTCATGGTGCGACTGCACGCTGGCCAGCCAGACGGCATCGTGCACGCCGGCCTGGCGCAGCAGCGCGACGCCCCGCTGCGGATGGGTACGCACCAGCGCCCGCTCGGCGTCGCTCAACGCACCCTGCTGCTCGGGCAGCGCGGGCATGCCCACATTCATCGTCAACGCGGCCCGCAGCATCGATTCCTGTTCGTCGGCCGGACGCTTCACGGCGCGGGCCACGATCAGCGCCACCACGGCCGTGTCGATAGGGTGGCGGACCGCGTACGGGGCACCCTGGTTGTGCAGGATGGCGGCCACGGCCACTTCCGGATTGACGTCGACGGCCTGGCTGACCAGTGCGGCCACGCCGGCCAGCCCGTCCGCGCCCATACCGCCGGTCAGCCCCTGCAACAGCGGCGCCAGTTGCGCCGCTGCCGTGTTCAGCAGCCGTACCACGGAGGGCGGTTCGACGCGGGCCGCCAATTCCGCCGCATGGTCCGGGTCGTCGATGAAGCCGCGTGCCACCAGCGAATCGAGCTGGCTGCTCGACGTCGGCACATAGCCCCGGCGCACCAGCAGGGCGCCGTTCTCGCCGCAGACGTCCCAGGGAAGCAGCTCGCCGATGCGGACGTCGCCGTAAGTAAGTTGCCGGATGCTCATGCTTCTCTCTCGCTGTGGATAGGCAGGCGCACGCGCGCCTTCTTGCTATCCGTAAAAGTCTATAGCAAAAAAGAAACTTGCAGGTTGTTTTTTAGTCCAGCCTACACGCCCGGCGTGCAGTCCGGACAGGGCTGCGGCGCCTCCGGCGGCGGATTGCGCAGCTGTTCGGCCAGGTCGCGCAACGCCGTGCGGACGCCCTCTTCCACGACCGGGTGGTAGAACGGCATGTCCAGCATCGTCGTCACCGTCAGCTGGGCCTGTGCGGCCCAGGCCAGCAGGTGCCCGATGTGCTCGGCGCGGGGACCGATCATTTCGGCCCCCAGAAAGCGGCCGCTGCCGTATTCGCCGTAGACGCGCAGCATGCCCCGGTTCTGCAGCATGACCCGGCTGCGGCCTTGGTTGGCGAACGACACCATGCCGACGGCGAAACGCCCGCCGTGGCTCTGGCACAGGCTGTCGTAGCCGGCACCCAGGGTGGCGATCTGCGGTTCCGTGAACGCGATCGTCAGCGGCGTGCGGCGCAGGCCCGGCGTGACCTGCGGCCACGTCCCGGCATTGTGGCCGGCGATCTTGCCCTGGTCGGCCGCTTCCGGCAGCAGGGGCAATTCGTCGTTGACGTCGCCGGCGATGAAGATGGGGCTGGTGCCGCACTGCATCGTGTGCTTGTCGTACAGGGGAATGCCGCGCCGGTCCAGCTCGATGCCCGCCAGGTCCAGCCGCAGGGCATGGATGTTCGGCGTGCGGCCGATGGCCGCCAGCACGTAATCGTAGCGCTCGGTGCGTTCGTCGCCGGCGCTGTCGCGAGTCGTCAGCGCCAGCATCTGGCCGTCCGCCTTGACGGACACCACCTGGGTGCGGAAACGCAGGTCCAGCTCCTCCTTCAGCACGTCGCCGGCGTTGGCCAGCACGTCCGGGTCGGCCAGCTGGGCCAGGCTGGTGCCGCGCGCGTACAGCGCCACGCGCACGCCCAACCGGTGCAGGGCCTGGCCCAGTTCCAGGCCGATGACGCCGGTGCCGATGACGGCCACGGAGCCCGGCAGATCGGTCCAGTCGAACACGGCATCGCTGTGGATGACGCGGGGACCGGCCGCCGCCCAGTCTTCCGGCACGACGGGCTTGGAGCCGGTGGCGATGACGATGCGCTGCGCGTGTACGGTGGTGTGATCGTCCACCTGCAGGGTATCCGGCCCCGTGAAGCGGGCATAGCCGCGAATCTTGTCCGCCGCCGGCAGCTCGTCGACGTTTTCCACGACAAAGCCGACGAAGCGGTCGCGCTCGCGCCGCACCCGGTCCATCACGGCGGCGCCGTCGATGCGCACGGTGCCGGGATGCACGCCAAACCCGGGCGCCACCTGCAGCGCATGGGCCGCTTCCGCCGCCGAGATCAAGAGCTTGCTGGGCATGCAGCCCACGCGGGCACACGTGGTGCCGTACGGCCCGCCCTCGATCAGCACGGCATGGGCGCCAGCCGCGCGTGCGGCCCGGTAAGCCGACAGGCCGGCACTGCCGGCACCGATGACGGCCACGTCACAACGAATCACATTCATTTTGCCTCCAGACATTTTGATGGCGAGTCTACACCTTCGGCCGCGTCACGAACGCAATATTAGGCTTGCTTATAATTTTCATTAAATATAAGCTCCCCTTATGGACCAACTCGATTATCGTGCCCTCGCGGTACTGGACGCCGTCGCCACCCATGGCAGCTTCGACAAGGCCGCGGCCGCGCTCGGCATCAGCCAGCCTGCCGTGTCGCAGCGCATTAAAAGCCTGGAGGATGCCGCCGGGCGCTTGTTGATCGTGCGCAGCGCGCCGGCCGTGCCGACCGGGCTGGGCCAGCGACTGATCAGCCACTACCGCAACGTCAAGCTGATGGAAGCGACCCTGGACATCGACCTGGGCAAGACGGTCAGCATGCCGGAATTGTCCGTCGCGGTGGACGATGCCAGCCTGGCCACGTGGTTTCCCCTGTGCCTGCCCCCGTTGCTGTCGCCGCCCCGCTGCCAGCTCGATATCCAGCAGGCGGACCAATCCCAGGCCGTGCACCGGCTGCGCGAAGGCAGCGTGTTCGGCGCCGTGCTGGCCGATGACGGCAGCGAGATCAAGGGCCCGAACGCGACCGCGCTGGGCGCCATGCGCTACGTCTGCGTCGCCACGCCGGCCTTTGCCGCGCACTGGTTCGGCGACGGCTTCACGGCCGAAGCGGTGCAACTGGCGCCCGCCGTCGTCCATGACCGCGAACTGACGGCCCGCTTCCTGCTGGAGCACACGGCCACGACGGGCCCCTTCCCGCATCACACGCTGCCCCTGTCGACGGCGCTGAACGACTGCCTGCTGGGCGGCCACGCCTACGGCCTGCTGCCCTACCTGCAGGCGGCCCAGGCGCTGGCGCAAGGCATGCTGGTCGACCTGATGCCGGCCGCGTATGTGGATGTACCGCTGCTGTGGCGCGCGTGGGAGCTCGATACGCCGTTCACGCGGGCGCTGACGGAGCAGGTGGTGGCGGTGGCGGGGAAATACCTGGTGCAGGACTAGGCGCAGGATTGATTCACTGAAATAGTTCCCATCGACAATTGGAAGAACTATAAATAAAATGTCGTTTTATCAAAAATAAAACGACATGAAATCACTTCAGACCCTCCATTTGGTGGCGGCATTGCTGTTCCCACTGCTCCTCAGTGCCTGCGGCGGCGGCGGCAGCGACGCGCCGGCGCCGACCGTGCCGGTGACGCCACCGGTGGTAGTTGCGCCCCCGCCCCCACTCAAATACCCGATCCCGGCCGGTATGTGGTCGGCCCCGGCCGGCGCGACGCCTGCCAGCGGCAATTACGTGTACCTGCAAAGCGACAACGGCGACTATATCGGCGGCGGCCGCAGCTACAGCTACAGCAATGCCAACGCCATCATCACCCCGTCGGCCAACGGCTTGACCCTGCAGACGCGGGTTGAAGGCGATGAAGCGTGGACGGGCGACTTCCTGCTGCCGAGCGCTGCCGGCAAGCTGCAGGCGGGTTATTTCGCCGACCTGACCCGCACGCCGTTCGCCGACAGCGCCGTCGGTGGTGTCAACTGGACCGGCGAAGGCCGGGGCTGCAATACCCTGAAGGGCTGGGTGATCATCGACAAGATCGAGCTGAGCGACGGCGCCGTGACGGCGCTCGACCTGCGCTTCGAGCAGCATTGCGAAGGCGGCAGCAGCGCGCTGCGTGGCCAGGTGCACTGGACCCGGGCCGGCGCCACGGTGAATACGCCGGTGCCCGCCCCCATTCCCTCCGACCTGTGGCAACCGGCCGCCGGCACGGTCCCGGCCAGCGGCAGCTATGTGTACCTGCAAGGCAGCCAGGGCGACTACATCGGCGCCGGCCGTACTTACCTGTACACGCCCGTCAACGCCGCCCTGACCGTGACGGCCAGCGACGCCTATCTCGGCATCCGTGTCGCGGGCGACGAATCGTGGGATGGCAACTTCAAGGCCAGGCTTGGCATGACACAACTGGCGGTGGGGTATTACGACAAGCTGCAGCGCTATCCGTTCAACAACCCCGTATTCGGCGGCTTCAGCTGGTCGGGCGAGGGCCGCGGCTGCAACGGCCTGGACGGCTGGGTCGCCATCGACAAGGTGGCGTACAGCGGGGCCACGCTGACGGCGATCGACCTGCGCTTCGAACAGCATTGCGAGGGGTCCGGCGCGCCGCTGCGGGGCCAGGTGCGCTGGCGTGCCGGCGACAACGTCAACGCGCCCGGCCCCGTCAGCCCGGTCCCGACAGGCCTGTGGACACCCGGCGCCAGCTTCGTGGCCCCGGCCGGCAACTACGTGTACCTGGTCAGCGACAACGGCGACTATATCGGCGGCGGTCGCACCCAGCTGCTGACGGCGGCCGACACTACCATCGACGTCACCGACAACCTGACGGCGGCGCTGGCCATCCGGACGGGCGGCTGGACGGGCGATTTCGTCGGCATGAATTCGCTGTCGCAACTGCAGCCAGGCTACTACGGCAACCTGCAGCGCTACCCCTTCCACAACGCCCGCCGCGGCGGCATGAACTGGTCCGGCAACGGCCGGGGCTGCAATACCCTGGAGGGCTGGTTCGTCGTCGACCACGTCAGCTACACGTTGGGCAAGATGACCGCCGTCGACCTGCGCTTCGAGCAGCATTGCGAGGGCCACGTGGCGGCCCAGCGCGGCGTGATCCACTGGCGTCGATAAGCTGTCCCGGCGGGCATGCGCGCCCGCCGGCCCGGTGCCGCATCAGATATCGACCGGGTCCACTTCCAGCGACCACTTCACGCGCGACTTCATCTCGCGCAGCCGCAACATCCACTCCTTCAGGAAAGCCTGCAGCGCCGGGCGCGAGGGCGACTCCACCAGCAGCTGGGCGCGGTCGACGTTATACACCCGCGTCATGCTCATCGGGATGGGGTCGTTGATGGTGATGCCTTCGTGGGGCACGCAGTCGCGCGCGGCCGTCAGGAATTCCAGGGCCTTGGCCAGTTCCGGTGCTTCGGCGCGCAACATGGCCTGGTACAGATAGGGCGGCAGACCGGCCTGTTCCCGTTCGGCCAGCAAGGCCGTGGCAAAGCGGTCGTAGTCGTGGTTGACGACGGCGCCGTACAGGGGGTGCTCCGGGTAGCGCGTCTGGATCAGCACTTCGCTGGCGCTGCCGCCGTCGGCCTGGGCCGTGCGGCCGGCGCGGCCCGCCACCTGCATCAACTGCGCGAACAGCCGCTCGCTGGCGCGGTAGTCCTGCGAGAACAGGGCCGTGTCCGGATTCAGGATGCCCACCAGGGTCAGCTTTTTGAAGTCGTGGCCCTTGGCTACCATCTGCGTGCCGATCAGGATATCCACGTCGCCCCGGTGCACGGTGTCGAAAGCTTCCTGGGCGCTGCCCTTGCGGCGGGTGGAATCGGCGTCGATGCGCAGGATGCGCGCTTCGGGGAACAGCAGCTGCAGGCCCTCCTCCACGCGCTGGGTGCCGCGCCCCAGTGGCTGCAGGTCGATATTGCCGCAAGTGGGGCAATGGCGGGGGATGCGCATCTCCAGGCTGCAGTGGTGGCAGCGCAGCTTGCGTTCGCCCTTGTGCAGCACCATGAAGGCGGTGCAGCGCTGGCAGTCGCTGATCCAGCCGCACGATTCGCAGCAGATCACGGGCGAGTAGCCGCGCCGGTTCAGGAACAGCAGCGACTGCTCGCCCCGCGCCAGCCGCAGCTTCAGCGCGTCGATCAGGGGCTGCGTCAGCCCGTCCTGGGGCTTGTGGTGTTCCATGTTCAGCAGCTTCACGGCCGGCAGGGTGGCCTGGCTGACGGCCCGTTCCTTCAATTCCAGCTTGCGGTAGCGGCCCGCCTGCGCGTGGTGCCAGCTTTCCAGCGACGGCGTGGCCGAGCCCAGCACGACGGGAATCTTCAATTGCCATGCCCGCCACACGGCCAGGTCGCGCGCCGAATAGCGCAGGCCTTCCTGCTGCTTGTACGAGGGGTCGTGTTCCTCGTCGATGACGATCAGCTTCAACTGCGGCAGCGAGGCCAGGATCGCCAGGCGCGTACCCAGCACGATGCGGGCCTGTCCCTGGTGGGCCGCCAGCCAGTGCAACATGCGCTCGCCCTCGGCCAGGCTGCTGTGCAGGGTGGCCAGCATCACTCCGGGAAAGCGTGCGCGGATATTGCCCTCCAGCTGAGGCGTCAGGTTGATTTCCGGGACGAGGATGAGGATCTGCCCTTGCGGTTCGCGCGCCAGCACTTGGGCACACGCTTGCAGGTAGACCTCGGTCTTGCCGCTGCCCGTCACACCGTACAGGAGGATCGGCGCGAAGCCCCGGGCGCCGCCGATGGCGTCGGCCGCTTCCTGCTGGGCCGGGTTCAGGGCCGGCATGTTCACCGGCGTGCCGTCGTGCGCATCGGCCAGCTTGGCCAGTTTCTTGATGGCCCGGTCCAGCGCCACGGTGGTGCCCACCCGCAGGTTTTTCGGCACACCAGGCAGGGCCACTTCGCCCAGCGGACGCTGGTAATACTCGGCGGCAAAACCGGCCAGGGCCAGCCATTCAGCCGACAGGGGCGCCAGTTGCGCCCGCACGCCCAGCGCATCCTTCAGCTTTTCCGGCGGCACCTCCGTCTCATGCACCACCGCCACGATCAGCCCCACCACTTCGCGCGGCCCGAACGGCACCAGCGCCAATTGGCCCACCTGCGGTTCGTTTGCGCTGTCGCACACCCAGCGGTAATCGAAAACGGCGTTCAGGGGCGTATCGAGCGCGATGCGGAGAATGCAGTGGGTCATTGGATCAACGGTGAACTATCCACAAATTCTGGGGATAACTTTGTGGACATTGCGCCGACAAGCCTGCCCGGGAAGGGGTCAAAGCCGGGTCAGCAAGGCAAAATCGCCGAAATTTCACAATTTTTTTACTTTAAAATCAATCACTTGAAAAACCCTCCCGAGAGCGATCATTTTCAGCGAGTTTTTAAACTTGCTGTGCATAAGTACCTCTGCTCAAAACGAATTTCGCGTGACCTCAGGCGTTTTTCGCAAGGGGATGAGACTTTCCACACAGCATTTCAAATCGGCAAACCGGCCATTGTACAGATGAAAGTCGCAACAGTGTTTGCGTAGGCGCAATACTTTAAATCGGAGTAGATCTTGCAGTGCAGCAGAAAACCGGCGGAATAGGATAACTCGCGGTTTACAAAGTGCTTTTCTATTTTTTCCACAGATTTTGTGGATAACTTTGTGGAGAATGATCCGACAAACTCGGCAATGCACTGCAAAGTGGTTTACTTAATGCAAAGCATCCCCTCAACCACGATGCTTTTAATCCATAAGAATCAATCACTTGGCAAACCCATCCGAACGCCTCGTCCGGGACTGCACAATGTTTTGGCAGCGCAAAAAATTGTGCATAAGTTGGGTTTGCCTCGGCCTCACGCGCCCTGGCGCAGGGCCCGGCTGACGGTGTGGACCGTTTCCACCATCACGGCGACCGACTCCGGCGGCGTGAACTGGGAAATGCCATGACCCAGGTTGAACACATGCCCCGTGTCGTGCTTGCCGTAGGCGTTCAGCACGCGCTCGACCTCGGCACGGATCTGCTCGGGCTGGGCAAACAGGATGGCCGGATCGAGATTGCCTTGCAGCGCCACCTTGTGCCCGACGGCGGCGCGAATGCGGGCCAGGTCGGCCGTCCAGTCCAGGCCGATGGCATCGGCACCGATGGCGGCGATCTCTTCCGCCCAATGGGCGCCACCCTTGGTGAAGACGATGGCGGGAATGCGCACACCATCCTTCTCGCGCTTGAGCTGCGAGACCACCTGCTGCATGTACTGCAGCGAGAACTGCTGGTAGGCGCCGTCGGCCAGCGCGCCGCCCCAGGAATCGAACACCATGACGGCCTGGGCGCCGGCATCGATCTGGGCGTTCAGGTACTCGGCCACGGCGCGCGCGTTCGTCGCCAGGATGTGGTGCATCAGGTCCGGACGGCTGTACAGCATCTTCTTGATGGTGTGGAACTCGCGCGAGCCCTGGCCCTCGACCATGTAGCACGCCAGGGTCCACGGGCTGCCGGAAAAACCGATCAGCGGCACGCGCCCGTTCAGTTCCGTGCGAATCTGCGTGACGGCCTTGAACACATAGTCCAGCGAACCCGGCTCGGGCAGGCGCAGCGCCCGCACTTCCTCTTCCGTGCGCAAGGGGCGCTCGAACTTCGGGCCCTCGCCCTCGACGAAATACAGGCCCAGGCCCATCGCGTCCGGCACGGTCAGGATGTCCGAGAACAGGATGGCCGCGTCCAGCGGGTAGCGGTCGATCGGCTGCAAGGTCACTTCCGTGGCCAGGTCCGGGTTGGTGGCCAGGCCCATGAACGACCCCGCTTTTTGCCGCGTGGCGCGGTATTCCGGCAGGTAGCGGCCGGCCTGGCGCATCAGCCACACGGGCGTGTACTCGGTCGGCTGGCGCAGCAGCGCACGCAGGAAGGTATCGTTCTGAAGCGGGGCGAATTGTGGCATGGGCGGCAATCAAAAACGGGACGAAAGACGGTATTATCGCATCCCCGCCGTCAATTTATCGCACCCATGACCACTGTCACCGCCCCCTTCGGAACCTGGCCTTCGCCCATTACCGCCGCGCTGGTCGCCGCCGGCGCGACGCCCCTGTCGTCGCTGGCCGTCGCCGGTCATGACATCCTGTGGCTGGCCGGCCGGGCCAGCGAAGCGGGCCGCAACACGCTGCTGCGCCGGCGCGGCGCGCGGGTGGACGAGCTCACACCGGCACCGCTGAACGTGCGCACGCGCGTGCACGAATACGGCGGCGGCGCCTATGCGGCCGCCGGCGACACCGTCTGGTTTTCCCATTTCCTTGATAACCGCCTGTATTGCCAGGCCGGCGACGGGGAAGCGGTGCCGTTCACCCAGCCCGGCCGCCAGCGTTTCGCCGACTTCGTCGTCGACGCGGGCCGCGAGCGCCTGGTCGCCGTGCGCGAGCTGCATGGCGAGGATGAACACGCGCAGCCGGTCAACACACTGTGCGCGGTGGGCTTCGACGGCGTCGAGACGGTGCTGGCTGCCGGCCACGATTTCTATTCGTCGCCGCGCTTGTCGCCCGATGGGCGTCGCCTGGCCTGGCTGACGTGGGACCACCCGCGCATGCCGTGGCAGGGCACCGAGTTGTGGCTGGCCGACGTCAACGCCGACGGCACCCTGGACACGCCCGTGCTGGTGGCCGGCGGCGTCGACGAATCGATCTGCCAGCCCGAATGGGCGCCGGATGGCCGGCTGGTGTTCGTGTCGGACCGCAGCGGCTGGTGGAACCTGTACCGCGCCGATGCCGGCACCGTCACGCCACTGTGCCCGATCGAAGCCGAATTCGGCGCGCCCCACTGGACCTTCGGCAACAGCATGTATGGTTTTGACGGGGCCGGAGACATCGTCTGCACCTATATCGACAAGGGCGTGAGCCGGCTGGCACGCCTGGCCGTCAGCACGGGCAGCCTGACCGCGATTGCCAATCCCTACGACGAAATCCGCGAACTGCGCGTGGGCGAAGGCTTTGTCGTGCTGCTGGGCGGCAGCCCCACCATCGCCGCTGAAATCGCCCGCATCGACCTGTCGAACAACGAAGTGGAAGTGCTGGCCCGCTCGATCGAGACCTTGCCGGACGTGGGCTACCTGTCCGTCCCGGAAAGCATCAGCTACCCGAGCGCGAATGGGCGCACCGCGCACGCCTTCTTCTACCCGCCGCAAAACCGCGACGTGCAGGCGCCAGGCGGCGAGAAGCCGCCCGTCATCGTCATCGGCCACGGCGGCCCGACCGGCATGGCAGCCAGCACCTTGAAACTGGCGACGCAGTTCTGGACCAGCCGCGGCTTCGGGGTGCTGGACGTGAACTACGGCGGCAGCACGGGCTTCGGCCGCGCCTACCGTGACGCCCTGAAAGGCCAGTGGGGCGTGGTGGACGTGGAGGACTGCGTGGCCGGCGCCCGCTACCTGGTGCAAAGCGGCCGCGCCGACGGCGAACGGCTGATCATCCGCGGCGGCAGCGCCGGCGGCCTGACGACCTTGTGCGCATTGACCTCCCACGACGTCTTCAAGCTCGGCGCCAGCTACTACGGCGTGTCCGACCTGCAGGGCCTGGACGAGGACTCGCACAAGTTCGAATCGCACTACAACGAATACCTGATCGCGCCGCAGCCGCAGGCGCAGGCCCTGTACCGCGAACGCTCGCCGATCCACCACACGGACCGTTTGTCCCGGCCGATGATCTTCTTCCAGGGCCTGGACGACAAGGTGGTGCCGCCGCAGCAGTCCGAATCGATGGTGCAGGCATTGCAGAAGCGCGGCATTCCGGTGGCCTACGTGCCGCTGGAAGGCGAGGGTCACGGCTTCCGCAAGGCCGACAGCATCGTGCGCACCCTGGAGGCGGAGCTGTATTTCTACCTGCGCATGTTCGGCATCCACCAGACTGGTGCCGCCGCCGTGACGATCCATAATCTGCAGGACTAAATGAGCGACCCGCTGCACGCCGAATTCGATACCCTCGCCCTTGCTGAAAAAGCCCTCCTCGCGCTGCTGGCCCTGATCGGCGATCCGGCCGGCCGCACTGCCCTGCTGGACATGCTGGTCAAGGCCGGCGTGCCGCGCGAGGACGGCACGCCGCTGACGGTGCTGACCCTGGACGACCACCTGGTCAAGCTGGAACGCCTGGCCCTGGTGACCCTGGTGGTGGGGCGCGGCTACGTCTGCAATGCGAAAGTGCGCTGGCCGGCGATTCGCGCCGCCATCGGCGCCCACCTGCTCGATGACCTGTGCCGCGCCTACGAGGCGCAGAACCCCATGCGCCAGAGCTGGGACGGACGGTACGAGCCGCGCAGCTACCGCCACGGCGTGGCGCGCCTGCGCATGGCGCTGCTGCGCGGCCTGCCGCCGCCGGACGTGATGCCGCTGCTGACGGCCTGCATGTCCTGCTACGAGGCGGCGCAATTGCACCCGATCGTCGACATCTTCAGCCGGCCCTTCGAGCCGGGCATGCTGCTGCTGGTGCACCCGGTGCTGCAGGACGACGTGCTGATGCTGCTCCTGCAACACACCCAGCGCGAGCCGGCGTTGGCACCGCCCGTGCGCGGCTTCGCGGAACGCCATTTCGAACGCCGCGTCACGGCCGACGGCAACGTCAGCCCGGCGCTGCGCCTGGCGCTGGCCGAACAGGCCA
This sequence comes from Pseudoduganella buxea, assembly GCF_009720835.1. Classification (GTDB taxonomy): domain Bacteria; phylum Pseudomonadota; class Gammaproteobacteria; order Burkholderiales; family Burkholderiaceae_D; genus Rugamonas; species Rugamonas buxea. Next base: position 94,912 of record NZ_WNKZ01000001.1, read on the forward strand.
TCCTGTGCGGCCAGTTGCGCGATGCGACGCGCTACCTGGAAGAGAGCGACGGCGCCATGGGCCTGTTCTTCGCCAGCGCGATCCAGGTGCTGCGCGGCGACCTGCGCGGCGCCATTCCCGGCTTCGAGATGGCGCTGAAAGCGTCGCGGCGCGAAACGGGCAAGCGCAAGCAGGTGTTCGCCGGCGTGGGTGGCTACCTTTACATGCTCGCCCTGCTGCGCAGCGGCGACGCCAAGCACCTGAAGGCGGCCGAGAGCTACCTGGACCTGGCCGTGCACGCGCAGCACAATCCCGATTCGCCCGTCTACATCCAGTTGTCGATGCTGCGCCAGATCCGCGCCGGCACGATGCAGACCGACGTCGTGCTGTCGCGCGGCTGGGAGGATTCGGCCAAGGCGCCGATGCTGGCCTGCCTGTTCCAGGCCTTGCTGTACTGGTGGCTGGCCCTGCCCCAGCTGAAGCAGCGCACGGCCGAACTGAAGGACCTGGTGCAGCAGGCCGAGGCGGCCGGCTTCGGCCTGATCGCCTGCCAGGCCGAGGGCCTGCTGGGCCACCTGGGCGACGAAGCGGCCGGTGCCCGCGCCGCCGCCCTGCGCGCCAAACTGGACCTGCCGGACATGGCCACGTGGTTCGAGCGCCAGGAAGCGTGGCAGCGCCAGCTGGCCGCCCTGATCAATTTGAACCAGGATGCGCCGCCACCGGCGGGCGAAACGCGCCTGGCCTGGATGCTGGTCTACATGCCCGGCGTGGGCATCACGGAAATCGAACCGCGCGAACAGAAGCGCGGTGCCAAGGGCCAGTGGACGGCCGGGCGTCCCATCGCGCTGAAACGCCTGCGCGAGGATGCGGCCCAGCTGGAATACGCGACGCCGCAGGACCTGCGCACGGTGAACCATGTCGTTCCCTCGCGTCAGCAGTATTCGTCCGGCCTGCGCTACGACTTCGATATCGAAGCCACCCTGCTGGCGCTGGTGGGCCACCCTCTGCTGTTCTGGTACAACGCGCCGGATACGCGGGTGGAATTGCAGGCGGCCGCGCCCGAGCTGCTGATCCAGCGCCGCCAGGGCGACCTGTGGCTGGCGCTGCAGCCGGCCATCACGGACGTGAATGCGTCGGCCATCGTCATCAAGGATGCGCCGAACCGGCTGCGCGTGGTCAGCATCACGGACGAACACCGTCGCATCGCGTCCATCGTCGGCGATGGCCTGGCCGTGCCCCTGCACGCGCAGGAGCAGGTGCTGGCCGCCATCGGCAGCGTGTCGTCCATCGTCACGGTGCAGTCCGACATCGGCGGCGGCGCGGCCAATGCCGAACAGGCCGACGCCGACGCGCGCCTGCACCTGCACCTGTTCCCCTACCAACAGGGCTTGAAGATCCAGGTCCAGGTGCGCCCGCTGCCGCAGGCTGGGGCCTACTACGAACCCGGGGCCGGGGCGGAAAGCGTGATCGGCGACGTCGGCGGCAAGACCGTGCAGGCGCGGCGCAACCTGGCCGGCGAGCGCGAAGCCGAGCGCCAGCTGATGCTCAAGTGCCCCGTGTTCCAGCAGGCCGAACCCGAACACGGCGAATGGCTGATCGGCCAGCCGGCCCTGTGCCTGCAACTGCTGGCCGAGCTGCAGGAGATCGACCCGGCCACCATCGTCGTGGCCTGGCCCGAAGGCGAGGCCTTCAAGGTCAGCAAACCGGTCCACACCAAGCAGCTGCGCCTGCAGATCAAGAGCAAGAAGGACTGGTTCGCCGCCAGCGGCCAGTTGCAGATCGACGAAGAAAAGGTGATGGACCTGCGCACCCTGCTGGACCTGATCCGCGCCGGCAAGAGCCGCTTCGTGGAACTGGGCGACCGGCAGTACCTGGCCCTGTCGGAGGAACTGCACCGCCGCCTGCAGGACCTGCAGGACTTCGGCGAGGACGACGACGCCGGCGTCAAGGTACACCAGTTGGCCGCCTTCATGCTGGAGGAGCTGGCCGGCGCCGTGGGCGGGCTGGAAGCGGACCAGATGTGGCGCGCGCACGTCGAGCGCATCGCCGCGCAGGCCGAGTACCGGCCGCAGTTGCCGTCCACCTTGCAAGCCGACCTGCGCGACTACCAGCGCGAAGGCTTCGAATGGCTGGCGCGCCTGGCCCACTGGGGCGTGGGCGCCTGCCTGGCCGACGACATGGGCCTGGGTAAAACCGTGCAGGCACTGGCGCTGCTGCTGCTGCGCGCCACGGGCGGCCCCACCCTGGTGGTGGCCCCCACGTCCGTGTGCCTGAACTGGGCCAGCGAGGCGGCCCGCTTCGCGCCCACCCTGAACGTGCGCATGTTCGGCGCGGGCGACCGGGCCGACACCATCGACAGCGCCGGCCAATACGATCTCGTCATCGTCAGCTATGGCCTGCTGCAGCTGGAGTCGGAACGCTTCACGAAACAGCGCTGGCACACCATCGTGCTGGACGAAGCGCAGGCCATCAAGAACGCCGCCACAAAGCGCTCGCAGGCCGTGATGGCGCTGCAGGGCGACTTCCGCATGGTGGCCACCGGCACGCCGCTGGAGAACCACCTGGGCGAGCTGTGGAACCTGTTCCGCTTCATCAATCCGGGCCTGCTGGGGTCCCTGGACCAGTTCAACCTGCGCTTTGCCGGCCCGATCGAGCGGCAGCAGGACCACCGCGCCGAAGTGGGCGCGCGCAACCGGCTGCGCCGCCTGATCGGTCCCTTCATCCTGCGCCGCACCAAGACGCAGGTGCTGACGGAGCTGCCGGCCCGTACCGAGATCGTGCAGGAAGTGGAGCTGTCGCCGGAAGAAATGGCGCTGTACGAATCGCTGCGCCGCGAGGCGCTGGACAAGCTGGCGTCGATCGATGCGCCGGCCGACAAGAAGTCGATGCAGATCCTGGCCGAGATCATGAAGCTGCGCCGCGCCTGCTGCAACCCGAACCTGGTGGCGCCCGGCCTGAAGCTGGCCAGCAGCAAGCTGGCAGCCTTTGCCGAGCTGCTCGAAGGCCTGCTGGAAAACCGCCACAAGGTGCTCGTGTTCAGCCAGTTCGTCGACCACCTGGCCCTGATCCGCGAGCACCTGGACTCTCGCGGCATCGGCTACCAGTACCTGGACGGCGCCACGCCGATGGCCACGCGCAAGCAGCGGGTCGACGCCTTCCAGGCCGGCGAGGGCGACGTCTTCCTCATCAGCCTGAAGGCGGGCGGCGTCGGCATCAACCTGACGGCGGCCGACTACGTCATCCACATGGATCCATGGTGGAATCCGGCGGTGGAAGACCAGGCCTCGGACCGCGCCCACCGCATGGGCCAGCAGCGTCCCGTGACGATCTACCGCCTGGTGGCGCGCCACACGATCGAGGAAGGCATCGTCGACCTGCACGGACGCAAGCGCGAACTGGCCGACAGCCTGCTCGACGGCAGCGACACGGCCGCCCGCATGACGGCCGAGGACATGCTGCGCATGCTGCAGGAAGGCCTGCGCGCCTGAAGCCCGCAGAAACCGGGGACAGTCCCCTGTTTTCAAGCAATGTCGGAAGCGCGCGCTGCCCGTCGCGCCCGCGGGCTATGATGGCCTCCACTGAAAAGGAGCTCATCATGGCCGATACTTTATTGCGTGTGTTCGACAGTTTCGAGGTGGCCGAACAGGCCCGGGCAGCGCTGCTGGCTGCCGGCTTCGACCGGGACGACGTGTCGCTGGAATCGACCGGCGACGAAGCGGGCCCCGTGCAGGGCAATTTCGCGCTGGACCTGACGGACAAGGACACCCTGCCGCGCGGCAGCGTGAACCGCCAGTCCGACAATTCCGAAATGCGCACGGTGGTCCATCGCAACAACTGCATCCTGCAGGTGGAAGTGGCGAACGACCGCGACGGCGCGCGCGCCGCCGGCATCCTGGATCACTACGCCACCCACGATCACAGCCGTTCTTCCGACAGCCGCCAGAAGAAAGTGTGACGTCCGAAGGCTCACGCCCCCGCGGGAATGGCGCCCGGCGCCATTCCCCGTCGCTCGACTACCCCAGCCATTCCATGTAATCATTATGCATGGAACAAGATAACGCCCCCCTCGCCGCCACCCATGGCATGCCGCTGTGCCACAAGGCCTGGACTGCCTATGTGGACTGCCTGCTGCTGACCGTCGTCATGATCTTCGTGCTGCGGTTCGCCTTCAACTATTCCGAACTGGCCGCCGCCGGCGTGCTGGCTGCATCGACCCTCCTGATCGGCTACCGCATCCTGCTGATCCGCAGCGTGCTGCTGTATTACGACGACGTCGGCGTCTGGGTCTACTCGGGCGTGCTGCCTTGGAAACGCGGCGTGCGCGGCGTCAAGTGGCGCGACATGGACGAAGCCACCTACGTCACCTCGTTCTGGAGCTGGCTGCTGCGCTCCTACACGGTGCGCATCGGCCACCGCTTCACCAAGGCCAGCGAGATCCGGCTGACGCATATGGCGCGCGGCAAGCAGGCTGTCGCCACCATCAACGAGCTGCACCAGCACCTGATCCGCAGCGGACAGATGGCGTGAGCACACCGGCAAGACGGCCCGCGGGCGTTTGTAGCGGCGTGTAACACAGGCCGCTGGGAGCCGTTAAATAATGATAATCTCGCACGCTGCACATACGGGCGGGCCCTCGCGCCGCCCAATATTTTCAAGGCTACACTGATGATCAAGACTAAACTCGCCCTGGCGGCGCTGATGCTGAGCATGGCGTTCACCCCCGTCGAGGCAGCAAAAAAACCGCAGAAATCGGGCAAGCCGGCCAAGACGGCGCCGGCCAAGAACAAATCGAAGGCGGCCCGCAATGCCGCCAAGGCGGCCCCCGTCGCCGCCGTGGCGGCCGCCGCGCCGGCCGAGCGGCGCCAGGACCGCGCCTTCGACACCCAGGCCGGCAAATTCCTCACGGCGCTGTGGAAGATGGACCCGGAATCGGCCATCGCCGTCGGCAAATACGATACCGCCGCCATCATGACGGTGCCGGACCTGGCCACGCGCCAGCTGCAACTGGCCTTTATCGACGACTGGCTGGCCCGCTTCGACAAGATCGACGCGCGCCAGCTGTCGCCGCGCCAGCGCACCGACATGGGCCTGTTGGTCAACAAGCTGAAATCGGACCGCTGGTACCTGACCACGTTCCGCGAATTCGAGTGGAATCCGGCCCTCTACAATATCGCCAGTCCGATCGACTATATCCTGCACACGGAATACGCAGCCAAGTCGCAGCGCCTGCGCACGCTGCTGAAACGCATTGCCAACGTGCCGGCCTATTACGACGCGGCCCGCGCCAATATCAGCAACCCCACGCGCGAACACACGCAGCTGGCCGTCAGCCAGGCGCCCGGCATCGTCGCGCTGCTGGCGGAGCTGGACAAGGAGGCCCAGGCATCCACCCTGGCCGCCAACGAGAAGGGCCTGTTCGCGCAGCGCATCGCCGCCGCGAAGACGGCCGTGGAAGGCTACGCGGCCTGGCTGTCGGAACTGGACAAGACCTTGGCCACGACGGGTGCGCGCTCCTTCCGCATCGGCAAGGACCTGTACGAAACCAAGTTCGCCTTCGATATCCAGTCGGCCAGCACGGCCGAACAGACCTACCAGAAGGCGTTGGCCGCGCGCGAGCAGTTGCTGGCCAATATGGACCGCATCAGCGACGAGCTGTGGCCCAAGTACCTGGCCGGCACGGCCAAGCCGGCGGACCGTTATGCCAAGATCGGCATGATGATCGACAAGCTGTCGGCCAACCACGTGGCGCCGGAGCGTTTCGTCGACGAGGTCAAGGCACAGATCCCGCAGTTGCAGGACTGGGTCAAGCAGCATGACCTGCTCAGCCTCGATTCGGACAAGCCGCTGGTGGTGCGCGAAACCCCAGCCTACCAGCGCGGCGTGGCCGGCGCCAGCATCGAGGCGCCGGGACCGTACCGCCCGCAGGACCGCACCTACTACAACATCACGCCGCTCGATGGCGCCACGCCGGCCCAGGCCGAGAGCAGCCTGCGCGAATACAACCACTGGATCCTGCAGATCCTGAACATGCACGAAGCCATTCCAGGCCACTACGCCCAGCTGGTATATGCGAACAAGTCGCCGTCGCTGGTGAAATCGATCTTCGGCAACGGCGCCATGATCGAAGGCTGGGCCGTCTACAGCGAGCGGATGATGCTGGAATCGGGCTATGGCGAAAACGCCCCCGAGATGTGGCTGATGTATTCGAAGTGGAACCTGCGCAGCGTGACCAACACCATCCTCGACTACAGCGTGCATGTGCTGGGCATGACGCAGGAGCAGTCGCTCGACCTGCTGACGCGCCAGGCCTTCCAGACGCAGCAGGAAGCCAACGAGAAATGGCGGCGCGTGCAGCTGTCGTCCGTGCAGCTGACCAGCTACTTCAGCGGCTACAGCGAGATCATGGAACTGCGCGAGGAGCGCCGCCAGGCGCTGGGCAGCAAGTTCTCGCTGAAAGGCTTCCACGAGGAGTTCCTCGGCTACGGCAGCGCGCCCGTCAAGGTGATCCGGGAACTGATGCAGTAAGACTTGCCGTTGGGAACCAGACGCCGGCTTGCGCCGGCGTTTTTTTTGTGCGGAAACTTGTAGAAAATTGTATCTGAGACAATTGGTGAGAATTCAGGGAAACGTCGCGTATTAAGATAATGGCTTCGTCTTCACAAGCCAGCGGCGGCAACTACAACCATGAAAACCATTCTTCCATTCCCGAAAACGTCGAAAATTGCCGGCCAGGCGCTGGCTCTGGGCGCCTTGCTGACCTTGGGCGGTTGCGCCGGCACGGCACCGCAACTGGGTGGCGCACCCACCGTGGCAACCGGCTCGGCCGGCGGCGCCACCGCCAACAATGCCAACACGGCGCTGGAAAAATGCGACCGCTCGCTGGGTACCCTGAGCGTGGTCGAAGACCAGGCGTCGTCGTGGTATATCCAGCTGTCGCAATACAAGCTGGGTTCGACCGTGCCCGTGCTGCGCAAGATGATCCAGCAGTCGAATTGCTTCGTCGTCGTCGAGCGGGGCGCCGCCATGAACAATGTGATGGCCGAGCGCGAACTGGCCGCTTCCGGCGAAATGCGCGCCGGCAGCAAGTTCCAGAAAGGCCAGATGGTTGCGGCGGACTACACGATGAGCCCCACCATCAACTTCAGCCAGAAGGGCACCCAGGGCATCGGCGGCGCGCTGGGCGGTTTCGGCCTGATCGGCAGCGTGGCCGGCATGGTCGCCGGCGGCATCAAGGCCAATGAAGCGTCGACCACCTTGCTGATGGTCGACAACCGCTCCGGCGTGCAGCTGGCGGCCGCCGAAGGCAGCGCCAAGAACTTCGACTTCAGCATGTTCGGCGGCCTGTTCGGCGGCGGCGGCTTCGGTACCGGCGGCGCCTACTCGAATACCCCGGAAGGCAAGATCCTGATCGCCGCCTTCATGGATTCGTACAACCAGCTGGTCCAGGCCGTACGCAACTACAAGGCGCAGGAAGTGGCGGGCGGCCTGGGTACCGGCGGCGCGCTGGGCGTCCAGGGCGGCATCACGCCACCGGCCGCATCGGCACTGGCACCAGCCCCGGCACCGGCCAAGAAGACGACAAAGAAGAAATAATCCGACCTACCGGACCAGCAAACGCCAGCCTTGACGCTGGCGTTTTTTTTGGGGCCATCGATCCGTCAGCGCGGCCGGTGCATGCGAAACAGCTGCGCCGGCGTGACCTCGAAATAGTCGGCGGGGCCGCCGCCACGCAGGATATGGCCGGCCGCCGCCGTGTCGTACACCCCGTCCTTCAGCGACGCCTGGGCGATATGCACGCCCACCACCTCGCCCAGCACCAGCCAGGTCCGCACCTTGGTGCCATCGGCGCCTTGCAGCTGCACGATCTGCGTCACCTTGCACTCGAACGACACCGGGCTTTCCGCCACGCGCGGCGCGGAGACCAGCCGCGAAGCCACCGGCGTCAGGCCGGCCAGCGCGAACTCGTCCACTTCCGGCGGCACGGCCGCACAGCTTTGGTTCATCGCCTCGGCCAGGGTGCGCGTGGCCAGGTTCCACACGAATTCGCCGGTCTGCTCGACGTTGCGCACCGTGTCCTTGTGGCCGATGCTGGCGAAGCCGACGATGGGCGGCGTGTAGTTGAAGGCGTTGAAGAAGCTGTACGGCGCCAGGTTCAGGATGCCGGCGCTGTCGCGCGACGAGATCCACCCGATCGGGCGCGGCCCGACGATGGCGTTGAAGGGATCGTGCGGCAGGCCGTGGCCGGCGCGCGGTTCGTAGAAGTGGATGGAATCGGTCATGCCGCCACGATAGCAGGGAGTGGGCCTGCGCGCCTCTTCCCATCGTCGCCGACGACGCTGCGGCCATGGCCGGGCTCACAACCAGCATTCCTGCGCACGCTCAAATGGCGGCAACGAACCGACGCCCCCGCGCGGCATCGAAGATAATGGTGCCCAGCCTCCTTTTTCCGAATACCATGCACGTCACTCCCCAGATGATCCGCCACGCCTTCGACAGCGGTACGTTTTCACGCGGCCAGGGCTATGTGCGTGAGGGCATGGTGCGCTCGGTGCAGGTAGTGGAGAACCGCATCCATGGCGAAGTGTGGGGCAGCGGCCACAATTTCTACGAGCAAGTCATCCATATCACGGCCAGCCACGGCGGCGGCATCGACGTCGCGGGCGACTGCACCTGCCCCGTGGAGTACAACTGCAAGCACGTGGTGGCCGTGCTGTTGAACGGCGGGGGCCCGGATATCGCGCTGCACGCTGCCGCACCGGTTCCCAAGCTGTCCGGCCCCGCCCAGCACTGGCTGCACCAGCTGGCCATGCTGAACGACACGGCGGACCGCGCCGCGGCCGCCGCCAGGCCGGGGCACCGGATCGCCTTCGTGCTGTGCCCGAACACGCGCACGCGCGAGGTCAGCCTGCATCTGTGCAAGGCGGCCATGCGCGCCGATGGGGGCATCGCGTCGGCCACCGTGCTGACCGATACCAAGAGCCTGGTCAGCAAGCCGCCGGCGTATGTAAAGGCCGAGGATGAAATACCGATCGGCCTGTATGCAGCCCTGCGCGCCGTCGCCCCGTTCGACGTCGAGACGCGGCCGGGCGGACGCATCGCCGGGCAGTTGCTCGACATGCTGGCGGCGCAGGACCGCCTGTGGTGGGCGCCGACGCGGGCCGACCTGAAAGCGGGCCGCACCCAGGCCATCCGCAGGGGGCAGCCACGGCATGCCGCCATCGGCTGGCGCCCCATCTGCGAGGAAGGCGGCGCGGTCAGCATCCGCTGGCTGTTCGACGACGGCGAACCGGTCGACCATGTCCTGCCCACGGAACCGGTGGGCTACCTGCACGAAGGCGCATGGGGCGAGCTGGTGCTGCCGCCGAATATGCGCGCCATACCGATCGAGCGCCTGATGCTGCTGCTGGCCCAGGCCCCCGTGCTGAACCCCGCGGAACGCGAGGCGATGACGCAGCAGATGATCGAACATGGGCTGGACCGCATCCTGCCGCCACCGGCGGCGCGTCCGTTGCAGGAACGGCGCGATATCGCCCCCACGCCCCACCTGACCCTGGCGTGCGAGGACCGGTTCAAGCTGACGGGCCGACACCAGTGGCAGGACTATGCGCTCCTGTTCTTCACCTACGATGGCATCCATGCCGGCGCCGAACCCGGGCCGCCGCTGCGCCGCATCACGGCCGACAGCGTGGAGGTGATCCACCGCGATGAACATGCCGAGCAAAAGGCGGCCGCGCTGCTGGCGGCGATGGGCTTTGCCCCGCTGCCCGGGTCCGATGCGGCGCTCGGCCTGCCCTCCGAAGAGCACTGGCTGGCCTTTTCCCAGAACGGCATCGCCATCCTGCGCAAGGCCGGCTGGCGCGTGGAGATGGGCGACACCTTCCGCTACGACCTGCGCACCGTCGACGACTGGTATGCCGACGTGGCCGACGAAGGCGACAAGGGCAATGCCTGGTTCGAGCTGGAACTGGGCATCATCGTCGAGGGCCGCCGCCAGCCCCTGCTGCCGCTGCTGGTCCAGCTGATCCGCAAGGCGCCGGAGCGCTTCGACCCGGCCGCACTGGCCCGCCACGACGATGCAAGCCGCCTGCTGGTGCAGCTGCCCGACGGCGCCTTCGTGGCGCTGCCGTGGGGCCGCGTCAAGCCGATCCTCACGATCCTGGGCGAGCTGTTCTTCGACGACCGGGTGGGCGACAGCGTACGCCTGCCCGTCATCGACGCGGCCCGCCTGGCCGAGCTGGAAGAGCACGCGCAGCTGCGCTGGATGGGCGGGCAGCGGCTGCGCGCGCTGGGGCGGCGCCTGGGCCAGTTCGGTGGGGTGCTGCAGGTGGCCCCGCCGGCCGGCCTGCAGGCCACCTTGCGCGACTACCAGGGTGAAGGCCTGGCCTGGATGCAGTTCCTGCGCGAGTATGAATTCGGCGGCATCCTGGCCGACGACATGGGCCTGGGCAAGACCGTGCAGACCCTGGCCCATATCCTGATCGAGAAGGAAGCGGGCCGGCTCGACGCCCCCGCCCTGGTGGTGGTGCCCACCAGCCTGATCGCCAACTGGCGCGCCGAGGCGGCCCGTTTCACGCCCGGCCTGCGCGTGCTGGCCCTGCACGGCAAGGACCGCCAGGTGCACTACGACAGCATCGGCCAGGCCGACGTCGTGCTGACCACCTACGCACTGCTGCCGCGCGATGAAGCGGCCCTGCGCGCGCTGCGCTTTCACCTGCTGATCCTGGACGAATCGCAGTACATCAAGAACAGCCGCGCCAAGGTGGCGCAGACGGCGCGCCTGCTGAACGCCCGCCACCGCCTGTGCCTGACGGGCACGCCGCTGCAGAACCACCTGGGCGAACTGTGGTCGCAGTTCCATTTCCTGATGCCGGGCCTGCTGGGCGAGGAAAAGGCCTTCAACGCCACCTTCCGCAAGCCCATCGAAGTCCAGCACGACATGGCCCGCAATGCCTTCCTGACGCGCCGCGTGAAGCCCTTCATGCTGCGCCGGACCAAGGACAAGGTGGCCAGCGAGCTGCCGCCGAAGACGGAAATCGTGCTGACGGTGGAACTGGGCGGCGCCCAGCGCGACCTGTACGAAACCGTGCGCGTGGCGATGGACAAGAAGGTGCGCGACGAGATCGAACGCAAGGGCGTGGCGCGCAGCCAGATCGTCATCCTGGAAGCGCTCTTGAAGATGCGCCAGGCCTGCTGCGACCCGCGCCTCGTGAAGACGGCCGGGCTGGCGAAAAGCGGCGTGGGCTCGGCCAAGCTGACGGCGCTGATGGAGCTGGTCGACACCCTGATGAGCGAGGAGCGCAAGGTGCTGGTGTTCTCGCAGTTCACCAGCATGCTCGAACTGATCGCAGCCGAACTGCGCCACCGCGCGATCGGCTACGTCACCCTGACGGGCGACACGCAGGACCGCGCCACGCCCGTGGCCCAATTCCAGCAGGGCGCCGTGCCCGTGTTCCTGATCAGCCTGAAGGCGGGCGGGGTCGGCCTGAACCTGACGGCGGCCGATGCCGTCATCCACTACGACCCGTGGTGGAACCCGGCGGCGGAAAACCAGGCCACGGACCGGGCCTGGCGCATCGGCCAGGACAAGCCCGTCTTCGTCTACAAGCTGATCGCCGAAGGCACGCTGGAGGAGAAAATCCAGGACATGCAGCGCCGCAAGGGCAACCTGGCCGACGCCATCATGGGCGAAGGCGGCAAGCTCGATGCGCGTCTCACGCCGGACGACCTGCAGGCCATTTTCGCGCCGCTGTAGGCACCGGCACCCGGTTCCTGCGCCAGTGTGACTTTCCGAGAGTTTTGCGGTCCCCCATTCGCGGTAGCATGCGCGCAACGTGCGCCGTGAAAGAGCGTGCGACCTGCCGACGTCCAACTTCTATCGGGAAACCATGCAAATCCAAGCTTTGAAAAGAACCGTCCTGTCCACCGCCATCGCCGCCGCGCTGCTGCTGGGCACGCACGCGCAGGCATTGACCCTGCCGAAGGGCGTCACCGTCGGCCCGTCGGCCGAGGGCATCACCGAATACCGCCTCGCCAACGGCATGAAGGTGCTGCTGTTCCCCGATGCATCCAAGCCCACCACCACCGTCAACATGACGTACCTGGTCGGCTCGCGCCACGAGAACTATGGCGAGAGCGGCATGGCCCACCTGCTGGAACACCTGCTGTTCAAGGGCGCGCCGGGTTATACCGACATCACCAAGCAGTTCGCCGCGCGCGGCATGCGCTTCAACGGCACCACCAGCAGCCACCGCACCAATTACTTCGAGAGCTTCAAGGCCGATGACGGCAACCTGAAATGGTCGCTCGACATGGAAGCGGCGCGCATGACGAAATCGTTCGTCTCGCGCAAGGACCTGGATTCGGAAATGACGGTGGTGCGCAACGAATTCGAAATGGGCGAAAGCGATCCGGGCGGCCTGCTGTTCAAGCAGCTGCAGAGCGTGGCCTTCGACTGGCATGGCGTGGGCCGCTCGCCGATCGGCAACCGCAGCGATATCGAGAACGTCAAGATCGAGAACCTGCAGAACTTCTATCGCACCTGGTACCAGCCGGACAATGCCGTGCTGCTGGTGGCCGGCCAGTTCGACGAGACGCGCACCTTGCACTGGATCGCCCAGGCCTTCGGCAAGATCCCCAAGCCCAAGCGCACCCTGCCCAGCTTCTGGACGGTGGAACCGGCCCAGGATGGCGAGCGCTCGTTCGCCGTGCGCCGCAAGGGCGACTACCAGCTGATCGGCCTGGCCTACAAGGGTCCCGGCAGCCTGCACGCGGACATGCCCGCGCTGACGGTGCTGGACGAGATTCTCGGCGATACGCCGAACGGGCGCCTGCACAAGGAACTGGTCGTCAAGGGCAAGGCCGTGCAGACCTTCGCCTTCGGCATGAACGGCGTCACGCCGGGCCTGCAGGTGCGGGGCGCCGTCGTCAAGAAGGGCGAGGCGCCCGAGCCGGTGCGCGATGCCATGATTGCCGTGGCCGAAGGCCTGGCCGAGCAGCCGCCCACGCAGGAGGAAGTCGAGCGCGTGCAGCGCAACAGCGCGAACCGGATGGAAAAAACCCTGAACGACGCCGAACAGGTGGGCGTGGTGCTGTCCGAGGCGATCGCGCTGGGCGACTGGCGCACCTTCTTCTACCAGCGCGACGCCATTGCCAAGGTGACGCCGCAGCAGGTGGCCGACGTGGCGCGGCGCTACTTCAAGCAGTCCAACCGCACGATAGGCACGTTCGTGCCGACCGATGAACCGGACCGCGTGCTGGTTTCGGCCGCACCCGGCGTGGATGCCGTGCTGGCCAACTACACGCCCAAGGCGGCCGTCAAGGCGGGCGAAGTCTTCGTTGCCACGCCGGACAACATCAACGCGCGCACGACGCTGGAAACCATCGGCGGCCTGAAAGTGGCGCTGCTGCCGAAGGCGACGCGGGGCCAGACCGTGGCCGTGCAGCTGAAGCTGCACTGGGGCGACGAGAAATCCTGGTTCGGCAAGCGCATGGTCAGCACGTTGACCGAGCGCATGCTGCTGCGCGGCACCAGCAAGTACACGCGCGAGCAGCTGGCCGACGAAATGCAGAAGCTGAAAATCACGGGCAATATGTACGCGTTCCAGACCACCCGCGAACACCTGCCGGCCGCCATGCGGCTGATGGCGCACGTGCTCAAGGAAGCGAACTTCCCGGCAGCCGATTTCGAACAGCTGCACAAGCTGACGGCCGTCGAGATCGAGGCGGAACGGGGCGACCCGTCGTCGGTGGCGGCGCGCGGTGTCGGCGTGCACCTGAGCCACTACAAGAAGGGCGACGTGCGCGCGGAAATGACGATCGACGAAGAACTCGAAGCGCTGCGGGCCGTGAAGCGGGAAGACGTGGTGGCCTTCCACCGCGACTTCTACGGTGCCTCCCGCGGCGAACTGGCCGTGGTGGGCGACTTCGAAGCGGCCGACGTGCGCAAGCTCACGCAGGAACTGTATGGCAACTGGACCAGCAAGACGCCCTACCAGCGCGTGCCGCTGGCGTATGCCGACGTCAAGCCGGCGGTGCAGAAGGTCGACATGCCCGACAAGGAAAACGCCTCGTACGCGGCCGGCATGAACCTGGACGTGCGCACCGATGACCCGGACTACGCGGCGCTGCAGGTGGCGTCGTATATCTTCGGCAACGGCGGCCTGAAGTCGCGCCTGATGGACCGGCTGCGCCAGAAGGACGGGCTGTCCTATGGCGGCATGGCGTACATCTGGGCCGTGGACCAGGACCGCTACGGCCGTTTCGCCATCAACGCCATCGGCGCGCCGCAGAACATGGCCAAGGTGGAAGCGGCCGTGCGCGACGAGCTGCAGAAAGCCGTGGCGCAGGGCTTCACGGCCGAGGAAGTGGCGGATGCGCGCAAGGGCCTGCTGGAACGGGCGGTGCAGGAGCGTTCGCAGGACACCGCCGTGGCGCGCAAATGGACGGAACGGCGCTACCTGGACCGCGACTTCGCGTGGGACCAGGCCTTGGAAGCGAAGTTGGCGGGCGTGACGGCCGAGCAGGCCAGCGCCGCGTTCAGGAAGGCCGTCGATCCGGCCAAGCTGGTGGTCGTCATCGCGGCCGACCGCGCCAAGGCCACGGCCGCCGGCGCACCGTAAGGGAAGGACGTGGCGCTGCGGCGCCACCAATGAAAAACGCCAACCCGGGGGTTGGCGTTTTTTTATCGCAGGCCACGCAGCAACGGCGGGCTACACCTGTTCCTCGGGCGAGCGCGTCATTCGCACGAACAGCGGCGAGACCAACAGGCCCACTTCGAACAGCAGCCACATGGGGATGGCCAGCGAGAACTGGCTGACCACGTCCGGCGGCGTGACGATGGCGGCGATGACGAAGGCGCCGACGATGACGTAGGGGCGCCATTCCTTCAGCTTGGCCAGCGAGACGATGCCCATGCGGACCAGGATGACGACGACGACGGGCACTTCGAAGGCGGCGCCGAAGGCCAGGCACATTGACATGACGAAGTCGAGGTAGTTCTCGATATCGGGCGTGACGGCGATCGACGTGGGCGAGAATTCGCTGATGAAGGCGAACACGCGGCCGAAGACGAGGAAATAGCAGAAGGCGACGCCGCCGACGAACAGCAGCGACGAGGAAATGACGAGCGGCGCGACCAGGCGCTTTTCGTGGGTGTACAGGCCAGGGGCGACGAAGGCCCACATCTGGTACAGCACCCACGGCAGCGACAGCACGAAGCCCAGCAGCAAGGTGACCTTCATCGGCACCAGGAAGGGGGCGATGACGCCGGTGGCGATCATCTTCGAGCCCACCGGCAGCGCGGCGATCATGGGTTGGGCGATCAAATCGTAGATCTGGGCCGGGCCGGGCCAGAACATCAGGGCCGCGGTGGCGATGAGGATGCCGATGGAAGCCTTGACCAGCCGGTCACGCAGTTCGATCAGGTGGCTGATGAAAGTTTCTTCGACCGGGTTTTCAGTGCTCATTAGTAGAACGAAGCTGGGGGTTTGCCGTTACGCGGGCGGAAGCGCGCGACACGGGCGGCGCCGGAAACGACATGCGAACGGCCGCCATTGCGCTGCTTGTACCACAGCGGCACGGCGGACGTGCGCACCAGGCGCTTGCGGCGAAATTCCTTGGCCTTGCGCGACAGGTCTTCCGTGCTGGCCGACGAATACGCGTCGCCGGCGTGGTGCGTATGGGAAGAATGATCGTCGACACGGAAGGCTTCCTCGACGTCGGCCATGTTCTGGGCGATCGAGTTTTCCACGTCGGCCTTGATCGACTGGGCCTGCTCCTGCACGTTCTTCTGCAGGTTGCGCAGTTCCTCGAGCTCGATTTCGCGGCTCACTTCGGATTTCACGTCGTGCAGGTAGCGCTGGGCGCGGCCGTACAGCGTGCCCGCCATGCGGGCAACCTTCGGCAGCTTTTCAGGGCCGATGACGATCAGCGCCACGACGCCGATGATGGCAAGTTTGGAGAGACCGAGATCGATCATAAGTTATACAAGATTGGCCCACGATGCCGGCCGGGCCGGCAGCGCTGTCACAGCTTGTGCTTTTCCTTGGCGTCCACCTCGATGGTGCCCTTGTCCGTCACTTGCGATGGCGGCGGGGTCGGCGTGGCGCCGCCGGCCTTCTGCTCGTCTTCGTTCTTGACGCCGTCCTTGAAACCCTTGACGGCCTTGCCCAGGTCGGAACCGATATTGCCCAGTTTTTTCGTGCCGAAGACCAGCATGATGACGACGAGGACGATCAGCCAGTGCCAGATGCTCATGGAACCCATAATTTTCTCCTTGCAGGGCACGCAGCCCGAATCCGTGTAATCGAGACAGTATAAGCGATCGCGCGATGTCATGTGCCTGTCATTAACGTCCAGAAAAGGCTGGTTCCGGACGACCATTTCGCGCAGATGACCGCACGATGGCGGGCGTTAGTGCATGCCGCGCCATGGCCGCGGGCCGCCGTACATATGCATGTGCATGTGATAGACCACCTGGCCGCCATCCGGGCCGCTGTTGATGAGGGTCTTGTAGCCGCGCGTGGGCGCGCCGGCGGCGTCATACACCACCGAGATGCCGTGCTCCTCGGCCAGCCGGGGCGCCAGCGCCAGCATCTTGCCCAGGATGGCGACATGGCTGCCGTCGCAGTCGGACAAGGTGGCGATGTGCTGCTTCGGAATGATCAGCAGGTGCACCGGGGCGGCGGGGTTGATGTCCTTGAAGGCCAGCAGTTCCTCGTCCTCGTACACGACGGCGGCGGGGATTTGCTTGGCAGCGATCTTACAAAACAGGCAGTTGTCCACGTTCGATCCTTGTCGCAATTGATTCATGGCGCGTCCGGGCGCGCGGCTTTTTCGTCGATGCCGGAGATGCCTTCGCGGCGGGCCAGCTCGTCCAGCACCTGCTGCGGCGTCAGGTCGAACTGCGCCAGCAGCACCAGCGAGTGGAACCACAGGTCGGCGCATTCGTACAGCACCTTGCCGGCGTCGCCGGCGGCGCGGGCGTCCTTGGCGGCCATCACCAGCTCGGTGGCTTCCTCGCCGATCTTCTTCAGGATGGCGTCGTCCCCTTTCGAGAACAGTTTCGACACATACGAGGTTGCGGGGTCGCCGCCGTTGGCCAGCTTGCGCGACTCGATGGTGGCGCCGACGCGGTCGAGTATCGTCATTTCTTCTTTTCCGTATAAATGGTGCCGGGGTCCTTCAGGACGGGCTCCGCGTCCTGCCAGTCGCCGTTCGGCGCATCGCCGTCGAATTTATGGAAGAAGCAGGAGTGGCGGCCCGTGTGGCAGGCGATGCCGCCGGCCTGCTCGACCTTCAGCAGCACGACGTCTTCGTCGCAGTCGAGGCGGATTTCCAGCACCTTCTGCACGTGGCCGGACTCCTCGCCCTTGTGCCACAGCTTCTTGCGCGAACGGCTCCAGTACACGGCCTCGCCCAGTTCCACGGTTTTATACAGCGCGTCGCGGTTCATCCAGGCGAACATCAGCACGTCGTTGCTGCCCGCTTCCTGGGCGATCACGGGCACGAGGCCATGCTCGTCCCACTTCACACGGTTCAGCCATTTTGCCTTGGCTACGCTAGGCGTCGTCGTCGGGATACTCATAGGATTGTCCTGCTCAAGCCAGCCGCATCGGGATGCCCTGCTGCGCCATGAAGCGCTTGGCTTCCTGCACCGTGTGCTGGCCGTAGTGGAAGATGCTGGCCGCCAGCACCGCGTCCGCGCGGCCCTTGATGATACCGTCGGCCAGGTCCTGCAGGCCGCCCACGCCGCCCGAGGCGATCACGGGCACGCTGACGGCATCGGACACGGCGCGCGTCAGTTCCAGGTCGAAGCCGGACTTGGTGCCGTCGCGGTCCATGCTGGTCAGCAGCAGCTCGCCGGCGCCCATCGCTTCCATCTTGCGGGCCCACTCGACGGCGTCCAGGCCGGTAGCCTTGCGCCCGCCGTGCGTGAACACTTCCCATTTGCCGGGCGCGACCTGCTTGGCATCGATGGCGACGATGATGCACTGCGAGCCGTGCTTCTGCGACGCGTCGTGCACCAGTTGCGGGTTGCTGACGGCCGACGTGTTCAGGCTGATCTTGTCGGCACCGGCGTTGAGCAGGCGGCGCACATCGCCCACCTCGCGCACGCCGCCGCCCACCGTCAGCGGAATGAAGACCTGGGACGCCACGGCCTCGATGATGTCGAGGATCAGGCCGCGGTTGTCGCTCGATGCCGTGATGTCGAGGAAGGTCAGCTCGTCGGCGCCCTGCTCGTCGTAGCGGCGGGCGATTTCCACCGGGTCGCCGGCGTCGCGCAGCTCGGTGAAGTTGACGCCCTTGACGACGCGCCCGTTGGTCACGTCCAGGCAGGGGATGATGCGTTTGGCCAGCATATCAGTCTTCGCTCAGTTCGCCGGACAGCTCGTCGGCGCGCAGCTGCGCTTCGTTCAGGTTGATCGTGCCTTCGTAGATCGAGCGGCCGCAGATGACGCCTTCGATGCCTTCGTCCTGCACGGCGCACAGCGCTTCCACGTCGGCCAGGTTGTGCAGGCCGCCGGAGGCGATGATGGGAATACGCACGGCCTGGGCCAGGCGCACGGTCGCTTCGATGTTGACGCCGCCCATCATGCCGTCGCGGCCGATGTCGGTGTAGACGATCGATTCGACGCCGTACTGTTCGAATTTTTGCGCCAGGTCGATCACTTCGTGGCCGGACATCTTGCTCCAGCCGTCGGTGGCGACCTTGCCGTCCTTGGCGTCCAGGCCGACGATGATGCTGCCCGGGAAGGCGCCGCAAGCGTCGTGCAGGAAGCCGGGATTCTTCACGGCGGCCGTGCCGACGATGATGTAGGTAATGCCGTCGTCCAGGTAGCGCTCGATGGTGTCGAGGTCGCGGATGCCGCCGCCCAGCTGGACGGGAATCTCGTCGATATCGTGCTCGGCCGCGAATTCCTGCACCGTCTTCAGGATCGCCTTGACGGCGCCTTCGTTCTTCGGCTTGCCGGCAAAGGCGCCGTTCAGGTCGACCAGGTGCAGCCGGCGGGCGCCCTGCTCCAGCCAATGACGGGCCATCGCGCCCGGATCGTCGGAAAATACAGTGGCGAGTTCCATATCGCCCTGTTTGAGGCGAACGCAGTGACCGTCCTTGAGGTCGATGGCAGGAATGAGCAGCATGGCTTTATCAGTTAGGTTGGATGAGTGGGTGTGAAACCGCTTAGGGATTCCAGTGCACGAAATTCTTGTACAGCTGCAGGCCCGCCGCCGCGCTTTTCTCGGGGTGGAACTGGGTGGCAACGATATTGTCCCGGGCGACGGCGCAGCAGAACGATGCACCATACACGGTTTCGCCGATGCTGTGTGCGCTCTGTTCGGGCTGCACGTGGTAGCTGTGCACGAAGTAGAAATAGGCGTCGTCGGCGATGCCTTGCCAGATCGGGTGGGGCGACGTCTGGCGCACCTGGTTCCAGCCCATCTGCGGCACCTTGAAGCGCGAGCCGTCTTCCTGCAACTGGCCGTCCAGGCGGAAGCGCACGATCTTGCCCGGAAGCAGGTTCAAGCCTTCGCCGCCCTCCTCGCTTTCGCCGAACAGCATCTGCTCGCCGATGCACACGCCCAGCAGGGGCTTGCTGGCGGCGGCGCGGCGCAGCGCCTCCTCGATGCCTGCTTCGCGCAGGCTCTTCATGCAGTCGCGCATGGCGCCCTGGCCCGGCAGCACGAGGCGGTCGGCGTTCTCGATGGCGGCGGCTTCGCCGGAAATGACGATGTCCGCCTCCGGCGCGACCGCCCGCAGGGCCTGCGCGACGGAGCGCAGATTGCCCATGCCGTAGTCAACTACAACGATTTTTTTCATTAGCTGGCCCGGTGAGTGGAATTACAGGCTTCCCTTGGTCGACGGGATCGTGCCTGCCGCGCGTTCGTCGCGCTCGACGGCCATGCGCAGGGCGCGGCCGAAGGCCTTGAACACGGTTTCGCACTGGTGGTGGGCATTGGTGCCGCGCAGGTTATCGATGTGCAGGGTGATGCCGGCGTGGTTGACGAAGCCGCGGAAGAATTCCAGGGTCAGGTCGACGTCGAAGGTGCCGATCATCGCGCGCGTGAACGGGATGTGGTACTCGATGCCGGGCCGGCCCGAGAAATCGATGACGACGCGCGACAGCGCTTCATCCAGCGGCACATAGGCGTGGCCGTAGCGGCGGATGCCCTTGCGGTCGCCGATGGCCTTGGCCACGGCCATGCCCAGGGTGATGCCGACATCTTCCACCGTGTGGTGGTTGTCGATATGGGTGTCGCCCGTGGCCTGGATGTCCAGGTCGATCAGGCCGTGGCGGGCGATCTGGTCCAGCATATGGTCCAGGAAGGGCACGCCCGTGTTGAGGGACTGCGCGCCGGTGCCGTCCAGGTTCAGGGCGACGCGGATCTGCGTTTCGTTGGTGTTGCGCGTAACTTCGGCGCTGCGTTCTGCAAGGGTGGTCATGGGAAGGCTCAGGATATGGATCAGTCCGCCAACGACGCTTTCAGGGCGTCGAGGAAAGCGGCGTTTTCTTCCGGCGTGCTGACGGTGATACGCAGGCAGTTCGTCAGCACACTGTGCATTTTACTCAAATTTTTAATCAAAATTTTATGGGCCAGCAGTTTCGTATGGGTAGTGTCGGCATCCGCCACACGGATCAGGATGAAATTGGCGGCCGACGGGTACACCGTGACCCCCGGCAGCGCGGCCAGCGCCTGGCTCAGCTCGGTGCGCTGCTGCCGCAGCAGCGCGGCCTGCTCGTTCAGGATGTCGAGATGGTCGAGCGCGAACTCGGCCGCCGCCTGCGTCATCACGTTGACGTTGTAGGGCGGCCGCACCTTGTCGAACTCGGCCAGCAGCGCGGGCGCGGCCGACATATAGCCGAGCCGGATACCGGCCAGGCCCAGCTTCGACAAGGTGCGCATGACGATCAGGTTGTCGAACTCGGGCAGGCGCGGCATGAAGCTCTGCTGTGCGAACGGCTCGTAGGCCTCGTCCAGCACGGCCAGGCCCGTGTCGCCCAGGGCGGCCAGGATCTGTTCGACCGCGGCCGTGTCGAACAGGTTCCCCGTCGGGTTGTTCGGGTAGGCCAGGAACACCAGGGCCGGCTTGTGCTCGGCAATGGCGGCCAGCATGGCGGGCAGGTCCAGCGAAAAATCGTCGTTCAGCGGCACGCCGACGAAGTCCATGCCGGCGAACTGGGCCGAGCGCTGGAACATGACGAAGGCGGGCACGGGCGCCAGCAGCACGGCGCGGCGGTCCTGGCGGGCGCAGGCGGTGGCCATGATGGAGATGAGCTCGTCGGAACCATTGCCCAACAACACGTCGTAGCCGGCCGGCACGCCCAGGCTGGCGGCAATGCGCCGCCTCAGGCCGTCGTACGACGGCGGATAGCGGTTGATCGCCACGTCGGCCAGGCGCTGGCCCAGTTCCTGGCGCAGTGCCTGGTGCAGGTGGTAGGGGTTTTCCATGGCGTCGAGCTTGATGTAGCCGCTCGGGTCCTGCACATGGTAGCTCTTGACCTCGCGGACGTCGGGTCGGATGGTGTTGCCAATCAGGCTTTCCAGGGACATTCTTTACTCCAGGATAGTTTCGGTGGTGTCGGCTTTGCGGGCTTTGACTTTGCTTGCGGCCTTGGTCTTCGGCTTGGGCTCCGGCACGACACCGTGCGCCAGCGCCGCCAGCCGCTCGGCCGTCACGCGGCAGTACTCCGCATTGAGCTCGAAGCCGACGAAATGCCGGCCGCTGCGCCGCGCCGCCACGGCGGTGGTGCCGCTGCCCATGAACAGGTCCAGCACCACGCCGTCGGGCGGGCAGGACGCCTTGATCATGCGCTCGATGATTTCCAGGGGCTTCTGGGTCGGGTGATCGACCCGCTCGGAATGCTCCTTGTGCAGGCGCGATACGCTCCACAGATCCTTCGGGTTGTAACCCATTTCCAGCCACTTGGCGCCGACGAAGATCGAGCGCGAACGGGCCTTCTTGGTCGCGGCGTCGTACGGGATGCGCACGGCGTCGAGGTCGAAATAGTAGTCCTTGCGGCGCACGAAAAAACCGATCGTGTCGTGCACCGACGAGAAGCTGCGCACGCTGCCGCCCATCGACGGTACGCGGCGGTCCCAGATAATCTCGTTCATCATCGTCATGCGCTTTTTCAGCATCACGAAGATCTCCGGCGAGAAGCGCCACGTCAGGAAAATATACAGGCTGCCGTTGGCCTTGAGCTTGGGCAGCGCCGCATCGATCCACCGCTCGGTCCAGGCCAGGTACTCTTCCACCGACTGCTGGTCCGAAGCGTTGCCGTAATCCTTGCCCAGGTTGTAGGGCGGGTCCGTCAGGATCAGGTCGATGCTGCCATCCGGGATGCGGGACAGCCCCTGCAGGGCGTCTTCGCAGTGGACCTGGTCCAGCCAGGAGGCTGGACCGGCGGCGTCAGTCTTCATTCTTCAGCCGCAGCTCGGCGCTGCGCGCGTGCGCCTGCAGCCCCTCGCCATATGCCAGTTCGGCGGCGATCTTGCCCAGGGTCTGGGCCCCTGCTTCGCTGACCTGGATGATGGACGAGCGCTTCTGGAAGTCGTACACCCCCAGCGGCGACGAGAAGCGCGCCGTGCGCGACGTCGGCAGCACGTGGTTCGGGCCGCAGCAGTAGTCGCCCAGCGATTCGGACGAGAAGCGGCCCAGGAACATGGCGCCCGCGTGGCGGATCTGGTCGGCCCACTGCTGCGGGTTCTCCGCCGAGATTTCCAGGTGTTCGGCGGCGATGCTGTTGGCGATCGCGCAGGCCTCGGCCATGTCGCGTACCTTGATCAATGCGCCCCGGTCCGTCAGCGACGTCGTGATGGTTTCCTGGCGCGGCATCGTCGGCAGCAGCCTGGCGATCGATGCTTCCACCCGGGCGATATAGTCCGCGTCGGGGCACAGCAAGATGGCCTGGGCCAGTTCGTCGTGCTCGGCCTGCGAGAACAGGTCCATGGCGACCCAGTCCGGATCGGTGGTGCCGTCGCAGATGACGAGGATTTCCGACGGGCCGGCGATCATGTCGATGCCGACGGTGCCGAATACGCGGCGCTTGGCGGCGGCCACGTAGGCATTGCCGGGGCCGACGATCTTGTCGACAGGCTGGATCGTTTCGGTGCCGTAGGCCAGCGCCGCCACGGCCTGGGCGCCGCCGATGCCGATCACGCGGTCGACGCCGGCAATGGCGGCAGCGGCCAGCACCATCTGGTTGCGCACGCCGTCCGGCGTGGGCACGACCATGACGATCTCGCCGACGCCGGCCACCTTGGCCGGCACGGCGTTCATCAGCACCGACGACGGATATGCCGCCTTGCCGCCCGGGACGTAGATGCCGACCCGGTCCAGCGGCGTGATGCGCTGGCCCAGCACGGTGCCGTCAGCCTCGGTGTACGTGAAACCCTGCAGCTCCTGCTTCTGGCGCTCGTGGAAGACGCGGATGCGCTCGGCCGCCACCTGCAGGGCCGCGCGCCGCGCTTCGGGCAGCGCGGCCAGCGCCGCGTCCAGTTCCGCCTGGCCGATCTCGAAGGCCGCCATGTCCTGCGCGCCGCCGTTCGGGATGCGGTCGAACTTGTTCGTGTAGTCGAGCACCGCCTCGTCGCCCCGGCCGCGCACCTGCGCGATGATCTCCGTGACGGCGTGTTCGATGGCGGTATCGGTATCGGCTTCGAAGGCCAGCAGGTTGTCCAGCGTTTCCTGGAAATCGATGGCGGCGGAGTCGAGTTTGCGGATCTGGATCATGGTAATTGGTGATTTAGGCGGCTTGGGAGGCCCGTTCGAAGGCCTCGATAATCGGTTGCAGGCGGGCGCGCTTCAGTTTCAGCGCGGCCTGGTTGACGACGAGGCGCGACGAGATCTCCATGATCTCCTCGACCTCGACGAGGTTGTTGGCGCGCAGCGTGCTGCCGGTGCTGACCAGGTCGACAATGGCATCGGACAGGCCCACCAGCGGCGCCAGCTCCATCGAGCCGTACAGCTTGATCAGGTCGACGTGCACGCCCTTCTTGGCGAAGTGCTGGCGGGCCATCTCGGTGAACTTGGTGGCCACGCGCAGGCGCGCACCCTGGCGCACGGCCGTTTCGTAGTCGAAGCCGGCCTTGACCGCCACCGACATGCGGCACTTGGCGATGTTCAGGTCGACCGGCTGGTACAGCCCCTCGCCGCCATGCTCGAACAGCACGTCCTTGCCGGCGACGCCGAAGTCCGCCGCGCCGTACTGCACATAGGTCGGCACGTCGGTGGCGCGCACGATCAGCACGCGCACGTGCGGGTCGTTGGTGGGCAGGATCAGCTTGCGCGAGGTTTCCGGGTTTTCCGTGACGGTGATGCCGGCCGCGGCCAGCAGCGGCAAGGTGTCGTCGAAGATCCGGCCCTTCGACAGGGCCAGGATCAGCTGGGAAGAATCGGTGGCGGTGATGGGATTCATGGGGCGTTTACTTGATGCGGGTGATGTTGGCGCCGACGGCGGACAGTTTCACTTCCATGCGGTCGTAGCCGCGATCGAGGTGATAGATGCGGTCGATCAGCGTTTCGCCCTTGGCCGCCAGGCCGGCGATCACCAGCGAGGCCGAGGCGCGCAGGTCGGTGGCCATCACGGGCGCGCCGATCAGCTGCTGCACGCCGCGGATGGTGGCCGTATTGCCGTCGGTCTGGATGGCCGCGCCCAGGCGGTTCATCTCCTGCACGTGCATGAAGCGGTTCTCGAAGATGGTTTCCTGCACCGTGCTGCTGCCGTCGGCGATGGTGTTGACGGCCATGAACTGCGCCTGCATGTCGGTCGGGAAGCCTGGGTATTCGGTGGTGCTGAAGCTCACCGGCGTCGGGCGCGCATCCATCTGGGCGCGAATCCACGTGTCGCCCACGGTCAGGCGCAGGCCCATCTCGCGCAGCTTTTCCAGCGCCGCGTCCATGATGTCCACGCGCGTATTGCGGATCGTGATGTCGCCGCCGGCGGCCGCCACGGCGCACAGGAAGGTGGCTGCCTCGATGCGGTCGGAAATCACGGTATGGGCCGCGCCGTGCAGCGACGACACGCCCTGGATCACCAGGCGGTGGGTGCCGATGCCGTCGATCTTCGCGCCCATGGCCACCAGCAGGTTGGCCAGGTCCGTCACTTCCGGTTCGCAGGCGGCGTTGTCCAGCACCGTCTCGCCATCGGCCAGGGTGGCGGCCATCAGCAGGTTTTCCGTGCCGGTCACCGTGATCATGTCGGTGACGACGCGGGTGCCCTTCAGTTTTTTCGCCTTGGCGTAGATGTAGCCGGCGTCGATCGAGATGTCCGCACCCAGTGCCTGCAGGCCCTTGATGTGCTGGTCGACGGGGCGCGAGCCGATGGCGCAGCCGCCCGGCAGCGACACCTTCGCTTCGCCGAAGCGGGCCAGCAGGGGGCCCAGCACGAGGATCGACGCGCGCATCGTCTTGACCAGTTCATACGGCGCTTCCAGCTTGTTGATGGCCGAACCGTTCATGACGACCTTGTCGCCATTCTGTTCAATGGCCAGGCCGGTCTGGCGCAAGAGTTTCAACATCGTCGCCACGTCGTGCAGGTTCGGCACGTTCGACAGTTCCAGGTCGCCGGCCGTCAGCAGGCCAGCGCACAGGATCGGCAGCGCCGCGTTCTTGGCGCCGGAAATCTGGATGTCGCCGACCAGGCGCTTGCCGCCGGTAATGAGCAGTTTGTCCATGCAGGTCTCCTTAGCCTTGGTATTCTTCGGGGGTCAGCGTCTTCATCGACAGCGCGTGGATTTCCTCGCGCATGCGGTCGCCCAGGGCCGCGTACACCAGCTGGTGGCGCTGGATCGGGCGCTTGCCGGCAAACGCGGGCGAGACGATGATGGCCTGGAAGTGCTGGCCGTCGCCTTCCACTTGCAGGTGGGTGCATTCGAGGCCGGCGGCGATGTAGCCGTGGATTGCTTCTGGGGTCGTGGTCATGATGGTTCCTAGATTACTGGGTGCCTTAGTGGCGAAGACGATAGCCGCTGCGCAGCAGACGAATGGCCAGCAGCGCCAGTACCACCAGGAAGGCGGAGACGATGGCGAGGCTGGTCCAGGGATTGATGTCGGACTGGCCGAAGAAGCCGTAGCGGAAGCCGTCGATCATGTAGAAGAACGGGTTCAGGTGCGAGACGGTCAGCCAGAACGGTGGCAAGGAGTGAATCGAATAGAACACGCCGGACAGGAAGGTCAACGGCATGATCAGGAAGTTCTGGAAGGCGGCCAGCTGGTCGAATTTTTCGGCCCAGATGCCGGCGATCAGGCCCATGGTGCCGAGGATGGCGGCGCCCAGCAGCGCGAATGCGGCGATCCACAGGGGCCACTCGAAGCTCATGTTGGCGAACCACGCGGTGACGATGAACACGCCCGCGCCGACGGTGATGCCGCGTACCATGGCGGCGATCGTGTAGGCCGAGAAGATCTCCCAGTGCGACAGGGGCGTGAGCAGCACGAACACGAGGTTGCCCGTGATTTTCGACTGGATCAGCGATGAGCTGGAATTGGCGAAGGCATTTTGCAGCACGCTCATCATCACCAGGCCCGGAATCAGGAAGGCCGTGTAACTGACACCGGGATAAACCGTGACGCGCCCTTCCAGCACGTGGCCGAAGATCAGCAGGTACAGCATGGCCGTCAGGATGGGCGCGGCCACCGTCTGCGTCGCCACCTTGTAGAAGCGCAGCGTTTCCTTGTACACCAGGGTGCGAAAGCCCGTGGAACCGATCATCACAGTGCTCCCTTGTCCATGATTTGCAGGAAAATGTCTTCCAGGTCGGCCTGCTGCAGCTGCATCTCGTCGATGACGACGCCGGCCGCGCGCAGGCGCGCCAGGATCTGCTCCACCTCGGAATAATCGTTGATGCGCAGGCTGTACTTGCGGCCGGTCTCGGCGCTTTCCGGGTGCGTGACGAGGTGGCGCATGTCCTCCGGCAGGTCGCCCTGCTTCATGTGAACGATCAGCTGCGAGCCGGAGATGCGGCGGATCAGCGCGGACATCGTGTCCAGCGCGACCACCTTGCCCGACTTGAGCATGGCCACGCGCTTGCACATGGCCTGGGCTTCTTCCAGGTAGTGGGTGGTCAGCACCACCGTGTGGCCTTCGCAGTTCAGGCGCGAGATGAACTTCCACAAGGTCTGGCGCAGTTCGACGTCGACGCCGGCGGTGGGTTCGTCCAGCACGATCACGGGCGGCTTGTGCACCAGGGCCTGCGCCACCAGCACGCGGCGCTTCATGCCGCCGGACAGGGCGCGCATATTGGTGTCGGCCTTGTTGGTCAGGTCGAGGTTGTGCATCACCTCGTCGATCCACTTGTCGTTGTTGGGCAGCCCGAAGTAGCCCGATTGCAGGCGCAAGGTCTCGCGCACCGTGAAGAAGGGATCGAACACCAGCTCCTGCGGCACCACGCCCAGCTTCTTGCGGGCGGCGCGGAAGTCGCCCGTCACTTCGTGGCCGTGGATCTTCACCGTGCCGCTATCGGCCCGGATCAGGCCCGCGATGATGGAGATCAGGGTGGTCTTGCCGGCGCCGTTGGGCCCCAGCAGGCCGAAAAACTCGCCTTGCTCGATCGAGAGCGACACGCCGCCCAGTGCCTGGAGCGATTTGTAGCGCTTCTCGACATTGCTGATTTCGATTGCTGTCATGCCTGGTTTGTCTTTGATTGGACGGTCTGGATAGGACGTGGTTCGAACATGCGACCGTTGCCGTTGACGGCCAACAGGCCGGGGAAGCGGACACCGTGGCCCTGTTGGCAACGGTAACGGTCAATTATATTGGAATTTCGGTCAGACTATGACGGCCCCGGCAAAAGCACCGGCGCCGACGGGGGCGGGGGTTCAGGCGGGGGTCAATGATGGTGCAGTTCGGCCGGCGTCGAAACGTCGCGGGCCGTTTGGTCGCACAGCTCGGGCGAGACCAGTTCGCAGACACCATACAGCTTGGTGAGGCTGCGCAGCATCGCGGGCAGGTGCACCAGTTCCAGGCGGATGCCGGCGGCAGCAGCGGCGCGCTGCCAGGCCAGCATCACCGACACGGCTGCCGAATCGACCGCCACCACATTGCGCAGGTCGAACACGTTCTGGCCCGCGGCGATCGCGGCCAGGCCATGCTCCAGCGCGGCCGTGGCGTTATCCACGGTCAGTGCGGTCAGGGACAACATGTTGTTGGCGGAATCGGCCATGTCGGATCGGGGTTCGAAAAAACTTGGGCATGACAACAATGTCATGCCCCGAATTCTACAGCATTACGGAAATTACTTCTTGGCGGTGGCCAGCGGCTTGCTTGCCAGCTGCTTGTTCTTCGCGGCCAGGGTCTTGATCAGGCCATCGATGCCGCCCTTGCTGATTTCCGTGTTGAAGGTGCCCTTGTAGGTTTCCACCAGCCAGGCGCCCAGCACGTTGATGTCATAGATCTTCCAGCCGGCCGGAGTCTTGGCCACGCGGTAGTTCAGCAGCACCGGTTCGCCACGGGCCACGTTCACCTGCGAACGCACTTCCACTTCCGCATCGGCCGGATCGGCGCGCAGCGGCTTGAACTCGATGGTTTCGTTACGCACCTGCGACAGGGCGCCCGAGTACGTGAAGATGAGCAAGGTGCGGAATTCCGTCGACAGCTGGCGCTTCTGTTCCGGCGTCGCTTCGCGCCAGTAACGGCCGGCGGCCAGGGCCGTCATGCGTTCGAAATCGACGTACGGCAGGATCTTCGTCTCGACCAGGTCCATGACCTTCTTGGTGTTGCCGGCCTGGATATCCTTGTCGTTCTTGGCCGTGTCCAGCACTTCCGAGCTGATGCGCTTGACCAGGGCGTCCGGTGCCTCGTTGGCGGCCGGTGCGGCAATGGCGCTCGTGGCGAAGGCCACGGCGGCGACGGCGATGATTTGCTTGATGAATTTCATGTGTCGGTTTTACCTATCAATGGGGTTGGCGATGGGGTGCGATGCCGCTTACTGCTTGCCCGGCTCGTTGCCGGCCCCGGCAGGATTGACGGCCGGCTGGTCCGGCACGTTTTCTTCCTTGTCGGTCTGGCGCGGCACGTCGCCGTCGTAGACCTGGCTTTGGCGGCGCTGCAGGTAGCCGTCGCGGATGAATTCGTAGCGGTCCAGGGCGGCGTCTTCCAGCAGCGACGACGCATCCAGCAGCGCAGCACGCTGATCCACTACGCGGGTAACGGAACCGATGTTGCGCACGTTGACAGGATCTTTGTAACGCCATATGTCAGCCGACATGTCCAGCGGCAGGCCGACCGTGTCGCGCAGGGTCGACGGGCCCAGCAGCGGCAGCATCACGTAGGGGCCCGATTGCACGCCCCACTTGCCCATCGTCTGGCCGAAGTCTTCCTTGTGCTTGGGCAGGCCCGCTTCGGAAGCGATGTCCAGCACGCCCAACAGGCCGAACGTGGAGTTCAGCGCCACGCGCATGACGTCCGACATGCCTTCCGCACCCTTGCCTTGCAGCAGGTTGTTGGCGGCGGTCCAGACATCGCCCAGGTTACCGAAGAAGTTCGACACGCCCGTCTGCACGAAGCTCGGGGTGACGTTCTTGTAGCCGGTGGCGACCGGTTTCAATGCATATTGGTCGACGGTGTCGTTGAACTTGAACACGCCGCGGTTCCACGTTTCCATGGGGTCGCGTTTATCGGGACCGACGGCACAGCCGGACAGGGCGGCAGCGGCGGCCAGCGCCAGCAGAACGGAGGTATTGCGGCTCATCAGTTGGAGTCCTTTCCTTCAGCGGCTTTGCTGTAAATAAATTGGTTGATCAGGTCTTCCAGCACGGCGGCGGACTGGGTGCGGGCGATCTTGTCGCCGGCCACCAGGTTCTTCTCGTCGCCACCGGCTTCGATACCGATGTACTGCTCGCCCAGCAAGCCCGAGGTGAGGATCTTGGCCGAGCTATCTTTGGGAAACTTGTATGTCTCGTCCATCTCCAAGGTCACGGCAGCCTTGTACGATTTGTCGTCAAAGGCAATTTTCGCCACCCGGCCAACGACGACGCCGGAGGCCTTGACTGCCGCCTGCGGCCGCAGGCTGCCGACGTTGTCGAACTTCGCCGTCACTTCGTACGTCTTGGCCAGCGAGAACGAACTGCTGTTACCAGCCTTTAAAGCAAGGAACATCAGCGCGGCGACACCAATTACGATGAACAGACCGACCCAGACATCCAGAGATTTGCGTTGCATAAAACTTATCCTATAGGTTTTTACCGAACCGCGCTGAGCGGTAGCGCACACACTTATTGTATTTTTGAATGATTTTTCAGCGGCTGAACATTAGTGCCGTCAACATGAAGTCGAGCCACCAGATCATCAGCGAGGACACCACCACCGTGCGGGTGGTGGCGCCGGCTACGTCTTCCGGTGTCGGCCGCGCTTCATATCCCTGGTACAGGGCGATGAACATGATGGCGATACCAAAGACGACGCTCTTGACGAAGCCGTTGAAGACATCCTTCCACAGGTCGACGCCGGCCTGCATCTGCGACCAGAAGGCACCGGCGTCGACGCCGATCAGCTTGACGCCCACCAGGTAGCCGCCGAAGATGCCGACGGCACTGAAGATCGATGCCAGCAGTGGTACGGCGACAACACCGGCCCAGAAACGGGGCGCCAGCACGCGCTGGATGGGGTTCACCGCCATCATTTCCATGGCCGACAGCTGCTCGCCCGCCTTCATCAGGCCGATCTCGGCCGTCAGCGACGTGCCGGCACGGCCGGCGAACAGCAGCGCCGTGATGACCGGCCCCAGTTCGCGCGTCAGGCCCAGGGCCACGAGCAGGCCGAGCGACTCGGAGGCGCCGTACTTGGTCAGCGTGTAATACCCCTGCAGGCCCAGCACCATGCCCACGAACAGGCCGGACAGGGTGATGATGAGCAGCGAGTAGTTGCCGATGAAGTGCAGTTGCTCGACGACAAGGCGGGGGCGGCGCCACAGGCCGCCCGACAGGCCGATCATCGTGAAGAAAACGCGGGTGGCGTAGCCCAGGCTTTCGACGTAGTCGCGTACGGTATTGCCGATATCGGCCAGCAGGCGGCGGCCGATCATGCGCGCGCTCCCAGGCCCAGGTCTTCGGCCAGCGACTTGCCGGGATAGTGGAACGGCACGGGGCCGTCAGCCTCGGCGTGCACGAACTGTTTTACATAGGGGTCGGTCGATACCATCATGTCCGCTGGGGTGCCGTGGGCAACGATCTTGCCTTGCGACAGGAAATACACATAGTCGGCGATCGTGAAGGATTCCTTCACATCGTGCGACACGAGGATGCTGGTCGAGCCGAGCGCATCGTTCAGGTTGCGGATCAGGTTGGCGGTGACACCCATCGAGATGGGGTCCAGGCCGGCGAAGGGCTCGTCATACATGATCAGTTGCGGGTCCAGGGCGATGGAGCGGGCCAGCGCGACCCGACGCGCCATGCCGCCGGAAATCTCGCCCGGCTTCATGCGCGCGGCATTGCGCAGGCCGACGGCATGCAATTTCATCAGCACGAGGTCGCGGATCAGCTCTTCCGGTAAATCCGTATGCTCACGCAAGGGGAAGGCGACATTCTCGAATACGGTCAGGTCGGTAAACAGGGCGCCGTGCTGGAACAGCATGCCCATTTTGCGGCGCAGCAGGTACAGGTCAGAGGTCTTGAGCTGGTGGACCACCTGCCCATCGACGCTGACCTGCCCCGTTTTCGGGCGGATCTGGCCGCCGATCAGGCGCAGCACGGTCGTCTTGCCGCTGCCGGAGCCGCCCATGACGGCCACCACTTTCCCTTTGGGGAAATCCATATGGAGCCCGGCCAGGATGGCCCGCTTCCCATATGAAAAGTGCAAATCACGGATCTCTACGAGGTTCGGCACGGCATAAACTCTTTATTTTTAATGCCATATTCTAATGCAGAAAAGCAAAAGTCTGCTGAGCAGCCCCCGGAAGAGGCAGAAATGGCCAACGTGAAGAGGCGAATGATACAGTATTAATAACTATTAAGTCAGCAATTTACATTTAGCAAATCTTGTTAATTTGCTGCAAGGCAGCATTGCCAAGAAAATGGGGACAGACCCCATTTTCCAGGAAATGTTTCCCGAAAAAGGGGGTCTGTCCCCATTTTTGAAGCAATGTTGCGGGCCGTTAGCGCGGCAGGACCGATTCGCCCATCAGGAACTCATCGACGGCGCGGGCGCACTGGCGGCCTTCGCGGATGGCCCAGACCACCAGCGACTGGCCGCGGCGGATGTCGCCCGCAGCAAAGACGCCTGGCTGGTTGGTGTGGTAGCAGCCGTCGCCGTCCGTCGTGGCGCGGGCGTTGCCGCGGCCGTCCTTGTCGACACCGAAGGCGTCCAGCACCTGCTGCACGGGCGAGACGAAGCCCATGGCCAGCAGCACCAGGTCGGCCTTCATCTCGAATTCCGAGTTCGGCACTTCCTGCATCTTGCCGTCTTTCCACTCGACGCGGCAGGCCACCAGCTTCTCGACCTTGCCGTTCTTGCCTTCCAGGCGCTTGGTGGCGACGGCCCAGTCGCGCTCGCAGCCTTCCTCGTGCGAGGACGACGTGCGCAGCTTGGTCGGCCAGTATGGCCACACCATCGGCTTGTTTTCCTGCTCCGGCGGCATCGGCATCAGTTCGAACTGCGTGATGCTGGCCGCGCCGTGGCGGTTCGACGTGCCGACGCAGTCCGAGCCCGTGTCGCCGCCGCCGATGACGACGACGTGCTTGCCGGTGGCCTTGATCTGGTCCTTCACCTTGTCACCAGCGTTGACCTTGTTCTGCAGCGGCAGGAAGTCCATCGCGAAATGCACGCCCTTCAGCTCGCGGCCCGGCACGGGCAGGTCGCGCGGCTGCTCGGCACCGCCGGCAATCACGACGGCATCGAATTCCTTCCGCAGGTCCTCGGGGAAGATGGTTTCCTTCGCCCAGTTGTTGACGGTGGCGGGGAAATCCTTGCCGACCAGGGTCGACAGGCGGAACTTGACGCCTTCCGCTTCCATCTGCTCGATGCGGCGGTCGATATGGAACTTCTCCAGCTTGAAGTCGGGAATGCCGTAGCGCAGCAGGCCGCCGGCGCGGTCCGATTTCTCGAACACCGTCACGTCGTGGCCGGCACGGGCCAGCTGTTGCGCGGCCGCCAGGCCGGCAGGACCGGAGCCAACCACGGCCACGCTCTTGCCCGTCTTGCGTTCCGGCAGCTGCGGCTTGACCCAGCCGTGTTCCCAGCCTTCGTCGATGATCTTGTGCTCGATCGACTTGATGCCCACCGGCGCATCGCCGATGCCCAGGGTACAGGCGCTTTCGCACGGGGCCGGGCAGATGCGGCCCGTGAACTCGGGGAAGTTGTTGGTCGAATGCAGCACGTCCAGGGCGGCCCGGTAGTGCTGGCGGTAGACCAGGTCATTCCAGTCCGGAATGATGTTATTGACGGGGCAGCCCGTGTTGCAGAACGGGATGCCGCAGTCCATGCAGCGCGCGCCCTGGATCTTGGCCTGCTCGTCCGTCAGCTTCAGGACGAATTCCTTGTAATTCTTGACGCGGGACTCCGCTGGCAGGTAGCTCTCTTCCTGACGCTGGAATTCCATGAAACCGGTGATCTTGCCCATTATCTTTATCCTTCCTTACGCGGCGATGGCCTGGGTTTCCGCTTCGATGGCGGCGTTGTCGGCCAGTTCCACCAGTGCGCGCTTGTATTCGTTCGGGAACACCTTGACGAACTTGCCACGGCTCTCTCCCCACGTGTCCAGCAACAGGCGGGCGCGGGTGCTGCCCGTGTGCTTGAAGTGACGCTCGATCAGGCGCTTCAGGATCGCTTCGTCCGCTTCCGGCGTGCCGTTGCGGTGCTGGGCGTGCCAGGTCGACTTGTCGACATGCTGTTCGGCCGCCGGCAGCACTTCTTCCAGGCTGACCATCGACAGGTTGCAGCGCTTTTCGAAGTCGCCGTCCGGGTCGTACACGTAGGCGATGCCGCCCGACATGCCCGCCGCGAAGTTGCGGCCGGTGGCGCCCAGCACGACGACGGTGCCGCCCGTCATGTATTCGCAGCCATGGTCGCCCAGGCCTTCGACGACGGCCGTGGCGCCGGAGTTACGCACGGCGAAACGCTCGCCGGCCACGCCGTTGAAGAAGGCTTCGCCGGCAATCGCGCCGTACAGCACGGTGTTGCCGATAATGATGTTGTTGACGGCCCAGCCACGGAACTCCGTGTTCGGCCGCACGATGATGCGGCCACCGGACAGGCCCTTGCCGACGTAGTCGTTGCCTTCGCCGACCAGGTCGATCGTGATGCCGTGTGCCAGGAAGGCGCAGGCGGACTGGCCGGCCGTGCCCTGCAGCTGGATGTGGATGGTGTCGTCCGGCAGGCCGGCGTGACCGTAGCGCTTGGCCACTTCACCGGACAGCATGGCGCCCACGGTGCGGTTCAGGTTCTTCACCGGCGAGATGAACGACACGCGTTCGCCCTTCTCCAGCGCGGCCTTGGCCTGCGCGATCAGCTTGTGATCGAGCGCCTTTTCCAGGCCGTGTTCCTGTTCCTCGTTGTGGTACATGCACAGGCCTTCGTTGACCTTCGGCTGGTAGAAGATGGCCGAGAAGTCCAGGCCCTGCGCCTTCCAGTGCGTGACAGCCTTCGACTTGTCCAGCAGGTCGGCGCGGCCGATCAGCTCGTCGTACGTGCGGATGCCCAGCTGCGCCATCAGCTGGCGCGCTTCCTCGGCGACGAAGAAGAAGTAGTTGACGACATGTTCCGGCTTGCCCTGGAACTTGGCGCGCAGTTCCGGGTCCTGCGTGGCCACGCCCACCGGGCAGGTGTTCAGGTGGCACTTACGCATCATGATGCAGCCTTCCACCACCAGCGGTGCCGTCGCGAAGCCGATCTCGTCGGCGCCCAGCATGGCGGCGATGACGACGTCGCGGCCCGTACGCATCTGGCCGTCGGCCTGGACACGAATCCGGTTGCGCAGGCCGTTCAGCACCAGCGTCTGCTGCGTCTCGGCCAGGCCCAGCTCCCACGGCGTGCCGGCGTGCTTCACCGACGACAGCGGCGAGGCGCCCGTGCCGCCGTCATGGCCGGCGACAACGACGTGGTCCGCTTTCGCCTTCGACACACCGGCGGCGACGGTGCCGATACCCACTTCGGACACCAGCTTCACGGAAATCGAGGCGCGCGGGTTGACGTTCTTCAGGTCGTGGATCAGCTGCGCCAGATCCTCGATCGAGTAGATGTCATGGTGCGGCGGCGGCGAGATCAGGCCGACTCCGGGCACGGCAAAGCGCAAGGTGGCGATGTAGCCGGACACCTTATGGCCCGGCAGCTGGCCGCCCTCGCCCGGCTTGGCGCCCTGCGCCATCTTGATCTGGATCTGGTCGGCCGAGTTCAGGTACTCCGCCGTCACGCCGAAGCGGCCGGACGCCACCTGCTTGATGCGCGAACGCAGCGAATCGCCTTCCTGCAAGGGGATGTCGACCACCACCTGGTCCTTGCCGATGACGGAGGCCATCGTCGCGCCCTGCTTGATGGGGATGCCCTTCAGTTCGTTGACGAAGCGGTTCGGATCTTCGCCGCCCTCGCCCGTGTTCGACTTGCCGCCGATGCGGTTCATCGCAATGGCCAGGGTCGCGTGCGCTTCCGTGGAGATGGAGCCCATCGACATGGCGCCCGTGGCGAAGCGCTTGACGATTTCCTTGGCCGGTTCCACTTCGTCCAGCGGGATGGCTTTCGTCGGGTCGATCTTGAACTCGAACAGGCCGCGCAGCGTCAGGTGACGGCGGCTCTGGTCGTTGATGATCTGCGCGTATTCCTTATAGGTGCTGAAGTTGTTGGCGCGGGTCGAGTGCTGCAGCTTCGCAATGGCGTCCGGCGTCCACAGGTGGTCTTCGCCGCGCACGCGGTAGGCGTATTCGCCACCGGCGTCCAGGCTTTCGGCCAGCACGGGGTCCTTGCCGAAGGCCAGGTTATGCAGGCGCATGGCTTCTTCCGCCACTTCAAAGAGGCCAATGCCTTCCACGTTCGACGCCGTGCCCTTGAAGTACTTGTCGACCACCGACTTGTTCAGGCCGATCGCCTCGAAGATCTGGGCGCCGCAGTAGGACATGTACGTCGAAATGCCCATCTTCGACATCACCTTCAGCAGGCCCTTGCCGATGGCCTTCGTGAAGTTGTAGATGGCCTGTTCCGGCGTGACGTTGTTCGGCAGCGCGTGGGCCAGCTCGGCCAGGGTTTCCATGGCCAGGTACGGGTGCACGGCTTCGGCGCCGTAGCCGGCGAGCAGCGCGAAGTGGTGCGTCTCGCGGGCCGAACCCGTTTCCACGACGAGGCCGGTGGAGGCGCGCAGGCCCTTGCTGACCAGGTGCTGGTGGATGGCCGACGTGGCCAGCAGCGCGGGGATGGCGACGCGGTCGGCGCAGACGGCGCGGTCGGACACGATCAGGATGTTGTGGCCGGACTTGATGGCATCGACCGCTTCCGCGCACAGCGAGGCCAGCGACGCTTCCACGCCTTCCTTGCCCCAGGCCAGCGGGTAGCAGATCGACAGCTCGTAGGACTTGAACTTGCCGCCCGTGTGGCCGCTGATGTGGCGCAGGCGCTCCATGTCGTCGAACGACAGCACCGGCTGCGACACTTCCAGGCGCATCGGCGGGTTGACGTTGTTCGTGTCCAGGAGGTTCGGCTTCGGACCGATGAACGACACCAGCGACATCACCATCGCTTCGCGGATCGGGTCGATCGGCGGGTTCGTCACCTGGGCGAACAGCTGCTTGAAGTAGTTGTACAGGGGTTTCAACTTGTTGGACATGACGGCCAGCGGCGAGTCATTGCCCATCGAGCCGATGGCTTCCTCGCCGGCCGTTGCCATGGGCGCCAGCAGGAAGCGCAGGTCTTCCTGGGTGTAGCCGAAGGCCTGCTGGCGGTCCAGCAGGGCGGCCGGCTGCTTCTCGCCCTGGGCCGTGCTGCCGTACTTGGCGACGTTGTGCTTCAGCTGGCTTTCCGACAGCTTCAGTGCGTTCAGCTTGATGCGCACGGCATTGATCCACGCCTTGTACGGCTTGGCGTTGGCGTAGGTGTCCTTCAGTTCCTTGTCGTCGATGATGCGGCCAGCTTCCAGGTCGATCAGGAACATCTTGCCCGGCTGCAGGCGCCATTTCTGGATGATCTTCGATTCCGGAATCGGCAGCACGCCCGATTCGGAGGCCATCACGACCAGGTCGTCGTCGGTGACGATGTAGCGCGCAGGCCGCAATCCATTCCTGTCCAGCGTGCCGCCGATATAGCGGCCGTCCGTGAAGGCCATGGCGGCCGGGCCGTCCCATGGTTCCATCATGGCCGCGTGATATTCGTAGAAGGCCTTGCGGTTGTCGTCCATCGTCGTGTGGTTTTCCCACGCTTCCGGAATCATCATCATCATCGCCTGGGCCAGCGGATAGCCCGCCATCAGCAGCAGTTCCAGCGCGTTGTCGAAGCAGGCCGTGTCGGACTGGCCTTCGTAGATCAGCGGGAACAGCTTTTGCAGGTCGTCGCCCAGCACGGCCGACTTCATCACGCCTTCGCGGGCGCGCATCCAGTTGAAGTTGCCCTTGACGGTGTTGATCTCGCCGTTGTGGGCGATCAGGCGGTATGGGTGGGCCAGTGGCCACTCGGGGAAGGTATTGGTCGAGAAACGCTGGTGCACCAGCGCCAGCGCGGACACGCAGCGGGCATCCTGCAGGTCTTTATAGTAGACGCCGACCTGGTCGGCCAGCAGCAGGCCCTTGTAGACGACGGTGCGGGCCGACATCGACGTGACGAAGAATTCCTTGCCGTGCAACAGCTTCAGCGCCTGGATGGCGTGGCCGGACGACTTGCGGATCACATACAGTTTGCGCTCGAGCGCATCGGTGACCATGATGTCCGGGCCGCGGCCGATGAAGATCTGGCGAATGACCGGTTCTTTCGCGCGCACCAACGGCGACATCGGCATCTCGCTGTCGGTCGGCACATTGCGCCAGCCCAGCACGACCTGGCCTTCGAGACGCACGGCGCGCTCGATTTCCTGTTCGCAGGCGATGCGCGATGCATGCTCCTTCGGCAGGAACACCATGCCCACGCCGTATTCGCCCGGTGGCGGCAGCTCGACGCCCTGGCGCGCCATTTCGTCGCGGTAGAACTGGTCCGGAATCTGGATCAGGATACCGGCACCGTCGCCCATCAGCTTGTCGGCGCCCACGGCGCCCCGGTGATCGAGGTTCTTCAGGATCAACAGACCCTGCTCGACGATGGAATGGCTCTTGTTGCCTTTGATGTGAGCGACGAAACCGACGCCGCACGCATCGTGCTCGTTGGCTGGGTTGTACAAACCTTGCGCGTTCATGGGACTCTCCGAAGCAGGGCTGCCGGACCAGGGTGCCGACATGCCAATTTTTGCAATGAAAAATCAGAGTAGTGCAACGCACAAAAAAACTCAACAGAAACAATTAGGGTCGGAGTCAAATTAAATTAAACTTTACTCGGCCAAATTTTAAATAGGGACAGAGTCATTTCGTTACCAAAAAAATGGGGACAGACCCCATTTTTCCGGAAACATTGCGCTCTGCTCGCATTAATGCCTGTCTGGCACGGGCTCTCAAGCAACCTTTGATTTGTACGGCCGGCCGCGCTTGGCAGGCAGGACCTGGCGCTGGGCGCGGCGTTCGAGGGCTTCCTTGTAGGGTTCACTACCCAGGGGCCAGCCCTTCAATACTGCCGCTTCGATGGCCTGCACTTGGCTGGACGATAGCGATTGTTCGGCAAGGGCGATGTAGGCTGCCTCGCGCTGGAAGGGCGTATTGCCGAGCGACCAGTAAACCGGGTGGTCCGTGATGACGCCGTCCGCTTTGGCGCCGACATGGTGGGCGCAGGACGACCACGGATAGTCCTGCGGCTGCGACACGAGACCGGCACGGACCGGGGCGGCTTCCATATAACGGCTGCACAGCATCAGGAATTTTTCCGCTTCGACCACGGATGTTTTGTATCTGCCATGCCACAAGGTGCCGGCGCGGCCGTATTTCTGGTTGTAGTACGGCACATAATTGCGCCCCAACCATTGCATCATCTGGCCGAGTCCGTCCTCGTCGGATGGGGTGACGAGCAGGTGCAGCTGGTCCGGCAGCAGCACATAGGCATGCACGGCCACTTTATAAGTACGGGCGGCGCTGCGCAACCAGCCGAGGAAGGCGGTGCAGTCGTCATCGTCCTGGAACAGGTGCATGCCATTCAGGCCGCGCTGGATCAGGTAATGGGGTTGCGAAGGAACGATCAGTCGAGGCAGGCGGGCCATGGGTGTGGTTGAGAAAGGCAACGCCTGCATGATAACGCGCGCCGCCCCACCCTGTCCCTATTTAATGCGGGTCGCCATGCAAATTTGCAAAGTGTGATTGCACGAATATCGCTTGCTATTAAATAGCGCGCTATCTATACTGGCTTCCATCGACACCCCACCCAAGGAGATCACCATGAAGAACCTGACCGCCATCGCTTTCGCCGCCGCCACCCTGCTGGGCACCGCCGCCACCTCATCGATTGCCGCCACCGCCGCGCCGTCCGCCGTGAAGCCCACCGTCGTCCTCGTGCACGGCGCCTTCGCCGACTCGTCCAGCTGGGACGGCGTCACCGCCAAGCTGCAGGCCGACGGCTACAAGGTCGTGGCCGCCGCCAATCCGCTGCGCAGCGTCAAGGGCGATGCCGACTCCGTTTCCGGCGTCATCAAGGGAATCGACGGCCCGGTCGTGCTGGTCGGTCACTCCTACGGCGGCGCCGTCATCACCACGGCCGCACAGGGCAACGCCAATGTGAAGGGCCTCGTGTACGTGGCGGCCTTTGCGCCGGAGGCGGGCGAAAACGCGCTGGAATTGTCGGGTCGCTTCCCCGGCGGCACCCTGGGTGGTGCACTGGCCGCGCCCGTGACCCTGCCCGACGGCGGCAAGGACCTGTACATCGACCAGGCCAAGTTCCATCAGCAGTTCGCCGCGGACGTGCCGAAAGCCAAGGCGCGCCTGATGGCGGCCGGCCAGCGCCCCATCGCGGAAGCGGCCTTGAAGGAAGCATCCGGCACGCCGGCGTGGAAGAGCGTGCCGTCGTACTTCATCTACGGCACGGCGGACAAGAATATTCCCGCCGCCGCGCTGAAGTTCATGGCCGACCGGGCCCAGTCGAAGAAAACCGTCGCCGTGGCCGGCGCGTCGCACGTCGTGATGACGTCGCACCCCGCCGAAGTGGCACGGCTGATCGAGGATGCGGCGAAGTAAGCGTCAGGAAAGGTTGAAGCTGGCCGACAGGCTGTAGCCTTCGCCATACGCGCTGCGCAGGGGCAGGTCCTGGCCCAGCCCGGACCGGGCCTTCTTGCGCAGCCGGTAGACCAGCATGTCGACGCGACGGCCCGCATCCGGGTCGTCGCCGCCGATGCCCGCCACGATGACCTGGCGCGGTACGGGCCGGGTGTTAATGGTCAGCAAGTGCAGGAAGTTGCACTCTTTTTCCGTCAACGTGATGGCCTGGCCCTGCAGCTCAAGCTGGCGGGCCGACAGGCGCAAGGTCCACTTGCTGGGAACGGGAATGTTTTCCTGCGGCCCCACGCGGCGGTCCAGCGCTTCCAGATGGGCGGCCAGTTCCGGGAATTTGATAGGCTTGGTCAAGTAATGGTCGGCGCCCAGGCGCAGGCCCATGATGCGGCTGTCGAAATTGACCCGGCCCGTCAGCACGATCAGGCCGATCTGCGGATACAGCTGGCGCATGCGGGGAATGACGTTGATACCGTCTTCGTCCGGTAAACCCAGGTCCAGCACGACGACACCGACATTGCCCTGACTCAGGGCAGACCACATTTCGCCTGCATTATTGGTAATGCTGACCTCGTGCCCTAGTTCCATCAAGAAATCCGCCATCTCTTCGGCGTATTCCAGGTTGTCTTCCACGATCAGTAGTTGCGTCATCGATGCGCCATTCTTACAGTTATTCCATTACGTAAAGGATTATCACGGGAGTAACGCTACTGTTGCAAGTTTATACGGCGATTGGCAGCCAAATCCGGAAGTTCTTGCCGCTTTCAAGCAAATTGCTGACTGTTAAGGTGCCGCCATGCACATCGACGATGGACCGGGCCATGTACAGGCCCAGGCCGGAACCGGGCACGCCGGCAGCCGCGCTGCCGCGAAAGCCCTTGTCGAAAATGCGGCCCAGCTCATCGGCGGGAATGGGCGCGCCCCCGTCCGCCACGCTGAATTCTATCCCGCCTGAGCTTGCCTTGCAGGCAACAATCTCGATGGTGGCGCCGGGTGGGCCGTATTTGATGGCGTTATCGAGCAGCACCTCCAGGCACAGCCGCATGCCAGGCGGGTCGCAGCGCAGTTTGGCGGGCACGTCCGTGGCCCGCACGGTCACCACGGCACCCCGCTCGCGGGCCTTCGTGGCCACCTCTTCCAGCAGCGTCGCGGGCTCGACGTGAGTGTCCTGGCGCGCGCGACCGATGTCGGCCAGGCGATCCGGCGACAGGTACTCGTCCAGCATGGCCAAGAGTCGGTCAACCGCCGTGGCAATCTTGCGATAGCGTTTTTTGGTGGCCTCGTCCGCATCCCGGTGCGTCATTTCGAGGCGCTGGATGGCGCCGTCGATGGTGGCCAGGGGCGTGCGGAATTCATGCGAGACCATCGACGCGAAACGCTTCTGCTGCAAGGCCGCATCGCGCCGGGCCGAGATATCGCGGATCACGCCGACCAGGCGCAGCCCACCCGCGCCTTCGACCAGGGTCGATTCGATTTCCACGGGCAAGGCGCCGTCGCGGCCCGCCAATTCCGTTTCGCGCCGCACCGTGCGCAGCGCTGCGTCGCCCGAAGCAAAGCGCGCCAGCCGGTCCGGCAGATCGGCCAGCCACGCGGTGGCCTCGGCGTCGATCCGGTCAGCCTCCCAGCCAAGCACGCGGCTGGCTGCCGGGCTGACGTACAGCAGCCGGCCGGTCGTGCAGTCGGCCATCCAGTGGATGTCGCTGCTCGCATCGAGCAGCAGGCGTAGGTCGCCGGCGTCCATGCCGTCAGTCCGCCAGCGGCGCGAAGATCTGTTGCAGGTCTTCCTGCGTCAAGGCCATCTTCTGCGACTCGCCTTCGGCCAGCACGGATTGGGCCAGGTCGGCCTTTTTCTGTTGCAGCAGCTGGATTTTTTCCTCCAGCGTGCCCTTGGCGATCAGCTTGTAGACGAACACGGGCTTGTCCTGGCCGATGCGCCAGGCCCGGTCCGTGGCCTGGTTTTCCGCCGCCGGATTCCACCACGGGTCGTAGTGAATGACGGTGTCGGCCGCCGTCAGGTTCAGGCCGACGCCGCCCGCCTTCAGGCTGATCAGGAACACGGGCACGGCGCCCTGCTGGAAGGCCGCCACCTGGGCGCCGCGGTCGCGCGTTTCGCCCGTCAGCAGCGCATACGGGATGTCGCGCGCCTCCAGTTCCTCCTCGATCAGTTCCAGCATCGACGTGAACTGGGAGAACACGAGAATCTTGCGGTCTTCTTCCAGCAAGTCTTCCAGCATCTGCATCAGGTCCGCCAGCTTGGCCGAGCCTGCCGCCTGCTGCTTGCGGGTCGACAAGGTTTTCACCAGGCGGGGATCGCAGCACACCTGCCGCAGTTTCAGCAGCGCTTCCAGGATGACGATCTGGCTGCGCGCCACGCCCTTGCGGTCGATTTCCTCGCGCACCTTCTGGTCCATCGCCAGGCGCACGGTTTCGTACAGGTCGCGCTGGCCGCCCGTCAGCTCCACCTTGCGCACCATTTCCGTCTTCGGCGGCAGCTCCTTGGCCACGCTGTCCTTGGTCCGGCGCAACAGGAAGGGCTTGATGCGGCGGTTCAGCAGGGTGCGGCGCAGCGGGTCGTCCTGCCGCTCGATCGGGTGGCGGAACTGGGAGTTGAACGATTTCTCGTCGCCCAGCAGGCCCGGCAGCAGGAAGTGGAACTGCGACCACAGCTCGCCCAGGTGATTTTCCAGCGGCGTGCCCGACAGGCACAGGCGGTGCTTGGCGCGCAGCAGGCCGGCGCTCTGGGCCGCTTTGGAGCGGGTGTTCTTGATGTAATGCGATTCGTCCAGGATGACCATGTGGAAATCGTGCTCGCGCAGTTTTTCCTCGTCGCGCGGCAGCAGCGCATACGTCGTCAGCACCAGGTCGGACTGGCCGATCTTGTCGAACTGTTCGGCGCGGTCCTTGCCTTGCAGCAGCAATACCTTCAGGCTGGGCGCGAAGCGGGCCGCCTCGTCCTGCCAGTTGCCCATCAGGCTGGTCGGCGCGATGACGAGGGTCGGGTGCGTCATGCGGCCCGATTCCTTTTCCACCAGGATGTGCGCCAGGGTCTGCACGGTCTTGCCCAGGCCCATGTCATCGGCCAGGATGCCGGCCAGGTTGTATTCGCGCAGGAACTGCATCCACGACAGGCCGTCCGTCTGGTAGTCGCGCAGGGTGGCCTGCAGGCCGGCCGGGGTCGGCACGCGCTTGACGGACGAGAACTGGTTCAGGCGGCGCCCCATGTCGCGCAGCTCTTCGCCGCCCGTCCACACGAATTCGCCGCTCTTGGCCAGCTCGTCCAGGCGGGCCGCATCCAGGGTGGCCATGCGCACGGCATGGCGGATCTTGTCGTTGAAATACAGCTCGCCCAGGGTGGTCAGGATGGGCTTGATGCGCTGCCACGGCAGGGCGACGCGCTTGCCGTTCGGCAAGGTTGCCAGCATCTGGTCCGTTTCGCCGTGCATGGCCAGCGCCTTCGGGCTGAAGTCGTGCGGCATATTGCGGATCATCTGCACCAGCACGGGCAGCAGCGGCACCCTTTCCTGGTCGACGGTAATGCCCAGTTCCAGCTCGAACCACGCATTGCCCGTGTCCGGGCCCTCTTCCTCCACTTCGGCGTACCAGTCGTCCACGCCCGTCATTTCGTAGCGGTACTTGCTGGTCTTTTCGACCTGCCAGCCTTCGGCCTGCAACTGTTCGATGCCGGATTCGGCGAAGCGGATCCAGTCGGCCTGGTTGGCCAGCAGCAAGCCACCGCGCACGCTGGACAGCGGCAAGGCCGTGGGCTTGCGGAAGCCCAGGTGGGTCAAGGTCTCCAGCGCGGCGGTCTCGGCGGCTTCGTCGCGCTGGATGATTTCCGTCACT
The DNA here is from genome assembly GCF_009720835.1 of Pseudoduganella buxea. GTDB lineage: Bacteria > Pseudomonadota > Gammaproteobacteria > Burkholderiales > Burkholderiaceae_D > Rugamonas > Rugamonas buxea. The sequence continues at coordinate 138,974 of NZ_WNKZ01000001.1, forward strand.
TCGCCACGCTGGCGCACGACACGCTGCGACGGGTCGAAGGACACCCGTTCGCCGTCGTAGTCATAAGACAGCACGGCGTAGTCGTTCCACCGCTGGGCCGTGCCTTCGGCCAGCTGGGCCGAATCGAGCACGAGGATGGGGCGGGGCTTGACGTCGTCGCGCAACCGTTGCGGCAGCGGCTGCGGCAGCGGCATCAGTTGCTGCAGGCCGTGGGCCAGCAGCAGTTGCGACACGCGCATCTTGTCGTTCGGCATCAAAAGCGGCGCTTGCGCCACCAGTGCCTGCAAGTCCGCCAGGGGAATCTCGGCGCCGCCCTGGTTCAGGTGCAGCACGCCGCAGGACAGGTTGTCGATATACCACGGCGGTTCCGTCGGCAGCATGTAGTCGATCTGGTCCGCGCCGGCGTGGCGGGCGCCTTCGGGGGCCTCGACCTTCCAGCCCAGCCGCAAGCCCTTGCCTTCCTCGCGCCACGCCAGGTTGGCGGTGCGCTGGGGGCCGGCCTTCATCGGGTACACGAGGCCGTTGCCGACATCCGCCCAGGAATTGGCCCACAGCAATTTATCCTGTTCCGACAGCATTTGCAGCAAGGCCGCGCCGATCTTGCCGCGGGGCTCCGTCGCCGTGCCCGTCTGCGAATTCGGGCCCGTGCGCATGGCAACGAAGAACCGGATCAGGTCTTCGTCGCCCGGTTCCAGGAAGGCGGGCGGGGCCGACAGCAGCGAAAACACTTCGTTGACGGGGCTGGCCGCAGCCACGTCGCCGTTCGGCCGCAGCCGTGCCTTGTACAGGCACAGGGCCACGTGCCGGCCACCGGAGGTGGGGGCCAGCACGTAGATCAGCCGGTAACTGGTCTGTTTCGGGTCGGGGTCGGCCGGCACCAGCCGGGCTTTCGGGTGCGCGGCTGCATCCACGCGCTGGAGCCATGTGGCAACAGCGTACGGCAACTGGGTTGCCGGCGGGTTGGCCGGGGCAGTGGCGGGAGCAGCAGGAACTTCGCGGGTTTCGTCGCGGGTCAAATCCATTGGGCGCATTGTCGTATTGAGACGGTTCAAAAACAGCAACATGCAATATTATCCGCCAACAGGGTTTTTGTGTTTGTGAAAGTTCTAACTTAGTGCGTCGTGGCACAGCTCTTTGTGGGTGTCAAGACTGGCGCCACCACGCGGACGGCGTATGATTCCGGGCTTGTCTGCCTGGAAAACCATCAATGCTGCCTTCAATCGAACAACGCCTGGCCGTCGAACTGGCCGCCAAACCGGCCCAGGTGGCCGCCGCCGTCGCCCTGCTGGACGAAGGCGCCACCGTGCCCTTCATCGCCCGCTACCGCAAGGAAGCCACCGGCGGGCTGGACGATATCCAGCTGCGCCTGCTGGAAGAGCGCCTGCGCTACCTGCGCGAACTGGAAGATCGCCGCGCCACCATCATCGCGTCGATCACCGAACAGAACAAGATGACGCCCGAGTTGCTGGACGCCGTCATGCATGCCGAAGACAAGACCCGGCTGGAAGACTTGTATCTTCCTTACAAGCAAAAGCGCCGCACGAAGGCACAGATCGCCATCGAAGCGGGCCTGGCGCCGCTGGCCGAGAGCCTGCTGGCCGACCCCACCCTGAACCCGGAAACGGAAGCGGGCAAGTTCCTGCGCGAGCCTTTTACGACGCCGGACGGCAATAACGCCGGTGTGGCCGACACCAAGGCGGCCCTGGACGGCGCCCGCCAGATCCTGATGGAACGCTTCGCCGAGGACGCCAACCTGCTGCAGTCGCTGCGCGAATACGTGCAGGACCATGGCGTGGTGGAATCGAAAGTGGTGGAAGGCAAGCAGGACGAAGGTGAGAAATTCGCCGACTACTTCGATTATTCGGAACCGCTGGCCGCCGTGCCGTCGCACCGGGCCCTGGCCCTGTTGCGCGGACGCCGCGAAGGCATCCTCGACGTCACCTTGCGCCTGGACACGGAAGCGGAAAAACCGAAGTGGGATGCGCCGCACAATCCCTGCGAGAGCCGCATCGCGGCCCGTTTCGGCATCAAGGCGGGCGGCCGCCCGGCCGACAAATGGCTGACCGACACGGTGCGCTGGACGTGGCGCGTGAAAAGCTTCATGCATCTGGAAAGCGAACTGATGGGCGCGCTGCGGGAAAAGGCGGAACTGGATGCCATCAGCGTGTTTGCCACCAACCTGAAAGCCCTGCTGTTGGCCGCGCCGGCCGGCCCGAAGGCGACGATGGGCCTGGACCCGGGCCTGCGCACGGGCGTCAAGGTGGCCGTGGTCGATGCCACCGGCAAGGTTGTGGATACCGCCACCGTTTATCCACACCAGCCCCGCAACGACTGGGAAGGCACGCTGCACACGCTGGGCCAGCTGGCCGCCAAGCACAACGTGGCCCTGATCTCCATCGGCAACGGCACGGCGTCGCGCGAAACGGATAAATTGGCCCAGGACCTGATCAAGCAGCGCCCGGAACTGAAGCTGACGAAGATCGTCGTCTCCGAAGCGGGCGCGTCGGTGTATTCCGCGTCGGAATTCGCGTCGCGCGAGCTGCCGGACATGGACGTGTCGATCCGCGGTGCCGTCTCGATCGCCCGCCGCCTGCAGGACCCGCTGGCCGAGCTGGTCAAGATCGACCCGAAATCGATCGGCGTGGGCCAGTACCAGCACGACGTCAGCCAATCGCAGCTGGCGCGCACGCTGGACGCCGTCGTCGAGGATTGCGTCAATGCCGTGGGCGTGGACGTCAACACGGCATCGGCGCCGCTGCTGGCGCGCGTGTCCGGCCTGTCGGCCACGGTGGCGCAAAGCATCGTCACCTACCGCGACATGAAGGGGGCGTTCACTTCGCGCGCCGCGCTGAAAGCCGTGCCACGCCTGGGCGACAAGACTTTCGAGCAGGCCGCCGGCTTCCTGCGCGTGATGAACGGCGACAACCCGCTGGACGCGTCGGCCGTGCACCCGGAATCGTATCCGCTGGTGGAAAAGATCCTGGCCGACATCAAGAAGGACATCAAGGGCGTCATCGGCGCCGCCTCGCTGCTGAAAGGCCTGAATCCCGCCAAGTATGCGGACGATAAGTTCGGCGTGCCGACGGTAACGGATATCCTGAAGGAACTGGAAAAGCCGGGCCGCGATCCGCGGCCGGAATTCACGACGGCCACGTTCAAGGAAGGCGTGGAGGAAATCCGCGACCTGCGCCCGGACATGATCCTGGAAGGCGTCGTCACCAACGTGGCCGCCTTCGGCGCCTTTGTCGACATCGGCGTCCACCAGGACGGCCTGGTGCACATCTCGGCCCTGTCGACCAGCTTCGTCAAGGACCCGCACACGGTGGTGAAAGCGGGCCAGGTGGTCAAGGTAAAGGTGCTGGAAGTGGACGAGAAGCGCAAGCGCATCGCGCTGACGATGCGCCTGTCCGACAGCGCGCCGGCGCCGGGCACGAAGCCGGAACAGCGTGGCGACCGCAGCGACCGCCGCGCCATGGGCCAGCAGCAGAAATCGCAGGCGCGCGAACCGGCCGTGGGCGGTTCGATGGCGGCTGCGTTTGCGAAGTTGCGGGGCTGAAGAAGAACCTAGAGGGTCGGCGCCGCCGTCAGGGCACGGATGCGCCGGCCGATCTGGCGCAACGAGTAGGCATACGCGCACAGGGCCATTACCGACAGGGCCAGCGGTGCATGGCTGGCCCAGCCTTCACCGTGCAGCAGCGATTTCGCGTTGATCAGCACGGGAATGACCGTGAAGAAACCGGCGGCCAGCATCAGGCGCCGGGCCAGCCGGTACTTGGCGGCGCGCGACGGCCCGTCGGTGAACAGCTCCTGGTTGCCGCCGCCTTGCCGCGTGGCCCAGATCTGGCAGTTGCCGTAACCGGCCGCCAGCTCCCAGCCGGCATCGGCCAGCAGTTGCCGGTAGTCGGGGTCGTTCGCCACTTTGGGGGCCAGGTAATCGACGCGGTACACCAGCGCCTCGGCAGGTCCCTGGCGAAAGGTGTAGATGCCCGCGCTGTTGGCGCCCTGCAGAACCAGTCCCTGCGCCGCCAGGCCAGCGAGCCAGGCTTCGAGCCGGTCGTCGTTCCATACGGCCACCATCTTGAATTTGCGTACCAGCTTGCCCGTCATTGCGCCGCTCCCTTCGTGTTTGTCAGTACTGCCCGGCCATGGCCGACCATCGTCTCCAGCCGCGCCAGCTGGGCGGCCGCGACGGCCCGGCCCAGCGCCGTGATGCGGTAATACTTGCGCCGCTCTTCCTCGCCCGCCTTCTCGATCAGGCCCTGCCGCTCCAGGGTGGCGAAGGCCCCGTACAGCGTGCCGGCGCCGATGCGCACCTGGCCGCCGCTGGCCGCCTCCACCTGCTGCATCACCGCGTAGCCGTGGGCCGGCTGGTCCAGCGCCAGCAACAGGTAATAGCCGGCTTCGGACAGCGGCAAGAATTTGTGTATGTCCACGACGCTCCTTATAGCGATCTACGCTATATCGTGATTCGATATAGCGAGACGCATAGTAGCCCAGCCGGTCGCCGATGTAAATGCCCGGTTCGCGGAACGACCCGGCCCTGCAGCCGCGCGGCGATTGCCTGTAAAATGCGCCTATCCCAAATTTTTCTTTTCGAGGCAGCTATGAGCGATGTACAAAACTGGATCAAGGAAACCGTGACGACCGCCCCGGTGGTGCTGTTCATGAAGGGCACCGCCCAGTTCCCGCAGTGCGGCTTTTCCGGTCGCGCGATCCAGATCCTGAAGGCCTGCGGCGTCGAGAATATCGCCACCGTGAATGTGCTGGACGATCCGGAAGTGCGTCAGGGCATCAAGGAATACTCGAACTGGCCCACGATCCCGCAGCTGTACGTGCGCGGCGAATTCGTCGGCGGCTCCGACATCATGAGCGAGATGTACGAATCGGGTGAACTGAAGGCGCTGCTGCAAAACAATGGCTGACCGGCCGCGGCGGTTCGTCATCGCCATCACGGGCGCCACCGGCGCCGTGTATGGCGTGCGGCTGCTGCAAACCTTGCGGGCCCTGCGCGGTTCGCACGTCCCTCCGGGAATCGAAACCCACCTGGTGGTGTCCGACGCCGCCGTGCTCACCTTGCATGAGGAAACGGGCATGGCGCGCCGCGATGTCGAGGCGCTGGCCGACGTGGTGCACAAGGCCCACAACGTGGGCGCCACCATCGCCAGCGGTTCCTACCAGGCCGATGCCATGGTCATCGCGCCCTGCTCCATGAAAACCCTGGCCGCCGTCGCCCACGGCCTTTCGGACAACCTGATTGCCCGCGCTGCCGATGTGATGCTGAAGGAACGCCGCCGCCTGATCCTGATGGTGCGCGAAACGCCGTTCAATCTGGCGCACCTGCGCAATATGACGGCCGTGACGGAAATGGGCGGCATTATCTTCCCGCCCCTGCCCAGCTTCTACCACCAGCCCAAGACCATCGACGATATCGTCGATCACACGGTCGCGCGCGTGATCGACCTGCTCGGCATCGACTCCCACGCGGCGCCCCGCTGGAACGGCCTGAACGGCTGATTCGTCTGCGGCCCCGCCGGCCATTTCCTTAGAGCTGCCTTATTTCCGCCTTGAAGCACAGGCGGGACGACGACGCATGCCGTTTTGCGTGCTACCCTCAATTGGTATTTATTTGGTTTTAATATCAAGGAGACTGGTATGCGATTCGGTATTATTCGTACGGCCGTAGTCCTGCTGTTCACCTCCCTGCCGGCGCTCGCGACGCCGTTGCCGGGGCAACCGTGGCCGGTGGCCAGCGTGCTGCCCGGGCACGGCGACGACGAGGATCTACGACCATTTGCCGACGCCATCGGCCAGGCCCGGGTCGTGGCACTGGCCGAGCAAACCCATGGTGGCAGCGAGGAATTCCTGCTGAAGACGCGGCTGCTGCGGTATCTGCATGAGAAGATGGGCTTCGAGGTGTTGCTGCTGGAAAGCGGCTTCTATGAGATGGGCCGGCTGGCGGCCCGTGCCGAAGCGGGCGAGCGCTACGACGATATGGCACCCGGCAATGTGTTCTTCATGTATGCGAAGAGTGCCGAGGGCCGCGGCATGTTGCAGTACCTGGACCGGCAACGCGCGGCCGGCACGCCGATGCTGGTGGCCGGCATCGACAGCCAGCATACGGGCGAGCTCAGCAACAAGGAACTGCTGCCGCGCCTGCAAGCCTACCTGAGCAAGCGAGCGCCGGCCCTATCGCGGGGCAAGGCATGGCAGGCCTATGCGGCGGCGGCCGCGCCCCTGTTCGCCCAGCAGCGTATCCCGCCCGACGCTGCCGCCCAGGCGGCCTTTCGCCGCCACGGTGCCGCATTGCAGACAGTACTGTGCGGTGCAAGCGATGACGTGTTGGAGGGTAGCGGCTGGTGGTGCCGGGTCGTCCACAGCATCGCGGCGCAGGCAACCACCTACTGGAGCGGTGGCGCGAACTACCAGCGCGACAATGCCATGGGCGCAAATGCCGTGTGGCTGGCCGAGCGCATGTTCCCCGGCAAGAAAGTGGTGGTGTGGGCCCACACCATCCACGTGGCGCGGGGCTTCCAGCGGGCCGCAGACCAGCTGCAGGCCGGCGAAGTCATGCACCGGCACTGGGGCCCGGCGTACAAGGTGGTGCAGTTCACGGCCGCTGCGGGCGCGATCGTCGATTTCAACGACATGCAGGCCCTGCACCTGCCGGCGCCGACACCCGGTTCGCTGGAATGGCGCCTGAGCCAATACGCCGCGCCGCTGCTGGGCATGACGGCCACCGTACCGGTGATCTTGCCCCAGCACAGCTTCGACTATGGCCAGGGCATCGCGACGATGCCGGGACGGCTGGGCGAAAACTGGGACGTGCTGTTCTTTACGCGCACGATACGGCCGGTGCGGATGACGCGCTGAGCGAGCCGCGCCGTTGGAGAGACAATGGCGCGGCAGTAGTCCGGGCGCAAGATCGCAGCAAGATGCAGCGACCGGCCCTTATTTCTGGTAATTCACCCGCACCAGCATCCGGATGAACTCCCGCGCGATCTGGCGGTGGTGCTCGTCCAGCCGTTGCAGGTCCGCGATCAGCTTGACGTCGGCCGATTCGAACCGCGACAGGCCGTTGGCGCCTTCGGCGCTCGGCGCGGCCGCTTCCGGACCGCCGAAACGCAGCCACTCGGCAGGAACGCCCAGCCACTGGGCGATCATGCGCAGCTTTTCCTGGGTGGGAATGGCTTCGCCGACCAGCCATTTTCGCGCCGCGTGGACCGTGATGGGACGGCCATCGAACCGGATGTTGAATTCCCGTGCCAGCCGGGTCGGGCTGTCAGGAGAGTAGTGGGCGTTTTTCAGGGCCTGCTGCAGCCGCTGGCTGAAGCTTTCGCGTTCATTCGAAGAATTCATAGTTGCACTATTTCAGGTCACGACATGAAAGTCAGTCTCAAGCGTAGTCAGACCAATTGTGATAAATCGGAAGATTTAATAATTAACATTTTAACCTCCAATTACTCACAACTACCAGCCGGAACGTCACTTGCAAGCTGAAATAAACCCTTTTCGGCACATCCTGTTTCATTGGCACAACGGACACGACCGTTGCATAGTGGAAATATTATAGACGATGTGAAACTGGGGCGGTTACAAAACCCCTAGAGGCCGGCCTCGGAACGACAGTCAGGCAAGGGTACCGCTAATAGGTTATGGAACGGTACGAAAACGTATCATGCCGTCCGGGTTACTTTCACGTCGCACGATACCGTCACGCCACAGTTTATGGAGGTGCGCCAGGGCCTCGCCCAGGGCGAAGCTGAGCTGGTGGGCATCCAGCGGGCGGCGGAACATGATCGGCACGATGTCGGCCGCCGTGCGGGGTACATGGCAGGCGTCGACCACCTCTTCCAGCCGCGCCGCATGGTGCGCCTGCAGTTGGGCGATGCGTGTGTGCAGGCCCCGGAACGGGCGACCGTGCGACGGCAGCACGAGCACGTCCTCGGGCAGTCCATGAAATTTGTTCAAGGAGTCCAGGTACTGCTGCAGCGGATTGCCTTCCGGCTCGATGGCGAACACGGAAACATTCGTCGAGATTCTCGGCAGCACCATGTCGCCGGCGATCAGCACGTTCAGTGCCGCGCAGTACAGCGACGCATGCTCGGGCGAATGGCCGAAGCCGGTGATGACGCGCCAGTCATGCCCGCCAATGGCGACCAGCTGGCCGTCCTGCAGGCGCTCGTAGGCATGGGGTACGGAAGGCACCAGCGAGGGATAGTAATTCTTCCGGCTTTGCATCTTTTCCAGCATGTCCGGATCGTTCAGGCCGTGGCGCTGGAAATGCGGCAGCGCCGCCGTGCCGTCCACGCCGGGGAGGGCGGCGGCCATCATCCGCGCGAACGCGAACTCGCCCGTCGTCATCGCCAGCGGTGCCTGCCAGCGCTGGCACAGCCAGTCCGCCAGGCCCACATGATCCGGGTGGCAGTGCGTGACCAGCACGCGCCGCAGGGGCTTGCCGTGGAACTGCCGGGCCATCACCGTTTCCCAGCCCGCGCGGGAAGCGTCCGTGGCCGCGCCCGCGTCGACCACCGTGTAGCCGTGGGCATCGTCCAGCAGCCACAGGTTGATGTGATCCAACGCGAACGGCAGCGGCAGGCGCAGCCAGCGCACGCCGGGCACCACGTCCAGCGCCGCGCCCGGCTCGGGCACCTGCTCGGCCAGCGGATACTGCAGTTGGGATTCGAGGGCATTCATCGGCGTTCTTTCCTGGCGCGCGTGGGCTACAATGGAGTTGACGTTACGTAAACGGAAACCTGATTCCATTGTAAGCCATGCCGACCTATACCATCACCGAGCTCGCACGCGAGTTCGACATCACTCCCCGCGCCATCCGTTTCTACGAAGACCAGGGCTTGCTGAACCCGTCACGCGAGGGTGCGGGCGGCCGCAACCGCGTCTACCTGCCGCGCGACCGCACCCGCCTGAAGCTGACCCTGCGTGGCAAGCGGCTGGGCTTGTCGCTGTCCGAAATCAAGAGCCTGGTCGACATGTACGAGTCGCCCAAGGATACGGAAGCGCAGATGCACCGTTTCCTCACCGTGCTGGCCCAGCACCGGGAAACCCTGGAACAGCAGCGCGAGGATATCGAGATGTCGCTGTCGGAAATCACGGCGCACGAGGACGAGTGCCGGCGGCTGCTGGCCGAGCGGCAGGCGGCGAAGTGAAGGATGTGACTTGCCCGATCTGAGTTACGTTTACGTAAACGTCACATCGGCGTAAAATCAGCGCTCTATAACAATCCATCGAAGACGAGGAAGACATGCTCCATCTCCCAGGCCTGACTTTTGACCACGGCGAGGACATCGCCGCCCTGCGCGAAGCCGTGCAGCAGTTTGCCAGCGCGGAAATCGCGCCCCGCGCGGCCGAGATCGACCGCAGCGACCAGTTCCCGATGGATTTGTGGCGCAAGATGGGCGAGCTGGGCCTGCTGGGCATCACCGTCAGCGAGGAATACGGCGGCGCCAATATGGGCTACCTGGCCCATATCGTGGCGATGGAAGAGATTTCGCGCGCGTCCGCGTCGGTCGGCCTGTCCTACGGCGCCCATTCGAACCTGTGCGTCAACCAGATCAAGCGCAACGGCACGGAAGAACAGAAGCGCAAGTATCTGCCGAAGCTTATTTCCGGCGAACATATCGGCGCACTGGCGATGTCCGAGCCGAATGCCGGGTCGGACGTGGTCAGCATGAAGCTGCGCGCCGACTTCAAGGGCGACCGCTGGGTGCTGAACGGCACGAAAATGTGGATCACCAACGGCCCGGATGCCGATACCCTGGTCGTGTATGCCAAGAGCGATTTGGAAGCGGGCCCCCGTGGCATGACGGCCTTCCTGATCGAAAAAGGCTTCAAGGGCTTCTCGATCGCGCAGAAACTGGACAAGCTGGGCATGCGCGGCTCGCACACGGGCGAACTGGTGTTCCAGGATTGCGAAGTGCCGGTGGAAAACGTGCTGGGCGGCGAAGGCAAGGGCGTCAATGTGCTGATGTCCGGCCTGGACTTCGAGCGCACCGTGCTGTCCGGTGGCCCGCTGGGCATCATGCAGGCCTGCATGGACGTGGTCGTCCCTTACGTGCACGACCGCAAGCAGTTCGGCCAGCCGATCGGCGAATTCCAGCTGATGCAGGGCAAATTGGCCGATATGTACTCGACCATGATGGCCTGCAAGGCCTACGTCTACGCCGTCGGCCAGGCCTGCGACCGCGCTACGTCGCCAGAGCAGGTGCGCGCGCTGCGCAAGGATGCCGCCGGCGCCATCCTGTACAGCGCGGAAAAGGCCACGTGGATGGCGGGCGAAGCGATCCAGGCCCTGGGCGGCAACGGCTATATCAATGAGTACCCGGTCGGTCGCCTGTGGCGCGACGCCAAACTGTACGAAATCGGCGCCGGCACCAGCGAAATCCGCCGCATGCTGATCGGCCGCGAGCTGTTCGCCGAAACCAAGTAAGGCTGTATAGCCGAGTCCGTGTCTACGGTGGGGTCAGACCCCGACATAGACACGGACTCGGCTGCGTCATTGTTGAGCTTGTGTCCTTGTCGGGGTCTGACCCCACGGTGTGAAAAGTGGACACGAACTCGGCAGTCACCTTCGCGAGAACGCTGATGAGCCAGGCTGTTTTTCCCAAACTGCTGTCGTCCCAGATTGCCTTCGATATCGCCGGCACCATCCGCGACGGTTTCGACAAGCACTATCGGCTATTCCGCCAGGCCAGCCAGGATGCCAAGCGGTATTTCGAGAAGGGCCTGTGGAACGAGGCGCAGGCGGCGGCGCGCTCGCGCATCGGTTTTTACGACCACCGCGTGCAGGAATGCGTGCAGCTACTGGAAGACGAGTACGATCCGGCCGAGCTGACGGACGAAGTGTGGCGCGAGCTGAAGCTGCATTACATCGGCATGCTGGCCGGGCACAAGCGCCCGGAACTGGCCGAGACCTTCTTCAATTCCGTCTGCTGCAATATCCTGCACCGCAGTTACTTCAACAACGAGTTCATCTTCGTGCGCCCGGTCGTGTCGACGGAATATATCGAGACGGAAGAGCTGTCGCCCACCTACCGCGTGTACTACCCGGCGGTGGACGGCATGACGTTCACGTTGAAGCGCATCGTCACCAATTTCCAGCTCGAGACACGCTTTGCCAACCTGTCGCGCGACGTGGCCCAGGTGCAGGAGCGGCTGCAGTATTTCTTCGGCGACGAACTGGCGCCGAACGCCCAGTTCCAGGTGCTGTCGAGCCTGTTCTTCCGCAACAAGGGCGCGTATATCGTCGGCAAGGCCATCAACGGCGACCGCGAGCTGCCCTTCGTGCTGCCCATCCTGCACAACCGCAACGGCGAGCTGGTGCTCGACACAGTGCTGCTGGAACGGGAGCAGATCGTCATCCTGTTTTCGTTTACGCGCGCCTACTTCCTGGTGGACATGGAAGTGCCGTCGGCCTATGTGCAGTTCCTGCGCAGCCTGCTGCCGCGCAAGCCGCGCAGCGAGATCTACACCATCCTCGGCCTGCAAAAGCAGGGCAAGACGCTGTTCTACCGCGACTACCTGCAGCACTTGAAACACTCGTCCGACCTGTTCGAGTCGGCGCCCGGCATCCGCGGTCTCGTCATGCTCGTGTTCGCGCTGCCGTCCTTCCCGTATGTGTTCAAGGTCATCAAGGATTTCTATCCGGCGCCGAAGGAAACCACACGGGCCCAGATCAAGGAGAAATACCTGCTGGTCAAGCACCACGACCGGGTCGGGCGCATGGCCGATACCCTGGAATACTCGAACGTGGCCTTCCCACGCCACCGCTTCGCCGAGGAGCTGATCGCCGAGCTGAAGCATCACGCGCCATCGCTGCTGGAGGAAGAAGGCGATCAATTGATCATCCGTCACCTGTATATCGAGCGCCGCATGGTGCCGCTGAATATGTGGCTGACCAACGCGGAAGCGGCCGGCAACGACCTGGACATGGAACACGGCATCGTCGAGTACGGCAATGCCATCAAGGACCTGGTGGCCGCGAATATCTTCCCCGGCGATATGCTGTACAAGAACTTCGGCGTCACACGCCACAAGCGCGTCGTATTCTATGACTACGACGAAATCGAATACATCACGGACTGCGTATTCCGCAAGATTCCCGAGCCCCGCAACGAGGAGGATGAGATGGCCTCCGAACCGTGGTATCCGATCGGCCGGCACGACGTGTTCCCCGAACAGTTCGGCAAATTCCTGTTGGGGAACGCGAAGATCCGCAAATTTTTCATGAAGCACCACGCCGACCTGCTGACCCAGGAATGGTGGCAGGCGCGCAAGCAACGCATCCTGGACGGTTTTATCGAAGACGTTTTCCCGTATCCGCAATCGATACGGTTCTGTAATCAATTACCAGCACCCCCGGCGCCGGCCCCGGCCGAACCGCCCCTTTTTTCGGAGACTATTGAAAATGAATGATCCTATCGTTATCGTCGGCGCCGCTCGTACCCCGATGGGCGCCTTCCAGGGCGACTTTTCCAGCCTGAGCGCGAACGACCTGGGCGCCGTCGCCATCAAGGCGGCCGTCGAGCGTGCCGGCATCGCGCCGGAACTGGTCGAACACGTCTACTTCGGCAACTGCCTGATGGCCGGCCAGGGCCAGGCTCCGGCACGCCAGGCGCTGCTGAAGGCGGGCTTGCCGACCTCCACCGGCGCCGTCACCCTGTCGAAAATGTGCGGTTCGGCCATGCAGGCCGCCATCTTCGCCCATGACCAGCTGGTGGCCGGCAGCGCTGACGTCGTCATCGCCGGCGGCATGGAATCGATGACCAACGCGCCCTACCTGATCCCGAAGGCGCGCGGCGGCTACCGCATCGGCCACGGCATGATGTTCGACCACATGATGCTCGACGGCCTGGAAGACGCCTACAGCAAGGATGAAAAATCCGGCGGCGGCCGTTCGATGGGCACGTTCGCCGAGGAATGCGCCACCAAGTTCAGCTTCACGCGCGAGGCGCAGGACGCCTTCGCCATCGAATCCGTCAAGCGCGCGCAGGCCGCGGCCACGGGCGGCAAGTTCGCCTGGGAAATCGCACCCGTCACCGTTTCCGGCCGCGGCGGCGACACCGTCATCGACAAGGACGAAGGCCCCGTCAAGGCCAAGCTGGACAAGATCCCGTCGCTGAAACCGGCCTTCAAGAAGGACGGCACCATCACGGCCGCTTCGTCCTCGTCGATCAACGATGGCGCCGCGGCCCTGGTGATGATGCGCGAATCGACGGCGCAGAAGCTGGGCGCCACCGTCATCGCCCGCGTGGTCGGCCATGCCACCAACGCGCTGGCGCCGAATGAATTCACGACGGCTCCCGTGGGCGCCATCCAGAAGCTGCTGGCGAAGAACGGCTGGAAAGTGGGTGACGTCGACCTGTTCGAAATCAACGAGGCGTTTGCGGCCGTGCCGATGGCGGCCATGCACGAGCTGGACATCCCGCACGACAAAGTCAACGTGCACGGCGGCGCCTGCGCGCTGGGCCACCCGATCGGTGCCTCCGGCGCCCGCATCATTGTCACCCTGCTGGGCGCGCTGAAGGACCGCGGCGGCAAGCGTGGCGTGGCGGCGCTGTGCATCGGCGGTGGCGAAGCGACGGCCGTCGGCATCGAGCTGGCCTGAGATGCCGACCGCACTCATCATCGGCGCCTCGCGCGGCATCGGCCTGGAACTGGTGCGCCAGTACCGGGCCGCCGGCTGGCGCGTGATCGCCACGGCACGCCAGGAGGCCGATTGCGAAACGCTGGGCGCGCTGGGTGCGGAACCGCATCGGCTGGACGTCAACGATGTCGACGCCGTGGCCGGCATGGGCTGGAAGCTGGACGACGAGCAGCTCGACGTCGCCATCCTGAACGCGGGCGTGTACGGCCCGCGCCATGACGGCTTCCCCGTCCAGGCCGACTTCGACAACGTGATGCACACCAATGTGCTGGCGGCGATGCGCCTGCTGCCGATGCTGGCGCCGCTGGTCGCGTCCCGGCGCGGCAAGCTGGCCGTGCTGTCCTCGCGCATGGGTTCGCTCAGCGAGCGCCACAGCGCGGTCGGTTCGTTGTACCGCGCCAGCAAGGCGGCGCTGAACTCGGTGCTGATCGACACGGCCCTGACCTTCGGTGGCCACGGCGTCACGTGCGTCGCCTTCCACCCGGGCTGGGTCCGCACGGACATGGGCGGTGCCACGGCCGACATCACCCCGGAAGAGAGCGCCGCCGGCATCCGCGACACGCTGGCCACCTTGCCGGCATCGGACAAGGCCACCTACATCACCTACGACGGCAAGGCGATTGGGTGGTAAGGCACTGCCAGCACGGCTGACCCCGTGTCCACCTTGGGGTCAGACCCCGACAAAGACACGAGCTCAGCTTACAGACAGCTGAGGCCGTGTCGAGGTGGGTCTAAAGGGCCTTGGCTTGCATGCCAGTGCCCGCTTCGCAGCGCGAAGCGATGCTTCTCAAGATCGCTGCTATGCCCCCAGCGTGGACACAAGCTGAACAATAAGAGAGACAGGAAGAGACCATGGTATTGAGCGAAGAACACCGGATGATCCGCGATGCCTTGCGCAGCTTTGCGCAGGAGCGGCTGGCGCCGCAGGCGGCGAAGTGGGACAGGGAGCATTACTTTCCCCAGGCGGAGCTGAAGGAGCTGGCGGCGCTGGGCGCCTTTGGCGTGGCCGTGCCGGAGGAACTGGGCGGGGCCGGGCTGGATTATGTGTCGCTGGCGCTGGTGCTGGAGGAAATCGCCGCCGGCGATGGCGGCACGTCGACCATCATCTCCGTCAACAACTGCCCCGTGTGCAGCATCGCGATGATGTATGCCAACGCGCGCCAGAAGGAGCAGTGGCTGCGCCCGCTGGCCCAGGGCGACATGCTGGGCGCGTTCTGCCTGACGGAACCGCATACGGGCAGCGATGCGGCGGCCCTGCGCACGACGGCCACGCGCGACGGCGACGACTATGTGATCAACGGCGTCAAGCAGTTCATCACGTCGGGCAAGTATGCCGACGTGGCCATCGTCATGGCCGTGACGGACAAGGCGGCCGGCAAGAAGGGCATCAGCGCCTTCTGGGTGCCGACGTCGGCCCCGGGCTATATCGTCGCCGGGCTGGAGCAGAAGATGGGCCAGCATTCTTCCGACACGGCCCAGATCCTGTTCGAGAACTGCCGCATTCCGGCGGAGAACCTGATCGGCGAGGAAGGCATGGGCTACAAGATCGCCCTGTCCGGCCTGGAAGGCGGGCGCATCGGCATCGCCTCGCAGTCGGTCGGCATGGCGCGCGCAGCCTTCGAGGCGGCATTGAGCTATGCGCGCGAACGGGAAACCTTCGGCCAGCCCATCTTCAACCACCAGTCCGTGCAGTTCAAGCTGTCCGAGATGGCAACGCAGATCGAGGCAGCGCGCCAGCTGATCCTGCACGCGGCATCGATGAAGGATGCAGGCCTGCCGTGCCTGAAGGAGGCAGCGATGGCCAAGCTGTTCGCGTCCGAGATGGCCGAACGGGTCTGCTCGGATGCGATCCAGGTGCACGGTGGCTACGGCTACGTGTCCGACTTCCCCGTCGAACGCATCTACCGCGACGTGCGCGTGTGCCAGATCTACGAAGGCACCAGCGATATCCAGAAGCTGTTGATCGCCCGCGCCCTGTAGCCACGCTCCTTGCGCAACATTGAAGCAGCCCCGGCGGTACTCAGAAATCGTCTCGTTTATGTATCAGATTGTCATAATATGAGGAGGATTTTCCGCTGGGGCGCAGCGCTCTTATAAAATGTTGCATGAAGGAGAATTGCTATGTATCGAGTGATGCTGGTGGAAGACGATGCCCGCCTGGCCGATCTGGTCACGGAGTACCTGGCGGGCTATGAGTTCAATGTGGACGTGGTCAGCCGCGGCGACGAAGCCGTGGCCCGCTTCAAGGCGGCACCGCCCGATATCGTCGTACTGGACCTGATGCTGCCCGGCCTGGACGGCATGCTGGTGTGCCGCCAGTTGCGCGACCTGACCAAGATTCCCATCCTGATCATGACGGCGCGCGAGGATTCCTACGATGAAGTGTCGCTGCTGGAGCAGGGTGCGGACGACTTCATCAACAAGCCGGTCCAGCCGCGCGTGCTGCTGGCGCGCCTGCGTGCCCTGTTGCGCCGGGCCCAGAGCAAGCAGCCGAGCGACATGCTGACCTTCGGCGCCCTGTCGATCGCCACGAGCGACCGCACGGTGACGTGGCGCGGCGAGCCGTGCGTGCTCAGCAATACGGAATACAAGCTGCTGCTGGTGCTGGCCGAGTCGGCCGGCACGGTGCTGTCGCGCGATGCACTGCTGAAGAAGATGCGGGGCATCGAGTTCGACGGCCTGGACCGCAGCATCGACAACAGCATTTCGAAGCTGCGCCGCAAGTTCGACGATTCCGATTCGGAAAAGATCAAGACCGTCTGGGGCGAAGGCTACCTGTTCTCGCCGTCGGCCTGGGCGTAGTCGTTCGTCGTCATTCGATCACCGGGGCGATGGCCACCGGTGCATTCTGGCTGATGACGTGGATGCGCTCGGCCCAGTCGGCAAAGCGGTAGGTCATCACGCGAAAGCCGGCATTGGCCTCGCCGTCGAAGGCGGGGCCCAGCTCCGGCACCAACGTCACCTCGCGTTCCGGGTCGCGGATACGCACGGCCGCGTCGCTTTTCGGCACGAAGGCAAAGCGCACTCCCTTGCACTGGCGGCTGGCGTAGCCGGGGTCCGTGTAGCGCATGTATTGCAGGGCCTGGTCGCAGGCCATGCGCAAGTCCTGTCCCTCATAGATGCCGTCCACCCGCGGCACGATCGACAGCCGCGGCTGGAACGTAAACAGGCTGGCATTGCGGTTCAACACCAGCATGGCATTCTCGTCGTAGGCGGCCTTCAGCAGCGGCAGGACGGTGCGGCCGGTAGGGTCCAGCGGCAGGTTCAGCTGCGTCGTGCGGCCCGTCAACGTGAGCCGCACGCCCTCCAGCGACTGGCCGGGGTCTTTCGGCGTCACCTGGTAATGATTCTGCAGGAAATTCTTTGCCTTGCCGTACTTGGCGAATGTCACCATGGCCCGGTAGGCCTCGCGGTAGCTGATCCAGCCGGCCTCCTGCGGCTGTGCGGCGCCGGTGCGCGCCACGGCGCACAAGGTCAACAGCAACAGCAGGGAGCGGATGGGCGCCATGGTCAGCACTGCACACTCGGTTTTCCGAGAGATCGCGTCTCTCCCGTTGTAATGGGCCTGTTTTTCAATCGTTGAGTTATGTAAACAAATCATGCCGGATGCCATCGCAAGGCCATCCGGGAGACGCGGACAGCATCCTGCCGCCGGCGGAAACAGGCATTGCCATCGTATACAGGAGTGATAGCGCAATCCGCCCCAATCTGTCCTGCTTTTGTCATAAATGTGTGACCGTGGTTTTACAGGTCTTGTTTCTTATACAATGGCAACATGAACCGCCTGTTCTTCCGATTCTTCACCCTCGTGATGCTGTCGATCAGCGTGGCGGCATTGATCGTGTACTTCGCCATCAACCGCATGTTCGGCGACCCGCTGGAAAGCATCGCCCGCAACCAGGCGGCGGCGCAGATCTTCCTGCTGGAGCAATATGTCGACCAGGCCCCGGCGGACGGATGGCTCGACCGGCTGAACAAGGTGCGCGAAGTGTCGGATGTGCGCTTCGAGCTGATTCCCCTCAGCACGGCGCGGGCCCAGTTGCCCAGCCGCGAGCGCGAGGCCTTCGACCGGGGCGAGGTGGTTATCGATATCGGCAGCAAGGCGCTGTACCGCCGCGTCGACCTGACGGGCGACAAATATATCGGCAGCAATGAAGAAGCCATCCACGCGCAGAACCTGCCGATCGACATCAAGGTGGCCCTGCAGATGGAGGCGGTGCGCTACATCATCGTGGCGCTGGCGCTGCTGGTACCCATCGGCGTGTGGTCGCGCTCGCACTGGCGCGGCCTGCAGGCCCTGATGAAGGTGGCGGACCGTTTCGGCGCCGGCCAGCTGAAGGTGCGCGCGCAGATGAAGCCGGACGACAGCATCTATCCGCTGGCCGAACGCATCAACCACATGGCGGACCGCATCGAAACCCTGCTGGAATCGCAGCGGGGCCTGTTGAACTCCGTGTCCCACGAAATCCGCACGCCGATTGCCCGCCTCGAATTCGCGCTGGAGCTGCTGCATGACACGGTGGGCGACACGGTGCTGGAAAAGCGCATCGGCAGCATGCAGGGCGACCTGACGGAGCTGAAGTCGCTCGTCAGCGAACTGCTGGGCATGGCGCGCCTGGACAGCGAGCAGCCGCTGCGCTACGAGACCTTCAACGTGACGGACGCGCTGCGCAGTTGCGCCAATACGCTGCCGCCGTCGACGGTGTCGCTGGACGTGTCCGTGCCCGATGGCCTGGGCACCTATTACGGTGACTGCCGCCTGCTGATGCGCGCCACCGGCAACCTGTTGAGGAATGCCCAGAAATATGCCAACGGCCGGGTGGCGCTGTCGGCCGCTCGCAAGGTCGACGGCGTTATCATCGTCGTCGACGACGACGGACCCGGCATTCCGGAAGACGAGCGGGAGCGGGTGTTCGAGCCCTTCTACCGGCTCGACCGCAGCCGCGACCGCAACACGGGCGGCTTCGGCCTGGGCCTGTCGATCGCCAGCAAGGCCGTGTCGCTGCACGGTGGCGCCCTGCGCATCGAGACGTCGCCACTGGGCGGGGCCCGCTTCGTCATCATGCTGCCGCCGGCGTAGGGCCGCTCAGGCCGGCGTGCGCAGCGGCGGCGTCGGCGTCACGTCGCCCCGCGCCACCTTCTCGTATTCGGCGATCACCTGGGCCCCGAACAGCAGCAGGGTGGCGCCGATCTCCAGGCTGAACATGACGACGATGGCCGTTGTCATCGAGCCGTACACGACATTCACCTGCGACAAGGTGGAGAAATACCACACCAGCACGTGCCGGGCGATTTCCCACAGCACGGTGGCCGTGACGCCGCCGATCAGCGCGTGCTGCCACGACAGCCGGCCCACCGGCATCACCATATAGATCGACGACAGCAGCAGCACCTCGCCGGACAGGCCCAGCAGGTACAGCAGGGCGCCGGACAGGCCGTGCAGCGACCATTCGTAGCCGAACAGGCGCACATTCTCCGCGCCGATTACCTGCAGGCTGCCCGCCACCAGGGTGACGACGAGCGCGCCCACGCCCAGGCACAGGATGTAGCAGTAGGGCAGCACGGCGGAAATGGCGTAATGACGCCGCCGCACGGCCACGCGGTGGATGAAGATGACGCACATGGCGTTTTCCAGCACGGTGAATGCGAGCGAGCTGAAAAACAGCATCGTCAGGCCCAGGAACCAGCCGACCAGGTCGCGGTGGTCGAGGAAGTGGGCCACCTCGGCCACGATGGCGCCGGACTGCCCCGGCACCAGCCATTCCAGGTAATGCCCGATGGTTTCCAGCAGTTCCTTCGGATCGATGATGTGCGACAGCGCCACCACCACCAGCATCACCAGCGGCACGATCGACAGCAGCGAATAGTAGGCGACAGCACCTGCCAGCAGCAGGCCCTGGTTGGCCCGGAAGCCGGCCAGGCACTGCAGCGCGAAACGCAATGGATGGCCGAGCACGTAGGCAGTGGCATTGCGGTTGAGTATTGTCATGACGCCAATTCTACCGGGGCGAGCGGGGCGGCGACGTTCGGCTGGTCGGTGGCGCCAAGGCCTTGGCGAAACGAAATATTGACATTGGTGTACGATATTGCGGCCAGGAGCAGCGCCAGACTCGCCCAAGGCACCGCCTCAACCGATTCATGACAAACGCAGCAGGAGACAAGATGAGCACCGAAAGCAGCCAGGAAGACAGCCGCGACACCCAATTGCGCGCCGACGCGCTGGAATATCACCGCAGCCCCGTGCGCGGCAAGATCGAAGTGGTGGCCACCAAGCCGCTGTCGAACCAGCGCGACCTGTCGCTGGCCTATTCCCCCGGCGTGGCCTACGCCTGCGAGGAAATCGCCGCCGACCCGGCCATGGCGGCCGAATACACCTCGCGCGGCAACCTGGTGGCCGTCATCAGCAACGGCACGGCCGTGCTGGGCCTGGGCAATATCGGGCCGCTGGCCTCGAAGCCCGTGATGGAGGGCAAGGGCTGCCTGTTCAAGAAATTCGCCGGCATCGACGTGTTCGACCTGGAGCTGGACGAACTCGATCCGGACAAGCTGGTCGACGCCATCGCCATGCTCGAACCCACCGTGGGCGGCATCAACCTGGAAGACATCAAGGCGCCCGAGTGCTTCTACATCGAGAAGAAGCTGCGCGAGCGGATGAACATCCCCGTCTTCCACGACGACCAGCACGGCACCGCCATCATCTCCAGCGCGGCCCTGCTGAACGCGCTGAAGGTGGTGGGCAAGGAACTGGGCGACGTCAAGCTGGCCGCCTCCGGCGCCGGCGCGGCCGCCATCGCCTGCCTGGACATGATGGTCAGCCTGGGCGTGCGGCGCGAGAACATCTTCGTGGCCGATTCGAAAGGCGTGATCCACGTCGGCCGCGAAGCGAACATGGAAGCGAACAAGGCCCGCTATGCGCAGGACACGAGCGCGCGCACCCTGGCCGACATCGTGCGCGATGCCGACGTGTTCCTGGGCTGCTCCACCGCCGGCGTCTTGAGCGCCGACATGGTGAAAACCATGGCACGCAGCCCCGTGATCCTGGCCCTGGCCAATCCGGAGCCGGAAATCCGCCCGGAAGTGGCCCGCGCCGCACGGCCGGACTGCATCATCGCCACCGGCCGGTCGGACTACCCGAACCAGGTCAACAACGTGCTGTGCTTCCCCTACATCTTCCGCGGTGCGCTCGACTGCGGCGCCACCCGCATCACCGACGAGATGAAGCTGGCCTGCGTGACGGCCATTGCCGAACTGGCCGAAGCGGAAGCGAATGACGCCGTGGCCGCCGCCTATGCGGGGCAGGACCTGACCTTCGGCCCCGACTACATCATTCCCAAGCCGTTCGACCCGCGCCTGATCGCGGCAATCGCCCCGGCCGTCGCCGCCGCCGCCGAAGCCTCCGGCGTGGCCACCCGCCCCATCGAGGACATGGCGGCCTACCGCGACAAGCTGGCCGAGATGATCTACCACACCGGCTTCTTCATGAAACCCGTGTTCGCCCAGGCCAAGGCCAAGCCGGGCCGTGTGGCCTACGCCGAAGGCGCCGACCAGCGCGTGCTGCGCGCGGCCCAGACCGTGGTCGACCAGGGCCTGGCCAAGCCGGTGCTGATCGGCGACGCCAAGGAAGTGGAGCAGGCCATCCGCAAGGCCGGCCTGCGCCTGCGCCGCGACGTCGACTACACGCTGGTGGACGCCGACGGCGACACGACGAAGCAGGGCTGCCGCCTGCTGGCGCGCGGTGACGTCGATGCGCTGATCTGCGGCATGAAGGACGGCTACGACAGCCACCTGGCGCACGTGAAGAACGAGATCGGCATGGCGCCGGGCGTGAACGTGCTGGCGGCGATGAACGCGCTGGTGCTGGACAAGCTGACCCTGTTCATCACGGACACCTACGTCAACGACAGCCCGAACGCCGAGGAACTGGCGGCCATCACGCGCCTGGCGGCGGCCGAGCTGCGCCAGTTCGGCCTGGAACCGAAGGCGGCGCTCTTGTCGCATTCGATCTTCGGCTCGTCCGAGCGACCGTCCGCCCGCAAGATGCGCGACGCGCGCGACCTGCTGGCCGCGAGCGATCCGGAACTGCCGGTGCTGGGCGAACTGCACGGCGACGCCGCGCTGTCCGAGGACATCCGCCGCCTGTACCAGCCCGAAGGCGGCTACAGCGGCAGCGCCAACCTCCTGGTGATGCCGTCGCTGGACGCTGCCAACATCACCTTCAATATCCTGAAGGTGGCGGCAGGCAAGGGCGTCACGGTCGGCCCGATCCTGCTGGGCGCAGCCAAATCGGTGCACATCCTCAGCCCGAGCGCGACGGTGCGCCGCATCGTCAACATGACGGCACTGGCCGTCGCCGGCGTGCGCTAGGAGGAGCGGCCGGCGTCAGCTGACGCCGGCCTCCAGCAACGTCAGGGTCTGCGTCCCCGTATCGAGCCGGGCGCGCAGGCCCATCGGCAGGGTGAACTGGTCGCGGATATGGCCGAAGGAGTAGCCCGTCACGGCGGGAATCCTCAAGGGCCGCAGGTGCTGGTCCGTCGTCTCATCCAGGGTCAGCGCGCTTTCGCCCGGCGCCGGCCCGCAGCCTTCGAACACGCCCAGCATCACGCCGGCCGCCTGGCCGAAGGGCTGGTTCATCTGCAGCTGCATCAGCATGCGGTCGATCCGGTAGGGCTCCTCGTTGACGTCTTCCAGGAACAGGATGCTGTCGCGGATATCGGCCGCGTACGGCGTGCCGGCCAGCGCCGCCACCAGCGACAGGTTCCCGCCCGTCAGCCGCCCTTCGGCCACGCCCGCCACGACGGTACGGCGCGTGAACTGCGGCGCCAGCAGCGCGCGGCGGTCGTTTTCCGCCGACATGGGAATCACATATTCTTCCTGCGGGTCCATCAACAGGTTCATCAGGTGCGTCGTCGCATAGTCCGACGGCGTCGACATGGCCAGCGGACCGTGGAACGTCACGAGGCCGGCGTGGCGCCGCAGCGCCAGGTGCAGGGCCGTGATGTCGGAATAGCCGACGAAGATCTTCGGGTTGGCGCGCACCATCTGGTAATCGATGTGCGGCAGCAGTTGCAGCGCGCCCGAGCCGCCCCGGATGGCCCAGATGGCCTTCACGTCCGGGTCGCGGAACATGGCGTTGAAGTCGATCATGCGCTGGGCCCACAGCCCGGCGTAATTGCCATGCACGGCCGTCAGGTGCGCCCCCAGCCTGACGCGAAAGCCCAGCGCCTCGACGCGGGCGACGGACTTGTCGACCAGGGCCTGGGAGATGACGCCGGCCGGCGCGATCAGGCCGACGGTATTGCCCGGCGCCAGCCGGGGTGGTTTGATCAGCGGGGGATGCGGCATGGTATGCCTACGCGGTTGCGGTGGAGTGTATGACGTGAGTTTCGGTGCCGTCAAATTCGGTGACGCGAGCTTCGGTGACGCGGCCCGCGCCGCCGGCAGGCCGGCGGCGAGTCGGGCAATGACGCCGGCCGCCAGCAGGCGGCCCAGGTTGCGCCGGGTGGTCAATCAGAAGAACTTGTACTTCAGATTGAACGACAGCGCCCGGCCCCGTGGATCGGCCACGCGCGGGTCCCAGCCGGCACCCACCACTTCATCCACGTTGTGCGCCGTGAACGGCGGGTCGGTGTCGAACAGGTTCTGGATGCCCACCGTGATGGTGGTCTTCGGGAAGCCCGTATAGGTCAGCGACACGTCGTGCTTCGTGTAGTGCTTCACGCGCGGGTCGAAGCCGGCCGGCGGCGTGCCCTTGCCGCCGTTGGGCAGCTGGTCGTTGTAGCCCGACGCGTAACGCTGCATCAGCAGGGCACTCCAGTTGCCCTTGCCGACCGTCAGGCTGGCCGTGTGCTTCCAGCGCAGGTAGATGTCGCGCGTGCTGAACTGGCTGACCTGCTCCTTGTACGGCTGGCCTTCGAACTCGGCGAACTTGAAGCTGTCCAGGTAGGTCCCGTCCAGCACGGCCGCGTAGGTGTAGCCATCGACCTTGCCGTCGTAGCGCAGGCCGATGTCGATGCCACGCGTCTTCAGGCCGGCCGCGTTGATCCAGCCCGCTTCCACGTGATCGATGGTGCCGTCTGGGGCGCGCACGATGTACTGCGGCAGGTACTGGTAATTGTTCAGCACCACCTGGGGCGTGCGGTTCAGGATGCGGTCCTTGATATTGATGGCCCACCAGTCCAGCGATACGCTGAAGTTGCGGAAGGGTTCAGCCACGATGCCCAGGGTGCCTTGCTTCGACGTTTCGGGCCGCAGCGACGGATTGCCGCCGGTGTTGTAGTCCAGCCGTTCGATGGCGCAGTAAGCCGGGTTGCCGGGGTTGGCGGCGCAGCCTTGCTGGTCGATGATCCCGTTCGGCAGTTCCTGCGACAGGCGGCCCGCATACAGCTGGTTGAAGCTGGGCGCCAGGAAGCCCTTGCCGGCCGAGCCCCGGAACAGCAGCGTTTGCAGCGGCTGGTAGCGGAAGGCCACCTTCGGATTGGTGGTGGCGCCGATCAGGCTGTAGTTGTCGCGGCGGATCGCCAGCTGCACTTCCAGGTCCTTCAGCACGGGCACCAGGGCCTCGGCATACACGGCGCGCACGTAGCGCGTGGCCTGGTCCAGGTTGGCGTTCCCCGGCGAGAGCAGGATCTTCGTTGCATCGACATCCTGGCCGAAGGAATACGTCTCCTTGCGCAGGTCGAAGCCGGCCGCCATCGACACGGCGCCGGCGGGCAGGTTGAACACTTCCCCTGAAACCGAGCCGTCCAGCTGCGTCATCGTCGTGCGGCCGTGCTGGAACGCGCCCCGGTACTTGGTCGATTCGATCAGGTCCATGGCCTGCTGGGTCTGGGCCTGGCCCGGCGCCGCCCACGGGTTGACGATGCCGCTGGCCAGGGCCGCGTAGATCTTGTCCGTGTAGCCGTAGCCGTCCACCAGGTCCGTCTGCGTCGTGCTGATGGAGCGCGACAGGCCTACCTTGTAGTCGTACTTGCCGGCCAGCGTGCCTTCGGCCGCCAGCAGGCCCCGGTAGCTCTCGGCCTCGTTGTACTGGGTGCGATTGCCCCATGGCGTGGTGCGCCATTTGTAGATGATCGGCTTGCTGCGGTCGTAGCTGGGGATATAGGCCGACAGGTCCTGGTAGTACGGCCCGTTGACAGGATAGGCATTGCCGTTGGCCAGGCTGGTCGAAATCTGCAGCGGCGTCAGTTCGGCCGTCGCCTCCGTGCGCGATCCGAGGAACTCGGCGAACACGCGGTGGTTGTCGTCGATCTTGAAGGTGCCGCGCGAAACGGCCGTGGTGCGCTCGACGGGGAAGCCGATCACGTAGTCGCCGCCGTAGTCGTAGGCGCAGGAATAGCGGGTGCGCGTGGGCGACGTGACGTCCTTCCACAGGTCGGTCTGGTATTGCGACATGCCGGGCACGCTGTCGCACTTGCCCTGGAGGCTCAGCAGG
The DNA here is from genome assembly GCF_009720835.1 of Pseudoduganella buxea. Lineage (GTDB taxonomy): Bacteria > Pseudomonadota > Gammaproteobacteria > Burkholderiales > Burkholderiaceae_D > Rugamonas > Rugamonas buxea. The sequence continues at coordinate 164,065 of NZ_WNKZ01000001.1, forward strand.
CCGGCCTGCAGGTAGGTGGTGGCGTCGCCCGGCATCTTGAAGCCCGTGCCCAGGGCCGTGCCGGCGCCGGTCAGGATGTTCGCGTAGGGCGTGCCGGTGGTGTCCGGCGACAGGCCCCGTTCGGGCTGGAAGCCGTTGGCGAAGCGGCGCTGGCGCGATTCGAGCTTGTCGTTGACGTCGTGCGTCACGCTGGCCATCACGTTCCAGCCGTCCGCCTGCAGGTCGCCCAGGCCGCCCAGCAGCGAGTAGCTGCGCTCCATGCCGCCGCCCGCCTCGGTGGCGTTCAGGGTGGTGGATGCTTCCAGGCCCTTGTAGTCGGTGCGCAGGATGAAGTTGACGACGCCGCCGATGGCATCGGTGCCGTAGATGGCGGAGGCACCGTCCTTGAGGATCTCGACGCGGGCGACGGCGCCCAGCGGGATCGCGTTCAGGTCGACGGCCTTGCCGCTGCCGCCGTGGTTGCCCAGCCGGCGGCCGTTCAGCAGCACCAGGGTGGCGTTCGGGCCCAGGCCGCGCAGCGACGCGAACGAGGCGCCGCCGGAGACGCGGTCGGCGTCGGCGCCGAAGACGTTGTTCCCCGACGTCATATTGTCGGCACCCGTGCCGTTGGCGGAGATCAGCCGCATCAGCTGCGCCGTGTCCGTGATGCCGGCCTTGCGGATCGTGTCGAAGGTAATGGTCTGCACGGGCAGCGCGCCTTCCTTGGCGATGCGCTTGATGCTGCTGCCGGTGATTTCGACACGCTGCATCTGCGGTGCCGGTGCTTCCTGCGCGATGGCGGGACCGGCAACGCCGATCAGCGCAAGCAGCTGCGCCAGTTTGTTCAGTTTCACGGTTCTCTCCCAAAAGTTGGGGACTCCACCGTGGCGGGAGTCCCAATAATGCGCCGATGATGCGGTTGCCGGCGGCGGCGTCATTGCGCTGCCCGTTGTCGGTATCTGGTCCGGCGGTCCAGGGTAGCGTGGCGCGTTTGGCGCCACCTAATGAAAATTGCTGACGCTGCCATAACCTGATGGAATGCATTCATGCCAATTGTCAGGGCGTCATTTTAGCGGCGCGCTCGCGGGCAGGCAGGTCGATATCCAGATATCGCCAGTTTGTGAATTCGACCGGATGGCGCTTGTAGTTTTTTAGCCACGGTTGCCGGATATCGGCGGAGATCGGGTGCGTCAGCAGCACCCACGGGTTGTAGGCGTGGATCAGCTGCGCCAGTTCGCGGTACAGGGCCTGCCGCTCAGGTCCATCGGCCAGCTGGCGCGCCTTTTCGTAGCGCTCGTTGTACGCCGGCAGGTTGAAGCGCGCGTAGTTGGCGCGGCCCGCATTGGGGCCGTACAACAGCTGGTAGAAGTTGTCGCCATCGGGGAAGTCGGCCACCCAGTTCGTCTCGAACATCATCACCTTGCCCAGGCGCGAAGCCTTGATGATTTCCGTCTTCTTGTCCGTGATGAAATGCACGCGCAGGCCCAGGGCCGTCAGGTTCTTGCGCCACAGCTCATCGCGCAGGCGCCCCACCATCGACGGTTCGCTGTGCATGCGCAGGGTGAGCGGCCGCCCGTCGGGCAGGGTGCGGTAGCCGTCCGCACCCTTGCGGTAGCCGTGGCGATCCAGCAGCTTGCGGGCCAGCGCCGGGTCGTAGGCGATGGGGCTGCGATAGGCCGGGTCGTAGCCCAGCACATTCGGCGGCAGCGGCGACTGGGCCGGCAACGCCAGGCCTTTCTTCAGCAGCGCCACGTCTTCATCGCTGTTGTAGCCCAGCGCGATGGCGCGGCGCAGCGCCACCTTGGCCGGCGAGTAGCCGCCGATGACGGGGTCCTCCATGTTCATCCACATGTAGTAGGTCTGCAGCACGGGGAAGGGTTCCAGCACCATGCCGCGCCGCGCCAGTTCCGACTTGAGCACGGGCGCGCTCGATGCCGGGTCCAGCACCAGGTCGCGCATCGATTCCGGCACCTGCTCGATGTAGTCGAATTCGCCATTCAGGTATCCCAGCACGCGCGACTGGTATTCCTCCATGATCTTCACGTCGACCCGGTCCACCAGCGGCAGGCGCTTGCCGCCCAGCGTTGCGTGGTAATCCGGGTTGGCCAGCAAGGTGATACGGTCGCTGTGCTTCCATGTGCCCATCATGAACGGCCCGCTGCCGATGGGGTGGTTGCCCAGCTGGCTGCCGTAGCGCTCGGCCGCCTCGCGCGCCACGACCCCGGTGGCGGGCAACGCCAGGTAGAACAGCAGGCTGGGATCCGGCGTGTTCAGGCGCATTTGCAGGGTGTACCTGTCGAGGGCGCGCAGGCCGGGAATGGCAGTGGCGTAGCTGAAGCGCTCGCGCCAGGCGGCGTCGCCCAGCAGCTTGCCTTCGAACAGGAACAGCCAGGGCGACTTCAGGGCCGGGTCGTACAGCCGCTGCAGGCTGTAGACGTAATCCTGGGCCGTCACTTCGCGGCGCGCGCCGCCGAAGGCCGGATCGGGCGCGAAGTGCATGCCGGGCTTCAGGCGGAAGGTCCACGTCGTGCCGGCGGCGTCCACCGTGGGCATGGTCACCAGCGTGTTGGCCTGCAGCCTGACGGGCCGCGCCAGGTAATCGTAGCGCAGCATCGGGTCGAACAGGTTCTCCAGCAGCGACAGGCTGGCCAGGTCGGAGGCGACGGCAGGGTCCAGGCCCGTTTCGCCGGTGGACAGCAGGGCGTGCAGCACCTTGGGCGGCTTGCCGGCAGCGGTGGGCGCCGTGGCAGCGCCAGTGGCAAAAGCGGCCGTGCAGGCACACAGCAGCGCGGCGGCGAATTGGCGGAATGTCTTCATGGCGATCGTCCAGGCGTAAGGCGCCAGCATAATGCAGCGGCACCATTCCATAAGCTTTTTGCATACCCGGCCCGCATTCTTTCATCGCGCGCGCCGGGGCGTCCTCTATACTTTGCCTGGATTATTGCTTACTACTGACGCTTCCATGTCCCTGAATTACATCTGGTCCGGCTTCTTCCTGGTGGGCTTCGCGGCCGCCTTTGCCCAATGGCTCTTCCTGGGCGATACGGAAATCTTCAAGAAAGTCATCGACGGCACCTTCGACGCCGCGCGCATGGGCGTGATGGACATCGCCCTGCCGCTGGCAGGCGTGATGACGCTGTGGCTGGGCATCATGAACATCGGCGAAAAGGCCGGCGCCATCGGCTGGCTGGCCAAGGTCATCGCGCCCTTCTTCTCGCGCATCTTCCCCGGCGTGCCGAAGGACCACCCGGCCACGGGCCATATGGTGATGAACTTCTCGGCCAACCTGCTGGGCCTGGACAATGCCGCCACCCCATTCGGTCTGAAGGCGATGGAGAGCCTGCAAACCCTGAACCCGAACAAGGACGAAGCGAGCAACGCCCAGATCATGTTCCTCGTGCTGCACACGTCCGGGCTGACCCTGATTCCGCTGGCGATCATGGCGCAGCGCGCGATCCTGGGCGCAGCCGACCCGTCCGACATCTTCATTCCCTGCATGATCGCGACCTATGTCGCCACGCTGGCCGGCATCATCGCCGTGTCGATCCGCCAGCGCATCAACCTGTTCGACCGGGTCGTGCTGGCCTGGCTGGGCGGCATGACGGCGGCCATCGTCGCGCTGATCTGGTACTTCACGCAGTTCCTGTCGAAGGGCGAGATCGAAACCGTGTCGAAGGTGGTCAGCAACCTGATCCTGATGAGCGTTATCGCCGTCTTCCTGATCGGTGCGCTGCGCAAGGGCGTGAACGTCTACGAAGCCTTCATCGAAGGGGCCAAGGGCGGCATCCAGACGTCGCTGACGGTGATTCCCTACCTGGTCGGCATGCTGGTGGCCATCAGCGTGTTCCGTAACGCGGGCGTGTTCGGCTTCATCGTCGGCGGCTTCGAATGGGTGTTCTCCAGCCTGGGCCTGCGCACCGACTTCGTGCCGGCCCTGCCGACGGCGCTGATGAAGCCCCTGTCCGGCAGCGGCTCGAAGGCGATGATGATCGACGCCATGACGACCTATGGACCCGACTCCTTCGTCGGCCGCCTGGCCTGCATCTTCCAGGGCTCGGCCGACACGACCTTCTATATCGTCGCCCTGTATTTCGGCTCGGTGGGCATCCGCAAGACGCGCTATGCGATCTCCTGCGGCCTGATCGCCGACCTGGCCGGCGTCATCACGGCGATCTTCGTCGCTTACCTGTTCTTCGGTTAAGGAGCTGCCATGACCCTGCGCCGTTCCGTACTTGCGCTGCTGCTGGCATGCGCGTATTCCTTCACCCATGCCGCACTGCCCGAACCGGTGGCGAAACTGGCCGCCGCCGGCGGCATTCCCGAGGAAGCCATCGGCGCCGTCGTGCTGCGCGGCGACACCATCCTCGTGTCGAACGAAGCGGACAAGGCGATGAATCCCGGCTCGACCATCAAGCTGGTGACGACCTTGGTCGGCCTGGAAGAATTGGGCCCGATCTTCCGCGGCCGCACCGAGATGCGCAGCAGCGGCACCATCGCCAACGGCGTGCTGCACGGCGATCTGATCCTGCGCGGCGGCGCCGACATCGACTTCACGGCCGATGCGCTGACCCATATGCTGGAACGGCTGCGCACCCTGGGCATCTACAAGATCGCCGGCGACCTGGTGCTGGACCGGCAGCTGTTCCACCCGGCCCGGCCTGATGCCAACCAGCCGCCCTTCGACGAGGCGCCCGAGGCGTACTACAACGTCATCCCCGATGCGCTGCTGCTGAACATGAACATGCTGCAGGTGGAAATGGTGTCGGATGCACGTGGCATGACGGTCTCGATGCTGCCGGAACTGGACCGGGTCGACGTCAAGTCGAGCATGACGCTGGTCGACGGCGACTGCGCCAAGTGGGAGCAAGGCTGGCAGCCGCCGACCGTCGTGAAGCACGGTACGCGCCTGACGGTGCAGTTGCACGGCACTTTCCCGCGCAACTGCCGCAAGGGCTACAACATCAACGTGCTGGATCGGGACGACTATGCCGACCGCCTGGTGCGCGCCACGTGGCAGCGCCTGGGCGGTACGATCACCGGCGCCACCCGCACCTTCGACCTGGCCGCCCACACGTCGCGCCTGGCCGCTGCGGCCGTTGCGCAAGGTGCGTTGGCCAGCGAGGGCACTGCGACGGCCGTGCCGGCCGCGGGCGCCGATGCGGACGGCACGACGCTGCTGGCCGAACACGTGTCGCGCGCGCTGCCGGAACTGGTGCGCGATACGCTGAAAAGTTCGGACAACACCTTTGCCCGCATGCTGTTCCTCAGCCTGGGCAGCCTGCAGGCCGACCCGCTGCTGGGCAGCCGTCCGCTACCGGCCGCTGAGCGCCTGGCGATGCTCATGGCGGCCCATGGCGGCACCGGCGCGCCCGCCACGACGGCGGCGAGGGCCGAGCAGGTGATCCGCAACTGGTTCAAGGAGCAAAAGCTCGACACGGACGGCATGGTGTTCGAAAACGGCTCCGGCCTGTCGCGCAAGGAACGCGCCCGCCCCGTCCAGCTGGCGGCCGTGCTGCGCGCCGGCCAGACCTCGCCGTGGCTGCCGGAGTTCCAGGCCAGCCTGCCCATCGTCGGCCTGGACGGCACCATGCGCCGCCGCCTGAAGGACAGCCCCGCCGCCTCGCGCGCCCGCATCAAGACGGGCACGCTGAGCGGCGTGGTGGCCGTTGCCGGCTACGTGCCGGACGCAGACGGCAAAGAGTGCATCGTCGTCGCCATCGTCAACCACGAAAAGGCCGGCAACGGCATCGGGCGCGGCATCGTCGATGCGCTGATCGACTGGACGGCGAAAAGCAGTGCGGGCAGTGCGATGTAGTTTGCGCGGCGGTCCCGCCGCACTCGATGACAAAACCGTCATTCACCCGGCCCACGCCCCATGCAACAATCCAGGTCTCATCGAACGGACCAGGATCATCATGTACAAGACCACCACGCTGCTGCTGGCGGCATTGACGGCGCTGCCGGCAGCGGCGCAACTGCGGCAAACCTCCGAACTGACTTTGCAGGCCGCCAACCGGCTGGCCGGCAGTGCCATCGACGCGTGCGCCCGCCAGGGCCGCAGCATCGTCGTCTCGATCGTGGACCGTGGCGGCAACCTGGTGGCGCTGCAGCGCGCCGACGGGGTCGGGCCGCACAATACGGAAGCGAGCCGCCGCAAGGCCTACACGGCCCTGTCGACCCGCACCGCGACCCTGGAGCTGGCGCGCGGGGCGCAAGCCAATCCGGATGCGCGCAACCTGGCGAATTTGCCGGAGCTCTTGCTGCTGGGTGGCGGGGTGCCGCTGCTGGCGGGCGGGCAGCCTGTCGGTGCCATCGGCGTGGCCGGTGGCGGCGGCGCCGTCAACGATCACGCCTGTGCGCTTGCCGCCATCGCGGCCGTGCCGGAACTGGATCAGGCCAAGCCATGACGGGCGGAAGGCGCGTTACAGCACGCGTGTGAACGTCGCGCGCACGACGGCGCGGTCGCCGCAATCGAAGTGCCACCACTCGCTGTTGATGCCGACAAACCCGGCCTGGAACATGGCGTCGCGCAGCAGCTGGCGGTTGGCGACCTGGCCCGGTGTCAGTGCGCCCCGCGCCAGCAGCTCGGCCTCCAGCGCCGGGTGGGATCGTTCGCTCATGTCGTCGAAACCCGTGCCCATGTCCAGTTCGCGCCCGGCGCCGTCGACGATCGTCACGTCCACCGCCATGCCATACGAGTGGATCGAGCCCCGCACGGGGTCGGCCAGGTACATGCGCAGTTCGGTGCCGGCCAGCGCGTCCCACAGCTGCTCCTGCACGCGGTGCGGGCGCAGCGCGTCGAGGATCAACAGCGTGTGATCGGGCCGGCGCGCAGCCAGCCAGGCGACAGTGCGTTCGATGGCCGCTGCCGCCTCGCGGTGCAGCCAGGCGCAATCCAGCGGCGAGTACAGATCGCGGCCGACGAAGTTGTCGCCGCTGGCATAGCGCAGGTCGACGCGGATGCCGGCGATCGTCGACAGGTGGCGGAAGTGGGGACTGTCCGGCACCTGCTCGGTGGCGATGGTGGGCGTCAAACCGCTCATGGCGCTCTCATTCGTCCAGGCAGGCGCGCGCGGCGGTACCGACGGCATCGGCCAGCAGGCGCGCCCCATGCGACAGCGGCGCGTGGCCGGCCGTCAGCAGGTAGAGCTGGATGGGGATCGACGGCGCCAGCGGCCGGCGCTGTACCCGTTCGAGCAAGGCCGACGCCGCCGTGAACGGATCGACGACGGCCATGCCGGCACCGGCTTCCACCAGCGAGCGGGCGATCTGGTAGGTCTGCACCACCGTGCGAAAGACGGGATGTACGTCCTGCGCTTCGCACGCGGCCACTACCAGTTCGCCCAGCGGGTCGTTGTCGGCATAGCCGATCAATTCGCCCTGCAGGCCGGCGGCCGACAGCGGCGCGGCCAGCTCGTCGGCGCGCCACGTGCCGGTCGGTGCAATCACCGTCATCACGCCTTGGGCCAGCGGCTCGGCGACGATACCGGGATGGCGCGGGTCCTGCAGCGACAGCGCCAGGTCGGCTTCGCCCAGGCGCAGCATGTTGACGATTTCGCTGGTGTGGTGCGTGGCCAGCTCGCAGCGCGTGACGGGAAAGTCGCGGCGCCAGCGCGTCATGGCCGGCGGCAGCACGCTGACGGCAACGGTGGGCGTGGCGACCAGCCGGATCGTCTCCACCGTGCGGCTTTTCAGGCTGGCGGCCAGGCGGCGGATGCCCTGCAAATCGCGGTGGAGCTTTTCCGTTTCGATGAACAGCCGGTGCGCTTCCGGTTTCGGATACAGTTTGCCGCGCACTCTCTCGAACAGGGGCATGCCCAGCTGCAGCTCGCAATGCTGCAGCACCTTCGTTACGGCCGGCTGCGAGATATGCAGCACCTGCGCGGCCCCGCTGATGGTACCGACCTGCATGATCGCGTGGAACACTTCGATATGGCGCAGGCGCATGGCGGCTTCCTTATTCCGTGGCTGCCACGGGCGCGGGCGTGGCGGCAGCAGCCGGCTGCGCCACCTTCGGCTTCGGTGCCGTCAGCACTTCCAGGATTGCCGCGCTTTCGGCATCGGGCACGCCGTCGTAGTTGGCCTGGCGGTACTTGGTCTGGAAGGCCACCAGCACGTTGTGCGTGGCCTGGTCCCACACGCCCGTGCGGGGCACGGCGTAGCCATGCTGCGCCAGGCGCTGCTGGAACCACGGCGCGTCGGGCACATTGTTCTCGTATTTCACACGCGCGCCGGCCACCAGGCTCGCTTCAGGCCACAGCACCAGCCCGGCGTCGGCCAGCTGCTTCCACGGGAACAGGGGGCCCGGGTCCTGCTTGCGCTGGGGGGCGATGTCGGAGTGGCCGAGGATGTTTTCCGGCGCCACGCCGTGGCGCGCGACGATATCCTTCAGCAGCGGGATCAGCTGGTCGATCTGCGCCTGCGGAAACGGGTAGTAGGTACGCTTGCCGTCCGGCGTCTCGGTGAAGCCCGGATTGACGATCTCGATGCCGATCGAGCTGTTGTTCAGGTTCGTGTAGTTCTTCCAGCTCGACAGGCCGGCATGCCAGGCCGAGTTCTTTTCGTCCACCAGGCCGTAGATTTTTTGCGGCGCCACGTCCGTCAGCAGGTAATGGGCCGACACTTCCTTCTCCGTCAGCAGCATGATGGAGCGCTGCAGGTTCGCCACCGTGTAATGGATGACGATGAATCGCACGCGGCTGTTCTGGCCTTTCGACGTCAATGTGCGGTCGACGGCGGGGCCGCCAGGCGGTGGCGTCGTGGCGCAGCCTGCGAGCAGGGCGAGCAGGGCAGCGGCGGTGGTCAGCGAAAGTCGTTTCATGGGCAGGTCGGGTATCAGGAAAGGGGCCGCGCCGCCAGTCGGGCGGCGGCGTGGTGGGGGTGAACGGTTTTCTGCCGCAGCGCCAGCGTGGCCGGCAGTTCGGCGCGCATGGCGGTGGCAATCGACGGATGCAGCTCGGCGGCGCGGCCGGCCAGCACGATGGGGCGGGGGCCGTAGCGGGCCACCAGGGCGAGCGCCAGCCGCGCCAGTTCGCGCCCGGCCTGGTGCAGGATCTCGCGTGCTTCCGGGTCGGCTTCGGCGCAGCGTGCCACGGCCAGGGCCAGCTGGCCGATCTCGCCGCGCTCGCGGGTGTAGATGAACTGGCGCGAAAAGGTCCAGTCGCTGCCGCCCACGTGTTCGAACACGGCGCGCGCCAGCGGCGACTCCTGCCAGGCGCCAGGGGCCTCGTCCTCGCGGCGCCAGATGCGGCGCATCGCCTCGCGGGCGATCCAGAAGCCGCCGCCGCCGTCGTCGAGCACCACGCCACGCCCGCCGGCCCGGTGCAGGTTGCCGTCCGCATCGATGAAGGCGGCGATCGAGCCGGTGCCGGCATAGACCAGGTAGCCTTCGCCAGGCGCGAAACAGTCCAGGCAGGCGATTTCGATGTCGTTGCACAGCGTGATGGCGGCCGGCGCCACGCCCAGCAGCTCGCCCAGCCAGCCGGCCAGCACGCCGCCTTCGCCGCCGAAGCCCGTCAGGCCGGCCGCGATGGCACCGGGACGTCCGTGGGCCAGCACATCGCGCGCCAGCGAGACGAAGATTGCATGCAGGCGCTCGCGCCCGGCCGGGCTGGCCATCTGCAGCGCCGAAGCGCCGGCCACGTGGCCATCGGCGACGATGCTGCCGTCGGCGCGCGCCAGCGCCCAGCGGGTTTGCGTGCCGCCGGCGTCGATGCCCAGGCCAGGTTCGGAGTTGTCCATGATTGTCGAGTGTACGGCGAAACGGGCGGCGCTGCTGATGCGGCGGGCGCTACAGCCGCGCGCTGGCGCGCTGGCTTTCGTTGCCGAGCCGGTCCACCGCCGTGACGACGACGGTCCGTGCCGGCAGTCCGGCATCGTCGGCCAGCACCACCTCGCCCCGCGCGGCCGGTGCCACGGTGAAGCGCCATTCCTCGCCGTAACGCGCCCAGATGGCGTACTGCACGGCGTTCTTCGGCGTGCCCAGGCTGACCGTCAGGCCGCCCGTGCCCCGTTTGAGCGCCACCGTGGGCGCCGCCGGCGCTTCGTCGCCCAGCCAGGGCGAGGCAGGAATCAGGGCCGCGCTCTGGTAGCTGTTGGCCTTCAGGCGGTCGGCCAGGCCGGCGCGGTTCTGCATCAGCGGCGCCATGCTGAAGTGCACATGGCCGGTGCCGGCCGGGCGCATGCGCGTCACGTCGATCTGGCGCACGATTTCATCCGGCGTGAAGGCCTTGTTGCTGCCGTCCGCCGTTTTACTGGTGAACATGCCGGGCCAGATGTGGCGCGCCCGCGTGTTTTGGGCCAGCCAGTAGTCCAGCAGCACGGGGAAGGCTTGCGGCGCCTGCTTGATGGGCCAGTACAGCTGGGGCGCCAGGTAATCGAGCCAGCCCTTTTGCAGCCACAGTTCGGCGTCCGCGTACAGCTTGTCGTACTGCGAGAAGCCGGCGATACCGGGCGGGCGGCGGTCCGGCCGGCCGATGCCGAAGGGGCTGATGCCGAACTTGACCCAGGATTTTTCGCGGTGGATGCCCGTGTAGATCGCCTCGATCAGGCGGTCGACGTTCTGGCGCCGCCAGCCGGCGCGGTCCAGGGTGCCGCCGCCCTGCACATAGCGCTGCCAGGAAGGCTGGTCGGGAAATTCCAGCTCGGGCTTCTGCCATGACGGCAGGTCCAGCGCCGCCGCTTCCGCGCCGGTGGCATTGGGCGCCTCGATCGGGTAGGGATAGAAATAGTCGTCGATATGGACGCCGTCGATATCGTAGCGGCGCACCACGTCCAGGATCACCTCCAGTGTGTGGCGCGACGCGCTTTCCTCGCCCGGGTCCATCCACAGGTATTTACCGTATTTCTTGACGGCCTGCGGGTTGGTATTGGAGATGTGGTCCCTGGAGAACGGCGAGCGGGCCGCCGTGTGGCCGGCCCGGTAGGGGTTGAACCAGGCATGCAGCTCCATGCCGCGCGCGTGGGCCTGGGCCACCCAGAACTGCAGCGGGTCCCAGGCCGGCTGCGGTTCCTTGCCCTGCCTGCCCGTGAGGTATTCGGACCACGGTTCCAGTTTCGATGGATAGATCGCGTCGGCGCTGGGGCGCACCTGGAGCACGATGGCGTTCAGGTTCAGCGACCTGGCGCGTTCGAGGATGGCGATGGCTTCGGCCTGCTGCTTCGCCGGCGGCAGGTTGCTGCGGCTGGGCCAGTCGATATTGGCGACGGTGGAGACCCAGGCGGCGCGGAACTCGCGCGGCGCCGGTGGCGGCTGCTCGCCCGTATAGTGCACCGGTTCATGACCCGGGAGCCGGCCAGGTCCGGTGCCGCCGGCGCCAGGGGCCTTCGGTGTCGTCGTGCACGCACTCAGGATCGCCGCCAGCACGCCGGCGGCACCGCCGGCCAGAGTCAGCCGTTTCTTCGCATTCAAAGCCAAAACCATACCTCGTCGTCTAGATCCCCGTCCCGCGGAAGGAGCGCCGTATTGTAATCGGTGACTGCCGGCTAATCGCGCCCGAATGCGGGATCGATCCTGACCAGCGCCGTGATGACGAAGGCGGGAATGGTCGCCAGGCAGGCCCAGATGAAGAAATTCTGGTAGCCCATCATCTGCTGCAGGTAGCCGCTGGCCATCTGCGGCAGCATCATCCCCATCGCCATGAAACCGGTACAGATGGCGTAATGGGCCGTCTTGTGCTCGCCGTCCGAGACCATGATCATGAACATCATGTACGACGTGAACCCGAAGCCGTAGCCGAACTGCTCGACGGCCATGGCCGCCGAAATTACGAAGATGTTCTGCGGCAGCGCCGTGGACAGGTAGATGAATACCAGGTCGGGCAGGTGGACGATGAAGGCCATCGGCCACAGGCAGCGTTTCAGGCCGAAACGGGCAATCGCAACGCCGCCCAGCAGGCCGCCCAGGGTCAGGGCGATGACGCCGACGGTGCCGTACACGAGTCCCACTTTTTCATTGTCCAGCCCCAGCCCGCCCTTTTCAAGGGGATCGAGCAGGAACGGCACGGCCATCTTCAGCAACTGCGATTCGCCCAGCCGGAACAGCAGCAGGAAGGCCAGGATGACGACGATGCCGTCCTTCTTGAAGAACGACGCGAAGGCGGCGAAGAACTCGCCGCTGCCGGGCGCGCCGGCGCGCACCGGGTGATCGTCCGCCGGGTGCGGCAGCATGAAGTAGTGGTACACGGCCAGGATGGCAAACACGCCGCCCAGCAGCGCGAAGATGATGGCCCATGCGACGTGGGGATCGCCCGTTTCGCGGATCAGGAGGCCCGACAGTGCCACCAGCACGCCCTGGCCCGTGATATTGGCCAGGCGGTAGAAGGTGCTGCGCACGCCGACGAAGCCGGCCTGCTGCTTCTGCGTCAGGCCCAGCATGTAGAAGCCGTCGGCGGCGATGTCGTGCGTGGCCGAGCTGAACGCCATCAGCCACAGCACGGCCAGGCTCACCTGGAAGAAGGCCGGCAGGTGGGTGGTGAACGCCACGAGCGCGAGCGCCCCGCCGATGGCCGCCTGCAGCGCCACTACCCAGCCCCGCTTGGTGCCGAACATGTCGACCACGGGCGCCCACAGGGGCTTGATCACCCATGGCAGGTACAGCCAGGACGTGTAGAAGGCGATTTCGGAATTGGAAAAGCCGGTGTTCTTGTACATCACCAGCGCCAGGGTCATCGCGGTGAAGTAGGGAATGCCCTGGCCATAATAAAGGGTCGGCACCCAGGACCATGGGTTGCGCTGTGCTGCTTTCATTCCATCCTTGTTCGTTATCGTTGGCGCGGCCCGGCGCCCGGGGGCTTCATGCGCCCAGGGCACCCCGCACGCTGCCTTGCGCCTGTTCCAGCAGCTTCCCGGCCTGCTGCACCGGCACCTGCCGCTGCAAGGCGACGATCGCCACCTTGACGTGGAAGCCGCACTGCTCCAGCACCGCGCGTGCCCGGGCTTCGTCTGCGCCCGTGGCGTGGACCGTCAGGCGCACCGCGCGGGCAAACAGCTTGGCGTTGGTGGGCTTCAAGTCTACCATCAAGTTTCCATAGACTTTGTGCAGGCGCACCATGATGGCGCTGGACAGGGTGTTCAGCACGATCTTCTGCGACGTGCCGGCCTTCAGGCGGGTGCTGCCCGAGATGATCTCGGAACCCGTATCGAGCGTGATGCCGATCTCGGCGCCTTCGGCCACGGGCGAGCCGGTGTTGTTGGCAATGCCGATCGTCAGCGCACCGGCCGCGCGCGCCGCCGCCAGGGCGCCCAGCACATAGGGCGTGGCGCCGGAAGCGGCCAGCGCCAGCACGACATCGTTGGCCGTCGGCCGCACGCCGTCCAGGTCGCGCGCGCCCTGCTCATGGTCGTCCTCGGCCCCCTCGACGGCCACGAACATGGCCGATTCGCCCCCGGCCAGCAGGGCCACGGCGCGCTCGTGGGGCCACGAGAAGGTTGGGTACAGTTCCACGCTGTCGAGCACCCCCAGCCGCCCGGACGTGCCGGCGCCCACGTAGATCAGCCGCCCGCCCGCTTCGATCCGGGGCACGGCCGCCTCCACGGCGCGGGCGATGCGGGGCGCCGCGTTGCGCACGGCCTGCACGGCGTCGAACTGGTCGTCGACCAGGGCCGCGACCAGTTCCGGCACGGGATATTGGTCGAGCTGGAGGTGCTGCGAACTGGGCATTTCGGTTTTCAGCATTGCCATCCTTATCCGTTGACACGACCCCAGTGTAATCCCGGTATACAGGCTGCGCGTATGAAAGGTGCGCGCTGGGGCATTCCCCCAGGTTATGCCGGCCCGGCGTTACATCATGATGACATTTCTACGACAGTCGCCGCGCGCGGCCGCAGGGACAATATGGGCCGAATCCGCCCAAACCCTGCCGATACCATGAACCTCGCCCCCCTGTTCGCCGCCGCCGGCCTGGCCCTTTGCATGACATGTTCCGGCGCCGCCCTGGCCGCGGCCGACCCGTCGCGCTTCCTGCTGACTCCCGAGCTGATGACAAAAATGAAGGCAATGGAGCCGGAAGCGGCCGAGGCTGTCGAGCGCGAAGGGGAAGGCAAGGGTATGAACGTCAAGACGGCGGAAGACCTGCAGCGCCAGATCGACGGCACGCCGGCCCTGCGCCAGCTGGTGGCCAGGCATGGCCTTACCAGCGAAGAATACGCGATGGCCATGTTCGCCGCGCTGCACGCCGGCATGCACGTGGGCTTCGAGAGCGCGATGGGCAAGAAGGGCGCGGCCGACGCGATGGCCGGCTACACGCAGGAGCAGCGCGCCAACGTCGACTTGATCCGCAAGCTGTACCCGCCGGCGCAGCACTGAAGCGCTTGCGGCGTGGCCGTCAGCCGCGCCGCATCTCGGCCACGAAGTCGTAATGATCGCTGCGGCAGTAGGAATGGGTCAGCTCGACCGCCTCGCCCGAGGACAGGTAGGCGATACGGGTGATGAACAGGACGGCTTCGCCTTCGGGCACGTCGAGCTGGCGCGCCAGCTCCGCCGAAGCATTCATCGCGCGGATGTGCTGCAACGCCCGCACCGGGGCCTTGCCGGTGCTTTCCAGGTACTGGTACAGCGAGTCGCCCACCGCTTCCGGGTGCGGCACGGCGCTGTAGGGCAGCACGCTTACTTCATAGGCCATGGCCACGTCGTCGGCCAGGCGCAGGCGCTCCAGCCGGGCCACCTTGCTGTTCGGCGACAGGCCCAGGCTCATCTGCTCATCCGCGCTGGCCGTGACGGTTTCCCGCTTCAGCCAGCGCGAGCCGGGCTTGTAGCCGCGCTGCTGCAACTGCTCGGAAAAGCTCGTCAGGTTCGACAGCGGCTGCTCGATGCGGGGCGCGATATAGTTGCCCGAGCCGCGCCGGCGCACCACCAGCCCCTGCTCGACCAGCTGGTCGATGGCCTTGCGCGCCGTCACGCGCGATACGTTCAGCTGCTCCGACAGCGTCCGTTCGGACGGCAGGGCCTGGTCAACCTGGTAGCGGCCGGAGCGCACGTCGTCCGTCAGCTTGCGGGCGATCTGCATGTACAACGGCGAATTGTCGGTGATTTCTTGTTCTTCCACGGTCATTGCAATACTCCTGTAGCCCGTAGTGTACCGGCGATGGGCACGGAACGCCCGATTTGGCTGGCATGAATAATTGCCGTGACCGCATAACGGCAGCTCATGCCCGGGAAAATTCGGGGACAAGTCCCCGAATTTTCTAAGCTGCCGTGGCGCGGCATCATTCGGCCGGCAGCGCCGTCTCGCGCAGGTAGCCATCCGCCGTCACGCGGGCAGGGTCGGCGTCTTCCGTGTGGGTGGCAGGCAGGTTGTCGCTGCCGCCCAGCAGCCAGTTGCCGTGCCAGGGGGCCAGGCCCCGCACCTGGTTGCCGCGCGGGCCGGCGGCGAGCGGGATGCGACGCACCGCGCCGGTGGCCAGGTCGACCCGCGCCAGCAGAGGCAGGCTGGCATCGAGCACGCTTTCGCCGCCGGGGTTCTGCGTGTAGCCGGCGGCCCCCGCGACCAGCACCCGGCCGTCGGCCAGCGGAACCGCGTCCAGAATAGCGTCGCCCCGGTCGACGTCCGCCAGCCGGTAGGCCAGCACTTGCCGGCTGCCGGCATGGAGGCGGGCGACATAGCCGTCCCAGCCCGACCCGTCGGCGGTGCGACCGGTGCGCACCCGTCCTGCCAGCAGCAAGGTGTCGCCCCACCAGCGCAGCGTGTGCAGCTCGGCCTTGTCGCGGTTGTCGAGCGCGATGGCGGGACTGCGCCGGCCGTCGGCCGCGAGCACCGTCACCAGCACGCCGTCCACCATCCCGACCGGCAGCGCCTCGCCGAAGTGGCGTGCGTGGGCCGGCCCCAGCTCCGCGCGCGACGATATCGCCACGCCGACGGCCACGCGCCCCTGGACATCGGCGTCCATGAACACCTGCCAGTGGTTTTCCATGCCCTCGAAGGGGTCGAAGCTGCCGCTCGTCGGACGCTGCGCGTCCAGGTAGATGCCCGGTTCGACCAGTGTGCGCCAGCGCGGCCGGTAAGCGCCGTCGAGCCGGTACGCGACGACGGCATTGCCGCCACCGCGCAAGGCCAGCGCCACCTCCTCGCCGACCGGGGCCAGGCGCACGGCGTCGCGGCTCTTCCACGGCGCCAGCGCGGCGCGCTCGCGGATCTCGCCGGCATCGGCATCGGTGGGATCGCTCGCCACCAGCGGATCGGTGAATGGCACCTGGGCCAGCACCTGGCCCCGGCGGTCGAGCCGCACCAGGCGCAAGGTGGCGCCGTCGGACAGCACGGCGCTGGTCTCGCCGGAAGGATGCAGGGCGAAGTCGACCAGGCGCCAGCCGGCCGGCGGCTGCCATGTCGCGGCGCCGATCCGCAGGCGGCGTTCGGGGATGGTGACGTCGGCAATGGCACGGGGCGTGCCCGCCATGGCCACCCAATGGTCGGCGCTCGCCCGCGCCTTCAGCACTGCCAGCCCTGGCAAGGCCACGCTGACCGGTTCGACCGGCGCGGGCAGCGGCGTATGGCCGGTACCGGCGGCGCCACCGCCGCCGCAGGCGCTCAGCATGGCCAGGAGGACGGGCAGCGCCAGCGCTGGCGCAAATCTGGGGTAGAGTGGCATGTGCAAAAGCTCGGCAGTGAGGGACGGCTATTGTAAAAACTTCCACTGCCCGAATTGTCGGTAAATTGTCGTGACGATCATGAGGATAGCGATGGGCACACCATGGCGCGCCGTGCTGGGCGCGGTATTGCTGGGCGGCGCGGGGCAGGCTGTCGCCGTGCCACCTGCGCACGAGGCGCTGACGCGCGAGCTGGCGGCCATCGTGGCCGATCCGGGCAAGCCCCTGTCCGGGCTGTCCGTGCTGGCGATGCGCGGCGGGGAAGTCGTCTATGAAGGCCAGTCCGGGCGCGCCCGCATCGCCACGAACGGCGCTGGCGCGGACCTGCCCGTCACGCCGCGCACGATGTTTCGCATCGCGTCCGTCTCGAAGATGATGACGACCCTGGCACTGATGCAGCTGGTCGAGCGGGGCGATGTGTCGCTCGACGCCGATGCCAGCCGCTACCTGGGTTTCACGCTGCGCAACCCGCATTTTCCCGACCGCGTCATCACCTTGCGCCAGTTGCTGACGCACACCTCCTCCTTGCGCGACGACGCCGGCTATTCCTTCGGCGCCGGCACGGCCTTGCAGGATGTGCTGGTGCGCGAACCCAAGGCCTGGGCCGCCGACCGCGCGCCGGGCAGCTATTTCACTTATTGCAACCTGGGCTGGGGCGTGATCGGCACCGTGATGGAGCGGGTCACGGGCGAGCGCTTCGACCGCCTGATGCAGCGGCTGCTGCTGGCACCCCTCGGCCTGCGCGGCGGCTACAACCCGGCCGCGTTTTCGGCGGACGAACTGGCCGATACGGCCACCCTGTACCGCCGCCGCACCACCGACACGGAGGTGTGGAACAGCGCCGGCCCGTGGATCGCTCAAGTCGACGACTACGGCGTGCGTCCGCCGGTGCCGCCGGCCGGCATCGACCGTTACGTCGTCGGCACCAACGCCACCTTGTTCAGTCCCACGGGTGGCCTGCGCATTTCGGCGCGCGACCTGGGCACCGTGATGCGGATGCTGGTCGACGGCGGACGGCACGGCGGCCGCCAGCTGCTGCTGCCCGAGACGCTGGCGCAGATGTTCAGCGCGCAGTGGACGTATCGCGACCCGGCCAGCGGCGACACGCTGAACGGCCTGTATCACAGCTGGGGACTGGGCACGCAGCGCTTCACGGACGTGGCCGGACGGGGCAACCGCCTGGTGGACGGTGCGCATTTCGAGGCTGTGGGCCACCTGGGCGAAGCCTACGGCCTGGTCGCCACCTTTGCCGTCGACCTGGCGCGCGGGGACGGCATGGTCACCTTGATCGGCGGCTTCGGCAGCGACCCGGAACGCGATCCCGGCAGCTACTCCGCCCTCACGCGCGCCGAGGAACGCATCCTGACGACCCTCTACCGGGGCGCCATCGCGCCGGCGCCGCATGACCCCAGGTTATAGCCTTCGCACGAGCTTTCATTGGCAGCGGCACGGCCGCAGCGCGTAAGCTCACCGTCCACGCATTCGGACCGGCACCATGCAGCACACAACAGAAGGAAATCACGTCATCGTCATCGGCGGCGGCGTCGTCGGCCTGACGACGGCGTGGTGGCTGCTGGAGGCGGGCTATCGCGTCACCTTGCTCGAACGCGCGCCCGATGTCGGCAACGGCGCCAGCTACCGCAACGGCGGCCAGCTGAGCTACCGCTACGTCGCGCCGCTGGCCGACGCGGGCGTGCCCCTGAAGGCGCTGCAATGGCTGTTCCAGCAGGACGGGCCGCTGCGCTTCCGGCTGGAGGCGGACCGGCGCCAGTGGCGCTGGCTGGCCCAGTTCCTGGCCAACTGCAATGGCCGCAGCAACCGCCGCACGACGGCCAAGCTGCTGGAGCTGGGCGAATTGAGCCGCCGGAAGATGACGCAACTGGCGCTGCGCCTGCCCCTGTCCGAATTCGGCTGGCGCGAGGCCGGCAAGCTGGTGGTCTACCGCTCCGCCAAGCTGTTCGACGCGGCCGCGGCCCGGCCCGACCCCGACAATACCCGGCAGGTGCTGTCCGGCCGCGAGACGGCGGTGCTGGAGCCGGCACTGGCCCACCTGGCCCCCAGCCTGGCTGGCGGCATCTTCAATGGGGGCGAAGCGGTGGCCGACTGCCATGCCTTCTGCGTCGCGCTGGCCCGGCGCCTGCACGAACACCCCCGCTTCGAAGGCATCGTGCACGCCAATGCCACCTGCTTGTTTACAGAGCACGGCAAGGTGGCCGGCGTCGAAACGGACGGTGGCTGGGTCCAGGGCGACCAGTACGTACTGGCAGCCGGCATCCAGAGCCGCGACCTGACCGCCACGGCCGGCATCCGGCTGCCCCTGTATCCGCTCAAGGGCTACAGCCTGACGGCGCCCATCGGCGCCACGCACACGGCGCCGCGCATCAGCGTCACCGACTTCGAGCGCAAGACGCTGTACGCCCGCATCGGCGACAGCCTGCGCGTGGCGGCCATGGTCGACATGGTGGGCGACGACGCCAGCCTGGATGCCCGCCGCGTGGCCGGCCTGACGCGGCTCGTCAAGGCATCCATGCCCGCCGCCGCCGACTACGACCGCGCCGAAGCCTGGGCCGGACTGCGCCCCGCCACCCCCAACAGCGCCCCGCTGATCGGCCGGACCCGCCATGCCAATCTATGGCTGAACGTGGGCCACGGCCCCCTCGGCTTCACCTTCGCCTGCGGCACCGCCGCCCTGCTGGCGGACCTGATGCGCGGCCAGCCCACCCCGTTCGCCCTCGACTTCCTCGCCTGGCGCGGGTGATCCGGTGTTAATCCAGTTCCGGTGAAGTTGCATCAAGACGGGGGCTGAGACTGTCTCCAGAGCAACTTTCGACGCAAATGCGCCGCCCGGCCCCCCGCAGGCGGATATGGCGGATAATGTCGCCTTTCCATTGTCCGACTTGCAAATGTCCAAATCGAAGACGCCGGCCGGCTGTCCGTGCGGCGGTGCGGCGCTGGCGAGCTGCTGCGGTCCATATCTGGATGGCTGGCGCGATCCGGCCCGGCAGCCGCCCACGGCCGAGACCTTGATGCGTTCGCGCTACACGGCATATACCTTGCGCAACGATCCCTACCTGCTGGCGACGTGGCATCCCAGTACGCGGCCGACGGATCGCATCGTCGACCCGGATGAGGCGTTGCAGTGGCTGGGACTTGAGGTAAAATCTGCTTTACGTTTACGTCAACGTAAAGTAGAACCGGCGAATCCGGACGAGGATTTCGTGGAATTCGTCGCCCGCTTCCGGGTCGGCGGCAAAGCCCAGCGGCTGCATGAGGTGAGCCGGTTCCTGCGCGAGCCGGACCCGGCGCTCGGCGGCGCACCGCGCTGGTTCTATGTGGACGGAGAATTTCCAGAAAAGCCATAAAGGGGACCGAATGCCGCACATCGAAAGCAAGCTCAATTCGCGCAGCGAAGATTTCAAGGCCAATGCGGCCGCCATGCAGGCCCTGGTCGACGACCTGCGCGCCCGGGTGGCCAGGATCGCCGAAGGCGGTGGCGAAGCCGCCAGCGCCAAGCATGTCGCCCGGGGCAAGCTGCTGCCGCGCGACCGCGTCCAGATGCTGCTCGATCCTGGCACTCCCTTCCTCGAATTTTCCCAGCTGGCCGCCTACGAGATGTACAAGGAAGCCAGCGGCGCGGATGCGGCGCCGTCGGCCGGCATCATCACGGGCGTGGGCCGCGTGGCCGGCCAGGAATGCGTCATCGTCTGCAACGATGCCACCGTCAAGGGCGGCACCTACTACCCGGTCACGGTCAAGAAGCACCTGCGCGCCCAGGAAATCGCCGAGCAGAACAACCTGCCCTGCATCTACCTGGTCGATTCGGGCGGCGCCAACCTGCCGAACCAGGACGACGTCTTCCCGGACCGCGACCACTTCGGCCGCATCTTCTACAACCAGGCCAACCTGTCGGCCAAGGGCATCCCGCAGATCGCCGTCGTGATGGGTTCCTGCACGGCCGGCGGCGCCTACGTGCCGGCCATGAGCGACGAATCGATCATCGTCAAGGAGCAGGGCACCATCTTCCTGGGCGGCCCGCCGCTGGTGAAGGCCGCCACGGGCGAAGTGGTGAGCGCGGAAGACCTGGGCGGCGGCGACGTGCACACGCGCCTGTCCGGCGTGGTCGACCACCTGGCCCAGAACGACATGCACGCGCTGTCGCTGGCGCGCACCATCGTGTCGAACCTGAACCGGCAAAAGCCCCAGCAGGCGCCCGTGCGCGAAACGGTGGAACCGAAGTTCGCGCCGGAAGAGCTGTATGGCGTGATCCCCGTCGATACGCGTAAGCCTTTCGATATCCGCGAAGTCATCGCCCGCATCGTCGACGGCAGCGAATTCGACGAGTTCAAGTCGCGCTACGGCACCACGCTGGTGTGCGGCTTCGCCCATATCTACGGCATGAAGGTGGGCATCATCGCCAACAATGGCATCCTGTTCTCCGAGTCCGCGCTGAAGGGCACGCACTTCATCGAACTGTGCTGCCAGCGCAAGATCCCCCTCGTCTTCCTGCAAAATATCACCGGCTTCATGGTGGGCCGCAAATACGAGAACGAAGGCATCGCCCGCAACGGCGCCAAGATGGTCACGGCCGTGGCCACGGCCGCCGTGCCGAAGTTCACCGTCATCATCGGCGGCAGCTTCGGCGCCGGCAACTACGGCATGTGCGGCCGCGCCTACTCGCCGCGCTTCCTGTGGATGTGGCCCAACGCGCGCATTTCCGTCATGGGCGGCGAGCAGGCCGCCTCCGTGCTGGCCACCGTCAAGCGCGACGGCATCGAAGGCCGCGGCGGCCAATGGTCGCCTGAAGAAGAAGCGGCCTTCAAGCAGCCCATCAAGGAGCAGTACGAACACCAGGGCCACCCCTACTACGCCAGCGCGCGGCTGTGGGACGACGGCATCATCGACCCGGCCGACACCCGCATGGTGCTGGGCCTGGGCCTGTCCGCCGCATTGAACGCGCCCATCCCCGACACGAAGTTCGGTGTCTTCCGCATGTGACGAAGGAAAAATCATGCACTACGAAACCCTGAACATCGACATCGCCGACCGCCTGGCCACCGTTACCCTGAACCGGCCGGAGGTGCGCAACGCCTTCAACGAGGAAACCATCGCCGAACTGACGGCGGCGTTCACGGCGCTGGGCGAAGTCGACTCGATCGGCGCCATCGTGCTGGCCGCGAACGGCGTGGCCTTCTGCGCCGGCGCGGACCTGAACTGGATGAAGAAAATGGCCGGCTACTCGCACGACGAGAACCGCGCCGACGCCATAGGGCTGGCCAACATGCTGCGCACGATCTACCTGTGCCCGAAGCCCGTCGTGGCCAAGGTGCAGGGCGACTGCTATGCCGGCGGCATGGGCCTGGTGGCCGCCTGCGATATCGCGGTGGCCGCCGAGGAAGCCCACTTCTGCCTCAGCGAAGTGAAGCTGGGCCTGATCCCCGCCACCATTTCGCCGTATGTCATCAAGGCGATGGGGGAAAGCGCATCGCGCCGTTACTTCCTCACCGCCGAACGTTTCAATGCCAGGGAAGCACTGCGCATCGGCTTCGTGCACGAGGTGGCCACCGCCGCCACCCTCGACGGCCAGGTCGATACCATCGCCCACGCGCTGATGGCCAACAGCCCGAACGCCGTGAAGGAAGCCAAGGCGCTGGTGCGCGACGTCGCCGGCCAGCCGGTCACCGATACGCTGGTGGCCGACACGGCCCAGCGCATCGCCCACATCCGCGCCTCGGATGAAGGGCGCGAAGGCGTGCTTTCCTTCCTCGAGAAGCGCAAGCCGTCCTGGCTCACCTGATTTTTCGGAGTCTTTTTTTGTCGAATCAAACCAGCGATTGGGTCGCCCGCAGCCTGCAAAGCGTGTGGCACCCGTGTACGCAAATGCAGCACCACGAAAGCACGCCGCTGATTCCGGTCAGCCATGGGCGCGGCCCGTGGCTGTACGACCAGGATGGCCGTCGCTACCTGGATGCCATCAGCTCGTGGTGGGTCAACCTGTTCGGCCACGCCAACCCGCGCATCAACGCGGCGCTGCGCGAGCAGCTGGACAAGCTGGAACACGCGATGCTGGCCGGCTTCACGCACGAACCCGTGATCGAGCTGTCCGAACGCCTGTCGGCCCTGACGGATCGCCGCCTGGGCCACGCCTTCTACGCCTCGGACGGCGCCTCCGCCGTCGAGATCGCGCTGAAGATGAGTTTCCACTCCTGGCGCAACCGCGGCCAGGCGGACAAGCAGGAATTCGTCTGCCTGCAGGGCAGCTATCACGGCGAAACCATCGGCGCCTTGGCCGTGACCGACGTGGCCCTGTTCAAGGACGCCTATGGCCCGCTGCTGCGCGCCGCGCAGACGGTGAGGTCGCCCGACGCGCGCCAGGCACGCGATGGCGAAACGGCGCAGGACGTGGCACGCCGCGCCGCCGCCGACGTCGAGCGCCTGTTCGCCGAAAAAGCGGACAGGATCGCCGCCATCATCGTCGAGCCGCTGGTGCAGTGCGCCGCCGGCATGGCGATGCACGATCCCCTGTACCTGCAACTCGTGCGCGCGCTGTGCGACCGATATGGCGTGCACCTGATCCTGGACGAAATCGCCGTCGGCTGCGGCCGCACGGGCACCTTCTTCGCCTGCGAGCAGGCCGGCATCTGGCCGGACTTCGTCACGCTATCGAAGGGCATCAGCGGCGGCTACCTGCCGCTGTCGGTGGTGCTGACGACGGACGA
Source organism: Pseudoduganella buxea (assembly GCF_009720835.1). Taxonomy (GTDB): domain Bacteria; phylum Pseudomonadota; class Gammaproteobacteria; order Burkholderiales; family Burkholderiaceae_D; genus Rugamonas; species Rugamonas buxea. Next base: position 187,342 of record NZ_WNKZ01000001.1, read on the forward strand.
GGTCTACCAGGCCTTCTACAGCGCCGACGTCACGCGCGGCTTCCTGCATTCGCATTCGTACACGGGCAATCCGCTGGCCTGTCGCGCCGCGCTGGCCACGCTCGACATCTTCGCCCAGGACGACGTGCTGGCGGCGAACCGTGCCAAGGCCGAACGCATCACGGCCGCGCTGGCGCCGCTGCGCGCGCATCCCCGGGTGCGCCACTTCCGCCAGCAGGGCATGATCTGGGCCTTCGATGCGGAAGGCGTCGACAAGGCCTTCGCGCGCCGCTTCTTCGCCAACGCCACGCAAAACGAACTGCTGCTGCGCCCCATCGGCGCCACGGTCTACCTGATGCCGCCGTATATCCTGGACGACGGCGACATCGCGCTGCTGGCCGAGCGCACGCTGGCCGTGTTCGAACAGACGATCGCGGGCTGACATGGAACTGCTGAACAAACTCGATACGCAATTGCAGGCGCTGGCCGCGCAAAGCCTGATCCGCACGCGCCGCACGGTGGAAACGCCGTGCGCGCCGCGCGTGACGGTGGACGGGCGCGAACTGCTGGCGTTCTGCAGCAACGACTACCTGGGCCTGGCCGCCCACCCGGCCATCGCCGCCGCGCTGCAGGAAGGCGCGGACCGCTACGGCACCGGCAGCGGCGCCTCGCACCTGATCAGTGGCCACAGCCGTGCCCACGTGGCGCTGGAAGAACGCCTGGCGGCCTTCGAAAGCCCCTATCTGGTCGACGCACGAGCGCTGACCTTCTGCACCGGCTACATGGCCAACCTGGCCGTCATCACGGGTCTTGCCGGCGTGGACAAGAACACGGAAATCTTCAGCGAGGCGCTGAACCACGCTTCGCTGATCGACGGTGCCCGGCTGGCCCGCACCGGTGTGAAGGTGTATCCGCACGCGGACGTCGAAGCACTGGCCGCACTGCTGGAAGCGAGCAGCGCCACCAACAAGATCGTCGTCACCGACAGCGTGTTCTCGATGGACGGCGACCTCGCCCCGCTGCCGGCCCTGCTGGCCCTGTGCGAGCGGCACGATGCCTGGCTGGTGGTGGACGACGCACACGGCTTCGGCACCTTGGGCGACAACGGCCACGGCGCGCTGGAGCATTTCGAGCTGCGCTCGCCCAACCTGGTCTACATGGGCACCCTGGGCAAGGCCGCCGGCGTCGGCGGCGCCTTCGTGGCCGCGCATGCGACCGTGATCGAAACGCTGGTCCAGCGCGCCCGCCCGTACATCTTCACGACGGCGGCGCCGCCCGCGCTGGCGCACGCCCTGTTGACCAGCCTGGACATCATCGAAGGGCCGGAAGGCCGGCGCCGCCGCAACCACCTGCAGGCTTTGGTGGCACAATGGCGCGAGTGCCTGGCGCTGCGGCGCTGGCAGCCGCTGGCCTCGGAAACGGCGATCCAGCCCATCGTGATCGGGCCAAACGACGAGACGATGCGCGCCTCGGCCGCGCTGTACGAGCAGGGCTTCTGGGTCGGCGGCATCCGCCCGCCCACGGTGCCGGCCGATACGGCCCGGCTGCGCGTCACCTTCTCGGCCGCCCATACCGAGGCCGAAGTGGCGGCCCTGGCCGCCGCCTTGAACCAACTGGAAAGGACCTGAGATGGCTCTGGAAGATCCCGTCATCGCCCCCGCCGCCGTCGCCGACGAAGAGCTGGCAACTCAGCCGGCCACAGAACTGGCGGCGCTCGGCATCCCGCCCCGCTTCGCATGCTTCGTCACGGGCACGGACACGGAAATCGGCAAGACGCTGATCTCGTCGGCACTGCTGCATGCACTGGTCCAGCAGGGCGTGCGCGCTTGCGGCATGAAACCCGTCGCGGCCGGTGCGGTAATGCGCGACGGCGGCCTGCACAACGACGACTGCGACCAGCTGGCCGCGGCCGGCAACGTGCACCTGCCGCAGTCGATCACGACGCCCTTCCTGCTGCAGGAACCGGCCGCGCCGCATATCGCCGCCGCGCTGGAAAAGGTGACGATCGACCCGGTGCCGATCCTGGCCTCCTACCTGGAAATCGCCGCCGCCAGCGACGCCACCGTGGTCGAAGGCGTGGGCGGCTTTCGCGTGCCGCTGACGGACAACTACGACACGGCCGACCTGGCGCAGCAGCTCGACCTGCCGATGATCCTCGTGGTGGGCATGCGGCTGGGCTGCATCAACCACGCGCTGCTGACGGCCGAAGCGATCGCCGCGCGCGGCCTGAAGCTGGTGGGCTGGGTGGCCAACGCGCTGGAACCGGAAATGGCGTTCGAGGACGAGAACATCGAAGCACTGGCGGCGCGCCTGCCGGCACCGCTGCTGGGCCGGGTGCCGCGCCTGGCCGAGGCGACGGCCGCCGCCGCCGCCGCCCACCTGGATTTTTCGGGCCTGCCGAACTGGCCGGCCCGTACGACGTAAAGTAAAACACGATGCGAGGCATTGTCCCGATGTCCGTATCCAGCTGAAAAAGGAATTCAAGATGTCCCTGCATGAACCGAAAACCGTTGAACTGCACCGCCCCGCCGCGGCCATCAAGCTGCCGGAAGCGGCCACCTGGCCGCGCGAGGACGTGCTGGCCCTGTTCGAACTGCCGTTCAACGAACTGATGTTCCGGGCCCAGGAAGCCCAGCGCGCGAACTTCCCGGACGGCGACGTGGAACTGGCGACGCTGCTGTCGATCAAGACCGGCGGCTGCGAGGAAGACTGCGGCTACTGCCCGCAGGCCGCGCGCTACGACACGGGCGTGGAAGCGAAGAAGATCCTCGATACCGCCACCGTGCTGGAAGCGGCGAAGCAGGCCAAGGACAACGGCGCCACGCGCTTCTGCATGGGCGCTGCATGGCGCAGCCCGAAGGACCGCGACATGGACAAGGTCGAGGAGATGGTGCGTGAAGTGAAGGCCCTGGGCCTGGAAACCTGCGCCACCCTGGGCATGCTGGAAGAGCAGCAGGCCGAGCGCCTGAAGGCCGCCGGGCTGGATTACTACAACCACAACCTGGATACGGCGCCGGAGTTCTACGACAACGTGATCTCCACCCGCCAGTACCAGGACCGCCTGGACACCCTCGGCCACGTGCGCAACGCCGGCCTGAAGGTCTGCTGCGGCGGCATCGTCGGCATGGGCGAGACGCGCGACCAGCGCGCTGGCCTGATCGCCCAGCTGGCCAACCTGAACCCGTATCCGGAATCGGTGCCGATCAACCACCTGGTGCAGGTGGAGGGCACGCCGCTGCACGGCATGGACCGCCTCGACCCGCTGGAATTCGTGCGCACCATCGCCGTGGCCCGCATCACGATGCCGAAGGCGCGCGTGCGCCTGTCGGCCGGCCGCCGCGAACTGGGCGAAGCCGTGCAGGCGATGTGCTTCATGGCCGGCGCCAATTCGATCTTCTACGGCGACAAGCTGCTCACCACCGACAACCCGGAAGCGAACGACGACCGCGCGCTGCTGGCCAAGCTGGGTCTGAAAACCCGCGCGGCCACGCTGGAGTCGGTGCAGAAGGAAGCCTGCGGCTGCTGAACCACGGCAGTCGCGGTACCCCATAAAAAGGCCAAGAGCCCAGAAGGAGGAGACATGTTCAAGAAAATCCTGATCGCCAACCGGGGCGAGATCGCCTGCCGCGTGGCCGCCACGGCGCGCCGCATGGGCATCAAGACCGTTGCCGTGTATTCGGAAGCGGACGCGAACGCCAAGCACGTCGCCGTGTGCGACGAAGCGGTATTGCTGGGCGCCGCGCCGGCCAAGGAAAGCTACCTGTGCGGCGACAAGATCATCGCCGTCGCGCTGGCTACCGGCGCCCAGGCGATCCACCCGGGCTATGGCTTCCTGTCGGAGAACGCGGAATTCGCCGAGGCCTGCGCGGAAGCGGGGCTGGTGTTCATCGGCCCGCCGGCATCGGCCATGCGCGCCATGGGCTCGAAGTCGGCCGCCAAGACCCTGATGGAACAGGCCAGGGTGCCGCTGGTGCCGGGCTACCACGGCGACGAGCAGGACGCGAACTTCCTGCAGCAGCAGGCCGACCGCATCGGCTACCCGGTGCTGCTGAAGGCCTCGGCCGGCGGCGGCGGCAAGGGCATGCGCGTGGTCGAGAACGCGGAAGGCTTCAAGGACGCGCTGGCCTCGTGCAAGCGCGAAGCCATCAGCTCGTTCGGCGACGACAAGGTGCTGGCCGAGAAATACCTGCAGCGGCCCCGCCATATCGAGATCCAGGTGTTCGCCGACACCCATGGCAACTGCATCTACCTGTTCGAGCGCGACTGCTCGGTGCAGCGCCGCCACCAGAAGGTGCTGGAAGAGGCGCCCGCGCCCGGCATGACGGATGAACGCCGCGCCGCAATGGGCGACGCCGCCGTGGCCGCGGCCAAGGCGGTCGGCTATGTCGGTGCCGGCACGGTCGAATTCATCGCAAACCAGGACGGCTCGTTCTACTTCATGGAGATGAACACGCGCCTGCAGGTCGAGCACCCCGTCACGGAAATGATCACGGGGACCGACCTGGTGGAGTGGCAGCTGCGCGTGGCGGCCGGCGAGCCGCTGCCGAAACGGCAGGACGAGCTGCGCATCCACGGCCATGCAATCGAGGCGCGCATCTACGCGGAGAACCCGGACAAGGGCTTCCTGCCTTCCATCGGCACCTTGCGCCACCTGGAGACGCCGGGCGCCGTCAATTTCGAGCTGGGCGGCAGTTCGCTGGAGCCGGCCGCCGTCCGTGTCGATTCGGGCGTGCGCGAAGGCGATGCCATCTCGCCGTATTACGACCCGATGATCGCCAAGCTGATCGTCTGGGGCACGGACCGCAAGCAGGCCCTGGCACGCATGGCGCAGGCGCTGGCGCAATACCAGATCGTCGGGCTGGCGGCCAATATCGCCTTCCTGAAACGCCTGGTGGAGTCCGATGCCTTCGCCAACGCGGACCTGGACACGGGCCTGATCGAACGTAACCAGGAGACGCTGTTCCCGCCGGCCCGCTCGGTGCCCGTGGCCGCGCTGGCGCTGGCCTGTGTGGCACTGATCGAACAGGAGAAGGACAGCGCCGCCGCGCAGTCGGGCGCCAATCGCGGCGATCCGTGGGGCCAGGCGCTGGGCTGGCGCATGAACGCCCGCTTCATCCGCACCTTGTCGTTCACGGACGAGCAGGGCAAGGACTACGCGCCGCGCTTCACCTACCTGCCGCATGGCTGGGAACTGGCAATCAAGGGCATCGACGTCGACGTCAGCCTGATGGCGCGCCAGGGCGGGCAGGCAGCCACGGAGCTGTCGATCAAGCTGGGCGACACGTCGGTACAGGGTACCGTGCGCCGCGATGGCGACGCCTTCCACGTCTTCGTCGGTGGCGGCCACCACACGCTGCACTTCAACGATCCGCTGGCCCACGCGGGCGAGGTGGAAACCGAGGACGGGCGCCTGACGGCACCGATGCCGGGCAAGGTGGTGGCCGTGCTGGCCGCCCAGGGCCAGGAAGTGAAGAAGGGCGATCCGCTCGTCATCATGGAAGCGATGAAGATGGAGCACACCATCGCCGCACCGCACGACGGCGTTATCGACGAGGTGCTGTACGCCGTGGGCGACCAGGTGGCGGACGGCGCGCCGCTGCTGGCCTTCCGCGCCGCTGCCTGATCCGGGGAGAACACGATGCGTATTCTCCTGTACCGTGCCGACGGCAATACGGCGCCATGGGCGGACGATTTTGCCCGGCACCTGCCGCAGGCCACCTGCGTAACGTGGACCGAAGGCCAGCGGCAGGAGCCCTGCGACTATGCTGTCGTGTGGGCGCCGCCGGAAGCGATGCTGCGCGAACTGGCCGAGGTGAAGGCCATCTTCCTGATGGGCGCCGGCGCCGATGCCATGCTGCGCGACGCGGACCAGATTCCCCGCAGCGTGCCGATCGTGCGCCTCGGCGACGCCGGCATGGGCGTGCAGATGGCGGAATATGTGGTGCATGCCGTGCTGCGCTACTTCCGCCGCTTCGACCAGTACGAAGACCAGGCGGCCGTGGGCGAGTGGCGCCAGCTGCCGCCGCGCGACAAGGCCGATTTCGCCGTCGGCGTCATGGGTGCCGGCGTACTGGGCCAGCGCGTGCTGGACTGCCTGAAGCCGTTCGGCTTTCCACTGCACGCGTGGACCCGCAGCGACAAGCACATCGACGGCGTCACCTGCTTTCATGGAAGCGACGGCCTGGAAGCCTTCCTGCGGCGCACCCGCGTCGTGGTCTGCATGCTGCCGCTGACCGAGGACACGGCCAATATCCTGAACCGTGCCAACCTGGGCCGGTTGCCCCAGGGCGCCTATGTCATTAACGTGGCGCGGGGCGCCCACCTGTCCGAGCCGGACCTGCTGACCTTCGTCAAATCCGGCCATATCGCCGGCGCCACGCTGGACGTGTTCCGCCACGAGCCGCTGCCGGTACAGCATCCGTTCTGGCAGGAGCCGCGCATCACGATCACGCCACACGTCGCCGCGCTGACCTTGCGCAGCGAGAGCGTGCAGCAGATCGCCGGCAAGATCGAACTGCTGGCGCGGGGCGAACCTTGCGCCGACATCGTCAACCGTGATTTGGGGTACTGAGATGAATTTGCCAGACAATGAGAAGATCGCCGAGATGAGGCCGCGCGGCGGCCTGCCCAACAAGGTAAAAATCGTCGAAGTGGGGCCGCGTGACGGCCTGCAGAACGAGAAGGAAGACGTGCCGGCCGACGTGAAGATCGAGCTGGTGAACCGCCTTACGGCCGCCGGCTTTCCCAATATCGAGGCGGCGTCCTTCGTGTCGCCCAAGTGGGTGCCGCAGATGGCGACCAGCCGCGAGGTCATGGCCGGCATCGACCGCAAGCCGGGCGTGATCTATTCCGCGCTGACGCCGAACATGCAGGGCTTCGAGGCAGCGCTGGCGGCCAAGGCGGACGAGGTGGTGATCTTCGGCGCCGCATCGGAAGCCTTCTCGCAGCGCAATATCAACTGCTCGATCGCCGAATCCATCGACCGCTTCACGCCCGTGGCCAAGGCGGCCAAGGAACACGGCCTGCGCCTGCGCGCCAGCGTCAGCACGGCGTTCGGCTGCCCCTACCAGGGCGACGTGCCGCTCGAATCGGTGGCCTACGTGGTGGGCCGCATGCGCGACCTGGGCTGCGACGAGATCGACATTGCGGACACCATCGGCGTGGCCACGCCGAAGAAGGCGCAGGCCGTGATGGCCACGGCAATCCGCGAGTTCCGCATCGACGGCCTGTCCGGCCACTTCCACGACACCTACGGCCAGGCGCTGGCCAATATCTACGCGTCGCTTGAACTGGGCATCGCCATCTTCCACTCGTCCGTGGCGGGCCTGGGCGGCTGCCCGTACGCCAAGGGCGCCACCGGCAACGTCGCCACGGAAGACGTGATCTACCTGATGAACGGCCTGGGCATCGAGACGGGCATCGACCTGGACGCCGTGGTCGATGCCGGCCAGTTCATCTCGCAATTCCTGGGCCGCAAGGGCGCCAGCCGCGTCGGCAATGCCATCCTCGCCAAGCGGGCCGGCTGATATTGCCTGAAAAATGGGGACAGACCCCATTTTTCGGGCAACACTGCTAACCGTTCAGGCAGAAAAAAACCCCGTGAGCCGAAACTCACGGGGTTTTTCTTGAATCTTGGTCGGAGTACAAGGATTCGAACCTTGGACCCCCTGGTCCCAAACCAGGTGCGCTACCGGGCTGCGCTACACTCCGAAGAAGCAAGATAATACCGACCCCCAGCTCATCCGTCAAGGGCGGCCAAAATTTATTTGGCACCGACCACCATGCCAAATCGGCAATGTGAGAAACTTGGCATCCCATCGGACGCCTGGGCCACCATGCAGCAGACGCTGAACCGTATCGACACCGCGCCGCCATTGCGCCGCCCGGCCTTTGCCGTGGGACTGCTGGTCTCCGTGCTGCTGCACGTGCTGCTGCTGTGGTTCCTGCGGCTGCCTTCCGCGCCGGTCATGCCATCCGACACGCGGCCCTGGACACAGCCGCTGACGGTGCGCCTCGTGCCGCCACCGCCACCGCCCGTCGTCGTCGAGCGCACCACGCCGACATCTCCCGCGCCGGCAAGGCGGGAACGCACGCGGCCCGAGCGCTCGCAGGCGGTCACGGTGACGCCACGCCAGGCGGCATCCGAAACTGCCGCGCCCACGGTCCCTGAACCGGTTCCGCAGCCGGAAGAGCCCCGTGTGGACCTCGACGCGGCCCGTGCCGCCGCACGCGGCATGGCCAACGACCTCGATCCGCCGGCCACCAACTGGGCCGCCGAGAAGCTCAACAAGGGCAAGGAGTGGCGCGAGACGCGCGACGAAAAACTGGGCAAGGCTGTCGCCCGCTCCGCCCGACCGGAATGCCGCGACACCGGCGCGGGCTTGCTGTCGCCACTGGTCTGGCTGATGGACAAGAAGGGCAGCGGCTGCAAATTCTGACGCAATGAGAAACGACCATGAAAGGACGAACATGCTGACAATACTGGGCAAGGAAACGTCGATCAATGTGCGCAAGGTGCTGTGGACCTGCCGCCTGCTGGACCTGGACTGGCAGCTCGAACCCTGGGGCAGCGGCGTGCGCGACCCGCGCGTGCCGGAATTCATGGCGCTTAATCCGAATGCGCAGGTGCCCGTGCTGCGCGAAGGCGACACGGTGCTGTGGGAGTCGAACACGATCTGCCGCTATCTGGCCACGCGCGCCGGCGACACGCCGCTGCTGCCGGCCGATGCGCTGGCCCGGGCCCGCGTGGAACAGTGGATGGACTGGCAGGCCACGGAACTGAACGGCGCGTGGCGCCCCGCCTTCATGGCGCTGATGCGGGGCAGCGACAGGTTCGACGCTGCCGCCATCGCCGCCGGCGTGCGCGACTGGAACGACAAGATGGGCATCCTGGACGGCCAGCTGGCAACGACGGGCGCTTTCGTCACGGGTGCGGCCTTTACGCTGGCCGACGTGGTGCTGGCCTTGTCCGTGCACCGCTGGCGCATGACGCCGATCGAGCATGCGGCGCTGCCGGCCGTGGAGGCCTACCTGCGCCGGCTGGAAGGCGTGCCCGGTTTCGCGCAGTACTGCGGCCCGGAGACGCCGTAGAAGATTACACCTCGCCCTTCAGCGCCAGTGCCCGTTCGTACAGCGCGTTCTTCTTGCGGCCCGTGATCTGCGCGGCCAGGCTGGCGGCCTGCTTGACGGAGCACTCGGCCAGGAGAATGCCCAGGATGCGCTCCGCTTCCAGGTCGCCCGCGTCCGACGCGGCCGGCGCGCCTTCGAGCAGAACGACGTACTCGCCCTTCTCGCGGTGGGCATCGGCGGCCAGCCAGGCGGCGGCATCGGCCAGCGGGCAGCGGTGGATTTCCTCGAACAGCTTGGTCAGCTCGCGCGCGAACACCACCTGGCGCGTGGGCTCGAAGGCCGAGGCCAGAGCCTGCGCGCAGTCGACGATGCGGTGCGGCGCTTCGTAGAACACCATCGTCGCCGTCACCGTGCGCAGGGCATTGAGGGCCGTCTCGCGCTGCTTGCCTTTGGACGGCAGGAAGCCGACGAAGTGGAACTGGTCGTTCACCAGGCCACTGGCGGACAGCGCCGTCACGGCAGCCGAAGCGCCGGGCAGCGGCACCACGCGCAGGCCGGCCGCACGCACGGCCTCGACGATCTTGGCGCCGGGGTCGGAGACGGCCGGCGTGCCCGCGTCGGAGACCAGCGCGATGCGTTCGCCCGCCTGCAGGCGCCGCACCAGCATCTCGCCGGCCTCGCGCTCGTTGTGCATGTGGGCCGCCACCAGGGGCTTGCTGATGCCGAAGCGCTGCAGCAGGTGGGCCGTGTTGCGGGTGTCCTCGCAAGCGATCGCATCGACCAGGGTCAACACGTGCAACGCCCGCAGGCTAATGTCGGTAACATTGCCGATCGGGGTGGCCACTACATACAATGTTGCCGTAGGATAGGTTTGGAGCGCCGTTTCGCCCAGCACGGGGAGCGTGGCAAGGACGGAAGGCGGCGAGCGGGAATCTTGAACTGTCATTGGGGGTAGGATGCTGGCAAATAAAATGAAAACACTGATTCTGGGCGTGGCTGCGGCGCTGGCGCTGTCGGCCTGCAGCACGCCTTGCGACAGTCCGGGTGGATTGTGCGCGCCTATCACCCCGGTGGCAAGCCCGCTCGAGCAACGCACGCGCCTGCCGGACCGGCCCAGCGAAGCGCCGCCCGAGGAAGCGAAGACGTATGCCGTGGCACCGCTGCCGGGCACGGTCAGCGAAGATGGCACGGTTCCCGCTGGCGGCCAGCCGGTGCGCATCGGCCTGTTGCTGCCGCTGCGCTCCGAAACACTGGGCCAGGCCGCCGATGCCGTGCGCGCCGGCTTCATGGCCGCGTGGGAGCGTGACAAGGCCGGCTTCGAAGTAACCGTGGTCGAAACGGGCGACGCCCAGGACGACGTGCTGTCCACTTACCAGGCCACGCTGGCGCAGAACGACCTGGTGGTCGGCCCGCTGGCCCGTTCGGCCGTCACGGCCGTTGCCGCCAGCACGCTGGTGACGAAACCGACCATCGCATTGAATCATCCGGAAGGGCGCGAGGCCGCCACGCTGCCGCCGAACATGCTGTCAATCGGCCTGTCGATCGAGGACGAAGCGCGCCAGGTGGCCGAATGGGCAGCCCAGGAGCATCCGGGCGGCGAGGCATTGATCCTCTCGGGCGGCAGCGCCTGGCAGCGCCGCATCGCCAGCGCTTTCGCGGCGCACTGGCAGAAGCTGGGCCACACGGCCAAGACCCTGGAATTGTCGGCGCAGAACGGCTACCTGAGCGATCCGGAACTGGTGGCGCTGCGCGCGCGACTGTCGAGCGAGCCGGTCGAACTGCTGTTCGCCGCCCTCGATGCGGCCCAGGCACGCCAGCTGCGCGTGGCCCTGAAGGCGCCGCCGCTGGGCGACATGCCGCTGTACGGCACCTCGTCGCTGAACCCGGGCCGCGTCAACCTGCTGGAAGGCCCGGAACTGGACGGCGTACGCCTGCTCGACCTGCCGTGGCAGGTCCAGCGCGACAATCCTTCCGTGATGAGCTACCCGCGCCCGGAGCCGCGTGACGAAGCGCGCCTGTCGGCCGACATGGAACGCCTGTACGCGCTGGGCATCGACGCCTTCCGCGTGGCGCGCGAACTGGCCCTGAAACCGGGCCAGAGCGTGGTGCTGGATGGCGTGACGGGCCAGCTGAACATCGAATTCGGCAATGGCCCCGCCAAGTTCCGCCGCGTGGAGCCGGCCGCCGTCTACCGCAACGGCGTAGCCGTGCCGCTGCCGGCGCCAGGCGCCCAGCAGTAAAAGGCGCGCCGTGCCCCGCACCGACCAGCAGGACAAGGGTCAGCAGGGCGAGGACGCGGCGCTGGCCCACCTGGGCAAGCATGGCCTGACCCTGGTGCAGCGCAATTTCCGCTGCCAGGGCGGTGAGCTGGACCTGGTCATGCGCGACGGCGCTCACCTCGTGTTCGTGGAGGTGCGGCGCCGGCAGGACAAGCGCTTCGGCGGCGCCGCCGCCAGCATCACGCCTGCCAAGCAGCGGCGCCTGGTCCACGCCGCCCAGACCTACCTGCTGCGCTATCCCCGCCTGCCGCCATGCCGCTTCGATGTCGTCGCCATCGAGGGGGAACGCATCGAGTGGCTGAAGAACGTGATGATTTTACAAGCATAGATGTAAGCATATTTGTCAAGCCTTGCCGGGCGGGCGGCGGCAACGCACTATATAATCCAATGACTATGACTAATCAACGCATCCTCTCGCACTTCCACGAAAGTGCCGAAACCAAGATTCAGTCGGCAACCGTCCTGGCGCAACCGATTGCGCAGGCGATCGAACTGATGTTTGCCGCTCTGTCCAATGGCAACAAGATCCTCGCCTGCGGCAACGGCGGCTCCGCGGCCGACTGCCAGCACTTCGCGGCCGAGCTGGTGGGCCGTTTCGAACGCGAGCGCTTCCCGCTGCCCGCGCTGGCCCTGACCACCGACACGTCGATCCTGACGGCGGTCGCCAACGACTACAGCTACCGCGAAATCTTCAGCAAGCAGGTCCAGGCCTTCGGCCAGGCCGGCGACATCCTGCTGGCCATTTCCACGTCGGGCAATTCGGCCAACGTGATGGCGGCCATCGAGGCGGCGCTGGAGCGCGAAATGCGCGTCGTGGCGCTGACGGGCAAGGGCGGCGGCGCCATCGGCAAGATGCTGACCGACGCGGACGTCCATATCTGCGTGCCGGCCGAACGCACCGCGCGCATCCAGGAAGTCCACCTGACCGCGATTCACTGCATTTGCGACGGCATCGATGTCGCCCTGTTTGGAGGAGATGTGAATGACTGATTCCACGGCCCTGCTGCGCCGCCTGCAACGTCCCGTCGCCATTGCCCTGCTGGGCAGCGCGCTGGCGGTCAACCTGTCGGGCTGCGTCGGTCTCGTCGTGGGCGGCGCTGTCGCCGGCACGATGGCCGCATCGGACCGCCGCACCTTCGGTGCCCAGACCGAGGACAAGTCGATCGCCGTCAAGGCCGACGTCCGCGTTCGCAACGTCGTCGGCGATGCCGGCCATGTCAACGTCAATTCCTTCAACCGCAAGGCCTTGGTCACGGGCGAAGTGCGCGACGAGGCCATGAAGGCCGCCGTCGAGCGCGAAGTGAAGGCCATCGAAGGCGTGCAGTCCGTCGTCAACGAACTGGAAATCGCCGGCCCGGCCAGCTATACCTCCCGTTCCAACGACACGCTGATCACCACCAAGGTCAAGGCCAGCCTGGTCGACGCCAAGGACATCTCGGCCAATTCGTTCAAGGTCGTGACGGAACGCGGCATCGTCTACCTGATGGGCCGCGTGACGCAGCATGAAGCCAACAAGGCCACCGACATCGCCCGTGGCGTGCCGGGCGTGGCGAAGGTGGTGCGCGTGTTCGAGTACATCTCGGAAGAGGAGTACAAGCAGTACGCGCCGAACCCGGCCCCGCAGGCCTGAGCAAGGTCGGATCGGTGAGGCCATGACCACTTCCTCGAAACCCTGGCTCAAGCCCGCCGTTGCCGCCGTGGTACTGGCGGCGGGCGGCTTTGCCGCCTACACGTCGCTGAACAGCGCCCCGGTGGCGCCGGCCGTGACCTTCATCGACATCAAGGGCGAACGCATCACGCCCGAGCAGCTGCGCGGCAAGGTCGTAATGGTCAATTTCTGGGCCACGTCTTGCACCACCTGCGTGGCCGAGATGCCGGAAATGGTCGACACCTACAACCGCTACAAGGGCAAGGGCCTGGAATTCGTCGCCGTGGCGATGAAGTACGACCCGCCCAACTACGTCGTCAATTTCGCCGAAACGCGCCAGCTGCCCTTCAAGGTCGCGCTGGACGTCACGGGCGAAGCAGCCAAGGCCTACGGCGACGTGTCGATGACGCCCACCACCTTCGTCATCGACAAGGACGGCAAGATCCTCAAGCGTTATGTCGGCAAGCCGGAATTTCCGGCCTTGCACAAGCTGCTGGAAAAGGCGCTGCAGGGCTGAGCGCCGGTGCCTAACGGCGCTGCATGCTGCCCATGAAGAAGTCGCCGAACATGGCCCAGCTGGCATAGCCTTCGAAGGGCCCGGCGCATGCATGCAGCACCATGCGCGCGGCATCTTCTTCCTCCCACGGCTGGAAGGCGCCGTCGACTTCGCAGTGCAGGAAAAAATCGCCCTGCTTGGCGCCGCAATGGTCGCAATGGTTCATCCAGTAGGCGCTGCTGGTGGTCTTGCTGAAGTTGCGCTGGTAGTTGCGCTTGACCTGCATCGCACGGTCGGCAACGGCGGGCGGAATATGTTCGACGTAATGCACAATGGTGGGGTCGGGCATCGTGCTCCAGAAGCCAGGCAGGGTGCGCTCGCCGTCGAATTCGCCGAACTGGAAGACTTCGTACCCGGGCGGCAGCATGAAGCTGACGACGCTGGTGCTCTCGTGGCACTTCCAGCACATTGCCGCCGCTTCCACGACAAAATAACTGGACGCCCGCAGGTTGATCTCCGGCTCGAGGATGAACCACTTTCCGAACCTGCCGGGGTCGACCCCGTCCGGCACGAACCAGACCTTCCTGCGCGCATCCCAGCGCGCACCCAGGCTCCTTGCTTCATCCTTCTCCGAGAACGGCACCGACAAATCGACACGTGGCATGGCAATCTCCCTCCGGGTTGGCGTAGGTCGATTCTGTGCCGTGTCACGGCTGCCGTTCTTGATCCGCTGCTGCCTTTGGTTGGATGCCGGCGCCTCTAGTCGTCTTCACGGTGTTCTTGCCCGTGCTCGCGGCGGCGCCGCGCCACATACCACTCCCACACCAGCGGCGACAGCGCGGCGCTGATGCCCGCCACGATGATCGCCAGCCCGATGTAGAGCATCGCCGCCTCGCGCCTACTTGGCCGGGTACAGCACCATCTGCGTGCAGCGGAACAGGGCGATGGTCTTGCCATTGGCCTTGTTCGTGACCGTGGCGTCCCATACCTGCGTGGTCTTGCCCATGTGGACGGCCTTGGCCGTCACGGCGATGGCGCCTTCGCGCGCCGTGCCCAGGTGGTTCGACTTCAGCTCGATGGTGGTGAAGTTGTTGGCGCCTTCGGGCAGGTGCGAGAAGCACGCGTAGCCGCAGGCCGTGTCGGCCAGGGTGACGATGGTGCCGGCGTGCAGGTAGCCGTTCGGCGCCAGGTGGTGCTTGGCGATGTCCAGCTCCGCCGACAGTTCACCCTGACCGGCCGCCGTGATGCGGATGCCCAGGTGGTCCGGCAGGGTGCCGTTGGCGAAGGTATTGAAATAGTCCAGATTGAATTTGCTGTCGTCCATAGGTCTTCTTTCTTATCGAACGCCCATGATAAACCAAGCTATGCTGGCTTGAAGTTCTGGCCCAGCGACATCGGCTTGTTCAGCAGGATGGTCTGCGGGTTGCGGCAAATGATGACCAGCACGACGATGGTCGCCAAGTAGGGCAGCATCGACAGGAATTCGGACGGTATCGCCAGCCCCAGGCCCTGGCCATGGAACTGCAGCACGGTGACGCCGCCGAACAGATAGGCACCCCAGATCACGCCGCGCGGCTTCCACGTGGCGAACACCACCTGCGCCAGCGCGATCCAGCCGCGGCCGGCCGTCATGCCCTCGACCCACATGGGCGTGAGCGCCAGCGACAGGTAGGCGCCGCCCAGGCCCGCCATGGCGCCACCGAACAACACGCTGGCATAGCGCAGCTTGGCGACGCGAATGCCGATCGCATGGGCGCTGTGGGGCGCTTCGCCGACGGCGCGAACCTGCAGGCCAAGCCGGCTGCGCGCCAGCATCCACGCGACGATGGCGACGACGGCCAGCGAGCCGTAGACGACGGCATCGAAGCGGAACAGCAGTGGCCCGATGAAGGGCAGGTCGGACAGCACGGGGAAGGACAGCTTCGGCAGCGGCGTGACGGTCTGGCCCACCAGGTCGCGGCCCAGGAAGGCGGACAGGCCGATGCCGAACAGAGTCAGCGCCAGGCCCGTGGCCACCTGGTTGGTCCGCAAGGTCAACACGAGGAAGGCGAAGATCAGGGCCATCGCCGCGCCGGCCAGCAGGGCCGCCAGCAGGCCCAGGCCCAGCGAGCCGCTGTGCAGCGCTACCGAGAAGCCGGCCACCGCGCCCACCAGCATGATGCCTTCGAGCCCCAGGTTCAACACGCCGGACCGTTCGGCCACCAGCTCGCCGGTGGAGGCCAGCACCAGCGGCGTGGCGGCACCGGCCGTGCTGGCGAGGAAGGCGATCAGGTAATCGGGGTTCATGCGGCTTTCTCCAAAGGGGCATTCGATGCGGCCGGGGCGCGCGGCTTGAAGCGGTAGTGGATGAACAGGTCGGCCGCCAGCAGGTAGAACAGCAGCAGGCCCTGAAACAGGCCCGTGATGGCCGACGGCAGCTGCAGCTCGATCTGGGCCGACTCGCCGCCGATATACAGCAGCGACATCAGCAGCGACGCCAGCAGCACGCCCACCGGATGCAGGCGGCCCACGTAGGCGACGATGATGGCGGCGAAGCCGTAGCCGGGCGACACGGAAGGCTGCAATTGCCCCAGCGGCCCGGCCACTTCGCCGACGCCGGCGATGCCGGCCATGGCACCGCTGACGAGGAAGGCCAGCCACACGTTCTTCGGTGCCGAGAAGCCGGCATACAGCGCCGCGGCCGGCGCCATGCCGCTGACCTTCATGCGATAGCCGGCGAAGGTGTGCCGGCAGAAGAACCAGGCGCCCAGCACGGCCATCAGCGACAGGGGCAGCGCCGCGTTCACGCGCAGGCCCTCGACCAGCAGGGGCAAGGTGGCGGAGTCGCCGAACATCTTCGACTGGGGGAAGTTGTAGCCGGCCGGGTCGCGCAGGGGCCCGTGCACCAGGTAGGACAGCAGCAGGTAGGCGATATACACCAGCATCAGGCTGACAAGGATTTCACTGGTATTGAAGCGGGTGCGCAGCAGTGCGGGGATCGCGGCCCAGGCCATGCCGCCCAGCGCGCCGGCGACGAGCATCAGCGGCAGCACCCACGGCGCCTCGACGCCGTCGAAATACAGGGCCACGCAGCCGGCCGTGATGGCGCCAATGGTGAGCTGGCCGTCGGCGCCGATATTGTGCACGTCGGCGCGGAAACCGATGGCCAGGCCCACGCCGCACAGGATCAGGGGCGTGGCCTTCAGCAGCAGTTCGCCCACGCCGTAGGCCGTCGTCGCCGGCTTGATGAAGTAGACGTAGAAGGCGTGCAGCGGTTCCTGGCCAAGGAACAGGAACAGCAGCGAGCCGGTGGCCAGCATGGCCAGCGCCGCGATCAGCGGCGAAGCGAGCATCATCGCGCGCGACGGTTCGGGGCGGGCTTCAAGCCGTGACATGGTCTTCTCCTTGCACAGTGGCGGCGGTGGCGCCGAAGTCGCCGCTCATCCACATGCCGATCTGGTTAACGGTGACGTCGGCGACGGGCACGGCTTGCGACAGGCGGCCCTGCGCCAGCACGGCGATGCGGTCGCACATCATGAACAGCTCGTCGACCTCCTCGGAGATCACCAGCACGGCGACGCCCTGGTCGCGCAAATCGATGATGGCCTGGCGGATCAGCATGGCCGCACCGATGTCGACGCCCCACGTGGGTTGGGCCAGCACCATCACGCGGGGCGCCAGGCCGATCTCGCGGCCGACGATGAACTTCTGCAGGTTGCCGCCGGAAAGGCTGGTGGCGGCCGCGCGGGTGCCGCCGCACTTGACCTTGAAGCGCTCGATCACGCGGGCGGCAATGGCCGTGACGGCCGCGCCCTGGATCAGGCCCCGGCGCAGCATGCCGCTGGCGGGCGCCAGGTAGCCCGTCAGCAGGGCGTTTTCCGCCAGCGACAGGTCGGGCACGGCGCCGCGCCCGAGCCGCTCTTCCGGCACGAAGCCCAGGCCCAGGCGGCGCCGCGCAGCCGCGTTCAGGCGGCCCGCATTGTGGCCCAGCAGGCGGATGGTGGTGGGCGAGGCGATGGGACGCTCGCCGGAAATGGCCCGCAGCAGTTCCTGCTGGCCGTTGCCGGAGACGCCGGCCAGGCCGACGATCTCGCCGGCGCGCACGGTCAGGTTGATCTCGCGCAGGCTGGTGCCGAAGGGGTCGACACTCTTCACGCTCAAGCGGTCCAGCGCCAGGCGCACCTCGCCCGGCTCGCGCGGCGTGAGGGTACAGGTCGGCATATCGCCGCCGATCATCAGTTCGGCCAGCGCATGGGCCGTCTGCGTGCGCGGCGTGGCCGTGCCGGAGACGCGCCCCGCCCGCAGGATGGTCGCCTTGTCGCACAAGGCCTGGATCTCGTCGAGCTTGTGGCTGATATACAGGATGCTGACGCCTTCGGCCGCCAGCTGGCGCAGCGACACGAACAGCTTCTGCACGGCGTCCGGCGTCAGCACGGAAGTCGGTTCGTCCATGATCAGCAGGCGCGGAGACTGCAGCAGGCAGCGCACGATCTCCACACGCTGGCGCTCGCCCACGGACATGCTGTGCACGCGCCGTTCCGGATCCAGCGGCAGGCCGTATTGTGCCGACACGGCGCGGATGCGCGGCGCCAGTGCCTTCGGTGCGACCTTGTCGTCCAGCGCCAGCGCGATGTTCTCGGCCACCGTCAGGGTCTCGAACAGGGCGAAGTGCTGGAACACCATGCCGATGCCCAGCTTGCGCGCCGCCGCCGGCGAGGGGATATGCACCTGCCGGCCTTCCCACACGATTTCGCCGGCATCCGGACGCGTGACGCCGTAGATCATCTTCATCAAGGTGCTCTTGCCGGCGCCGTTCTCGCCCAGCACGGCGTGGATTTCGCCGGGCAGCACGGTCAGATCGACACGGTCGTTGGCCACCACCGATGGATAGCGCTTCGAGATGCCGAGCAGTTGCAGCCGGGGCGCGACGCGGGACGGGCCGCCCGGGGGCGATTGCTGTGGTGCGGTCATCGACAACTCCTTCGTATAACGATTGCTGTCCCAGACGCAATTTGCATGCCATACCATAGACCGGGATTGCGCGCGCGCCTGCGTCAACTTGTATACAAACTGCACCGCAATGTGTCGACATCTTCACCAAAACGGCGCGACGAAGCAGGACGCCGCTGTTTTGCAGCGCGCACGATTCCTGCTTTGAAGCTCCCATCGCGTGCGGACCGATCCCGCACCGACACAGGAGAGTGTTGATGACCAAATTGACTTCCGCGCGGCGCCCGACCGGCCGCGCTTCCGCCGCTACGCCCACGGAGACCCCGCCCGGCAAACGCGGCGCCACCGCCATCGACCTGCGCATCCACAGTGCCGTGGTCAACGCCGTAATGAGCCACCGGCTGCCGCCCGGTACACGGTTGGGCGAGGCCGAGTTCTGCGAGTTGTACCAGGTGAGCCGCACCACCGTGCGCAAGGCGCTGCAACGGCTGGCGCACGACCACATCGTGTCGCTGCGGCCGAACCGGGGTGCCGTGGTGGCCTCGCCCACGCCACAGGAGGCACGCGACATCTTCGCCGCCCGGCGCGCGCTGGAACGGGAGATCGTGCCGCTCGTGATCCGCCACATGACGCCAGCCTCGCTGCGCCGCATCCGCGCGGCGCTGGAAGCGGAGGAACAGGCGCGCCATGGCGGCGACCGCGCCGCGTGGATCCGGCTGGGCGGCGAGTTCCACCTGCTGCTGGCCGAACTGGCGGGCAACGCCGTGATGCAGCGCTTCATGGTGGAGCTGGTGTCGCGCTCCTCCCTGATCATCGCGCTGTATGAGAACCCGGGCGTGCCGATGTGCGGCAACGACGAACATGACCAGTTGCTCGCGCTGATCGAGCAGGGCGATGCGGCACGCGCCACGGCGCTGATCGAGCACCACCTGCTGGAAATCGAAGGCCGCCTGCACCTGGGCGCCGCCGAGCGCAAATTGAGCCTGGCCGAAGCCCTGGCCGGATGCTGACGATTGCATACAACCCTGGTGCACATTGTGTGCACACCGCACCGCGACGGCGCGCGGCGGTGACGATGCCGTTCGCTTCTGGTGCGGCGTGCGGCGCAGCGAAGGGCGGCGCGGGCTGGCCTGCAAATTGCTAACGGTAAAGACCGGGATTGCAGCATGCAAGCACCCTCCGTCAACCAAGAACAAGGACATCGCATGAAGATCACCCGTACCGCCGGCCTGCTGCTGCTGGCCGCCAGCTGCGGCGCGCACGCCGCCGACTGGAGCGACACGTCGCTGAGCTACCGCTATGGCAGCAAGTTCTCCGAGCCCTACAACGGCGCCGACATCGTCAAGCACATCATCAACTTCAGCCATGTCAGCGGCTACAAGTACGGCAAGAACTTCTTCAGCGTGGACTACCTGATGTCGGACGAGAACGACCCGTCGGCTGCCGGCGCCCGCACCGGCGCGCACGAAGCCTACGCCGTCTACCGCCACACGCTGGACCTGGGCAAGATCAGTGGTGCCAACCTCGCCTTCGGCCCGATCCGCGGCGTGGGCGTCACGGGCGGCTTCGACATCAACAGCAAGACCGACGCCGGCTACAACTCGAAGAAGCGCATGCTGGTGCTGGGCCCCACCCTGATGTTCGACGTGCCGGGCTTCCTGGACGTGAGCCTGCTGGCCCTCCACGAAAGCAATGCGCCGTACAGCACCTTCACCAACACGGCGACGAACCGCTACCGCTACGACACGCACGCGATGCTGACGGCCGCCTGGGGCATCCCGTTCACGCTGGGCGTGCCGCTGTCCTTCAACGGCTACGCCAACTACATCGGCACCAAGGGCAAGAACGAATTCGGCGGCCCGACGGCCGTGGAGATCAACGTCGACATGCAGGTGATGTACGACCTGGGCGCGACGCTGGGCGCGCCGAAGAACACCTTCCAGGTGGGCGTGGCCTACCAGTACTGGAAGAACAAGTTCGGCAACCCGGCCCGCACCGTACCGGGTGCCACGGCCCGCACGCCGATGGTTCGCGCCGAATACCATTTCTGATCAACCGACAAGAGGACCACCATGAATCGCCGCACACTGTTCGCCCTGGCCGCATCCTTCGCCTTCGCCGCATCCGCGCAAGCGGCCGACCCCTTGAAGGTTGCCTTCGTCTATATCGGCCCGGTGGGCGACGCCGGCTGGACCTACGCCCACGAGCAGGGCCGCCTGGCCATGGAAAAGGCGCTGGCCGGCAAGGTCAAGTCCACCTACGTGGAGAACGTGCCCGAAGGGGCCGACTCGGAACGCGTGATCCGCAAGCTGGCGGCGGACGGCAACAAGCTCATTTTCACCACCTCCTTCGGCTACATGAACGCCACCGAGAAGGTCGCCAAGGCCTTCCCGAACGTGGTGTTCGAACATGCCACGGGTTTTAAAACGGCCAAGAACATGGGCGTGTTCGAGACGCGCATGTACGAAGGTGCCTATCTGCTCGGCGTCGTCGCGGGCAAGATGACGAAGTCGAACACCCTGGGCATGGTGGCCTCCTTCCCCGTGCCGGAAGTGATCCGCAATATCAACGCCTTCACCCTGGGCGCGCAAAGCGTCAACCCGGCCGTCAAGATGAAGGTGCTGTGGGTGAACAGCTGGTACGACCCGGCCAAGGAACGCCAGGCGGCCGAGACGCTGATGGCGCAAGGCGCCGACGTGCTGACGCAGAACACGGACTCCCCGGCCACCTTGCAGGCGGCGCAGGAAAAGGGCAAGTACGCCTTCGGCTGGGATTCGGACATGCAGCGCTTCGCACCGAAGGCCCACCTGACGGCCAGCACCAACCACTGGGGCGACTACTACACGAAGACGGCGCAGGCGGTCATCGACGGCAAGTGGAAGTCGGGCGAAGTGCGCGGCGGCCTGCAGGAAGGCATGGTCAAGATGTCGCCACTGAACCCGGTGGTGCCGGCGGACGCGGCCAAGATCTTCGAGGAGAAGAAGGCGGCCATCACGAGCGGAAAGATGCGTCCCTTCCAGGGCCCGCTGAAGGACCAGTCGGGCGCCATCAAGGTGCCGGCCGGATCGGAGGTGGCGTTGAAGGACCTGCTGTCGATGAACTGGTATGTGCAGGGCGTCGAAGGGAAGATTCCGAAGTGAGCACGGGAGATCTGACTGCGCAAGACGAGCGCCACCTGGCCGATGTGATCGCGCTGGCCCAGCGCTCGCGCGATACGGGCCACCATCCGTTCGCGGCGCTGGTGGTCGCAGCCGACGGCCACGTCATCGCCGAAGCGATGAACGCCTCCAGCAGCGACCGCACCGCGCACGCGGAGATGAACGCGCTGCGCCAGGCGTCTTCGCAATACGACCCGGCCGACCTGGCCGGCGCCACCCTGTACAGCAGCGCCGAACCCTGCGCCATGTGCGCCGGCGCCACGTACTGGGCCGGCGTCGGCCGCGTCGTCTACGCGCTGTCGGAAGCGAGCCTGCTGGCGCTGACGGGCAGCGACCCGGAAAACCCTACCTTGTCGCTACCGTGCCGGCAGGTCTTCGCCACCGGCCAGCGTCCCACGGAAGTCATCGGCCCCGTGCGCGAGGCGGAAGCCAGCGTCGCGCATGCGGGGTTCTGGCGCAAGGGCTAAAGCCGAGCCCGTGTCGACATCGGTGCCTGACCCCGATGTCGACACGGGCTCATCCTCAAGCCCAGACGATCGGCGCCTGCCCCGTCTTCTCCAGATACGCATTCGCCTGTGAAAACGGCCGGCTGCCGAAAAAGCCCCGGTGAGCCGACAGGGGCGACGGGTGCGGCGACGTGATGACGTGGTGCTTCGCCGTGTCGATCAGCGCTTTCTTGGCAATCGCGTAGCTGCCCCACAGGATGAACACGAGGTGCTCACGGTCGCGCGACAGGGCGCTGATGGCGCTGTCCGTGAACTGCTCCCAGCCCTTGCGGCCATGCGAGCCGGCGGCGCCCGCGCGCACCGTCAGCACGCTGTTGAGCAGGAACACGCCTTGCTCGGCCCAGTCGGACAAGTCGGTGCGGGTGCGCCGCACGCCGACGTCGCTTTCCAGCTCCTTGAACATATTGCGCAGGCTGGGCTGCGGCTGGTTGCCGTCCGGGACGGAGAAGCAGAAGCCCATCGCCGCACCGGGCGTGTGATACGGGTCCTGGCCCAGGATGACGACCTTGACCTCATCAAACGGCGTCAGGTCGAAGGCGCGGAAGATGTCCTTGCCGGGCGGGCAGCAATGCTCGCTGGCGTATTCGGCGCGGACGAATTCCGTCAGCGCCGTCCAGTAGGGCTGCTCGAACTGGTCCTGCAGGTGGGTCTTCCAGCTATCTTCGATGCGCACGTTCATGTTCTTCGGTGGTTGGGATGCGGATATGAAAACGGCGGCCCGCAGGCCGCCGTCCGTACAGACAGGTCTTGTCGGTCCAGTTCGCGCGGGTGGCGGGCACCTGCGTTGGAACGGAAGCCGGCTGAATGTGGCGGAGCCGGGATTATAGCCGGCCGCCGGGCTTACACAGCTTCCAGCAACCCATGCGCCTGTTCATCGGCATGGTACGAGCTGCGCACCATGGCGCCGACGGCGGCGTGGCCGAAGCCCATCTTGTAGGCTTCTTCCTCGAACATCTTGAACACGTCCGGGTGGACGTAGCGGCGCACCGGCAGGTGGCTGTTCGATGGGGCCAGGTACTGGCCGATCGTCAGCATGTCGATATCGTGCTCGCGCATGTCGCGCATCACCTGCAGGATTTCCTCGTCCGTCTCGCCCAGGCCGACCATCAGGCCGGACTTGGTCTTGACGTGCGGGTACATGGCCTTGAAGTCCTTCAGCAGCTTCAGCGAATGCATGTAGTCGGCGCCGGGGCGGGCTTCCTTGTACAGGCGCGGCACCGTTTCCAGGTTGTGGTTCATCACGTCCGGCAGGCCGTCGGCGAAGATGTTCAGGGCCTTTTCCAGGCGGCCGCGGAAGTCCGGCACCAGCACTTCGATCTGGGTGCGTGGCGACAGGGCCTTGGTCTTCTGGATGCACTCGACGAAGTGGCCGGCGCCGCCGTCACGCAGGTCGTCGCGGTCGACCGACGTGATGACGACGTACGACAGGCGCAGCTTGGCGATGGTGTTGGCCAGGTTGCCTGGCTCGTTCACGTCGAGCGGGTCCGGACGGCCGTGGCCGACGTCGCAGAACGGGCAGCGGCGGGTGCACTTGTCGCCCATGATCATGAAGGTGGCCGTGCCCTTGCCGAAGCATTCGCCGATATTCGGGCAGGACGCTTCCTCGCAGACGGTGACGAGCTTGTTCTCGCGCAGGATGTCCTTGATTTCATAGAAGCGGCTCGAGGCCGATGCCGCCTTGACGCGGATCCATTCCGGCTTCTTCAGGCGCTCCACCTGCTCGATCGGCACGATCTTGATCGGGATGCGCGAGGTCTTGCTGGCGCCTTTTTGCTTCTCGCTGGGGTTGTAAGCAGGGGCGTTGCTGGAAGTGGTCTCGGTAGTCATGACAGGCTTGCCCTTGCGGGCTTTTCAAGTGAATTTGAATGGAACTATGCGGCCTTGGCGGCTTCGGCGCCAGGATCGGTAACGGCGCTCGCGTCGAGCTGGGCGACCAGCCGGTGCGCCAGCGCCAGCTGCACGTCGGCCAGCGGCGCGTCGACGCCCATGGTGCGCATGTCGACGGTTTCCAGGCCGGCATAGCCGCAGGGATTGATCCAGGTGAACGGCGCCAGGTCCATCGCCACGTTCAGCGATACGCCGTGGTAGGTGCAGCCGTTACCCCGTACCTTCAGGCCCAGCGCGGCGATCTTGGCGCCCCGTTTCGGGCCACCGGCGATGTAGATGCCGGGCGCGCCGTCGATCCGTTCGCCGTCGAGATTATACGCGGCCAGCACATCGATGATGGCCTGCTCGATCTTGGTCACGAACTGGCGCGCATACAGCTTGCCGCCCGGTTTATTGCGGCGCAGGTCCATCAGCAGGTAGATGACGACCTGGCCCGGGCCGTGGTACGTTACCTCGCCGCCCCGGTCGGTCTGCACCACGGGAACCTGCGTGGCGCCGGCCAGCAGGTGGCCACGGTCCGCACCCAGGCCCAGGGTGAACACGGGCGGATGCTCGACGATCCACAGTTCGTCGGGCGTATCGGCCGTGCGCGCGTCGGTGAACGCGCGCATGGCGGCGAAGGTCGGTTCGTAGTCGGCGTGACCGAGGTGGCGGATCACCGCCGGTTCGGGTCGGATGGTGGACATGGGCAGGCTGCGTTGGTCAGAGCCCTGCCATTATACGCCCGCCGTCCCGGCCTTGCTCAAGCAAGAGGCAGCGGCCCGGGTCAAGCCTTTACAGGACTACCTTCACCATCGGATGGCCGGACAGCTCGGCATACAGCGCGTCGAGCTGCTCGCGGCTGGTCGCCAGCACCGTTACCGTCAGGCCCGTGTAGTTGCCGCTCGACGAAGGGCGGATTTCCAGCTTGCCTTCGTGGAAAGTGGGGTCGTGGCGGACGATGACTTCGACGATGGTCGCGGTGAATGCCTCGTGGGTGGGGCCCATCACCTTGATCGGGAAGTCGCTCGGGTATTCGATGAGGGACTCGTTGGGAGGGATCGCAGCCATATGTATTCCAATCGTTGATGAGCTAATGAAGCGGCGCCGGTGCGCCAGCCGGTATTGTAGCCAAAGGATGTGGGGACCGTTTCGCCAAAAAAAAGGTTCTTCACGGATTGACGTGAAGGCGAGGCTGAAGTGAGGAAAGCGGTGAAGAAGAGATAGACTTGTTGTGCGACCAACAGTTCTTAACTCAACCCACCGCTTTCATGGCAAATCATAATCTTGAGCTCCCGTTCTGGGAAGGCTTTTCCGTTACCTACATT
>NZ_WNKZ01000200.1 GCF_009720835.1 Pseudoduganella buxea
GGCGGCCGGTGCCGCGGACACGGGCATCGGGGCCTGCGCGGTCCGGGCGACGCCGCCGTCGGCCCGCACGGCACGGTGCGCGTCACGTGCCTGTACCGCCGCCACGTGCTGGGCCAGCAGTTCGGGCGTGGGTTGTTCGTACACCAGGATCGAATCGAGGTTCAGGTCGAATGCGGCGTTCAGGTCGCGCACCACCTCGACGGCGCCAAGCGAGTCCAGGCCCATTTCGCTGAATGCGCGCCGGTTGTCGATTTCGCCGGGCCGCAGGAACAGGTTGTTGCACAGCGTACGCTCGATGACGCGCTGGATTGCCGCCAGGTCGACCATGGCCGGCATGACGGCAGGTTCGGCGGCAGGTTCGCCGGCAGGTTCGGCGGCGGGCCAGATGGCCGGCACTGCGGCCGGTTCATCGGCCACGGCGGCCGGCGTTGCGGCTGGCATGGCGCCGCGGGTTGGCGCCGCCTTTGCGCGGATCGCCGGCACCAGCTCGTCGCTGAGCACGCGCGCATGCAGCGCCACTTCGCGCTCGATGACCTGCGCCAGGCGGGCCTGCACGCGCGCTGCCAGTTCGCCCTTCAGCGCCGCGACGACACCGGTTTCGTTGGCGGCGATCGCCTGGGCGATCCGCAATGCCGCCGGGACAACGTCGGCGCTGTCGGCGAAGCGCGCCGGCACGCCCATTTCCTGCAGCTGGCGGCCACTGTACGTGGAGGCCGTCATGCACATCTCGTCGGCGATGGCCGCGCCGAAGCGGCGTTCCAGCGCATATGTGGCGCCCAGCCCCGGCGTGAAGCCGAACTTGACGAAATTGGCGCTGTAGGTGCCATCGCGATCGAGCACGACGTGGTCCGCGTGCAGGCCGAACGTCAGGCCGCCGCCGGCAGCATGGCCCCGGATCGCCGCCACCACGGGAACGCGGCAGGCGGCCAGCCCCTGATACAGGAACGGCACGTCGGTGAACTGCCCGTCGTGCCGGGCCAGCCGCTCCAGCGCGCCGGGTGTGCCGCCCATGCTGAACGACTTCTCGGTGCCGGTCAGCACCACCGCGCGGATCGCCGGGTCGCCGTCGATGGCCGCGAATGCGGCCTCCAGGCCGGCCAGCAGCGCCGCCGTGAACATATTGTGGTGCTCGACGTCCTGCATGCGCACCAGCGCCACGCCATTGTCCAGTACCTGCAATGCGACGACGTCGCGATCGATGCCTTGGTCCACGGATTCACTTCCTTGTGAGATGGGTTGTACGACAGGCAGGGCGGCCGGCGGCAGGTTCTGCTCGCGTTGCCATTGGCCGATCCAGAAACGCTCCGAGCGCGGCAGGCGCGGGACGGGCAGGTGGACCCGCCGGGCCCCCGAACCGGCCCAGCGCGGCGCAAAGTCGACTGCGGCGCCGGCCAGCCAGCGGGCCACGTCGGTATCGGCCGGCTCGTCGCCGGAACCGTCCGTCCAGGCACGCAGGATTCCCGCCGCGTCCGCTGTATCGGTCACCTGCACGGCCATGCGCCGCGGCAGGTGGCTGCGGCAGGCCTGCAGCGTGTAGGCCACGTCGGCCAGGGTCAGGAGCGCTCCGGTCGCGCCTTGCAAGGCCGCGAACGGCGCATCGGGATCGACGCCGTGCGGCAGCCCAAGCCGCGCCGCCAGCTGCAGCAGCTGGGCCGCATCCAGTCCCACGCCGCGCGGCGTGTCGTGCACCGTCAGCTCCGTGGCGGGCACGCCCAGCAGCTCGGCCGCCAGCAGGCGCGCATCCGGGCTGTCCGTGCCTGCCGGTGCCGCCAGCGCGCCGGCCAGCTGGGACACATACGCCGCCAGGCTGGCGTCGTCGCGTGCGGACAGCAGCAGCCATTGCGGGCCGCCCTG
>NZ_WNKZ01000201.1 GCF_009720835.1 Pseudoduganella buxea
GGCACGACGCCGGCGCCGCCCACGCCGCAGGAGACGGGCACGCCGGCCAATGTGCCGCTGTCGAGCTCGCAGCCGGGCCCGGCCACCAGTGTTACGCAGCCGGCCGTGCCGGCCGCGGTCGAGCAGCCGGCCACGCAGCCTTCGCCGCAGCCGAACCAGCTGAACCAGCAGAACCTGCAGAATCAGCAGAATCAGCAACCGCAACCGGCGCCGCCGACCCGGCAATGAACACGGTAGTCCAAACGCGCCGGCGCGGTTTCACGCTGATCGAGCTGCTCGTTACGCTGGCCATCCTTGGCCTGTTGGGCTCGCTTGCGATCCCCGCCGCCCAGGTGACGATCCAGCGCCGCAGCGAACAGGAGCTGCGCACGTCGCTGCACCTGATCCGCAAGGCGCTGGACGAGCATAAGCAGGCCTATGACGATGGCCGCATCGCCAAGACCATCGGCAGCAACGGCTACCCGAAAAGCCTGGAACAGCTGGTCGAAGGCGTCCCGGACCTGCGCAACCCGAAGCGGGCCAAGATCTTTTTCCTGCGCCGGGTGCCGCGCGATCCGTTCAACAACGACAGCGAGCTGACGGGGGCGCAGACCTGGGGCAAGCGCAGCTATGCCAGCGAGGCGGACGACCCGCGCGAAGGGGAAGATGTGTTCGACGTGTATTCGACTTCCGACAAGGTAGGCCTGAACGGCATACCGTACCGCAAATGGTGAACATGATGAACGGCGGGCACAAGCCGCAGCGGGGCTTCACCTTGATCGAGCTGCTGGTGGTGCTGGGCATTATCGCGCTGCTGCTGACCCTGGCCGTGCCGCGCTACTTCCCCAGCGTCGACAAGACGAAGGAAACCATCCTGGCCGACAACCTGCGCAACACGCGCGGCGTCATCGACCAGTTCTATGGCGACACGGGCCGCTACCCGGACTCGCTGGAGCAGCTGGTGGAAAAGAAGTACCTGCGTGCGCTGCCCGTCGACCCCATCACGGAGCGCAACGACAGCTGGCAGCTGCTGCCGCCGGAAGACCCGGGCAAGGGCGGCGTGGCCGACATCAAGAGTGGAGCACCGGGCAATGACCGCAGCGGCAGGCCGTATTCGGAGTGGTGATGCGTGCCGTGTCGGGGCGGGCAGGGGCGCGCGGCGCCGGCTGCCCCGTGCCGCCCGTGGGTTTACCTATGTCAGCGTCATCATCCTCGTCGCCATCATCGGCCTCGTCACGGCCACCACCTTGCGCCTGGGCGCCACGATGCAGCGCGCTGCCGCCGAGCGCGAGCTGCTGTATATCGGCGAGCAGTACAGCGAAGCACTGAAGAGCTATGCCGCCGCCACGCCGGCCGGCCAGCCGCAACAACCCCCGACGATGAAGGAACTGCTGAAGGACCCCCGGTTCCCGGGTGTGCGGCGGCACCTGCGCAAGATCTTCGTCGACCCCATGACGGGCTCGGCCGACTGGGGCGTCATCTACATGGGCGACAAGGTGGGCGTGCTGGGCATCCACAGCCTGTCGACGGCCCAGCCGATCAAGGTGAGCAACTTCCCCGCCCGGTTCCAGGCCTTCGAAGGCAAGCAGAAGCTGTCCGACTGGGTGTTCACCTTCAACGGCCAGGAAGCGCCGCCGCCGGGCCAGGTCAAGCCGGGCCAGGGTACGCCACAACCGGGCACGCCCATGACAGGCAGTCCCGTGACGGGCACGCCCATGACGGGCGCGGGCGGGCAGGGCACGAACCAGCCGGCTGGCTCGCCGCCGACCGGCACACCCACGAATTTGCCGGCGACGCCGGATCGGCCGGGCGCGCCGCCTGTGCAGCAGCCCGCGCGGC
>NZ_WNKZ01000202.1 GCF_009720835.1 Pseudoduganella buxea
CCGCGGCCGCGGCACGGCGCTGCCGCTGGCGCGCGACCTGGCCAGCCTGGGCGCGCTGTACCGGCGCGAGGGCGACCTGGAGCGCGCTGCTGCGTGCGTCGAGGAGAGCCTGTCCCTGCACGTGCTGATGTTGGGCGAGGAGCATCCCGACACGCTCGACAGCCGCGCCGCGCTGGCCGAGCTGTGGTTCGAGCAGGGCAAGTTCGAGGAAGCGCGGCTGCAGCAGCAGGCCGTGCTGGAAGGGCGCGAGCGGGTCTTCGGCGCCGGCGCCATGCCCACCCTGGAAGCGTCGATGGCGCTGGCGGCCACGTTGGCCCAGCTGGGCCAGTTTCCCGAAGCGCTGGCGCTGCAGGACGTGGTGGTCGACTCACGCCAGCGCGAACTGGGCGACGAGCACCTCGTCACGGTGGAAAGCCTGGCGGTGCGGGCCGATATCCTGTGTCACGCGGAGGAACTGGAACAGGCCACGGAACTGCTGGAACACGTGATGGCCCTGCGCACGCGGCTGCTGGGGTCGGAACACGCGGACACGGTCCGCACCCGCAAGGCGCTGGCGCACACGCGCAGCCGCCTGCAGGAAAATGGCAGCGGCAGCGGCGGCGGTGGCGGCTGCGGGCCACAGGAAGGGGCGGGCGGCCTGCGCCATGGCGTGGAGCCGCGCCGCCCGGTGGCGGGCGTGGAACAGCAGCGCGGCAGATACACGGTCGGCTACCGCACGTCCCGGCGGCAGCGCCAGCCGGAACGCGACGAACTGGCGGCGGAAAACGAAATGTCGGAGCCGCGCATCGGCATGCGCTGAACGCCACATTTTTTGGCAGGAGGGCGCGTCCGCATGCGCTCGTGCGTCGTTGCTTCAGGTAAAATCTTTGTATGAGAATCCTGATCAGTAACGACGACGGCTACCTGGCGCCGGGCATCAACGCGCTGGCCGAGGCGCTGGCCCAGATTGCCGACATTGTCGTGGTGGCGCCCGACAGCAACCGCTCGGGCGCATCGAACTCGCTGTCGCTGGACCGGCCTCTGTCGGTGCAGCAGGCCGCCAATGGTTTCTATTTTGTTAACGGCACGCCCACGGACTGCGTCCACATCGCGCTGACGGGCCTGATGGACACGCCGCCCGACCTGGTGGTCTCCGGCATCAACCACGGCCCGAACATGGGCGACGACACCCTGTATTCGGGCACCGTCGCCGCCGCCACCGAGGGCTACCTGTTCGGCATTCCCGCCATCGCCTTTTCGCAGGGCACCTATGGCTGGAGCCATGTCGAGGACGCTGCCCGGGCCGCGCGCGATATCGTGCAGCGCTACGCCGACGCGCTGCAAAAGCCGTATCTGCTCAACGTGAATATCCCGAACCTGCCGTACGAGGCGCTGGGCCAGCCGCTGCCGACGCGGCTGGGGCGGCGCCACCAGGCCGAGCCCGTCATCAAGGCGCTCGATCCCCGGGGCCGGGAAATCTTCTGGATCGGCCCGCCCGGCGCCTGCAAGGATGCCGGCGAGGGCACGGATTTCCACGCCGTGGCCGCCGGGCGCATCTCGATGACGCCGCTGCAGATCGACCTGACCCACAAGCAGCAACTCGACCTCCTGGCAAAGGCCCTCGGATGAGCGACAAGCCCCGCACCTTCCCCTTGCCCCTGTCGTCCGTGACGGACAAGGGCCAGAAAAAGCAGCCGGTCTTTTCCGCCGTCGCCACGCCGCAGACGGCCACGCGCAATGCCGCGCACAGCGCCGCCCACGGCACGTCGCCCCGGCCGGCGCCGGCGGTGGCG
>NZ_WNKZ01000203.1 GCF_009720835.1 Pseudoduganella buxea
CCGCCGTGTTTCGCGCCGCCTACGGCCTGCTGCAGGGCAGCGGCACGCTGACGCGCGCGGCGCTGGTGCGCGATGCGGACGGCGAGCTGCGGCTGTCCGCGCCCAGGTGGGACGCGGCACGGGGCCTCGCCCTGCATCCACCCGCGCTGCGGCAGATCTATACGTACGATCCGACCGGCGTCACCGTGCCCTTCCTGTGGAACCGCATTTCGCCGCTGCAGCAGGCACTGCTCGACCGGCCGCCGGACGACCCCAACGCGCCCGGAGACGGCATGGGGCCCGCACGGCTGGACTTCCTGCGCGGCGTGCGCGACCTGGAAGGCCACGGCCTGCGCACCCGCGCCGGCGTGCTGGGCGACGCCGTGCACGGCACGCCCGTGTACGTGGGTGGGAGCCTGAATACGGTGGCCCATGCCCGCGCCGATGCCGGCTACCAGGCCTTCCATCGCGCCAGCCTGCGGCGCATTCCCGCCGTCTACCTGGGCACCAACGACGGCATGCTGCACGGCTTCGACGCGCGCACGGGCGCCGAACTGTTCGCGTACGTGCCGGACATGCTGTTCGGCGCACTGGGCGCGCTGACCTCGCCGGGATACCGCCACCGGGCCTATGTCGACGGTCCGCTGGCCATCGGCGAAGCGAGGATTCGCGGCAGCTGGCGCACCGTGCTGGTAGGCTCGCCCGGGCCCGGCGGCCAGGGCTTGTTCGCGCTGGACGTGTCGAACCCTGCCATGTTCGGACACGGACTGGGTGTGCTGTGGGAGTTCACCCAGCACGACGATCCGGCCATCGGCCATGTGCTCACGCCCGTGGCGACGGCGCGGCTGCATGTCGGCACCAGCCGCGGCATACGCCGCTACCGCCACTTCGCGCTGGCCGGCAATGGCGTGGACAGCGATGCTGTCGACGACGTGCCCGGGCCGCACGGCGCCGCGCTGTTCCTGCTGGCGCTGGACAAGGGCCCCGGTGAAGTCTGGGAGCAGGGCGCCAACTACTACCGCTTCGACCTGCCCGGTGCCGACGCGGGAATGCCGGCCGGCCTGTCGGCCCCCGCGCTGGTGGTGGACGAGGACAATACCCTGCGCCACGCCTATGCCGGCGACCTGCAGGGCAATCTGTGGCGCTTCGACTTTACGCGGCTGCCGCCGTGGCGCGGCAATACTGGATTGCGGCCCCTGTTCGTCGCGCAGGACCGTACCGGCACGCGCCAGCCCATCGCGCAGCAGCCGAAGGTGGTGCACGCGGCCGACGGCGGCTACCTGGTGCTGTTCGGCACCGGCATGCTCGTGTCGCGCCAAGCACGCGAACCGGCGGGCTTCGCCGTGCAGTCGTTCTACGCCGTCTACGACAATCCCGGCGGCCCGGGCGCGGCCAGGCCGCTCACGCGTGCCGACCTGCTCGAGCGCGTGCTGCGTCCGTCGGCAAGCGACGCTGCCGCCGGATTCGCCGTCACGGGCAGGCAGCAGGCCATCGGCGACGGCGCCCGGCCGAAAGGCTGGTTCGTCGATTTCGCCGACAGCGCCATCACGGGTGAACGCAGCAGCGGGCCGGCCGCGCTGGCCGACGGCAAGGTGGTGTTCAATACCGTCGTGCCGGGCCAGGACCCATGCGCCGACAGCGCGAGCCGTACTTACCTGCTCGATGCCCTGTCCGGCCTCGCGCCCGACGCCGCCGGCGTGCCCGTGGCGGGCGCCGTCACCGGCATGCTGGCGCCGGACTTCCTCGACGGTGCCGCCGCCTTGCTGCCGGCAACGCGCAGC
>NZ_WNKZ01000204.1 GCF_009720835.1 Pseudoduganella buxea
GGCATGCAGGCGACCGGCCAGGCGCGCGGCCACGGTCAGGGCCACGGCCGTCTTGCCGACGCCGCCGGTGCCGGCCAGGGTGACGAGGCGGCGTTCCTGTACGCGGGCAGCGAGCGTATCGATGGCTTCGGCGCGCCCCACCAGGGCCGTGGCGCACGGCGGCGCGCAGGGCGGAATAACCGGCGCCGCGTGGCGCTGCACGGTGGCGACAAAGGAATAGCCGCGGCCGGCCACGCTGTCGATGCAGCGGGGCGCGGCGCGCAAGGCCTTGCGCAGCGCGGCCACGTGGACGCGCAGGTTGGCTTCCTCGACGATGGTATCGGGCCAGACCCTGGCCATCAGCGTCTCCCTGGTCACCGTCTCGCCGGCCCGTTCGACCAGGGCGACGAGGATGTCGAAGGCGCGCGAGCCGAGCCGCACGGGCTGCTCGTGCTCCAGCAATATACGCTGCTGCGGATAAAGGCGGAACGGACCGAAACACACGCACGGTTCCGGCCACGTACAGGCTGGGACGGTCATGGGCTCTCCCGGTATGGCGAACCCAGATGGTAAATGGGAATTATTACACTATGCTGACAGCGTCGGTCGGCATGGCGTGCCGCCGCGGCGCGGGCGCCTACGATTCGGCGAAGTCTTCCACCTCGTAGCGTTCCAGGAAGCGCTCCGGCCCGGCGCCGGCGGCGATCCGGAACGCGGGCGCGGCGTCCTCGTGCTCCAGCACGCGCCGCACGAAGGCGCCCAGCGACTGGCGCGTGGTGCACTTCTGCCACATCGGATACAGGCCGCTCAGGCGGCTGCCGTCCAGGTAGCGGATCTCGAACTCGCATTCGGCCAGCGGACGGGAAGCGCTGGCCCAGGATTTCAGCAGTTTGTCCGCCGCGACGAAGGAGCCCAGCACGGCCGTGCTGCGGGCCGCTTCCTGGCGGATGCGGATCTGGGCGACACCGACCTTCTCGGCGCTGCGCTGTGACGGGGATGGGGGCATCAGGCGGCTCTTGGTGGTAGCGGGTGGCATGATTGTAGGGATCGGGCCGGGGCCGGCGCCAATAAATCCTTGTTAAGTGTTGTTAACCGGGGCGCCGCCGGGATCAGCCGGGATGGTGGAACACGGGCCGGCGAAAGCGTCCGATGGCGTCGCGCGCGCCGGCCGCCGTTGGCAGCAACGCGGCGCCGAAGCGGTTGAAGTGCAGGTGGCGCGCCATCAGCTCCAGCGCCGGCAGCAGGCCCGCCGCCAGCGCCGCGTCCTGGCCCTGCAGGTGCACGCTGGCGCTGGCCTGCGGCCCCAGCACGCCGGCCAGCGCGGCAAGTTCCCCCGCGTCGACGCAGCGCACCAGCAGGAAGCCGGGGCGGCGCCGCGCCAGCAGCGGCGCGGCGATGATGGCCGATGCCGTCATTTCCTCGAACGGCGCCATGCCGGCACGCTCCACCAGCGCCTCGCGCAAATCGACATAACCGGCGCCGTCGATGGCCGCCACCAGTGCGCCGGGTCCGGCCACGCCAGCCAGTTGCTGGCCCAGGTATTCGGCGCGCCCGTTCAGCGCGCCGGGCAGGACGAAGGCGACTTCACGGGCATCGGCTTCCGCCACCAGCATCATGCCGGCGCCGATCGCGCCGTGCAGCAAACCGTCGCGGCTGATGGCGCCGCGCAGGGCCTGGCGGCCCAGCAGGGCAGGGCCACCCGGCACCAGCGTGAAGGCGGCCGACGGCAGGCCGCAGGC
>NZ_WNKZ01000205.1 GCF_009720835.1 Pseudoduganella buxea
TAGGATTCGTGACTGGGGTGAAGTCGTAACAAGGTAGCCGTATCGGAAGGTGCGGCTGGATCACCTCCTTTCTAGAGTCGGCACTGATCGCAAGATCGTGCATCAAACGCTCACACTTATCGACTGTTGTTAGAGAAACAGCAAGAAGCGCGGGTCTGTAGCTCAGCTGGTTAGAGCACCGTGTTGATAACGCGGGGGTCGTTGGTTCGAGCCCAACCAGACCCACCAAGGATTCATGCGGGGGATTAGCTCAGCTGGGAGAGCACCTGCTTTGCAAGCAGGGGGTCGTCGGTTCGATCCCGTCATCCTCCACCATCGCTTCTGTTGATCGTACTGTGAAAGTACAAACGTAAGTCATTGAAGACTTAGGTTTGATCTTTTAGAGATCTTAGCTGTTTCGTTCTTTAACAATCTGGAAGAAGTAAAGTTTTATTGAACACATGAGACATCATGTGTTCAGGGTAGTAATAAAGCTCATCAAACACTGTAGTAAATGCTTGATACCGATAGCCGTCAAGGTTATAGGGACAAGTGAATAAGTGCACATGGTGGATGCCTTGGCGATTACAGGCGATGAAGGACGTAGTAGTCTGCGATAAGCTACGGGGAGCTGACAAACGAGCTTTGATCCGTAGATTTCCGAATGGGGAAACCCACCCTTTTAGGGTATCACTCACTGAATACATAGGTGTGTGAGGCGAACGCGGCGAACTGAAACATCTAAGTAGCTGCAGGAAAATAAATCAACCGAGATTCCCAAAGTAGTGGCGAGCGAAATGGGATGAGCCTGTACGTGATAGTCGGACTGATAGTGGAAGCCTCTGGAAATAGGCGCCATAGTGGGTGATAGCCCCGTACACGAAATCAGACCGGTGGTACTAAGCGTACGACAAGTAGGGCGGGACACGAGAAATCCTGTCTGAATATGGGGGGACCATCCTCCAAGGCTAAATACTCGTAATCGACCGATAGTGAACCAGTACCGTGAGGGAAAGGCGAAAAGAACCCCGGGAGGGGAGTGAAATAGATCCTGAAACCGTGTGCATACAAACAGTCGGAGCGGACTTGTTCCGTGACGGCGTACCTTTTGTATAATGGGTCAGCGACTTACATTCAGTAGCGAGGTTAACCATATAGGGGAGCCGCAGAGAAATCGAGTCCGAACAGGGCGCTAGTTGCTGGGTGTAGACCCGAAACCAAGTGATCTACCCATGGCCAGGTTGAAGGTGCGGTAACACGCACTGGAGGACCGAACCCACTAATGTTGAAAAATTAGGGGATGAGCTGTGGGTAGGGGTGAAAGGCTAAACAAACTTGGAAATAGCTGGTTCTCTCCGAAAACTATTTAGGTAGTGCCTCAAGTATCACCATCGGGGGTAGAGCACTGTTATGGCTAGGGGGTCATCGCGACTTACCAAACCATTGCAAACTCCGAATACCGATGAGTGCGAGCTTGGGAGACAGACGTCGGGTGCTAACGTCCGGCGTCAAGAGGGAAACAACCCAGACCGCCAGCTAAGGTCCCAAAGATTGGCTAAGTGGAAAACGAAGTGGGAAGGCTAAAACAGTCAGGATGTTGGCTTAGAAGCAGCCATCATTTAAAGAAAGCGTAATAGCTCACTGATCGAGTCGTCCTGCGCGGAAGATGTAACGGGGCTAAGCCAGTCACCGAAGCTGCGGATAT
>NZ_WNKZ01000206.1 GCF_009720835.1 Pseudoduganella buxea
AACTGGTTGTGGACCTACAATCACGACCGACCCAATATGGCGCTCGGCGGTATCACGCCAAAACAGAAATTGGCACTTGCCGCTTAACCTCTACTTTTAGCGTGCTCTAAAAATGGGGGGATTACCCTTTTTCGGGCTGCTGCCTTTGCGGTGGTTTTATTGCTTCGCCCTCACCGACAAGATGATGGCTCAACTCGGCAGTCAGCATGCGTTCGGCCAGCATCTTCTTGAGTTGCCCGGCCAAGCCGTTTTCGCCGAGGATCGCCTCGGCGTCCTTGTTCTCAACCTGAGCAAGTAACTGGTCGATCAACTCGGCGGGGAAAGGGTACGCTCGTTTGTGTTTCTTGGGCTTTTTGGTGGTCATCACTTCGGTCATGGAACAGTCCTTTCGGCATTATTTCATGACCCCGTTCCACACGGAAAATCTGACAGGCTCAAGAATACAGACGCGGCACCGCATTGTTGAATGCTTTGAAAGAGGATTGGCGATCTCGGATGATCCCATAACTGAACAGTCAGCCTCAATTCAAACTCCGCTAGCATCCTGCGGTTCTACCAACGCCCATGTACAGTTACGTCGACCAGTCACTTTCGCCTCACCATACTTTTCGCCAGTCTCTGGATGTAGTAGATCATCATAGCGCATGAATACGTTCGCCGGAGGGGCCGGCCGATAGCTTACAAGGAATTGGGGGCAGCTTACTTCGACATCCGGTATATATACGCCGGAAATTTCTGGCATATTTCCAGTAGTCACAGTCGTCTGCGATCGAACTTGATAGGTATAAGTATGAACTTGGGGCGGTAGCGGGCCACGTGATAGCGTATCGTACTCTGTAGAGAGAGTGAATGGATCCCAGTTCGCGCCCTCAGTATGGCGGATGTTGCTCGCTATCTGAACGCTCTCGCCTAGAAGATCACCATAGCGATCTAAGTCAGCAGCGCTCATCCAGGATGGATCGAAATCTGTTTGGCCCTTAAAATCGCTCAACGGCCCGTGGCATGCTCGTAATCCTCGTACGTCACCTGCGAGCAAGAGAACGCAGCCTTCACAGAGAGCATGGTAGGTGTCCCGGAAATTTGGAAGAACCCGTCCGCCCCAGACTATGTCAGGCTGCTGTGGCAGAGCGCGTGCCCTATAATTCGACGGTAAATTCGATTCAAATTCTCGCAAGCATTTCTCCACATGAGCAACTAGGGCGCCCCATGTGTCGCGCAGCTTAATAAGATAATTCGATGAAGTGTAATGATATAATAGGGAAATTTCTTGTTCTGTCATATAAGTCACGTACTTATAGCTGTGGTTTCAGTACAACCCGATTATTATAATACCTGCCAATGCATGACGCTGGCCGCGTCGTCTGCGCTAGCTCTTCGGCCGCCTTGAAGCCGCTCAGCGCCTCCGTCGCATCCATCTGCGTCGATGTGACACTGGCACCTTGCGCCGAGCGTGCGGAAGTCGTCAGCAGCACACCTTCTCCGCCACGACCGACTGCCCAGGCGTCGGTGCGCAGTTCGAAGCCGGTGATCTTGCCCCGCTATTCCCGGACACAGTCTGATGCTTAGTTAGCGTCAGTTTCCAGAGCCTGACACGGTCGCTCTTTTCTAAACATACGCGGCGATTTATAGCCCAGCGCGGAGTGAGGATGCA
>NZ_WNKZ01000207.1 GCF_009720835.1 Pseudoduganella buxea
CCTCGGCGGCGCCCCGCGCGGCCAGCGGATCGGTGCCGGCGTCCTGCACCCGGCGCGAGCTGGCGGCGCCGGTGGCGTCGCCCGTCAAGCGCTTGTCCTCGCGGATCGCGGGCGGCTCGAAGGCGGCGCGGTGCAGGTACACGCGCTCGGCCTGCTGCAATTCCTTGATCGCGGCCAGCGCCTTGTACTCGGGCGGCAGTGCCGTCTTCGGCGTGATCGCCCGCAATGCCTTTTCCGCCTCCCACATGGCCGTCAGCGCGCGCCGCAGCACGGCCTTGGTCTGCGGGTCGAAGATGGTGGCGTTGTCTTCCATGTCGTGGGCGTGGCCGAATTGCGCCGCCAGGTTCGTGTTCGCATTCATCGGCTTGTGTTCTTCATGTTCCCCGTGTTCTTCGTGCTCCCCGTGCTCTTCGTCGCCGAACAGCGTCGATTCCTCGCCCAGGAACTGGCCATAACGGCGGCGCAACTGGGCCTGGTCGGCGGCGATGCTTTCGCTGCGCTCGCGCACGGCGCCGGGGGCCAGCTTGCCGCGCATGTCGGCGATCAGCTGCTCCGTGTCGATGATGATCTGGCGTTGGCTGCGCAGGTTTTCCGGCTTCACCATGCTGGGCAGCGCGGACGAATCGAGCGCCTCGCTTTCCGGCCCGGGCAGGCGCAAGGTGTGCGTGGGCGACTGCACCGTGTGCGGATGGCGGGGGTCGTTGTCGGTGGCGCGCACGAAGAAGTACAGCTCGTCGCCAGGCTCCATGCCCAGTTCGGCCAGCGTCCAGTCCTTCTGCCAGTCGCGCCGCTTGCCGTCGCGGCCCTGCGGCAGCGGCATTTCGCGGTCCGTGAAGCGGATGTTCTCGCCGCTGCCCCTAGCCAGGGTCAGGTGCAAGGTGGCGCGGGCGATGCCGTGGTCGTCCCGCGCCGCCACGGCAATGCGCACGCTCGCCGTGCCGGGCGCCAGCAGTTGCAGGGCCTGCACGGGCGCGGCCACCGTCACGACGGGTGGCTGGTCGGGCGTGACGCGGATATCGTAGCGCAGCGCGCGCTGCACGCTGCTGCGCCAGGCCACGGCGTCTTCGGCACGCCACTCGCGGCAAGCGCCCCGCGCCACCGGCAGCACCGTGCCGTCGCCCAGTTCGACGGTGACGTCGCCGGCGCGGGCGCACCAGCGCACCTGGCTGTACTGGGGCACGACGA
Organism: Pseudoduganella buxea; assembly: GCF_009720835.1. Lineage (GTDB taxonomy): Bacteria > Pseudomonadota > Gammaproteobacteria > Burkholderiales > Burkholderiaceae_D > Rugamonas > Rugamonas buxea. Next base: position 1,186 of record NZ_WNKZ01000207.1, read on the forward strand.
GGTCGCGCGGCGCCGTGTCGTACGGCTTGGCGCCGGTATAGGCTGGGGGCGTTACGTGCACGGTCAACGCCGCCGTCAGCGCCGCCGCCTTGGCCGCCGGCGCTGCCGAATGCAGCGCGGCGCCCGGCTGGTGCAGGGCCGTCGGCAACCAGATTGCAGCGGCGCCCGCCATGGCCAGGGCGGCGGGCCACCAGCTGGCGTGTGTTCTGGTTCGTGCGATGGCGTCGTACTGGCTTGGCCCTAACACGTCCGGCAGGCGCGCGAGCAGGCGCTCACGCTGCAACCGTGCCAGCGGCGACGCCGGCGCGGCCAGCAGGCGGCTGCTGTCTTCCAGCGCGGGCACGGCATCGTCCAGCCAGCGCGGCCACTCGGCGGCAGAACGCCGGCGCCAGCGCCGGGCATCCCAGGC
>NZ_WNKZ01000208.1 GCF_009720835.1 Pseudoduganella buxea
CCCTGTCCGGCCACGCTGCGCTGCCTGCATTGTGGCGCCGCACGGCGGGCGAAGCCGTGAGCCGCCTGCCGGGCAGTGACGAAAAGCTGGCCGCCCAGCGCTCCGTGCAGGACGTGGCCGACGGCTGCATGCCGTGCCGCGGCGCGCTGCGTGCGTGGCTGCGCCTGACCCTGGCCGAGGCCCCCGTGGTGCTGCAGGCGCAGCCTCGCACCGATACGGCCTTCGATCGGGCATGGCGGGGAACCCGATGATGCTGCTGCCGATTGCCGCCGCCGGGACCGGTGGCCTCAGCGCCGTTTTGTACCTGCGCCGCCGCCGCTGGCTGGATGCGGCGCTGGCCGTCGTTGCCGGTGGCGCGCTGGCGGCCATGCTGGCGCTGCCCGCCGGTACTGCCCCCGCCGGCGCAGGCGGGACACTGGCCTTGACCGACGACGTCCGCGAACTGGACGCCACCACGGTGGCCGAGGCCGCCCGCATCGAGCTGCGTGGCCATGGCCTGTTCGATGCCGAATGGCGCGACCTGCCGGCCCGCCCGGTGGCGTGGCAGGCGCCGCGCGGTGAAGCGCTGTGGCTGGATTTTCCCCGTACCGTGGCACGGGGCCGCAGCTTCGCGTTGACGGTGACGCGTGCGAACGGGGCCGGGCCGTGGCGCGTGCAACTGCTGGCCGAGAATGGCGCCGTGCTGGACCAGGCCAGCGGCAGCGGCGGGCAATTGACGGTGCAGTGGCTGCCGCCGCTGGCAGAGCGGCTGGTGCTGCGCGCGCGCTTGCAGGACGGTGTCGGCAAGACCTTGCACGAAGGGCCGGTGCCGCTCCTGGTGACAGAACCGCAGCCCTTGCAGGTGGTCGGCCGCTTCGGCGCGGCGTCGTTCGACACGCGCGTGCTGAACGGCCTGCTGACGGACAGCGGCGCCATGCTGGACTGGCAGACCGTGCTGGGCGCGGTCGTGACGCGCACGGAGACGGCGCGCGCGCCGCTGACCAGCCCGAACGCGGCCGTGATCGATGCGGCCTGGTTCGAGCGGCAGGGCAGCGCGGCCCGTACCGCCTTGCTGGCCCAGGTGGCGCAGGGCATGCCGCTGATCGTTTTGGGCGGCAATGCCGCCGCGCCGGCCGCGTGGCAGGGCGCGCTGGGCCTGCCGCTGGCGCCGCAATCGGTAACGACGGAAAAAGAGGATACCCGCCACGTCACGGCCGGCGGCACCGTACTGGCGCTGGCGCCGGCGTCGTACAACCCGCCGCGTGACGCCGGCATGGCCTGGCAGGTGGCGGCCCGCGACAACGACGGCAAGCCGTGGCTGTGGCAGCGCCCATGGCAGCAGGGCCGCATCGCGTGGGTCGGCGTGGCCGACTGGCACCGCCATGCGATCGCGGCGCCGCGTGCACTGGCAGGGTGGTGGCAACAGGTAGTGGACCGGGGCGCGCAAGGCAGCGTGCAGTCGCTCGCGTGGTTGCAGCCCGATCCGCTGCCGTTGCCGGGCTTGCGCACGGAGCTGTGCGCCCACGGCGTGAAGCCCGGCGCCGCGGTGACGGTGCCGGGCCAGGCGCCGCTGGCCTGGCAGGCA
>NZ_WNKZ01000209.1 GCF_009720835.1 Pseudoduganella buxea
CCCCCGCCGCCGCCGGCGCGTCGCTGCCCATCGTCCTGCCCCGGGCGCAGACGGACCCAGTGGCCCGGGCCGGCGACGCGGCCGACGATCCCGCCATCTGGCTGAACCGGCGCGACCCCGGCGCGTCGCGCGTGCTGGGCACGAACAAGAAACAGGGCCTGCTGGTGTACGACCTGGCGGGCAAGCAGTTGCAGCTGCTGGAATCGGGGCGCCTGAACAATGTCGACGTGCGCCAGGACGTACGTTTCGGCGCGGACCGGCGCGACGTGGCCGTGGCGACCCAGCGCGACGACAATGCCATCGTCGTGTTCACCATCGACAGCGATGGCAAGGTGGCCGAGGCGGCGCGCCTGGCCACGGGCCTGGACGACATCTACGGCGCCTGCCTGTACCTGCCGGCCGGTGACGACGGCGTGCAGGCGTTTGTCAACGACAAGGACGGACGCTACCAGCACTACCGCATCACGCAACAGGACGGCAAGTTCGCCGCCACCTTGCTGCGCACCTTCAGGACGGCCAGCCAACCGGAGGGTTGCGTGGCCGACGACGTCACGGGTACGCTCTTCGTCGGCGAGGAAAAACGGGGCCTGTGGACGACGCCGGCCGATGCCGCGCGCGCCGCGCCCCTGAAGATGGTGCTGCCCGTCGGCCCCGTGCTGACGGCCGACGTCGAAGGCATGGGCATTTACCGGGGCGCGCACGGCAGCTACCTGGTGGTGTCCAGCCAGGGCAACAACAGCTACGTGGTGCTGGATGCGGCGCCGCCGTACCGGGTGCACGGCGCCTTCCGCATCGGCATCAACGTCGCCGCGGGCATCGACGGCAGTTCCGAGACGGATGGGCTGGAAGTGACGTCGGCCAATCTCGGCGGGCCCTATGGCGCCGGCATGCTGGTGGTGCAGGACGGCTTCAAGCGCCTGCCCGACGGGCCGCAGAACTTCAAGTACGTGGCCTGGGAGGACATTGCCGCCGCCCTGAAACTGGGCCGCTGAAGGGCTTGAGCGAATGCGGCCGGTGCGCTACACTGGCCGCATTCCCGTTGGAGCACCCACCCCAAATGACCATCTGAGCTTTCTCCCCTTGCGAATGCCGCCCCTGTTTATCCGGGCCGGCCTGTCCCACCGCATCGAAAGCTCCCATGATCGATTCTTCCTTCGACTCTTCCCGCGCGGGCGGCACGTCCGCCGCTCAAAATCCCGCCCTCGCACTGCGCCACGTGTTGCTGCGAGTGCCCACGGGCCGCGTGCTGCTCGACGCCGTCAGCCATGCCTTCGGCCCCGGCATCACGGGCGTCGTCGGCGTCAACGGTGCCGGCAAATCCATGCTGGCGCGCCTGCTGGCGGGCGTCATCGTTCCGGACAGCGGCGCCGTCGTCACGCCTGGCCCGGTGGCCTACCTGGCACAGCATCCTGCGATCGCGCCCGGTGCCACCATCGCCGCCGTCGCCGGCCTGGCCGACGTGGCGGCGGCACAGGCGCGGCTCGACGACGGCACTGCCCTGCCCGAGGACCTGGCGCTGCTGGACGGGCGCTGGACCG
>NZ_WNKZ01000020.1 GCF_009720835.1 Pseudoduganella buxea
GGCCGGCACGGGCACGGCGGCGGCGGGCGCGCTGGGCAAGGCCACGGTCGATGTCACGGCAGCGCAGAACCTGAACGCCACGGCGCAGGCTTCCGGCGGCAATGGCGGCAGCCACCTGTCCGGCAACGGCGCCAAGGGGGGGCAGGGCCAGGCCATCGCCACGGGCACGGGACAGGACTACGTGACCGTCACCGCGACGGGGTCCGGTGGCGGCGGCGGCAGCGGCAGCGGCAGCGGATACCAGGGCGGCGCCGGCGGCGCCGGCACTGCGCTGGCCCGGGGTGTCGGCGGCAGCGAGTCGGTCTCGGTGTCGGCCAACGCCACTGGCGGCACGGGCGGCTATGGGCAGCAAGGCGCCGCCGGCGGCATCGGCGGGCTGGCGGTGCTGGTCGATGCCGTCAGCGGCAGCACCAGCGGCACGCTGTCGTTGACGCAGCAGGCCTTCGGCGGCATCGGCGGCGGCAGTGAAGATGGGGCCGCCGCCACGGGCGGTACCGGCAGCTCGCGCCTGAGCCTGACGGATGGGCAAGCATCCAGCCTGTCCGCCACGGTGGTCGGGCATGGCGGCTCCGGTGGCCAGGGCACCGGTGGCAGCTCGGCCGGTTGGGGCGGCGCCGGCGATGCGGTGCTGAACTTGCGCTCGACGGTGGCGTCCGCGCCCGTGACCGGCAGTACCCATGCCCAGGGCGGCGCCGGCGGCGACAGCGCGGCCGGCGGACACGGCAATGGCGGCGATGCCCGCGCAACGGGCACGGTCGAGGCACTGGGCAGTGCCTACGGCACCGCGTACGCACGCGGCGGCGCCGGCTACCTGGGCCTGGCCGAGGGAGGCCGCGCCGATGCGGTGAGCCGGGCCACGTCCGCCGGCGCCGCCCAGGCCAATGGCGACGCCTATGGCGGCAGCGGCTCGCAACTGGGCGCCGCCTCGGCGCTGGCCGAGGCGCGGGCCGGCAGCGGCAGCAGTCATGCCACCGCCAATGCCGTCGGCCTGCAGGCCGACGCCGTGGCACGGTCCTGGGCCCAGGGGGCTTCCAGCAATTACGCCTACGCCACGGCCACGGGCGACTCCGGTGCGGCGGCCTCGTTCAGCACCTCCACCGGTCCCGCCGACGTGTCGGTGGAAACCCGGGCCGGCGCGCCTACCGGCAGCACGGCCCGTACGGTGACGTCGGCCAATGTGGCAGGCAACAGCTATGGGCTGGCCGGCCCCGGATCAGGCTACCAGGCGCTGTCGTATGCGACCGGCGCGCCCACGGCGGCCACGGTCGACCAGGCCTTGTCCGGCGCGCCAGCGGTGGCTGCCGCGTTCGGCGCCGGGCAGGTGATCGGCATCGGTACCATGGCCAGCGAGTACGGGGCCGATGCCGTCGAGGGCACGGGGTATTCCTATATCTCGGCGGCCAATTTCGTCTTCACGACGGCAGCGAGCGGCAATCTGACGCTCGGGCTGCTCGGCTCGCTGTCCGAAGGGGCAGGCTTCACGGAGCTGGAACTGATCGTGCGCAGCCATGGCGCCGAAGTGTTCTCGGAAACCTTTACCAGCGTGACCGACGCCCAGCTGTTCTTCGACAACCGGGCCCTGGATTTGGGGCTGCTGGCAGCGGGCAGCCAGGACCTGCTGATCTCGGCCGGTTTCACGATGGCCGCGCCGGGCGGTTTCGGCTTCCAGTACGCCATCGGTGTTGCCGCCGTACCGGAGCCGGGTACGTGGCTGCTGCTGCTGGCGGGCCTGACGGTGGTGCTGGTGCGCTGGCAGGGTCGCAAGGCCGTACCCTGAGCGCGCCCGCTTGCGGCGCGGTGCAGCGGCGCGTCATCCCTGGCGCCGTGCTGCTACCATTGCTTATCAATCCACCAACAGGGAGCGTCAGATGGCTTTACAACACGCCACGTCCGGGCAAGTGGTCGCGCTGCGGCCGGCCAATGAAGATGTGTCGCAGTTTTCGTCGATTGCGATTGCCAAGACGGAGGAGCTGGAACTGATCCGGCTCGTGCTGCCGGCTGGCAAGAGCATGCCGGAGCATTCCGTACGGGGGCAGGTTACCCTGGTGTGCCTGTCCGGCGCGATTGCCGTCGAGGCCCACGGCCACACGGCGCTGCTGCGCGATGGCGACATGCTGTACCTGGAAGGTGGCGCGGCCCATTCGCTGCGGGCCGAGCACGATTCGATCGCCCTGCTGACGATCGTGCTGAAGGACTGAAGCAGCAGCGCGGCGCGGCCTGTTTTGCCGCCGATTTTGCCGCGGACCTGGCCGGTGTTTCCTTATTTTGCCGCCATCGCCGACATCGATTCGTCGCGCGGATCGCGCGCCAGTATGCGCGCCACCATGGCCTGCGGCTGGGCGCCGTCGAACAGCACGGCCGCCACGGCATTGCTGATCGGCATCTCGACCCCCAGGCGTGCGGCCAGTTCACGCACGGCCTTGGCGCACGGCACGCCTTCGGCCACATGGCCCAGCTCACCCACGATGGTATCGAGCGCCTTGCCTTGCGCCAAGCCGAGCCCGACACGGCGGTTGCGCGACAGATCGCCCGTGCACGTGAGGATCAGGTCGCCCATGCCCGTCAGGCCCATGAAGGTTTCGACATTGCCGCCCAGGGTCGTGCCCAGGCGTGTCACTTCGGCCAGGCCGCGCGTGATCAGCGCGGCGCGGGCGTTCAGGCCCAGGCCCAGGCCGTCGGCTACGCCGGTGGCAATGGCCATCACGTTCTTTACCGCGCCGCCCACTTCCACGCCCACCACGTCGTCGCTGGAATACACGCGCATATTGCCGCCGTGGACAGTGGACACGACGCAGTCGCGCAGGCTGGCCGACGTGGATGCGATCGTCAGCGCGCACGGCAGGCCGCGCGCCACTTCCTGGGCGAACGACGGGCCGGACAGGGCGCCGCACGCAATCGAGGTGCCCAGCACTTCCTGGAAGATCTGGTGCGGCAGCAGGCCCGTATCGTACTCGAAGCCTTTGCACAGCCAGACCAGGTTGGGAATGGGCCGGCCCTTCAGGCTTTCCAGCAGGGGGCGCAGGCCGGCGACGGGGCAGGCGGCGATCAAGAGGCCCGCTTCGCCTTCGCCGTCGGCATAGGTGTGCTCGACGGCACCATCGAAGCCGGTGCAGACCTGCAGGCCGTCGGGGAAGGGGTAGCCGGGCAGGTAATGGGTGTTCTCGCGCGCGGCAGCCATCTCGTCCATCGCGGCCGTATTGCGGCCCCACAGCAGCACGTCATGGCGGGCCGCCACGGCGATGGCAACGGCCGTGCCCCAGGCGCCGGCGCCCAGCACGCCGATGCGGCGGCGGGTGGTGGTCGTTTCGGCCATGTCAGATACCCCAGATATCGGTGGAACGCACGTAGCCCGTCAGGCCATCGCGGTGACGCACCCGGGTCCAGCCGTTCGCGCCCGGTTCGAGCAGTTCCAGCAGCACGCCCTTGTCGGCCGTGAACACGACGGTGGCGGTGTCTTCCTCGCTGCTGCGTACTTTGACGTTATTGCTGCGCGCGACGACGTTACGCTTGGCCGACAGGCCCCGCAGCGGGGTCCAGGCCGTTTCGCCGCTGGCGTCGCGCACCTTGACCCAGTCGCCATAGGCCAGCACGATTTCCAGCGGGGCGCCGCGGGGCACGATGAACAGCTTGGTGCCCTTGGTCGAGGGCGCGTCATACAGCACGGCGGGCGCCGTGCCGACCGTCTTGAAATCCGCCGCGTGGCCGGCGACAGCGGCCAGCGACAACACGGCTCCGATTATCAAACGGGTAACAGTCATTGCAAAAAACTTTCTCTCAAAATGATCAAAGGCCACGAGGGCCTTTGATTGCGGGACCTGTGCCGATGGCACGGTCCCCGACGCGTCCGGTAAGATTACTGGACGGTATTGGTGCCTTCGGCTGGCGTCGAACCGCCGGCGGCAGCTTGCTGCTCGGCGATGGCCTGCAGGCGCTGCTGGTAGAACACTTCGAAGTTGATCTCGGCCAGGTGCACGGGCGGGAAGCCGGCGCGGGTGATCAGGTCGGCGATGTTGGCGCGCAGGTAGGGGTAGACGATGTTCGGGCAACCGATGCCCAGCAGTGGATCGAGCTGGTCGTTCGGGATGTTGCGCGCTTCAAAGATACCGGCTTGCTTGCCTTCGACCAGGAAAGCGACCTTGTCCTTGACCTTGGCGGTCACGGTGATCGTCACGGTCGATTCGAAGATGCCGTCAGCCAGCGGCGCGGCGCCCACGTCCAGGGCCACTTCGATGGTCGGTGCTTCCTGCTCCAGGAAGATCGCCGGGGAGTTCGGCTGTTCCAGCGACATGTCTTTCAGGTAGACGCGTTGGATTTGGAATACGGGTTGCAGGTTTTCGTCGGACATGGAACGCTTTCAATGAATTTTGGACAAATTATTATCGGGTGCTTGGCCAAGGCTGGACTCCAGCCCAAATCAAACGCGAGGCAATTGTAGCAAAAGAAATATGATTGCGACCCTTTTTGTTCCCCACGCCTGCCTGGGCCGAAGCGGCCGCCTTCGTCAGCCCTTCAGCAAGGGGTCCAGGCCGCCGGCCTGGTCCAGCGCGTACAGGTCATCGAAACCACCGACGTGGGTTTCGCCCACGTAAATCTGCGGCACGGTTCGGCGGCCCGTCTTCTGCATCATCAGCTGGCGCTGGGTGGGATCGAGGTCGACGCGGATCTTGTCGATATTCTTGATGCCCTTGCTTTCCAGCAGGCGTTCGGCGCGAATGCAGTACGGGCAGACGGCGGTGGTGTACATCGTGACGTTGGCGCTCATGGCGATTCCTTCCTTGCGTTATTTGGTGGTCGGCAGCCCTTGGGTCTGCCACGCGTCGATGCCACCGTCGAGGACGACGACATCCGTGAAGCCAGCCTGTTCCAGAATTTTCGCGGCGCCAAAGGCACGGGTCCCCTTTTGGCAGACGACCACGGCCGTCCTGCTCTTGAATTTTTCCAGCTCGCCGGTGCGGCCCTTCAGGTCCTTCAGCGGCATGTTGCGGGCGTCGCGCAGGTGACCGGCGGCGAACGCATCGGCGTCACGAATATCTACAATGGTGGCCTTGCCGCGATTTATCAACTGGGTCACTTGCAGAGGTGACGCTTTTTTACCGCGCTGGACCAGGACCGGCCACAGCAGTGCACCACCGGACAACACGGCGATGCCGACAAGAAAGATATGGTCAAGAATGAATTTCACTGTGCTTCCAATGGTTGAACTGAATCCGCGCATTATAAAATAGATGCTGATTCGTGGCCCCGGCGCTGTTTTGGCACAGTTTTGGCCTTGTGCGCCGCCCTGCATTCCCGCTCCTTAACCCTACTTCGATAGCTCTATGTACAAAATCGTATTCATGCGTCACGGCGAGTCCACCTGGAATCTCGAAAATCGTTTCACCGGCTGGACCGATGTGGACCTGACGGAAAAAGGCGTCAAGGAAGCCAAGAGCGCCGGCGCGGTGCTGAAACAGGAGGGCTATACCTTCGACCTGGCCTACACGTCCGTGCTGAAGCGGGCCATCCGCACCCTGTGGCTGACCCTGGATGAGATGGACCTGATGTACCTGCCGATCAAGCACGACTGGCGCCTGAACGAACGCCACTACGGCGCGCTGCAGGGCCTGGACAAGGGCGAAACGGCCGCCAAGTACGGCGACGCCCAGGTACTGGTCTGGCGCCGCAGCTACGACACGCCGCCGCCGGCGCTGGAAGAAGGCGACGACCGCACCTCGTTCAACGACCCCCGTTATGCCGGCCTGCCGAAGGCGCAGATTCCCCTGACCGAATGCCTGAAGGACACCGTGGCCCGCGTGATGCCGGCCTGGGACGAGGAAATCGCCCCCGCCATCAAGGCCGGCAAGAAAATCCTCATCTCGGCCCACGGCAACAGCCTGCGGGCCCTGATCAAGATGCTGGACGGCATCAGCGACGAGGAAATCGTCGGCCTGAACATCCCGAACGGCCAGCCGCTCGTGTATGAACTGGACGCCGACCTGAAGCCGATCCGCCACTACTACCTGGGCGATGCCGACGCGATCGCCGCTGCCCAGGCCGCGGTCGCCAACCAGGGCAAGGCCAAGTAAGCACTCGATGGCAGTAGACACCACTCGCCGCGGCGCCCGGCTCGCCGCGGCGTTCGCGGCCCTGGCGCTGGCGCTTTGCGTCGGCGCCCAGGCCAAGCCCACCGAACGCAGCAAGCAGAAGGCCAGCGCCGAAGCCCAGCGCGCGGCCCTGCAGCAGAAACTCAATGCCCTGAAGCGCGATATCGGCCAGACCGAAAGCGCCAAGGAAGACGCGGCCGACACGCTGGCCGAGTCGGAAGACGCCATCTCGAAGGCCAACCGGCAATTGCGCGAACTGGCCGAGGAACAGGCCCAGACCAACGACAAGATCGGCCAGCTGTCCGGCCAGCGCGAACGGCTGGCCGCCACCATCGCCACCCAGAAGGCGCAGCTGGCCAAGCTGCTGCGCGAGCAATACGTGGCCGGCAATGAAGACCGCATCAAGCTCCTGCTGTCGGGCGACAACCCGAACCGCATCAACCGCGACCTGCAACTGATGTCGTATGTGTCGCAGGCCCAGGCGCGCCTGATCGAATCGCTGCGCGGCAACCTGGCGGCCGTCGAGGCCAACCAGGCCGAAGCCCAGAACGCGCGCGACGAACTGGAAGAAATCGCCGAGGAAGAGCGCCAGCAGAAGCTGGTGCTGGAACGGGAAAAGGCCAAGCACGCCGCCCTGGTGGCGAACCTGTCGAAAAAACTGGAAGACCAGCGCAAGGAAGTGGGCAAGGTCGAACGCGACGAACAACGCATGGGCGCCCTGGTCGACCGCCTGAACAAACTGATCGAAGAGCAGGCCCGGGCCGCCGCCGCCGAGGCGCGCCGCAAGGAACTGCTGGCTGCCGCGCGCGCCAAGGCCAAGGCCGAAGCGGAGGCACTGGCCAAGGCGAAGGCCGCCAAGGCCGAGCAGGAAAGGCTGGCCCAGGCCCGTGCCAGGGCCGAACGGGAGCGGCTGGCGCGCGAGAACCGCGCCAAGCCGGGGACCGGACCGAAGGAGGCGCAGAAGCCCGAACCGCAGCTGGCGCAGAAGCCCGAGCCGAAGCCCGAGGTCAAGCCGCCGCCGCAAATCGCCCAGCGCGAGCCGGTCAAGCCGGAGCCGCGCGACGAAGGCGCCGCCAAGCCGGCCGACGTGGCGCTGGCTCCGGCCGCGCCCGATGGCGCGTTCGCCAGCCTGAAAGGGCAGATGCGCGCGCCCGTATCGGGCCGCATCGGCGCCAAGTTCGGCAGCAAGCGCGGCGATGGCCCCAGCTGGAAGGGTGTCTTCATCCTGGCCGGCGAAGGCACCGAGGTGCATGCCGTGGCGGGCGGGCGGGTGGTGTTCGCCGACTGGCTGCGCGGCTTCGGCAACCTGATCATCGTCGACCACGGCGGGCAGTACATGAGCATCTACGGCAACAACCAGTCGCTGCTCAGGCGCGCCGGCGAAATCGTCAAGGGTGGCGACGTCATTGCCGCGGCCGGAAACAGCGGCGGCAACGAACAATCGGGTTTATACTTTGAGTTGCGCCACAAGGGCCGGGCCTTCGATCCGGCCGGATGGGTGAAGTTCTAGGAACCTCGGGAACAGCGGGTTCCCGCCGTTCCCTTAAGCGGGAAGAAAATGGGCATTACAGTCAAGAGTATGGGCCTGGTGGGCCTGGGCATGGTGGCCGGCGTGGCCGCCTCCTTCCAGTTTTCGGCCCTGGCGCAGCGCGCCGACGGGCCGCTGCCGCTGGAAGAACTGCGCCAGCTGTCCGATGTATTTGGCCTGATCAAGACCGATTACGTTGAAAGCGTGGACGACAAGAAGCTGGTGCAGGATGCCATCGCCGGCATGGTGTCGTCGCTCGACCCGCATTCCGTCTACCTGGACAAGAAGGCCTTCCGCGAGATGCGCGAGTCCGTGCAGGGCAAGTTCGTCGGCATCGGCATCGAAGTCTCGATGGAGGACGGCTACGTCAAGGTGGTCTCGCCCATCGAGGATTCGCCCGCCTACAAGGCCGGCATCAAGGCCGGCGACCTGATTACCCGCCTCGATGGCGTGCCCCTGAAGGGCCTGTCGCTGGACGATTCGATCAAGAAGATGCGCGGCGAGCCGCGCACGAAGGTGGTGCTGACCCTGTCGCGCAAGGGCGAGGACAAGCCCATCATCGTGCCCATCGTGCGCGAGGAAATCCGCGTGCAGAGCGTCAAGGCCAAGCTGGTCGAGCCGGGCTACGTGTGGCTGCGCATCGCCCAGTTCCAGGAACCGACGGTGGACGACATGGTCAAGAAGCTGACGGCCCTGTATGCCCAGAACCCCGCCATCAAGGGCATCGTGCTGGACCTGCGCAACGACCCGGGCGGCCTGGTGCCAGGCGCCATCGGCGTGTCGGCGGCCTTCCTGCCGAAGGATTCCGTGGTGGTCTCCACCAACGGCCAGCTGGCCGACTCGAAGCAGACCTTCTACGCCCAGCCGGCGTTCTACGCCAGCCGCAACGGCGGCGATCCGCTGGCCAGGCTGCCGGCCGCCGTCAAGACGGTGCCGATGGTGGTGCTGGTCAATGCCGGTTCCGCCTCCGCGTCCGAAATCGTCGCCGGCGCCCTGCAGGACTACAAGCGCGCCATCGTCATGGGCAGCCAGACCTTCGGCAAAGGCTCGGTGCAGACCCTGCGCCAGCTGACGCCGGACACGGCCGTGAAGCTGACCACGGCGCGCTACTACACGCCGAAAGGCCGCGAAATCCAGGCCAAGGGCATCGTGCCGGACGTGGCGGTGGACGAAACGGCCGAAGGCGATGGCCTGAACAGCCTGCGCCTGCGCGAGGCGGACCTGGTCAAGCACCTGGCCAACGGCGACGAGAAGGATGCCAGGCCGGTGCGCCACGACGAGCTGGAAGAAGAGCAGCGCATCCTGGCGCTGGCGAAGAAGCAGAAGCCCGTCGAATTCGGCAGCAAGGACGACTTCCAGCTGGCCCAGGCCCTGAACCACTTCAAGGGCGTGCCCGTGAAGATGGCGCGGGTCGACACGCTTGATGAAAAGCGTGCCGAAGACATCCTGGTCAAGCCTGAAACGAAGAGCGACATCAAGCCCGAGGACAAGAAGGCGCCCGTGTCGAAAGTCAAATGACGGATGGCGCCGTGACCTCGGAGCTGAACGACGAGCGCCTGCTGCGCTACTCGCGCCATATCCTGCTCGATGAAATCGGCATCGAAGGCCAGCAGAAGGTGCTGGCCGCGCGCGTGCTCGTCATCGGTGCGGGCGGCCTGGGTTCGCCCGCCGCGCTGTACCTGGCGGCCGCCGGCGTCGGCCGCCTGACGCTGGTCGATCACGACACCGTCGACCTGACCAACCTGCAGCGCCAGATCGCCCATACGGTGGCGCGGGTGGGGCAGCGCAAGGTCGAATCGGCGCGCACGGCCATTGCCGCCATCAATCCCGACGTGGAAGTGGTCGCGCTGGCCGAACGGGCCGACGCGGCGCGCCTGGCCGAACTGGTGGCCCAGGCCGACGTGGTGCTCGACTGCACGGACAACTTCGCCACGCGCCACGCCGTCAACCGCGCCTGCGTCGCCCACAAGGTGCCGCTGGTGTCGGGCGCTGTGATCCGCTTCGACGGCCAGGTCAGCGTGTTCGACCCGCGCGCGGGCGAGCCCTGTTATTCCTGCCTGTTCCCCGAGGACCAGGCCTTCGAGGACGTGGCCTGTTCCACCATGGGCGTGTTCGCGCCGCTGGTAGGCATTGTCGGCGCCACCCAGGCAGCCGAGGCGCTCAAGCTGGTGATGGGCATCGGTACTTCGCTGGCCGGGCGGCTGCTGCTGCTCGATGGCCTGCGCATGGAGTGGACCAGCATCCGCATCGGCCGCAACGACGCCTGCCCCGTTTGCACCGGTAACAATTCATGACAGGGCGCGGCGCAAATTCACCGTGCTGTTATATTTCCGGCTTATACTGCTGCACTCGCTTTTTGCCCCATAACCTTCCGTCCAACAGTCCCGAACTATGCAAAACGTCTCATACCGGATGCGCCGCGCGCGCGGCTTCACGCTGATCGAAATCATGGTCGTGGTGGTCATCATGGGCGTGCTGGCGGCACTGGTCGTGCCCAAGCTGCTGTCGCGCACCGGCGAGTCGAAAGTGGCCGCCGCCCGCGTCGACATCGCCACCATCATGCAGTCGTTGAAGCTCTACAAGCTCGATAACACGCGCTACCCCACCACGGAACAGGGCCTGCAGGCCTTGCTGACGCGGCCCACGTCCGGCCCCGCCGCGACGGGCTGGAAAGAGGGCGGCTACCTGGAAAAGATGCCGAAGGACCCCTGGGGCGCGCCCTACCAGTTCCTCTCGCCCGGCGTGAAGGGTGAAGTCGACGTATTCTCGCTGGGCGCGGACGGCCAGCCCGGCGGCACCGGCGAGGATGCCGACATCGGTTCCTGGGAAAACTGACCCGGTTGCCGGCCATGCGCCAGCGCGGCTTTACCCTGATCGAGCTGCTGGTGGTGCTGGTCATCATCGGCCTGACCCTCGGCCTCGTGACGATGAACGCGGCGCCCAGCGGACGCCAGGCCATGCAGCAGGAAGCGCAGCGCATCGCGCTGCTGCTGCAGCTGGCGCGCGATGAAGCCATCGTGCGCAACCGGCCCGTCGCCTTCGAGGCCAGCACCGAGAGCTACCGCTTCCTGGTCCGCAATGGCCGCGTATGGGAAGCCTTGCCGGAAGACGACATGCTGCGCGAACGCGAATTCAAGCGCAGCCCCGTGACCCTGCTGCTCGATCCCCCCACGAATATCCCCGGCGCCAACCTGCGCATCGTGTTCGGCCGCGAACCGGTCGACAAGCCCTTCGTGCTGACCCTGGCCAGCGGCGACGTCAGCGCGGCCATCCGCGCCGACGGCATCGGCCACTTCACGGTGGAATAGCGATGCGCCTGTCCACGCCGAACCGTCGCGCCGCGCGCGGTTTTACCTTGCACGAAGCCGCACGCGGCTTCACCTTGCTGGAAGTGCTGGTGGCCCTCGTCATCGTCGGCACGGCGCTGGGCGCCTCGCTGCGCGCCATCGGCAGCCTGACGCAGAACAGCGACGGCCTGAAAAGCACGATGATGGCGACCTGGTCGGCCGAGAACCGTCTCGTGCAGATCCGCCTGGCGAAGATCTTCCCCGCCGTCGGCAAGACCTCGTTCGCCTGCCCCCAGGGCGAGATGGAGCTGATCTGCGAGGAGAACGTCGTCATCTCGCCCAACCCGCGCCTGCGCCGCGTCGAGGTCAGCGTGTTCGAGGCAAGCCGTCCGGAGCGGCGCATCATCAAGCTGGTGCAACTGGTGCTGCGCGAATGAGGCGCCGGCAACCCGGGCAATTTGGGCAAAGCCGGCACCTCGGACGCGGTGCCGGCTTTACCCTGGTCGAGCTGCTGGTGGCCATCACGGTGCTGGCCATCGTCGCCGTGCTGGGGTGGCGCGGCCTGGACAGCATCGTCCGCTCGCGTGCCGCGCTGACGCAGCAGATGGAGCACACGCGCGGCATCCAGCTGGCCTTCGCGCAGATGCAGAGCGACCTGGAACAGCTGGCCGGCCTCGACGTGCTGGGCACGCGCCAGTTCCTCGTGGCCGACAACGCCCGCCTGATCTTCGTGCGCCTGGTCTTCCCCGAGAACGCCGCCACGCAGCTGCAGGTGGTCAGCTACCGCGTGCGCGAAGGCGTGCTGTCGCGGCGCGAATCGGTCAACACGCGCGACCTGACCCAGCTCGACGCGCTGTGGCAGGTGGCCATGGGCGATACCGATACCGAGGAGGGCGTGCCGCTGGTGTCCGGCGTGACGGGCATGGACGTGCGCCTGTGGACCAACGGCGCCTGGGCCGCGCCGAACAACGCCGTCCAGCCGACGGCGCAGACGCCGCAACTGGCGCCCACCGGCCTGGAAATGTCGCTACAACTGCAGGGCCAGCCCAATCCGCTGGTGAAGATCCTGCTGCTGGGGGCCGTGTGAGACCGCCCCGCTTTCGCTTCCACTTCGACGGACGCCAGCGCGGTGTGGCTGTCGTCACGGCCCTGCTGCTGACGACCCTGGCCGTGACGATCGTGGCCAGCCTGTTCTGGCAGCAGCAGGTGCAGGTACGCTCGATGGAGAACCAGCGCCTGCACCTGCAGACGCGCTGGATCCTGCGCGGCGCGCTGGACTGGGCCCGGCTGATCCTGCAGCAGGATGGCCGCGACAACCAGCAGATCACGCGGGCCGACGGCGTCTGGGCCACGCCGCTGGCCGATACGCGGCTGGACGATTACCTGGAACGGGAGCGCCAGAACAATGAAACCTATGACGCCACCATCTCCGGCCAGATTTTCGATGCCCAGGCACGCTACAATCTGGGCAACCTGGCCGATGCCGGCGGCACGGTGGACCCGAAGCAGCTAGAAGTATTCAAGCGCCTGCTGACGTTGCTGCAACTGGACACGGCACCGGCGCAGCGCGTGGCCGATTTGATGGCGCAGGCGCGCAAGGCCAAGGGCAATGTGCCAGGGCAAACCGGCCAGCAGGGGCAAACCGGCCAAGGGCAAGCCGGCCTGCAAGGGCAAGGACAGCAGGGGCAGGGCAGCCAGCAGGGATCTGTTTCGGGCGGGACGGCCCGGCAGGGAACCACATCGTCGGGCAGGGTCGAGCTCGAGCCGCTGCGGGTGGAGGATTTGCTGGCAGTGGCCGGGGTGACCCAGCAGAGCATCGAGCGGCTGCGTGATTTCGTCATCGTGCTGCCCCCCGGCGTGCAGGTCAACGCGAACACGGCCAGCGCCGAAGTGCTGGCATCGCTGGCGCCGAACGTCTCGCTGGCCGACGCGCAGACCTTGATCGCGCAGCGCAAGCGGACGCCCTGGGGACAGGGAAACTCGCTGGCGTACCCGGCCAGCCAGCCTACCGTGGCGACCGTGTACCACAGCGACTACTTCCTGGTACAGAGCCAGGTGCGGCTGGAGCGGGCCGCGCTGGTGACGTGGTCGCTGATCAGGCGCGAAGGGGGCAACACCAATTTTGTCGCAAAGCCGTTATGGATACGGGAACTCTAGTGAAAGAAAGCGAACAGTCTTGACCACTCTTTACATAAGCTATCCGGCACGCGCGGCCAGCGTCGACGGCGCCGCGCAAGGCTGCGGCTACGCGCTGGTGGGCGACGGCGGCAATGTCATGCAGCAGGGCGCGGGCGCCCTGGCGCGGATGGCCGATCTGGTGGCGTCCGCGCGCAAGGTCGTGCTGCTGCTGTCGGCGGCCGACGTGACCTTGCTGCGCGTGGCCGTGCCGCCCCTGTCGGGCGCGCGGCTGAAGGCGGCCTTGCCGAACCTGGTGGAAGAGCAGGTGCTGGGCGACCCGTCCGAGTGCGTCATGGCCATCGGTCCGGTCCAGGCGGGCACGCCCGAGCGTACCGTGGCCGTCGTCCAGCGCGCGTGGCTGGAAGTGCTGGTGCGGGCCCTGGTGGCGCAAGGCGCCCGTTCCGTGTCCGTGCTGCCCGGCCAACTGTGCCTGCCGCTCGCCCCCGGCGGCGTGTCGGCCGCGCTGGTGCACGACGAAGCGGGGCTGGAACTGACCTTGCGCGCCGGCCAGTACGAAGGCATGGGCCTGAGCCTGCCGGCGCAGGCCGACAGCGCGCTGCACACCTTGCGCGCGCTGGCCGGTGAGGCGCCTGTCACTCTGTACCTGCCGCCCGCGCAGCGCGCGCAGTACGAGCCGCTGGTGGCGGACCTGCCCGGCATCGTACTGGAAGAAGACAACTGGGTGCACCGCGTCGCCGCTGCCCGCGCCGTGCAGCTGGACCTGGCTGCCGGCCTGGGTGCCGCCAGCGGTGCCCAGGCGCGCGAATGGCGCCGTTGGCGCTGGCCGCTGCGCATCGCCCTGCTGGCGGTGCTGGTCAATATCGCGGGCCTCAATATCGAGTGGCTGCGCATGAAGCGCGAAGCGGACGCCGTGCGCCAGTCGATGGTGCAGATCTTCCGCGCCGCCTACCCGAACGAGAAGGTGATCCTCGACCCGGCCGCGCAGATGCGCCGCAATATCGCTGCCGCCAAGGTGGCCGGCGGCGACCAGGCCGGCGACGAATTCACCGCGCTGGCCGCGGCGCTGGGCGAAGCCCTGCAAACGCTGCCGCGCCGCGACGTGGTGGCAGGCCTGGCATACCGCGATGGCGTGCTGACCGTGAAGCTCAAGGCCGGTGGCGTCGAGGCGGCTGGGCTGGCCCAGGTGCAGGCGCAACTGGCGCCGCGCAAGCTGACCTTGAAGGAAACCGGCGCCGGCACCTGGGAACTGCGCGCGGGAGGCGCCTCATGAGCAAATTGAACGATATCTTCAAGGACGGCCGCGCCACCGCGGCGGCCTTCTGGGGCGAGCGCACCGAGCAGGAAAGGCGCTTCCTCGCCGTGGGCGGCATCGTCGTCGCGCTGGGCCTCGTATACGGCCTGCTGGTCGATCCGGCCCTGACGGGACGTGACAAGCTGCGCAAGGAGCTGCCGGTGCTGCGCCAGGAAGCGGCCGAGCTGCAGGCACTGGCCAGCCAGGTCGCGCAACTGTCGGCGCAGCCGCCGGCCCCCAGCGCACCGCTGTCGCGCGACGCCCTCAATGCGGCCCTGACCGCCCAGGGCCTGGTGCCGCAGAATCTCGTCATGACGGGCGAATACATCAAGGTCGAATTCAAGGGGGTGCCGTTTGCGGCGCTGGTGACGTGGCTCGACGCCGCCCGGCGCGAGAACCGCGTCGTCGTGCAGGACGGCACCATCAGCGGGCAGGATACGGCCGGCATGGTGGACGCGGCGCTGACCCTGCGCCAGGCGGCGGGCAGCCGATGAGGCGCGCATTCGCCTGGCTGCTCGCCATCGTCGTCACAGCCGTGCTGACGGTACTGGTATTTTTCCCGGCGGCCTGGGTGGCCGCGCTGGTGGAACGGCAGACGGCTGGCCGCATCACCCTGGGCGACCCGCAAGGCACGCTGTGGCGCGGTTCGGCCTTCGTCGGTGGCGCCGCGGGACGCAACGATGCCGTCACGCCGCTGCTGCCGGGGCGCTTCACGTGGAAGCTGTCGCCGCTGTCGCTGCTGGGCAGCGTACGGATGGAATTGTCCAATCCGCAGGCGCTGACGCAGCCCGTGCAGTTCACGGGTTCCTGGCGCCAGTGGCAACTGAGCCCCGCCGCGCTGATGCTGCCGGCCGACGGCCTGTCCGGCCTGGGCGCGCCCTTGAATACCCTGGGCCTGGCAGGCCGCCTGCAACTGTCGTGGACGTCGCTGCAGCTGGCGCTGGTCGAGCGCAATGTCGCCATCGAAGGCGTGACGACCCTGCAGATGCAGGATGTGTCGTCGCGCCTGACGCCGATCCGCCCGCTGGGCAGCTACCAGCTGGCGCTGGACTGGCGCGGCCAGCAGGCCGGCGTCAATTTGAGCACGACGAAAGGGCCCCTGCTGTTGTCCGGCACGGGCCAGCTGCAAGGGGGCCGCCTGCAATTTTCCGGGCAGGCCGAAGCGGCAACGGGATACCAGGATACGCTGGGCAATCTGCTCAACCTGCTGGGCCAGCGCCGCATGGTCGGCGGTAAAAACATCATCGCTTTAGAGTTCAGATAATGAAAAAACAGTTTGCAAGCAAGACCCACCTTCCGGCGCACAAGCGCTTCAGTGCTGCCGCGCTGCTGTGCTGCATGCTGTCCTCCGCCGTGGCCCCGGCCTGGTCCGCGCCCCGCACGGAAGGCGACGTGGCGGCGCTGAACTTCGTCGGCGCCGATATCGAAGCGGTCATCAAGGCGGTCGGCCACTACACCAACATCACCTTCCTGATCGACCCGCGCGTGAAGGGCACGATCACCCTCGTGTCGGAGCAGTCGATCAGCAAGTCGCAGGCTTTTGCGCTGTTGACGTCGGCCCTGCGGCTGCAGGGCTATGCCATCGTCAGCGGCGACGGCTTCGCCAAGGTGGTGCCGGAAGCGGAAGCGAAGCTGCAGGCCACGCCCACCGTGATCGGCAAGCAGGTCGCGCCGAAGGGCGACCAGGTCGCCACGCAGGTATTCCACCTGGCGCACGAATCGGCCGCCAACCTGGTGACGGTGCTGCGCCCGCTGATCTCGACCAACAACACCATCAACGCCAACCCGGGCAACAACACGCTCGTCATCACGGACTATGCGGACAACCTGAAGCGGCTGGCCAAGATCGTCGCCGCGCTCGACGCGCCGGCCGCCACCGACATGGACGTGATCCCCGTGCGCCACGCCATTGCCAGCGACCTGGCGTCGATGATCAACAAGCTGATGGAGCCGGGCAGCGGCGGCGACGGCGGCGGCAAGGTCAGCGTGCTGGCCGATCCCCGCACCAACGCGCTGGTACTGCGCGCGCCATCGCTGGCGCGCGCCAACCTGGCCAAGTCGCTGATCGCCAAGCTGGACCAGCCGACCAAGGAGCTGGGCAATGTCCACGTGGTCTACCTGAAGAACGCCGAGGCCACCAAGCTGGCCGAGACCTTGCGCGCCGTGATGTCCGGCGAGGCGCCGCCCAGCCAGGGTGCCAACAGCGGCAATGCGCTGGGCAACAACCAGGCAACGATGCAGACGGGTGCCAACAACACCATCGGCCAGAGCGGCATGTCGGGCAATACCGGCCCGACCAACCCGGCCCTGAGCGCCAACCGCACCGGCACGCAGACGGGCACCAGCGGCGGCGGCTACATCCAGGCCGATGCCTCCACCAACACCCTGATCATCACGGCGCCGGAAGCGATCTACCGCAACCTGCGCGCCGTCATCGACCAGCTCGACGTGCGCCGCGCCCAGGTGTACATCGAGGCGCTGATCGTCGAGATCAGTGCCGACAAGGCGGCCGAATTCGGCGTGCAGTGGGTCGGCGCCTCGGGCGACGGCAACAGCACCTACCGCGTCGGCGGCCTGCAGTCCTTCTCCAACGGCGGTAATAACCTGGTCAATATCTACAACGGCACGGCGCCCAGCAACGGCCTGTCGATCGGCATCTTCAAGCAGCTGGCCGGCGGCAAGCTGGGCCTGGGCGCACTGGCCCACGTGCTGGAAACGAATGCCAACGGCAACGTGCTGTCGACGCCGAACATGATCACGCTGGACAACGAGGTGGCGACGATTCGGGTCGGCCAGAACGTGCCGATCCTGACGGGCCAGTTCACCACCACGTCCGGCACCAACACCAACCCGTTCCAGACCATCGACCGCAAGGACGTGGGCCTGACCCTGAAGGTCAAGCCGCAGATTTCCGAAGGCGGCACCATCAAGCTGGCGATCTACAACGAATCCTCCAGCGTGGCTGCGGCATCGGTCGACGCCACCGCGGGCATTACGCTCAATACGCGCGTCATCGAGAACAACGTGATCGCCGACGACGGCCAGATCATCGTGCTCGGCGGCCTGATCGAGGACAAGGCCAGCGACAGCGTCGAGCGCGTGCCAGGCCTGGCCTCGTTGCCGGTGCTGGGCAACCTGTTCAAGTACAACAAGCGCAGCCGCACCAAAACCAACCTGATGGTGTTCCTGCGCCCCGTCGTCATCCGCAACATGGAACAGAGCATCAGCCTGGCCACGGACCGCTACGATTACATGCGCTCGGCCGGCGCGACCCTGACGCCGAACGAGGCCGTCCTCGTCAAGCAGCTGGGCAATCCGATGCTGCCGCCGCTGGTGAACGGCACGCCGGCCAGCGAGGATGGCACCCTGGCCCGGCCCGTGCCGCCGGCACCCGTACCGGCACGTTCGCCCGGCGCGGCAGAGCCGGTGCCACGGGATGGGAAGCAGTAAATGAACAACCTGTTGCCTTACGCCTTTGCACGCGACCACCTGGTGCTGGCCGGTACCGGCGAGCGTGACGACACCGTACGCGTGCTCGTATCGAACGCCACCACGCCGGCCGCCATCGCCGAGGTGTCGCGCCGCTTCGGGCGCATCGAGCTGACGGCCATGCCGCGCGCGGAACTGGAAGCGGCCATCGCGTCGGCCTATGCCGGCAGCGGCGGCGACGCTTCGCAGGTGGCCGACGAATTCGATGCGGACCTGGACCTGACCAAGCTGCTGCAGGACGTGCCGGCCATCGAGGACCTGCTGGAGTCGTCCGACGATGCGCCCGTGATCCGCATGATCAACGCGCTCCTGACGCAGGCGTTGCGCGACGGCGCGTCCGACATCCACATCGAGCCGTTCGAGCAGATTTCCGTCGTGCGCTTTCGCATCGACGGCGCGCTGCGCGACATCGTCAGGCCGAGGAAAGCCATCCACGGCTCGCTGATCTCGCGCATCAAGATCATGGCGCAGCTCGACATCGCCGAGAAGCGCCTGCCGCAGGATGGCCGCATCACGCTGCGCGTGGGTGGCAAGCCGGTCGACGTGCGCGTGTCGACCCTGCCGACGGGCCATGGCGAGCGTGCCGTGCTGCGCTTGCTGGACAAGGAAGCGGGCCGCCTCGATTTGCAGCACCTGGGTATGAGCGGGCCGATGCTGGCATCCATGAACGGCCTGCTGGCCCAGCCCCACGGCATCGTCCTGGTGACGGGGCCGACCGGCTCGGGCAAGACCACCACGCTGTATGCCGCACTGTCGCTGCTGAACTCCACCACCACCAATATCCTGACGGTGGAAGACCCGATCGAGTACGACCTGGCCGGCGTCGGCCAGACCCAGGTCAACGCGCGCATCGACATGACGTTCGCCAAGGCGCTGCGGGCCATCCTGCGGCAGGACCCGGACGTCATCATGATCGGCGAGATCCGCGACCTGGAGACGGCGCAGATCGCCGTGCAGGCTTCGCTGACGGGCCACCTGGTGCTGGCGACCCTGCATACCAACGATTCCGCCTCCGCCGTCACGCGCCTGCTCGACATGGGCATCGAGCCCTTCCTGCTGTCGTCGTCGCTGTTGGGCGTGCTGGCGCAGCGCCTGGTGCGCAAGCTGTGCCCCGTTTGCAAGACGCATGACGGCAAGGCCTGGCAGGCTGTGGGCTGCGAGCAGTGCGGCCACACGGGCTACCAGGGCCGGGTCGGCATCTACGAGCTGCTGCAGACGACGGACCGCATCCGCGCCCAGATCCACGAGCGCGCCTCCGAAGCGGAAATCCGCAACACGGCGCTGGGCGACGGCATGCTGACCATGCGCGACGACGGCGAACGGTGGCTGGCCGACGGCACCACCACGCTGGCCGAGCTGTTGCGCGTGGCGAAGGACTGATATGGGAGTCGTTTAAATGCCGGCGTTTCGTTATGAGGCGGTCGACGCGGGCGGCGCCACGAAGAAGGGCGTCGTCAATGCCGACAGCGCCCGTTCGGCCCGGGCCGACCTGCGCGGCAAGGGCCTGGTGCCGCTGAAGGTCGATGCCATCTCGGCCCAGGTGGATGCCAGCGGCAAGAGCACGCGGCGCGGCTTCGGCGAGCGCCTGTCGACGACGGAGCTGGCGCTGTTCACGCGCCAGCTGGCCAGCCTGCTGGAAGCGGGGCTGCCGCTGGAACAGGCCTTCACGGCATTGCTGGAACAGGCCGAGCGCCCGTATGTTCGCGACCTGATCGCGTCGATCCGTTCCGAAGTGATCGGCGGCGCGGCGCTATCCGACGTGCTGGGGCGCCATCCGCGCGACTTCGCCGAGATCTACCGGGCACTGGTGGCCTCGGGCGAGCAGATCGGCCAGCTCTCGCGCGTGCTGTCGCGCCTGGCTGACTATATCGAGCGGCGCAATGCCCTGGTACAGAAGGTCAAGCTGGCCTTCACCTACCCGGCCATCGTCACGGTGGTGGCATTCTCCATCGTCATTTTCCTGCTGACGTACGTGGTGCCGCAGATCGTCTCCGTGTTCGCCAATACGAAGCAGAAGCTGCCGGCGCTGACCGTCATCATGCTGGCCGTGTCGGACTTCGTGCGCCACTACGGCATCGTCGTGCTGGTGCTGCTGATCGGCGCCTGGGTCATGTGGCGCAAGGCGCTGCAGAACATCGCCCTGAAGACGCGCTGGCATACGTGGCTGCTGACGGCGCCCCTGTACGGCAAGTTCGAGCGCAGCCTGAACACGTCGCGCTTTGCCAGCACGCTGGCCATCACGACCGGCTCGGGCGTGCCAATCCTGCGTGCGCTGGAGACGAGCAGGGATACGCTGTCGAACGTGGCCATGCGCCAGCTGGTGGAGGAAGCCAGCGACGCCGTGCGCGAAGGCGTCAGCCTGGCGCGGGCGCTGTCGGCGCAGAAGCACTTCCCGCCGATGCTGATCCATATGATCCGTGCCGGCGAGATCACGGGCGAGCTGCCGGCCATGCTGGAACGGGCCGCTAGCGCGCAGGAAGCGGACCTGGAGCGCCGCACCCTGACCATCGCCGGTCTGCTGGAACCGGCGCTGATCCTGGCGATGGGCGTGGTGGTGCTGCTGATCGTGCTGGCCGTGCTGATGCCGATTATCGAAATTAATCAGCTGGTGCGCTGAGCGCCGTTGAACTGGAACCGAGATGAACCGCTTGCCATTCATGAGTACCGTCGCCGCCGTCGTGGCGCTGACGGCATCGACGGCCTACTGGGCCCTGCAGCTGTATAAGCCGGAGCAGCGCCCCATTGCCGCCGTGGCCGTGCAGGACACGCCGCCGGCGCTGGTCGATGCGGCGCGCGGCCTGTTCGGCGGCGAAACGGCCGCCGCCGCCGTCAGTTCCTACAAGCTGGTGGGTGTCGTCGCCTCCCGCAATGGCCGCGACAGCGTGGCCATCGTCGCCGCCAACGGCGATGCGCCGAAGGCCTATCCGGTGGGCGCCGAGGTGGCCGCCGGCGTGACGGTGAAGGAAGTGCATGCCCGCCATGTGATCCTGCTGGAAAGCGGCGTGTCGAAGCGGCTCGACCTGCCGTCCGACGCGGGTGCATCGACGACGACGGCCGCCGCGCTGCCGGATGTCAACCGGGGCGCGGCACCGCCGCAGATGCCGCAGCCGATGCCACAACAACAAGCGCCGCAGTCACCGGCCCCGCCGCCATCGGCCACGCCGCTGGTGACGCCGCCACCAGGCACGCCCATCGGCCAGCCCGGCCAGCCGGCACCCGTACAAACCGCCCCGGCACAGCGCACCACCACGCAATAATTGCCAAAAAAATGGGGACAGACCCCATTTTCCAAGCAATAGTTGCTCGAAAAATGGGGTCTGTCCCCATTTAATCCGTCAGTCTTCCGGTTTCAGCTTGGCTTTGGCGATGGTGCGCCGGGCGGCTTGCCGCTCGGCCGACTTGCTCTTTTCGTGCGGGCCGGCGGCGCGGGCCTTGGCCAGCGCCGCGAAAGGATTGCGCGGCTTGGCCGACGGCTCGACGCGCAGGCGCATCTTCTGCCGTGTGGCCAGGGCCTTGTTCGCCATGCCCGCCTCCCTTACAGCACGTAGCGCGACAGGTCTTCGTTGACCGCCAGCGCATCGAGACGTTGATTGACGTAGGCCGCATCGAGCACGATGGTTTTCTCGGTGCGGTCGGCCGCGTCGAAGGAGATTTCCTCCAACAGCTTTTCCATCACCGTGTACAAGCGCCGCGCGCCGATGTTCTCGGTGCGTTCGTTGACCTGGTGCGCGATCTCGGCCAGGCGCGTGATGCCGCTCGGGTCGAACTGCAGGGTCAGGCCTTCCGTCGCCAGCAGCGCTTCGTACTGGCGCGTCAGGCAGGCGTCCGTGCTCGTCAGGATGCGCTCGAAGTCGGCGATCGACAGCGATTCGAGTTCCACGCGGATGGGGAAGCGGCCCTGCAGCTCGGGAATCAGGTCGGACGGCTTGGCCAGGTGGAAGGCGCCGGAGGCGATGAACAGGATGTGGTCCGTCTTGATCATGCCGTACTTGGTGTTGACGGTGGTGCCTTCCACCAGCGGCAGCAGGTCGCGCTGCACGCCGGCGCGCGACACGTCGGCATTGCCCGCTTCCTGGCGCGAGGCGATCTTGTCGATCTCGTCGAGGAACACGATGCCGTTCTGCTCCACGTTCTGGATGGCCTTCTGCTTCATCTCGTCTTCGTTGACCAATTTCGCCGCTTCCTCGTCGACGAGGAACTTCATCGCTTCGCGGATCTTGACCTTGCGCGCCTTCTTGCGCCCACCGCCGACGCCGGAGAACATGGACTTGATCTGCTCTGTCATTTCCTCCATGCCCGGTGGCGCCATGATTTCCATCTGCGGGCTGGGCTCGGCCAGTTCGATCTCGATTTCCTTGTCGTCCAGCTCGCCCATGCGCAGGCGCTTGCGGAAGGTCTGGCGGGTGCCGTCCGATGCCGCCGGCTCGGACTGGGCGTCGCGGAAGCCGAAGTCGCGCGGCGGCGGCACCAGGATGTCGAGCACGCGGTCTTCGGCCGCATCCTCGGCGCGGGTGCGCACCTTGGCCATCTCGGCCTGGCGGGTCTGCTTGACGCCGATGTCGATCAGGTCGCGGATGATGGTGTCGACGTCGCGGCCGACATAGCCCACCTCGGTGAACTTGGTCGCCTCGATCTTGATGAAGGGTGCATCGGCCAGCTTGGCCAGGCGGCGCGCGATTTCCGTCTTGCCCACGCCCGTCGGCCCGATCATCAGGATGTTCTTCGGCGTGATTTCGTGGCGCAGCGGTTCTTCTACCTGCTGGCGGCGCCAGCGGTTGCGCAAGGCGATGGCGACGGCGCGCTTGGCCTTGCCCTGGCCGACCACGTGCTTGTCGAGTTCACCGACGATTTCCTGCGGCGTCATGTTCATATGGTTCATGGGATCAGTCCAGGGTTTCGATGATGTGGGAGAGGTTGGTGTAGATGCACAGCTCGCCGGCGATCGTCAGCGATTTCTTGACGATGTCGGCTGGTGCCAGTTCCGTGTTCTCGAACAGGGCCTTGGCGGCCGATTGGGCATACACGCCGCCCGAGCCGATGGCGCCGATGCCGTCTTCCGGTTCCAGCACGTCGCCATTGCCCGTGATGATCAGGGTCGTTTCGGCGTCAGCCACCAGCAGCATCGCTTCCAGGCGGCGCAGCACGCGGTCGGTGCGCCAGTCCTTGGCCATCTCGACGGACGCGCGCAGCAGGTTGCCCTGGTGCTTTTCCAGCTTGCCTTCGAAGCGGTCGAGCAGGGTGAACGCATCGGCGGTGCCGCCGGCAAAACCGCACAGGACCTTGCCCTGGTACAGCTTGCGCACCTTGCGTGCGGAGCCCTTCATGACGATATTGCCCAGCGTAACCTGACCATCGCCGCCCAGCGCGACTTGCTTGCCGCGCCGCACGCTCAGGATGGTCGTGCCGTGAAATTGTTCCATAGTTGCCTCAAGTAAATGATGTGCTGACGAACACACCACATTGGGGCCGGCTGCAAAGTTTGCAAGCCTGCCGGCGTGGCTGGAATCAGTAGCGGTGCGGCAGCAGGCGAACCGCGTCGCCCGCGCCCAGCAGGCGCAGCAACGCCGCCACCAGGTGGTTCAGTTCGCGCAATTCGATATGCCGGCGCTTGCCTTCCTCCAGCGGCGGCAGCGCCCGCAGGGCGGCCAGCAACTGGCCGGCCGCCGTCATGTCGCTGCGCGCCAGGTGCGAACAGTCCAGCACCAGTACGCCGGCCTCCTCCGCATGGGCGCGCACGGCCTCAAGCAGGGGAGCAATGTCGCCCTCGATGCTGTGCGGCAGCATGAAGCGGTCGGCCGCCGGTGCGCTGGCCTGGCGTGGCGTACTGACGACATTGCCGGGCGCGACGAAGGAAGGCGGCGACAGTTCGAAGGTCACGCAGTAATCCATGCTGCTTTCCTCGAATTCCTTCTCGCGGTTCAGCAATCGCAGCAGTTCGAGCAGCAGCAGCCACGGCGCCTCGCCTTCGTCGCGCCGGCCGACGTCGACGGTGGCGCGGATCTGACCCAGCAGTTCATCCGCGCCAGCGAGGATCAGTTCGCGCCCGGGCGGCACGGCCCGCAGTGCCTCCAGCAGCAGCGCGCACCCTTCCGGCGCGACGGCGTGGACGCGGCTGAAGTCGATGCGCAGCGCGGCGGCCGTGGCACTGCGCAACTGGGCCACCGGCAAGGCCGCCGAAGCGTCGAGCACACCCGTGAACTGGACCGTGGGCGTGACGCCGCTACGCTCCCCCGCCGGCGGCGGGTTCCACGGCGGCGGCGATGTTTCGAAGGTGCTGGCGTAGTCGATCGACAGGTCGTCGAAGGCTTCCTGCCGGCCCAGCACCTGGTACAGGTCGAACAGCATCCACCACACGGTGCGGTCGCGTGCACCAGCCGGCAGCGCGGCATCGGCCACGGCGGCGCTCAGCAGTTCGCCGGCCGCATCGACATCGCCATTGGCGTACAGCAGCGCCACTTCCTCGACGACAGGGGCGTTCTCGGCGGCCGCGGCTTCGGCCGGCAACTCGTCCTCGTCCATCAGTTCCGTGGCGGGGTCGTTCGCCAGCGGCATGGTGGGTGGGGCATTGCTCGGCGTAGAGGCCGGCGGCACGGGGCGGGGCGGGCGGCGGAAGGCCGGCTCGGGTTCGTTGAAGATGTCGGCCGCCATGGCGGCCTCGATGGCATCGATCTTCAGCACGGTGGCGCGGGCAATATCGCGCTGCTGGTCGGTCTGGGCGCGCTGGCGTTGCAGTTCGCTGTTGGCGGACAGGCGGGCCAGCACCTCGTCTTCGTCGACGATGTCGGTTGGCCTGGCTTTCTTGAAACGCGAGAACAGTCCCATTGCGCTAGTGTAGCGTAAGGCCTCCGGGCAGACGCCGTCCGGCAGGCGGCCACAAAAAAAGCATGCCGTGGCATGCTTTTCCTGTGAGGCCGGTGCGCTTAGTCGCCGTACAGCTTCTGCTTCAGCTCGCGGCGCTGTTGCGCCTCCAGCGACAGGGTGGCGGTCGGGCGCGCGATCAGGCGTGGAATGCCGATCGGCTCGCCCGTTTCCTCGCACCAGCCGTAGTCGTTGTTGTCGATGGCGGCAATCGATTGCTGCACTTTTTTCAGCAGCTTGCGTTCGCGGTCGCGCGTGCGCAGTTCCAGCGCGTGCTCTTCCTCGATGGTGGCGCGGTCGGCGGGGTCGGGGACCAGCACGGTTTCGCGCAGGTGTTCCGTGGTTTCGCCGGCGTTTTTCAGCAGTTCTTTTTCCAGGGCCTGCAACTTGGCCTTGAAGAATGCCATCTGAGCGGGGTTCATGTAGTCCTTTTCGCTCATCGCCAGAATTTCTTCTTCGGTGAGCAATGGAGCTTCTGCAGCCGCGGGGGACGATTTATTTGTTTTGGTCATGACTTCGCTTACCTTCGATACGACAGAGTTTTCAAATCCAGCCAGTTGGCCGCGCAGGCCGGGACCTGGCTCGGCCCCACAAAAACCGGGTTAGTTTATACCAAACATTGTTCCAGACCGCGAACAAAGATGTCTTTTGGCAGATTTTTACCAATAAACACCATTTTGCTGCCGCGGACGTCGTCTTCGGCCCATTTTGCACCCAGATCGCTGCCCATCAACTGGTGCACACCCTGGAAGACGACCTTGCGCTCGGCGCCCTGCATCCACAATACCCCTTTGTAGCGCAACATGCGAGGACCGTACACATTCACCAGGCCCCCCAGGAATTCATCGAGCTTGGCCGAGTCGAACGGCCGCTCGCTCTTGAACACGAACGCGGCGATCTCATCGGTGTGGTGGCCGTGATGGTGGTCATGGCTGTGGTCGTGGGCATGGCTGGGGTGATCGCAGTGTTCGCCGTGCTCATGATCGTGGTGCTCATGCTCGTCCGCGGCCAGGAAGTCCGGGTCGATTTCCAGCTTCTCGTTCAGGTTGAAGCCTTTCAGGTCCAGCACTTCCGTGATGGCCGCGTTACCGAAGTCCGAACGGCCGATGGGCGCGCGGGGATTGATGCGTTTCAGCCGCGCCGTCAGCGTGGCGACGGCTTCGGCGTCGACCAGGTCCGTCTTCGACAGCAGGATCTTGTCGGCGAACCCGACCTGGCGCTGCGCTTCCTCGTTGTCGTCCAGCTGGGCCATGGCGTGGCGGGCGTCCACCACGGTAACGATGGCGTCGAGCAGATAGTGACTGCCCACTTCGTCATCGACGAAGAAGGTCTGCGCCACCGGGCCCGGATTGGCCAGGCCCGTCGTTTCGATGACGACGCGATCGAACGCGATCTCGCCGGCCGCCCGCTTCTTCGCCAGGTCCGTCAGGCCGATGATCAGGTCACCGCGCACGGTGCAGCAGATACAGCCGTTGTTCATCTCGACGATCTGCTCGCGGCTTTCCTGGACGAGGATTTCGTTGTCGATGTTTTCCTGGCCGAATTCGTTCTCGATGACGGCAATCCGCATGCCGTGCTGTTCGCGCAGGATGCGGTTCAGCAGGGTGGTTTTGCCGGCGCCCAGGAAGCCGGTCAGGATGGTGGTGGGAATCAGTGCCATGTATGGTTTCAGCGAGTGGTCAGCGAGTGGTGTCAACGAGTGGTGTCAGCGCGTGATGTCAGCGCGCTTGCCGGTAAAACAATCGAACGATTATGCCGGAATTTCAACAACGCTGTCCAATGGGGACGATTGATCTGGATCAGGCCAGCCCTGGCGATCTGGCCTAGTCGATCTTGGCGCGCGGGTGGGCGCGGTCGTAGACCTGGGCCAGGTGCTGGAAGTCCAGCGCCGTGTATACCTGGGTCGACGTGATGCTGGCATGGCCCAGCATTTCCTGCACGGCCCGCAGGTCGCCGGACGACTGCAGCACGTGCGAGGCGAACGAGTGGCGCAGCATATGCGGATGCACGTGCATGGGCGCGCCCGTTGCCAGCGCGTGGGCCTTCAGCCGCAACTGCACGACGCGGGGCGACACGCGGTTGCCCCGTTCGGACAGGAACAGGGCCAGGCTGCCGTCCGTGGCGGCGGGGCGCACCGCCAGCCAGCCTTTGATGGCGGCCAGCGCGGCCTTCCCGACCGGCACCCGGCGCATCTTGCTGCCCTTGCCCGTGACGACCACTTCGCCGTTGTCCTGCTCCAGCCAGCCGGTGGAGGCGGCCGTGCTGCCGTCGGCCTTCCGGTAGTGCACGTCCAGGCCGCACAGTTCGGACACGCGCAAGCCGCTGGAATACAGCAGCTCGAACATGGCGGTATTGCACAATTCGGCGGGGGTGGGGGCGGCCGCGGCCCGGCGCGCCGGCGTGGCGACCAGCTGCACGGCGTCGTCGACGGACAGGGCCTTCGGCAAGGCCTTGGTGCGGCGCGGGGCGCGCACGCCGGCGACCGGGTTGACGGCCAGCGCTGCATGGTCGGCCAGCCAGTCGAAAAAGCCGCGCCAGGCGGACAGCTTGCGGGCAATCGTGCGGCCGTCCTGGCCAGCCGCGTGCAGGCGGGCGGCATGGCGGCGGATGTCGTCCGTGCCGACCTGCGTCCAGTCGCGGTTGCCCGTCAGGCGCGCCAGCTCGGCGATGTCGCGGCCGTAGGCGGCCACCGTGTTGGCCGACAGCTTGCGCTGCGTAGCCAGGTGCACCAGCCAGGCCCCGGCGGGATGGTCGGGCGTGCTGTCCGCGCCCGCCATGTCAGTCCAGCAGGGGCGCCAGCGCCACGCTGGCCGTCTCGCCGATATGCACGAGGAAATCCGTGGCCATCAGCGATGTGAAGCGTTCCGGATCGGGCGAGCCCATGATCAACAGGCCGAAGGCGGGGCCGGTGCCGCCCTGGCGCAGCGCGGCGATGACGACGGACTTGATGGCGCCCGCGTCGTCCAGCCAGCGCACGGCCTCGAAGTCGTTGTTGCTGCCGCAGTAAGGCGCCACCAGGCTGTTGGCGAACAGGCGGGCATCGTCGGACACACCGGCGGCGAACCACTCGTCCGCGTATTCGGGCGCGACATTGAACAGGCGCACGGTGGCGGCCGGCACCTGGAAGCTCGTCTTCAGCCCTTCCGTCAGGGCGCGCGGCATGCCAGCCGGCGTGCGCTCGCGCAACAGGGCCTGGGTCCAGCCGTGGAAGCGGTTGGCGATGGCCTGGTTTTCCTGGGCCAGGCGGTTCAGGTCGGACAGGCGCAGCTCCAGCGCCTTGTACTTTTCCCGCATCACTTCCATCTGGCGTTCCTGCAGCGAGACGGCACGGCCCATCAGCGGGCTGGACAGCCGAACGTCGCCCAGCAGGCCGGCGTGCTCTTCGAAGAAATGGGGGTGGTCGGCCAGGTATTGGGCGACGGCGGCGGAATCCAGGGAAGCGGTCATTGTTGTCACATCAAATAAAGCCAATCCCCATTTTACCCGACAGGCAACAAAAAAGACGCCCGAAGGCGTCTCGATGTGCAGCAGTGAGTCCGCCACTCAGAAGTTGTGGTGGATACCCAGCGCGTAGTGGTTCTGGTCCACGGTGTTGCGGGCCGTGACGGTGAACGGCGTCTTCTTCTGCGCCAGGTCCACATACAGGTAGGTACGGGGCGACAGGCTGTATTCATAGCCGACGGACACCTGTTTCGTCTTCAGCACGCCGTCCGGGCTTTTCTGGCCGTAGCCGAACAGCCACTTGCCCGGGCCGACCGTGTAGTTGGCACCGATCACCCACGCATCCGTTTCCGGATTGACGAAGACGGTATGGCCCTGGTCCTGCTCCTGGTACGACGCCATCAGTTTCAGGGCCGTGGTGGGCTTGAACGAGGCGGCGACGGACCACAGCTTCGTTTCCACCCCATTGCGCTCGACGGCCGCCATCGCGGCGAACTTGCCCAGCGTGTAGGTGGCGCTGACGGAGTACGGGTTGGCGGACGCCTCCGAGTTGGCCGGATATTGCGGCGCCGTTGCCGTGCCACGACCGATGATGGCGGGGTTGCCGTTGGCTTCCTTGGTGGCGACGGTGGCGTTGACCTGGAAGCCGTTCCAGACGGGCGAGTTGTAGAACAGCGCGTTCGAGAAGCGGTTGGCCGAGTTGCCTGCCGCGCTCAGCGGATCGCTGGTATAGCCGGCCACTTGCAGGTTGGTCTGATAGCCGGCGACGGCAGGCAGGCCGTTCCATGGCTCGAAGGCAATGATGGATTCCTGGAACGCCGACAGGCCACGACCCAGCCGCACGGTACCGAAGCCGCCTTGCAGGCCGATCCGGCTCTGGCCCTGGAACAGGGGACGGCTGACGTTTTCCAATGTGCCCGTGTCCGGCTCGTAGCGGATTTCCAGCTGGAACAGGGCCTTCAGGCCGTTGCCCAGGTCTTCCACGCCGCGAAAGCCCAGCTTGTTGTTGTCGCGCTTGCCGATCTGGGTCGAATCGTTGGCCGTATGGGTGGTGCGGGACACACCGGCATCGATCGTGCCGTAAATCGTCACGGAAGATTGTGCAACTGCGCTGCCGAATGCACCCATCAGGGCCATCGCCACCAAGGATTTCTTCATTTGATTGTCCTTATTAAATAATTGGTCCAGGTATCCAGGGTCGGGGAGTGTGTCTCGAACACTCGACTTGCCTTGAACCTTAATGCGTAGTCACGTCGATTCCATTGCTTTGGTCGAGTATGAGCACGAATATTGGCCGAAAGAGAAGAAAACACAACAGGTTGTTGTATTTATGAAACGGTAGTAATACTGTTCATTCGCCGGTGTGGCTGTATGCATTTCCTTTCATTGGTAAGGTAGCCATGTACTTCGTGCCCAGGTGAGCCATGAGTTAGCGTAATCGCTTCACTCGACAGGTGGGTTTGCGCAAAATCAAATGCCGGGCATGCCCTGTACAGCTTGTCTTAGTAAAGCAACACAGCGATAGAAACAAGCGGATTGCAAGTAAATGTCGGCCCGTTGCGCGCAATTTGATCGGTATTGATTGCCGGTTGAGCGCTTCGACTTCAAGACAGATAAAAACAGAGACACTGCCCAACTCAGGACGGGTGGAAGCCTCGCCAACGACGAGGACCAATATGGCCAATCGTGAAGAGCTGGCGATTATTCGCAAGGCGCGGTCGGGAGACGCCGCGTGCCAGCTGGCATTGGGTAAACTTTATTTGGCAGGCGGCGCCGGTTTGCCGCAAAGCCTGCCCACGGCGCTGCACTGGTTGTCGCGCGCGGCGGGGCAGGGCCAAGCCGAGGCATGGCTGGCGATCGGGCACGCGATTCCCCACGCGGTGGCGGCGCCGTGCCGCGGCAGCGTACTGGCCGCCTATGTGAAGGCCAGCCAGGCCGGTGACGCCCGGGCGGCTGTGACCCTGGCCCAGCTGGTGCTGCAGGACCCGCCGTTGACGGAGCCCGCCTTGCGCGAGCAGGCGCTGCGTGCGGTCGAGGCGGTTGCGGCCACGGGCGATGCGCAGGCCGCCTTGCTGGTGGACCGGCTGGTGCCGGCGCTGCCCGCGGCGCCGGTAGCCGTTCCCATCCAGCCGCCGAGGGAACGCTGCAGCAAACCGGTGCCAGGCGAAGCGGCCCACCCCCTGCACGAGCTGGCGGCTGCCGGCGACCGGGATGCCCAGCTGGCGCTGGGCCTGCAACTGGCACGGATGGACCGGCTGGGCCGCCGCGTCGCGCCCGGGACGGGCATCGTCAGTTTCAAGCATGCCGTGCGCTGGCTGACCCAGGCGGGCGAGCAGGGCCTGGCCGAGGCGTGGTTCGCGCTGGCGCGGCTGTACCTGAAAGCAGAATTCTCCTTGCGGTGTGCCGCCACGGCCCAGGCCTGCCTGGAACGGGCCGCCGAGCTGGGCCATGGCGCTGCCCAGCTGGAGTGCGGCACCCAGGCCTGGCGCCAGCGCCGCGACGATGCGGATAACGACGTGCGCGCTGCTTACTGGCTGCAAAAAGCGGCGGCCGGGGATTGCCGGCAGGCCCAGGCACTGCTGGACAAGGTGGCGCCGCCGGCCCGCGAGGCGGGTTGGGCCACGTCACTGTTGTCCATGCTGACGCGCGAACAAGTGGCCAGCCAGCCCTTGCTGGCAGTCCGGCTGGAACTGGCGCACCTGTTTCACCTGACCCGGGCGGAGGCATTGCTGCTGGATGTGAAGGCGGCCGATCGCGGCCATTGCCTGGTGGTGGATATCCGGGCGGCCTATGGCCGCAGCCGGCGCCGGCTGGTGCTGGTACGCACGGCCCGGCAGCGCCAGGCCCTGGACCGGGCCGCCCGCGTGTTCGAGCCCTTCGATTCCGGTCCTGCCGGCGCCGAAGGCAATTACCGGCGTCGGCTGTACCGTTTCAAGACGTGGTTGCAGCCGCTGGCGGAAGCGGCCGAGCTGCTGGCCGCCTGACGCCGGCGAGGATGCTTCTACTATCTTGTAAGCTGCGCCTTATAAGCTGATCTCGCCCTCGAACACCGTGACGGCGGGGCCCGTCAGGTAGACGGGCTGGCCTTCGCCGGCCCAGGCGATCGACAGCTGGCCGCCGCGCGCATCGACCCGCACGGGCGAATCGAGCAGGCCACGGCGGATGCCGGCCACGGCCGCGGCGCAGGCGCCCGTGCCGCAGGCCAGGGTTTCGCCCGCACCCCGCTCGAACACGCGCAGCCGGATATGGCGGCGGTCGACAATCTGCATGAAGCCGGCATTGACCCGGTTCGGGAAGTGGGCATGCTGCTCGATCAGCGGGCCCGTCAACTCCACGGGCGCCGTGTCGGCATCCGGTACCACCTGCACCGCATGGGGGTTGCCCATCGACAGTACCGACACGAGCACCGTTTCCTTCTCGCCTGCCAGTTCCAGCATCAAGGGCCACAGCGTGTCGCGGCCCTCCGGCTGGCCTTGCAGGCCTTCCGTGTCGAACGGCACCAGGGCGGGTTCCAGCACGGGCGCGCCCATGTCCACCGTCACGCTGCCATCGTCTTCCAGACGGGGGGAAATGATGCCGGCCATCGTTTCGACGGCGATGCTGCGCCGGTCCGTCAGGCCTTTTTCCGCGACGAACTTGGCAAAGGCGCGGGCGCCATTGCCGCATTGTTCCACCTCGCCGCCATCGTTATTGAAGATGCGGTAGCGGAAGTCGCAGCCGGGCATCGTCGATTTCTCCACGACCAGCATCTGGTCGGCACCCACGCCGAAGCGACGATCCGCCAGCGCCTGCCATTGGGCGGCGCTGAAGTCGATCTGCTGGTTGATGGCGTCGATCACAACGAAATCGTTGCCGGCGCCGTGCATCTTGGTGAATTTCAGTTTCATCGTTTGTTTGAGTAGAAAGACGGCTCGCCGTTCGGCCGCGTCTTGAAGCGCTTATGGGTCCAGAAATATTGCTCCGGAGCTTCGCGCACGCGCTCCTCGATAAAGGCGTTCATCCTGCGCGTGGCGGCAACCATGTCGTCGCCAGGGTAATTGTCCCACACCGGATAGAACTTGACGCGCCAACCGCGATAGCCGGGCAGGAAGGTGGCGATAACGGGCATCACCTGAGCCCCCGTGGTGGCCGCGATGCGCGCCGTAGCCGTCAAGGTCGCGGCCGGAACGCCGAAGAAGGGCACGAATTCGGCATCCTTCTCGCCGAAGTCCATGTCCGGCAGCATGAAGTAGGGCAGGCGGTCGCGCAGGGCCCGCAGGATCGGCTTGATACCGTCCTGGCGGGTAAACAGCTTTACGGGCTTGAAGCGGGCCCGGCCCGCGCGCAGCACGGCGTCGAAGTGGGTATTCTTCTGCTGCACATACATCGACGAGGCGGACGCTTCCATGGCAATCGACGCGCCGGCCACGTCCAGGCACACGAAGTGCGGGCACAGCAGGATGGTGGGCTTGTCCGTCATCGTGGCCACGGGAATCTGCCCGGGCGGCATGTCCGCGCTCGTCTCGATGACGATCAGCCGCCGCAGCCGCGCTTCCGAGGCCCACCACAGCACGGCGCGGTCGAACACGCTGCGCGAGTAGGCCTGGAAGTGACGCCGGGCCAGGGCGCGCCGTTCCGGCTCCGTCAGCTCTGGCAGGCACAGGCGCAGGTTGGTCAGCGCGATCTCTCGGCGCGGGCCCATGATAATGAAGAGCAGGCTGCCGACGGCGTCGCCGAAGCGTCCCAACACCGGCAGCGGCAGCCAATGCAGCAGCCACATGAATCCCAGCAGCACTTTCATGCGGCCTCCGTCGTGCCGGCAGGGGCAGCAACGCCCTTCGGCACCTTGTAGCGGTTGTAGCTCCAGTAATACTGGCTGGGATTGCGGGCAATCAGCCGTTCCATGGCCTCGTTGATGATGCGGGCCTGGGCGGCGTTGTCACCGACGAGGGGCTGGTCCAGCGGGAAAAAATGCAGCCGGTAGCCGCGTCCGCCGGGCAGGCGTTCGGCATAGGTGACGATGACGACGGCGTCGCCCAGCTGGGCCAGCTTGGCCGGCAAGGTCATCGTATAGGCCGGCCGGCCGAAGAATTCGGCCCAGACCCCTTCGCCTTCCTGCGGCACCTGGTCCGGCAGGATGCCGATCGGCTTGCCTTGACGCAAGAATTTTGCCAGCATGCGCACGCCGCCCATATTGGCCGGTGCCAGCAGCAGGTTCTTGCGCGCGCGGGCCCCTTCGATCAGGGGTTTCATGGCCGCCTGCTTGGGCGGCCGGTACATCACCATCAGTTCCGTCAGCAGGGCAACCGTCTGCGCCACGATCTCGAAGCAGCCCAGGTGCGGCGTCAGGAACATTACCCCGCGGCCCGCGTCGAGTGCCTGCTGGACGGGGCTGTAGTCGGCGATCACGGCGCAGCGCGCCACCCGCTCCGGCCGGGCACACCAGATGAAGGGCAGTTCCGCGATGGCCTTGCCCGCTTCCGCCACGGCTTGCGACAGATGGGCCCTGTATCCGGCGCGCGTCATGTTCTCGCGCATACGGCGGCGGTACGAGGGCGACAGCAGATAGACCAGCCAGCCCAGTGCGGAACCCAGCGCATGCAGCACGGGCAGGGGGAAAATGGAAAAAAAGCGGAAAATTCTCAACAACATCAAGCTCTCGAGGAGCAACACTCGCGTTGCTCCACCCAAAAATTTTTGAAGAAGCGTAAAATACCACGTAGTAGTAACCGCTGAGTTAACAGACAACTTGCGAAGCGGGATAAAAATATCGCTAAAGCGTCGCAAGCCATTCTGGTTGTTGCGACAGTGTTTAAACTTCAACCACACCCAGGAGCTTGCGATGTCCTCGAACGATTACCTTTTCACCTCCGAGTCCGTGTCGGAAGGTCACCCCGACAAAGTCGCGGACCAGATTTCCGACGCCATCCTCGATGCGATCCTGGCACAGGACCCGAAAGCCCGCGTTGCCGCCGAAACCCTGTGCAACACGGGCCTGGTTGTGCTGGCCGGTGAAATCACCACCCACGCCAACGTCGACTATATCCAGGTCGCGCGCGAGACCATCAAGCGCATCGGCTACGACAACACGGAATATGGCATCGACTACAAGGGCTGCGCCGTGCTCGTCGCCTACGACAAGCAGTCGCCCGATATCGCCCAGGGCGTCGACGAAGGTGCCGGCCTGGACCTGGACCAGGGTGCCGGCGACCAGGGCCTGATGTTCGGCTACGCCTGCGATGAGACGCCGGAACTGATGCCTGCCGCCATTTATTACGCGCACCGCCTTGTCGAGCGCCAGTCGCAGCTGCGCAAGGACGGCCGCCTGCCATGGCTGCGTCCGGATGCGAAGTCGCAGGTCACCCTGCGCTACGTCAACGGCAAGCCTGTTGCCGTCGACACCGTCGTGCTGTCCACCCAGCACGCGCCCGAGATGCTGCACAAGCAGATCGAGGAAGCCGTCATCGAGGAAATCATCCGTCCCGTGCTGCCGAAGGAATGGCTGAACGGCACCAAGTACCTCGTCAACCCGACCGGCCGCTTCGTCATCGGCGGTCCGCAGGGCGACTGCGGCCTGACGGGTCGCAAGATCATCGTCGACACCTACGGCGGCGCGGCCCCCCACGGTGGCGGTGCCTTCTCCGGCAAGGACCCGAGCAAGGTCGACCGTTCGGCGGCCTATGCGGCCCGCTACGTCGCCAAGAACATCGTCGCCGCCGGTCTGGCCCGCCAGTGCCAGGTGCAGGTGTCGTACGCCATCGGCGTGGCACGCCCGATCAATATCACCGTCTACACGGAAGGCACGGGCGTCATTTCGGACGAGAAGATCGCCGAGCTGGTGCATGAGTACTTCGACCTGCGTCCGAAAGGCATCGTGCTGATGCTGGACCTGCTGCGTCCGATCTACCAGAAGACGGCAGCTTACGGCCACTTCGGCCGC
Source organism: Pseudoduganella buxea (assembly GCF_009720835.1). GTDB lineage: Bacteria > Pseudomonadota > Gammaproteobacteria > Burkholderiales > Burkholderiaceae_D > Rugamonas > Rugamonas buxea. Next base: position 35,036 of record NZ_WNKZ01000020.1, read on the forward strand.
GAAGAGCCCGAGTTCTCGTGGGAACGCACGGACAAGGCAGCCGCCCTGCGCGCCGCCGCCGGCCTCTCCTAAGCCGCTGCAACATTGCTTGAAAATGGGGACAGACCCCATTTTTCAAGCAACATTCAATTGCCAGGATCCGGGGACTTGCCGCATCCTGGCAATTTTCGTTTGATCGCCGGCAGGCTCTGTATGATCGCCCCCTTGTCGTCCAGGAAGTTCAGCTGCGGCTTACCCTCAGGCGTGACGAGCATCATGATTTTCGGCCTGCCCTTGGCGTCCGCCAGGATCACGGCCGACGACTGACCCCGCGTGCGGCCAACGAACAGCCGCTGGACCTGCTCGCCGCCGGCCTGCTGCCATTTCAACTTCAGCGCTTCCTTTTCCGGCCCGGGCGCGGCCGCCTGGTAGGCGTCCCACACGGCCCCGTAATCCTTGTACAGGCCCCGGTCGAAGACGTTCAGGCCGGTTTCCATGGCGCCGCCACCCTCATAGTGGCTCAGCGCCACCTGCTGGTCGCCACCGAAGCGGTCCATCGAGAAATGCATGCCCGCCTTCGGGCGGCCTTTGTCGTCCAGCTTGCCGTCAAAGATCAGGCCACCAACCTCGTCGCCCAGTGAACGAAGTTAGTGAAAATGCAATGCACGCGCCAATCAGCTGGCTGCGCTTTTGCCGTCACATCGTGCTAGAATGCCCGTTCTCCGAGGAGCGTTGCGACGGGTTTCACCAACCCGCCAGGCTCGGGGTGGTTCCGCGAATTTCGGCGAACTTCTGCAACCGCGCTCACGTCACTTTTTTCTCACTGAAAGGAGGCGTGATGAACGCCGTATTGAAAAACTCCCAAGATTACATCATTGCCGACATTGGCCTGGCCGCCTGGGGCGAAAAAGAAATCAAGATCGCCGAAACGGAAATGCCCGGCCTGATGGCCATCCAGGAAGAGTTCGCCGCCGCGCAACCCCTGAAGGGCGCCCGCATCACCGGCTCGCTGCACATGACGATCCAGACCGCCGTGCTGATCCGCACGCTGGAAGCCCTGGGCGCACAAGTGCGCTGGGCATCGTGCAATATCTACTCGACGCAGGACCACGCCGCCGCCGCCATCGCCGCAGCCGGCACGCCCGTGTTCGCCATCAAGGGCGAAACCCTGGACGAGTACTGGGACTACACCCACCGCATCTTCGAATGGCCCGGCGAAGGCGTCTACTCGAACATGATCCTGGATGACGGCGGCGATGCCACCCTGCTGCTGCACCTGGGCGCCCGCGCCGAGAAGGATATTTCCGTGCTGGACAACCCAGGCTCGGAAGAAGAAATCTGCCTGTTCAACGCCATCAAGGCCCGCCTGGCCAAGGATGCCACGTGGTATTCGAAGCGCCTGCCGGAAATCCTGGGCGTGACGGAAGAAACCACCACCGGCGTGCATCGCCTGTACCAGATGCACAAGGAAGGCAAGCTGGCCTTCCCGGCGATTAACGTCAACGATTCCGTCACGAAGTCGAAGTTCGACAACCTGTACGGCTGCCGCGAATCGCTGGTCGACGGCATCAAGCGCGCCACCGACGTCATGATCGCCGGCAAGATCGCCGTTATCGCCGGTTATGGTGACGTGGGCAAGGGCTCGGCCCAGGCCATGCGTGCCCTGTCGGCCCAGGTGTGGGTCACGGAAATCGACCCGATCTGCGCCCTGCAGGCCGCGATGGAAGGCTACCGCGTCGTCACGATGGACTACGCCGCCGAACACGGCGACATCTTCGTCACCTGCACCGGCAACTACCATATCCTCACCGAAGCGCATATGCTGAAGATGAAGGACCAGGCCATCGTCTGCAATATCGGTCACTTCGACAACGAGATCGACGTCGCGTCGTTGAAGAAATACCAGTGGGACAATATCAAGCCGCAGGTCGACCACGTCATCTTCCCTGATGGCAAGCGCATCATCCTGCTGGCCGAAGGCCGCCTGGTCAACCTGGGCTGCGGCACGGGTCACCCGTCGTACGTGATGAGCTCGTCGTTCGCCAACCAGACCATCGCCCAGATCGAGCTGTTCGTGAACACGAAGCAGTACCCGGTCGGCGTCTACACGCTGCCGAAGCACCTGGACGAGAAAGTGGCGCGCCTGCAGCTGAAAAAGCTGAACGCACAGCTGACGGAATTGACGGCCGAGCAGGCCGCCTACATCAACGTCAAGGTCGAAGGCCCGTACAAGCCCGAACACTACCGCTATTAATCACTCCGAAGGCCGGCGCGAGCCGGCCTTTTTTTGCTCCCGTCCGAGGTTTTCGTTATGCGTTTGGTTCTGACCTGGTTCATCAATGCCGCGGCCCTGTTCGCAGTGCCTTACCTGATGCATTCCGTCGATGTCACGAACATCGGCGCAGCCCTGATTGCGGCGCTCGTCCTGGGCCTGGTAAATACGCTGATCCGCCCGCTGCTGCTGCTGCTGACCTTGCCCGTCACCGTGCTGTCGCTGGGCTTGTTCATCTTCATCGTCAACGGCTTCATGTTCTGGATGGTGGCACAGTTCGTCGATGGCTTCAGTGTCGACAGTTTCTGGGCGGCCGTCGGTGGCGCCTTGCTGTACAGCGTGATTTCCTGGGCCCTTTCTGCATTACTGTTGAAAGACGCCGATGACTGATCATAATTTTAGTATCGAATTTTTCCCGCCGAAGACGGCGGAAGGCGCGGAAAAGCTGCGCGTGACGCGCGCCAAGCTGTCCGAACTGCACCCGAAGTATTTCTCCGTGACGTTCGGCGCCGGCGGCACCACGCAGCAGGGTACCCTGGACACGGTGCTGGAAATCCTGGCCGCCGGCGAGGAAGCGGCGCCCCACCTGTCCTGCGTGGGCGGCACGCGCGACTCGATCCGCGCCATCTTGCAGCAATACAAGTCGCACGGCATCAAGCGGCTGGTGGCATTGCGGGGCGACCTGCCCAGCGGCTACGGCGCGGCGGGCGAATTCCGCTACGCCAACGAGCTGGTGGAATTCATCCGCGCCGAGACGGGCGACTGGTTCCACATCGAAGTGGCGGCCTACCCGGAAGTGCACCCGCAGGCCAAATCGCCCCAGTCGGACCTGGATGCCTTCGTGCGCAAGGTCAATGCCGGCGCCGATGCCGCCATCACGCAGTATTTCTACAACGCGGACGCGTACTTCCAGTTCGTCGAGCATGCCCACAAGGCCGGCGTGACGGTGCCCATCGTGGCCGGCATCATGCCGATCACCAACACCACGCAACTGATGCGCTTCTCCGACATGTGCGGCGCCGAAATCCCCCGCTGGGTGCGCCTGAAGCTGTCCAGCTTCGGCGACGACACGGCGTCGATCAAGGCCTTCGGCCTGGATGTCGTCACCGCCCTGTGCGAACGCCTGCTGGCGGGCGGCGCCCCCGGCCTGCACTTCTACAGCATGAACCAGGCCGCCGCCACGACGGCCCTGTGGCAGCGGCTGGTGAAGTAGGGCCAGCTCCAAAGCGAACACTTGCCTGTAAAACCGGTCGGTCCGCAGCAGCGGTCCGACCGGTTTTTCAGCAACTTCTCACCCCGCCTCGGTAATGATCCGGTCCAGCGCGACGTCATGGCTGTCGCTGCCGAAATCGGCGGCGAGGCAGGTGTAGGCGATGCCGATGGTGGCCGGGCGCGGCGGGTGTTCCAGGGTGCGGTCGTAGAAGCCGCCGCCGTAGCCCAGGCGGTAGCCTTGGGCGTTGTAACCGAGGCAAGGCACCAGCAGGGCCGGTGGCGCCGGTTCCGTCCGGCCGTGCGCCGGCACGGCAATTCCCATTGCATCCTTGACCAGTGTGTCGCCAATTTCCCACGCCGCGAAGGCCAGCGGCGCATGCTTTTCCAGCACCACCGGCAGCAGCAGCCGCACGCCCTGGCGGGCCAGTTCGGCGTAGGCCGCATGCAGGTCCGGTTCGTCGCGCAGGGGCCAGTACACGCCCAGCGCCGGCACCTGCGCATCGCGCCACCACTGAACGATATGCCGGCAGATCGCCCCGTCCCAGTCGGCCCGCGTCGCGGCGGGAATATTGCGGCGCGCGGCCAGCAACTGCTTGCGTAATGCGAGCTTGAAATCGGCCGCCGTCTGTGCGTTGGAGGGTGGTAGCCCGGCGGACGGGCATGCTATTCTAAGGTCGTTGGTCATATGGATTTTTACAGGAACATCCGGCAGCCTGGCCGATGTCGAAACATTGAGAGTCGTAGATTGATTTCCCCGTCGAAATGGATTGCCGGCGCCCTGATTGCGATCGGCTGTGCCACCGCCCCGTTGGCATGGACCCAGGACCAGAACGGCGACAGCCGCAAGGAAGACGACGCGTTCCTGCTGCTGCGCGACTCCGTGCGGCGCGACGATGTCGCCAAGACGGACTTCTACGCCACGCGCCTGGCCAACTACGCGATCCCGTCGTACGTCGACTATTATCGTCTCAAATCGCGCTTCCGTGACGCCAGCACGGCCGAGATCCTCGGCTTCCTGCAGCGCTACGAAGGCCAGGCCATCGCCGACCGCCTGCGCAACGACTGGTTGCTGGAGCTGGGCCGCAAGCGCGAGTGGGCCCTGTTCGACCAGCAGCTGCCCCTGTTCGTGCTGAACGACGACACCCAGGTCAAGTGCTATGCGCTGATGTCGCGCCTCGTGAAAGGGCAGAACGTGGCGGCCGAGGCGCGCGCGCTGCTGGTCTATCCCCCTTACTACGGCGAAGCGTGCAATTCGCTGGTGGCGTCGCTGGCGCAGACGGGCCAGTTCAGTGCCGACGATCTGTGGACCCAGGTGCGCCTGGCCGGTGAAACCAATGCCACCGGGCCGGCGCGGCGCTTCATCATGCTGCTCAACGGTTCCGACACGAAGGTGGCGCAAGCCATCGACCTGCCGGCCATCGCCCTGGCCAAGGGCGCCGGCGACACCCGCGCCGACCATGAAATTTTCCTGATCGCCGTGGGCCGCGCCGCCCGCACCAGCGTCAAGCTGTCCGTGCTGGCGCTGCAGAAGGCGCTGCCCAAGCTGACACCCCAGGAGCAGGCCATCGGCTGGGCCAATATCGCGCTGCCCGCGTCGTATGCGGTGGCGCCCGAGACATCGGAATACTGGCGCCGCGCCAACGGTGCGCCGCTGTCGATCGACCAGCACCAGTGGCGTACCCGCTACGCCCTGCGTGACGGTAACTGGGCCCTCGTGCGCGACTATATCGCCGCCATGCCGGCGCCCCTGCGCGCCGATCCCACGTGGGTGTACTGGCAGGCGCGCACGACCCAGGCCTTGTCCGGCAGCCCGACCTTGACGGCCGAAGCGCAGTTCCTGTACCAGAGCATCGCCGACCGCCAGGATTACTATGGCCTGCTGGCGGCGGAAGAACTGGGCCGCACCGTGTCGATTCCGCCGCCGGGCGCGCCCGTCACACAAGCCGAAGTGGCGGCGATCTCGGCCAACCCGGGCCTGCGGCGCGCGCTGAAGTTCTTCGAGATGCGGCTGCGTTTCGAAGGCACGCGCGAATGGAACTGGGAGACGCGCCGCCTGAGCGAGCGCGAACTGCTCGCCGCCGCGGAGTTTGCGCGCCAGAACCATATCCTGGACCGCATGGTGTACACCTCCGAGCGCACCCGCGTGCAGGCCGACTACACCCACCGCTATCCGGCCCCGCATGACGACATCATGCAGGCCTCGACCCGCACCCTGGGCCTGGACCGCGCCTGGGTGTATGGCCTGATCCGCCAGGAGTCGCGCTTCATCATGACGGCGCAATCGAGCGCCGGCGCCTCCGGCCTGATGCAGGTGATGCCGTCCACGGGACGCTGGGTGGCCAAGAAGATCGGCCTGACCGACTTCGTGCAGGAGATGCTGACGGACGTGCGCACCAATATCCTGCTGGGTACGAACTACATGAACATGGTCCTGGGCAGCATGGACGGCTCCCAGGTGCTGGCCACGGCCGCCTACAACGCGGGCCCGGGCCGGCTGCGTTCCTGGCGCTCGGCGCTGACGCGGCCGATGGACTCGACCATCTTCATCGAATCGATCCCGTATTCCGAGACGCGCACCTACGTCAAGAACGTGATGGCCAACGCCACCTGGTATGCCGCCCTGTTCGAAGGTCGCCCGCAGTCCTTGAAGGCGCGCCTGGGCGTGGTCACGCCGAAGGGCTATTCCGACCGGGAGCAGCAGCAGGCCACCTTCAGCAGCCGCTGACCGCGCGCACGATTTCAAACCCCCCGACGCCTCCATGCAGACTTTCGAACTCGACCCCACCCTGAGCCAGACCCTGGCCGCCGCGCGCGAGCCGGGCCTGACCCTCATCATCGGCAACAAGAATTACTCCTCCTGGTCGATGCGGCCGTGGGTTGCCATGACGGCCTTCGCCATTCCCTTCCACGAAGTGCGGGTACTGCTGGACCAGCCCGACACGGCCAACAATATCGCCCGCTACAGCGCGGGCGGGCGCGTGCCCGTGCTGCTGGCCGGCGACATGACGATCTGGGACAGCCTGGCCATCTGCGAATACCTGGCCGAGCAGTTCCCCGACAAGCACCTGTGGCCGCAGGACGTGGCCGCGCGCGCGATGGCCCGTTCCGTCTGCGCCGAGATGCACTCCGGTTTCGCCAGCCTGCGCACGACGATGTCGATGAATATCCGCGCCAGCTATCCCGGCAAGGGCCGCACGCCCGAGACGCAGGCCGACATCGGCCGCATCAGCGAGATCTGGGAAGAGTGCCTGTCCCGCTTCGGCCACAGCCAGTTCCTGTTCGGCGACTTCTCCATCGCGGACGCCTTCTTCGCGCCCGTCGTGTGCCGCTTCCACACCTATGGCGTCGTGCTGCCGCCGGCCCTGTCGGCCTACTGCGAACGGATGCGCAAGCATCCGGCCGTGGCGCGCTGGATCGAGGAAGCGCTGGCCGAAACGGAAATCGCCGGCAAGCATGAAGAAGAGATGCCGGATGCGGACTGAAGGCTGCACGGGAGCGCTCCGATGAAGACGTATATCGTCGGCGGCGCCGTGCGCGACGAGCTGCTGGGACTACCCGTCAAGGACCGCGACCACGTGGTGGTCGGCGCCACCCCGGAAGACATGGTCAGGAACGGCTACCGCCCCGTCGGCAAGGACTTCCCCGTATTCCTCCATCCGCACACGCAGGAGGAATACGCGCTGGCCCGCACCGAGCGCAAGACGGCGCCCGGCTACAAGGGCTTCGTGTTCCACACGTCGGCCGACGTCACCCTGGAAGAAGACCTGGTGCGGCGCGACCTCACCATCAACGCCATCGCCCGCGCCGAGGACGGCGCGCTGACCGACCCCTTCGACGGCCAGCGCGATATCCGCCAGCGCGTCTTCCGCCATGTGTCCGAAGCGTTCGCCGAAGACCCGGTGCGCATCCTGCGCCTGGCCCGCTTCGCCGCGCGCTTCGCCGATTTCACGGTGGCGCCGGAGACGAATGCGCTGATGCGCCAGATGGTGGAAGCGGGCGAGGTCGATGCGCTGGTGCCGGAACGGGTGTGGCAGGAACTGTCGCGCGGCCTGATGGAGCAGAAACCCTCGCGCATGCTGCAGGTGCTGCGCGGCTGCGGCGCGCTGGCGCGGATCGTGCCGGAACTGGACCGCCTGTGGGGCGTGCCGCAGCCGGCGCAGTGGCATCCCGAGGTCGATACGGGCATCCACATGGAGCAGGTGGTCGACTATGCCGCGTCCCAGGGCTATGAGCTGCCGGTGCGCTTTGCCGCGCTGCTGCACGACCTGGGCAAGGGCGCCACGCCATCGGAAACGTGGCCGGCCCACCATGGCCACGAAGGCCTGGGCGTCAAGCTGGTGCAGCAGGTGTGCGCGCGGCTGAAGGTGCCGACCGAATGCCGCGACCTGGCCGTGATGACGGCGCGTGAACACGGCAACGTGGCACGCGCGATGGAACTGCGCTGCCGCACGCTCGTGACCCTGTTCGAACGGTGCGACGCCTTCCGCAAGCCGGCCCGTTTCAGCCAGCTGCTGCTGGCCGCCGAATGCGACGCGCGCGGCCGCGAAGGCGGCGGCGTCAGTTTCCGCGAACGGCCGTTCCCGCAGCGCGAGTACCTGGAAGGGGCGCTGGCGGCGGCCCGCGCCGTCAACGCCGGCGAGATCGCGCAAGGGCTGGCCGAGCGCCCGGAGCGCATCCCGGAGATGATCAAGAAGGCACGCGTGCGCGCCGTGCGCGATGCGCTGCGCAGGCCCGACGACAGCGACGAGGCCGAAGACGAAGAAGACGGCAGCAAGGAAGCACGGGCATGACGCGGCTGAACCTGTTCCGCAATCCCCTGCAGCGCTGGTTCAACAAGGGCGCGCGGCCCACCGTGCCCGTCAAGGCCCTGCACGAACGCGACCGGCGCCGCATGGTGCGCCACTTCCTGTCGCTGGAGCGCTCCGACCGCATCCTGCGCTTCGGCTCCTTCATGTCGGACGAGCAGGTGACGAAGTACGTCAACGGCATCGACTTCAACCGCGACATGGTATTCGGCGTCTACAACCGCGTATTCCGCCTGGCCGCCGTCGGCCACCTGGCCTTCGCGCCGCGCCAGCCGGCCAGCGAAGGCGTCACGGAAAAGGACCGCGTGGCCGAATTCGGCGTGTCCGTGCTCAAATCCGCGCGCGGCCTGGGCATCGGCTCGAAGCTGTTCGAGCGCGCCAATATCGTCTGCCGCAACAACGATGTCGACACCCTGTACATGCACTGCCTGTCGTCGAACCAGACCATGATGCACATCGCAAAAAAGGCGGGCATGGAAATCCACCGCGACTACGGCGAGGCGGACGCCTACCTGAAACTGGGCCCGGCCGACCCGGCCAGCGTGCTGCAGGAAGCCATGCAGGAGCAACTCGCCACCATCGACTACGCGCTGAAAGCCAACGTACGCCGCGCCACCAAGCTGCTCGACAGGCTGCCCGGCCGCCAACCCAAGGAATAGTTGCCGCAAAAATGGGGACAGACCCCATTTTTCGGGAAACATTGCTCGAAAAATGGGGTACGTCCCCATTTTCCAGGCAACGAAATGGCGGGGATTACACCAGCGGCAGCGCCGTGGTGTCCTTGATGCGCTGCAGGGCGAAGCTGGATTTGACGTCCAGCACGGCCGGGTGGCGCAGCAGGGTGGCCATCATGAAGCGGGAGAAGTGGTCCATGTCTTCCACGTGTACGCGCAGCAGGTAGTCCATTTCGCCCGTCATCGCGTAGCAGGCCACCACTTCCGGCCACTGCTCGACGGCGACGGCGAAATCCTCGCGCGGCGAGGCCGTGCCGGGCAGGGCGCCCAGCGCGCGGGCATTGCTGTGGGCCGCGGCGTCGCTGTGCTTTTCCAGGCGCACGTTGACATAGGCCAGGAGGCCCAGGCCGATCTTGTCCGGGTCCAGCAGCGCCACGTACTGGCGGATCACGCCTTCCTCTTCCAGCCGCTTGATGCGGCGCAGGCAGGGCGACGGCGACAGGCTGACCTGCTCGGCCACGTCCTGGTTGGACAGGCGGCCGTCGGCCTGCAGGATGCCGAGAATTTTGCGGTCCGTCTTGTCCAGCGCGATCTTGGTCATAAATTCCTCGATGAGTCCATGTTATGGCAATATTATTGCTCAAAATCCTTGGTCAGGGGAATTGTTTGCAATTTAATTCTTCGAATCGGGGTCTATACTGTGCGCTATTCTGATAAGGAGAGACGCATGCAATTCACGCCCTGGGACAACCCGATGGGAACCGATGGCTTCGAGTTCGTCGAGTTCGCCGCGCCCGATCCGAAGGCTCTCGGCGCGCTGTTCGAGAACATGGGGTTCACCGCCATCGCCCGTCACCGCACCAAGGATGTCACCCTGTATCGCCAGGGCGAGATCAACTTCATCATCAATGCCGAGCAGGATTCGTTCGCGCAGCGCTTCGCGCGCCAGCACGGCCCGTCCGTGTGCGCCATCGCCATCCGTGTCGACGATGCAGCCTACGTCTACAACAAGGCGCTGGAAATGGGTGCCTGGGGCTTCGACAACAAGACCGGTCCGATGGAACTGAACATCCCCGCCATCAAGGGCGTGGGCGACTCGCTGCTGTACCTGGTCGACCGCTGGCGCGGCAAGAACGCCGACAAGGGCGTGGTCCCGGGCAGCATCGGCGACATCAGCATCTATGACGCCGACTTCGTCGCCATTCCCGGCGTCGATCCGAATCCGGTCGGCCAGGGCCTGACCTATATCGACCACCTGACGCACAACGTCTACCGTGGCCGCATGGGCGAATGGGCCGGCTTCTACGAGCGCCTGTTCAACTTCCGCGAAGTGCGCTACTTCGATATCGAAGGCAAGCTGACGGGCCTGAAGTCGAAGGCGATGACTTCCCCGTGCGGCAAGATCCGCATCCCCATCAACGAATCGTCAGACGACAAGTCGCAGATCGCCGAGTACCTGCACGAATACCATGGCGAAGGCATCCAGCACATCGCGCTGGGCACGGACAATATCTACGGTTCGATCCAGGGAATGCGCGACAAGGGCATCGCGTTCCAGGATACCATCGAGACCTACTACGAGCTGGTGAACCGCCGCCTGCCGAACCACGGCGAGAACCTGGATGAGCTGCGCCGCCTGCGCATCCTGATCGACGGCCACGCCAGCAGCGACCAGCAGCGCGAGCTGCTGCTGCAGATCTTCACGCAGAACGTGATCGGCCCGATCTTCTTCGAGATCATCCAGCGCAAGGGCGACCAGGGCTTCGGCGAGGGTAATTTCCGCGCGCTGTTCGAGTCGATCGAGCTCGATCAGATCCGCCGCGGCGTACTGGAGGACCCAGCGAAGACCACCGCATGAGCGTGACGTAAAGCCAGGGCGACCTGGCAGCGAAAACAAGCCGGCAGCCCTCCGCTAGAGAGGGCGCCGGCTTTGGCACTTTGAAGAATATTGGAGACAAACCCATGAACGCACCTCAAAAGGGTACGGAGCTAGGCACGCCGGACAACCACCCGGACATCACCCTCGACGACAAATGGACGCTCGAACGCGGCCGTGCCTTCATGACGGGCACCCAGGCGCTGATCCGCCTGCCGATGCTGCAGCGCGAACGCGACGTCAAGGCCGGCCTGAACACGGCCGGCTACATCACCGGCTACCGCGGTTCGCCCGTCACCAGCGTCGACATGACGGCGATGAAGGCGAAGAAGCACCTGGAAGCGCACCACGTCAAGTTCCATCCCGGGATGAACGAAGACCTCGCGGCCACGGCCGTCTGGGGCACGCAGCAGACCAACCTGTTCCAGGACGCCAAATACGACGGCGTCTTCGCCATGTGGTACGGCAAGGGCCCCGGCGTCGACCGCTGCGGCGACGTCTTCAAGCACGGTAACAACGCCGGCTCGGCCAAGCACGGCGGCGTGCTGGTGCTGGCCGGCGACGACCATGCGGCCAAGTCCTCTTCCACGGCGCACCAGTCCGACCACATCCTGGCCGCCTGCGGCATCCCCGTGCTGTATCCGTCCTCGGTGCAGGAATACATCGACTACGGCCTGCATGCGTGGGCCATGAGCCGCTACACGGGCCTGTGGGTGTCGATGAAGTGCGTCACCGACATCATCGAGTCCGGCGCCGTCGTCGACTTCGACCCGGACCGCGTCCAGATCGCCATGCCGGACGACTTCGAGCTGCCGCCCGGCGGCCTGAATATCCGCTGGCCGGACGCCGTGCTGGACCAGGAAGTGCGGATGAACAGCTACAAGTGGTACGCCGCGCTGGCCTACGTGCGCGCCAATAAGCTCAACCGCATCATCTGGGACAGCCCGAAGCCGAAGATCGGCATCATCACGGCCGGCAAATCCTACCTCGACACGCGCCAGGCGCTGGCCGACCTGGGCATCGACGAGCAGGCCGCGGCCGACATCGGCATCCGCCTGTACAAGATCGGCATGACGTGGCCGCTGGAAGCGGACGGCGTGCACGAATTCGCGCGCGGCCTGGACGAGATCATCGTCGTCGAGGAAAAGCGCCAGATCCTCGAGTACGCGCTGAAGGAAGAGCTGTACAACCTGCCGGACAGCGAACGCCCGCGCGTGGTCGGCAAGTTCGACGACACGGGCGAATGGTCGAACAAGCACCGCATGGGCCACGGCGACTGGCTGCTGCCGGCCACCTATGAACTGAACCCGGCGCAGATTGCCCGGGCCATTGCCAGCCGCATCACGCACTACTGCGACGGCCACCCGGTGGCGGCCCGCGTCAAGGAGCGCATCGCCTTCCTGGAGGCGAAGGAGCTGGTGCTGAAGGACGTGCCTGCCAAGCCGAACCCGCTGACGGACCGCACGCCGTTCTTCTGCTCCGGCTGCCCGCACAACACGTCGACCAAGGTACCGGAAGGCTCGCGCGCGCTGGCCGGCATCGGCTGCCACTACATGGTGCTGTGGATGGACCGCGAGACCTCCACCTTCACCCACATGGGCGCCGAAGGCGTCACGTGGGTGGGCCAGGCGCCGTTCACGAACGAGAAGCACGTCTTCACGAACCTGGGCGACGGCACCTATTTCCACTCCGGTATCCTGGCTATCCGCGCCGCCGTCGCGGCCAAGGTCAACATCACCTACAAGATCCTGTACAACGACGCCGTCGCCATGACGGGCGGCCAGGTGGTGGACGGCCCGCTGGACCCCGGCATGATCTCGCGCCAGATCGCCGCCGAAGGCGTCACGCCCATCATCGTCGTCACCGACGATCCGGACAAATACCCCGACGACTACGCCTGGGCTCCTGGCGTCACGGTGCGCCACCGCGCCGACCTGATGGACGTGCAGAAGGAGTTGCGCGAGATGCCGGGTGTATCGGCCATGATCTACGACCAGACCTGCGCCTCCGAGAAGCGCCGCCGCCGCAAACGCAACGAGTTCCCGGACCCGGCCAAGCGCGCCGTCATCAACGAAGCCGTCTGCGAAGGCTGCGGCGACTGCTCGGTGCAGTCGAACTGCCTGTCCGTCGAGCCGCTGGAAACGGAACTGGGGCGCAAGCGCCAGATCAACCAGTCCAGCTGCAACAAGGACTACTCCTGCGTCAACGGCTTCTGCCCCAGCTTCGTCACCGTCGAAGGCGGCGCGCTCAAGAAGCCGAAGAAGGCCGCCGGCGGCGCCGGTGCCGAGATTCCGGCCCTGCCGGCACCGGCGCTGCCTTCGACCGCCACGCCGTATGGCATCCTCGTCACCGGCATCGGCGGCACCGGTGTCGTCACCGTCGGCCAGATCCTGGCGATGGCGGCGCACGTGGAAGGCAAGGGCGCCGTCGTGCTGGACATGAGCGGCCTGGCGCAGAAGGGCGGCCCCGTGATGTCGCACGTGCGGCTGGCAGACAGGCAGGCCGACCTGCATTCGACCCGTGTCGGCACCGGCAGCGCCGACCTGGTGATCGGCTGCGACCAGATCGTCACCAGCAGCCGCGATGCGCTGTCGCGCATGGGCGAAGGCCGTACCTGGGCCGCCATCAACTCGACCGGCGCCACCACGGCGGCATTCGTGAAGAACCCGGACTGGCAGTTCCCGGGCGAGTCCTCGCGCGGCGAGATCGTGCGTGCCTGCGGCGCCGGCAATGTGGAATTCGTCGATGCCGGCCAGATCGCCACGGCCCTGATGGGCGACTCGATCGCGACGAACATGTTCATGCTGGGCTACTCCTTCCAGAAGGGGCATGTGCCGCTGTCGGAAGCGTCGCTGATGAAAGCCATCGAACTGAACGGCGTGTCGGTGGGCTTCAACAAATCGGCCTTCAACTGGGGCCGCTACGCCGCCGTCGACCTGGCCGCCGTGACGAAGATGACGGCGCCCGCGCAGGTCATCGAATTCAAGTGCGCGCAGACCCTGGACGAAGTGGTGACGCGCCGCGTCGAGCTGCTGACGGCCTACCAGAACGCCGCCTATGCGCAGCAGTACAGCGCCTTTGTCGACACCGTGCGTGCGGCGGAAAGCAAGTTGGGCAACAAGCAGCTGCGCCTGACGGAAGCCGTGGCCCGCTACCTGTACAAGCTGATGGCGTACAAGGACGAATACGAGGTGGCACGCCTGCATACCGACCCGGCCTTCCGCCAGAAGATCGAAGGCATGTTCGAAGGCGACTACAAGGTGAAATTCCACCTGGCCCCGCCGCTGCTGGCGAAGAAGGACAAGGACGGCCACCTCGTCAAGCAGGAGTTCGGCCCGTGGATGATGGGGGCCTTCGGCCTGCTGGCCAAGTTCAAGGGCCTGCGCGGCACGGCGCTCGACGTGTTCGGCTACACGGCCGAACGCAGGATGGAGCGGGCCCTGATCGGCGAATACCGCGATACGGTGGCGGCGCTGCTGCCGAAGCTGACGGCCGAGAACCTGGCCACGGCCGTGGCCATCGCCCGCATTCCCGAGGATATCCGCGGCTACGGTCACGTCAAGGAACGTCACCTGAAGGCGGCCAAGCAGAAGGAAGCGTCGCTGCTGACGGCGTATCACGCGCCGGTCGTTTCGGCAGCATCCACGGCGGCACCTGCGGCAGCAGCGGCGCCGCACGCGGCCTAGGAGAGGGCAGCCAGCGGCGGCTCGCGCGTTCCGGCGAGCCGCCGCATAAGCAAGCGCAAACTTGTTCGTTCCATTGCTGAAGTAAAGTTGGTAAGGTTCGGTTCCCGCAGCACCATGCGGGGAACAATAAAAAACCGGGAAAACCATGCCAACCATGAAGACCACGAATCTTTTAGCAGCACTTATCGGCGCACAGTGCGTACCCCTGCTGGCGCAGGCACAGGTCACGCCGCCGCCTACCGAAGCGGCCGCCCCCACCGCAGTCGTCGTTACCGGCTCGCGCATCGCGCGAACCAGCCTGGAAGGACCGTCCGCCGTGACGGTCCTGACGGGTGAAGACATTACCCGCCAGGGTTACAAGAACGTGTTCGATGCCCTGAACAACCAGGTGCAGAACAGCGGCTTCGTGCAGGGCGCCGACTACGGCAATACCTTCACGCCATCGGCCAACACCATCAGCCTGCGCGGCCTGGGTCCGAACCACACGCTGATCCTGTTGAATGGCCGCCGCCTGGCCGACTTCCCGATCGCCTACGAAGGCACGGTGAACTTTACCAACCTGGCCAATATCCCGTCGAACATCGTCGAACGCATCGAGATCCTGTCCGGCGGCGCCTCGGCCATCTACGGTTCCGACGCCATCGCCGGCGTCGTCAACATCATCCTGAAGAACAAGGCCGAAGGCTTCGACGTCAACGTGAAGGCCGGCACCACGTCGCGCGGCGGCGCTGGCGACCGGCGCGTGCAGTTCACGGGCGGCCAGCAGTTCGGCAAGCTGAACACGGTATTCAGCCTGGAACTGTCCGAGCGCGATCCCCTGTCCTCGCTGCAGCGCGATTTCATGTCGGCCCGCTCGGGCACGCCGACCAATATCCTGTCGCGCAAGAACCTCGACACGGGCAAGTTCATCGACCCGGGCCAGGCCTGTGCCGACGTGGCCGACTTCTACGGCGGCAGCACCATCCGCTACACGGCCAAGGCGGGCAGCTATTGCGCCAGCCCGAAGGTGGGCACGCACCACTGGACCGTGCAGACCAGGAACCGCAGCAAGAACGGCTTCGCCAGCGCCACATACCAGTTTGATGAAGACACCACCTTCTTCGCCGACCTGCTGGTGGGCCGCAACGACACGGCGAACAATACGCGCGGCCCGTCGTGGACTTCCGCGTCGACATCGAACAGCTATTTCCTGAACCGGAACACGGGCAACTACGAAGTGTGGACGCGCTATGTCGCGCCGGAAGAAATGGGTGGCGTGGGGCGCTACGACCGCACGTGGAAGGACGAGGCGGTGGCCGCCTCGCTGGGCGTGCGCGGCTACCTGGGCAACGGCTGGAAGTACGAAGCCGGCTACAGCGCCTCGTGGTACGAATCGAAAGCCAAGGTGCCGCGGGCGCTGGCCAATATCGACAGCTTCTTCCTGGGCCCGCGCCTGGGCACGGACCCCGATGGCGTGGCGATCTTCGCGCCCGACCCGGCCCGCCTGACACGCCGCATCACGCCTGGCGAATTCGATACCATCACTGGCCAGGCCGAAAGCGACGACGAATCGTGGACGCATACCCTGTCGGCCAGCGCCAACGGCAAGCTGTATGATCTTCCGGCCGGCCCGCTGCAACTGGCGGCGGTGGTCGAAGCAGGGCGCCAGGGCTTCACGAACACGCCCGATGCCCGCATCAATGCCGGCTATTTCAACCTGGCTTCGCGCAGCGACGTCACCGAAGGCACCCGCAGCCGCTACGCCGCCGGCGCCGAACTGAATATCCCGCTGTTGACGACCCTGACGGCCACCCTGGCCGGCCGCTACGACCGCTACGAGTTCGCCGAACGCAGCAACGGCAAGTTCACGTACAACGGCGGGCTCGAATTCAGGCCACGCAAGGACCTGCTGGTGCGCGCCAACTACGCGACGAGCTTCCGCGCGCCGGACATGAACTACATCTACAAGGCGCGCGGCACCGGCTACTACTCGTCCACCACGGACTATTATCGCTGCGCCGTGGCCGGTCAGCCGATCGCCGATTGCGAGTTCGCCGACAAGTCGCCTGGTTCGGACTACGTGCAGTACGGTAGCCGGGACCTGAAACCCGAGCAGGGCAAGTCGTATGGCGCCGGCGTGGTCTGGTCGCCCAGCAGCAGCTTCGATATCTCGGCGGACTACTGGAACATCAAGATCGACGACCTGGTGCGCAACCTGGACCCGGACCAGCTGCTGCGCGACGAATCGGCCTGCCGCCTGGGCCAGCTCGATATCGGCTCATTCCTGTGCGCCGACACCATCAGCCGCATCACGCGCTACGCCGACAATGCGCCGGACAAGGCGGGCGAGATCAAGGAGATCCGCGTCAATCCGATCAACGCGGCCAAGGAAAGCGTCAGCGGTTTCGACATCAGCGCCAAGTACGCGCTGCGCACGGCCAGCTACGGCACCTTCACGGTGCGGGGCAACTACACGAAGACGCTGACGCGCCGTTCGCAGCAGTTCGCCGGCGACGAAGTGGCCGACCAGTTGCACGCGCTGGACAGCTCGGACTGGCCGGACAAGCTGGGCACGAGCGTTAACTGGAACGTGGGCAAACTGTCGACGACCCTGTTCGCCACCCGTTACGGCAAGATCCCGAACTCGGCGCAGACCGGCTACATCACGCCGACCACGCTCGTCAACGCCAGCGCCGTGTACCGCTTCACGGACCGCCTGACCGTGTCGCTGATCGTCAATAACCTGTTCAACAAGGTCAAATCCGATCCGTCCGGCGGCTGGCCGTACTACCCGATCGGTAACTACAACCCGCTGGGACGGGTGGGCTGGGTCGAGCTGAATTACCACTTCGGTTCTTGAGGTCTCGACGTCCTGTAAGAAGAATATAATTCACCGGCCCGGCGGGACGGGCACGCATCGTGCCCGTCCCGCTTTTTTTCGACCGTATCTTCGGAGAGCCGTGAATGATTCGTACCGCCCTGGCGCTTGCCCTGCTGACCGCCGTTCCCCTGTCCCACGCCGCCCCCGACCTCAGCACCGTGGCCGAGCGCTCCGGCTTCGAGGCCACCGGCCGTTACGATGAAGTGGTCAAGCTGTGCGCGGCCTTCCAGAAGGCTTACCCGAAGGCGGTGCGCTGCTTCGAATTCGGGCGCACGCCGGAAGGGCGGCCCATGCTGGCGCTGGCCGTGTCGAAAACGGGCGCGCTGACGGCGGCGCAGGCGAAGAAGAAGAACGTGCCGGTGCTGCTGGTGCAGGGCGGCATCCATGCCGGCGAGATCGACGGCAAGGATGCCGGCTTCCTGGCGCTGCGCGATGCGCTGGAAGGCAAGGCCGGCGCCGGCACGCTGGATAAACAGGTGCTGCTGTTCGTCCCTGTCTTCAACGTCGACGGCCATGAACGATTCGGCAAATGGAACCGCCCGAACCAGCGCGGCCCGGTGGAGATGGGCTGGCGCGTGACGGCGCAGAACTACAACCTCAATCGCGACTACGTGAAGGCGGACGCGCCGGAGATGCAGGCCATGCTGGCGCTGGTGAACGAATGGGACCCGCTGGCCTATATCGACCTGCACGTGACGAACGGCGCCAAGTTCCAGCCGGACGTGTCGATCCAGGTCGAACCCGTGCACGGCGGCGACGAAGCGCTCAAGGTGGCCGGCACGGCGCTGCGCGACAACGTCATGGCCGACCTGCGCAAGCAGGGCTCCGACCCGAAGCACTTCTATATTTCCTTCGCCAAGACGGACGAGCCGCAATCCGGTTTCGTCGACGAGATGTCGACGGCGCGCTTCTCGACCGGCTACTTCCAGCTGCGTAACCGCTTCGCCATGCTGGTCGAGACGCATGCGTGGAAGGACTACCCGACGCGCGTGAAGATCACCTACAACACCATCGTCTCGCTGCTGGACCAGGTGGCCGCGCACGGTGCCGACTGGCGCAAGCTGGCGCTGGCGGCGGACGCCCGCTCGGCCGCGCTGGCGGGGCAAAGCTTCCCGCTCAGCTACCGCACCACCGACAAGACGACGATGATCGACTTTGCCGGCTACGAATACACGCGCACGCCGTCGGACGTGTCGGGTGGCGTGTGGACGAAGTACGACGAAACCAGGCCGCAGATGTGGAAGGTGCCGCTGCGCGAAGAGATCGTTCCGGACCGGCAGGTCACGGCCCCGGGCGGCGGCTACCTCGTGCCGGCCGCGCAGGCGTCGCTGGTGGCGCCGAAGCTCAGGCAGCACGGTGTCGCCTTCAAGGTGCTGGCCGCCGCGCCAGGCAAGGTCGATGTCGAGACCTTCCGCGCCGACGGCACGAAGCTGTCGCCGGCATCGGTCGAAGGCCACCAGGGCATCGCGCTGGAAGGCAAGTGGCAGGCCGAGTCGCGCGACGTGGGCAAGGGCGCCCTGTTCGTGCCCATCGCCCAGCCCAAGGCGCGGCTGGTCATGACGATGCTCGAACCGCAAAGCGCCGACTCGCTGGGCGCCTGGGGCATGTTCAACGTGTCGTTCGAGCGCAAGGAATATATGGAGGACTACGTCGCCGAGGAAGTGGCGCGCGAGCAGCTGAAGGACCCGCAGGTGGCAGCCGCCTTCAAGGTTCGGCTGGACAGCGACCCCGCGTTTGCCAAGAGCCCGCGCGCCCGCCTGGAGTTCTTCGCCCGGCGCCATTCGTCGTGGGATGAGCGGTTCAACCTGTATCCCGTATACCGGACGGCGCGGGTGTTTTGAATGTTGCTCGAAAAATGGGGTCTGTCCCCATTTTTCGTCTTACGCTGACTGGGGCGGACTTGTCCTAACTTGTCTCCATGAGTTCGCTTTGTGCTTCCGGCGCCCGATTAATCGCCTGCAAGCGCAATCGGATCTGTTTTTCTACTTCGATGATGGCGAACAGGGCCACGCCGGTCCCCACTACCCAAACGCCATCCAGGAACGGGATGGACACCGTATCGAATACGGATTGCAAAGGCGGAACATACGTGATGCACAATTGCGCTGCCGTAACAATGGCCACCACGATCCAGACGACCTTTGTTCCGCGAACCGCCTTCCACGTCAGTGACGTGCCATAGATATTGCGAATGAAGAAGAGGTGAAAGATCTCCATGACCACAAGCGTGTTGACCGCCATGGTTCGTGCCAGCTCCACCGAATAGCCGCGATTGATGGCATAGGAATAAATCCCATAGACACCGCATAGAAACAGCACGGAGACCAACACCATATGCCACACCAGGGCTGCGCTCAGTAGCGGTTCATTGCGCGCACGCGGTGGCCGACGCATCGTGTTTTCCTCGGTCGGCTCGAAGGCCAGGGCGATGCCCAACGTAATGGCCGTGATAAGGTTTATCCACAATATCTGTACGGGCGTAACCGGCAGCGTCATGCCGAACAAGAGTGCCACGATGATGGTCATGGCTTCGCCGGCATTGGTCGGCAAGGTCCAGCTGATCACTTTCTTGATGTTATCGTACACCGTCCGCCCTTCGCGCACGGCGGCGACGATGGACGCGAAATTGTCATCGGCAAGCACGAGCTCAGCCGCTTCCTTCGCCGCTTCGCTGCCCTTTTTTCCCATCGCAATTCCTGCGTCGGCGCGCTTGAGGGCCGGTGCATCGTTGACGCCATCCCCCGTCATGGCAACAGTCATCCCCTTGGCTTGCAGGGCCATTACCAGGCGCAGCTTATGTTCCGGACTGGTCCGCGCAAAAATATCGCATTTGAATGCTGCTGCTTGAAGCGCGGCGTCGTCCATGCCGTCCAGATCGGTACCGGTCAATACGATATCCGTATTCTGCAGACCAATTTGCCTGCCGATGGCTGCCGCAGTCATGGCATGGTCGCCCGTGATCATCTTGACGCGTATTCCCGCGCCATGGCATTCCGCGACGGCCGTGATCGCCTCCGCCCGCGGCGGGTCGATCATCCCCACCATGCCAAGCAGGACCAGCGAATCTTGCACAGCCCCATGCTCCAGTACCGTGTGTTGCGGCTCGGCCGGTTTTGCCGCGAACGCAAGCAGCCGCTGTCCCATGCATGCCAACATTTCCGCCTTTGCGGTCCAGTACGTTGCGTCGAGAGCCTCCAAATGGCCATCGGCCCCACGCTGCTGCCGGCACATCGACAGTATTTGCTCGGGGGCACCTTTGACGAATACAGTGGCATTGCCGTTGTGATCATGGTTCAGCGTTGCCATGAAACGGTGCCTGGCATCGAAGGGAATCACGTCTGTCCTTGCCCACGTAAGCGATTCCTGCCGGGTGTCCATGCCCAGTTTTCCCGCAAAGGCCAGCAGTGCGCCTTCCATCGGGTCGCCTTCCACCTGCCAGAAGGCGTCTTTCTCAACCAGTGCCGCATCATTGCAGAGTGCCGCTGCGCGGGCGAGCTCTTCCAGCACGACATGCTCGGCCGGTGCGATCCGTGCATCGCCCAGCTTGAGCGACCCATTCGGTTCATAACCCATTCCCTGGAGTGTGAACGTATCCCGGCTTGTCAGCACCGAAACGACCATCATTTCGTTGCGGGTCAATGTGCCCGTTTTGTCTGTACAGATGACGGAGACGGAACCCAGGGTTTCGATGGCGGGAAGGCGCCGTACAATCGCATTGCGCCTGGCCATGGACGAGACACCTGTTGCCAACGTAATGGTCATAACGGCCGGGAGCCCTTCGGGAATGGCCGCCACGGACAGTCCGACCACCGCCATGAAGAAGTCGGAGATATCCCGGTGCCCGGTCACATAACCATACACCAGCAGCAGCGCGGCGATCAGGAGTATCAGGACGGTAAGCCATTTGGCAAACACGCCCATTTGCGTGACCAGGGGTGTCGTCAGCGTCTCGACCTGTGAAAGCAGTCCGCTGATACGCCCGATTTCCGTCTGGCTTCCGGTAGCCACCACCACGCCTCTTCCCTGTCCGCTTGTGACGAGAGTTCCCGAGAATGCCATGCAGGAGCGCTCGCCCACCGGCGCTGCCGAGGCAACCGGCTGCGTATTTTTCTCGACCGGAACCGATTCGCCAGTCAGGATTGCTTCTTGTACCGTCATGCCATAAGCACTTATCAGCCGGAGGTCCGCGGGCACTTTATCGCCTGCCTCGAGCAACACGACGTCGCCAGGTACCAGATTCTCACCCGGGATACTGATGCGTTCACCGCTACGTATCACGTTGGCTTGCGGAGCAAGCATATGCCGGATCGCGTCCATGGCCTTTTCAGCCTTGCCTTCCTGAATGAAGCCAATCGTGGCGTTGGCAAGGACGACCAGCAGTATGACGCCCGTGTCGACCCAATGGCCGAGTGCGGCCGTGGCTACCGCGCAGCCCAGCAGGACATAAATCAGGATGTTATGGAATTGCAGTAGAAAACGAATTGCCGCACTGCGCTTGGCCGCCGCCGGTAGACGGTTGGCGCCATGTTTCTCGAACTGCGCCCTGGCTTGCGCATGGCTGAGCCCGGACATGGAGGTTTGCGCCTGTTCGAAGGTACTGTCGACACTCACCGTGTGCCAGGATGCGCCCCCCAACTGCTGGTTTGTCATGTCCACTGACGCTCCCTTCTCAATATGCTTTTACGGGGGAAACAAAACCATTGGGTTTTGATGCCAGAAGAGAGCATTCCAGCTTTTGTACGATGTCCTCAGCTGTGTTGCCAATCAGGAAGCCCGGGATACCGGTACGGGCCACCGTACCCATCACCAGCAGCGATATATCATTTTCGGCAGTGAACTTCGGAATAAGCTGATCGGCGTGACCGTGCAGGTGGTGCAATCGAAAACTGCTGCCGATCCGGGATTTTTTTATGAGGTTTTCGAGGGCGTCGCGATGGTGATGTTCTGCTTCACCCACTATCCTTTGCAACTCATCGTCTGCGATCTTGATGAACGGACTATTCTTGAGGGAATCCTCGAATTCGTAGTTCCAGCAAGAAACGATATTCAATTCAGCTTTGAAAATAGCGGCAAGCGCGCAAGAAAGCTGAAGCAGCCGAAGCGCAAGGTCGGCACCTTCCAGCGCTGCGCTTTGCGGATCGATTGCGACTGCGATCTTCGGTGTGGCCGGCACTGTCGCGACGGGCCGTTGCAGCCACACGGGGCAGGGGCACTTCCGCAGGAGTTCCATGTCCAGTGACCTGAAACCCCGGTTGTTGTCGTTGGGTTCTATCGCCTTTACGACCAAGTCATGGGCATTTTTCAATACATGACGAATAATGCGTGTGGCCGGCGTGCTGCCACTTTCCAGCTCGACGTGAACAGCGAGGTCGGAGCCGGCGGTTCCGCTGCGTTCGCGGACCGACTCGATCGACGCGTTCACCTGCTGGCGAAGCGATGCCTCATACGTGTCGCGGTACTGTGCCAAGCCATAAGGCAGCTTTGGGCAAACGATCAGTATATTCAGTTCCGCCTCGCTGGCACGGGCGAGAGCAAAGGCCTGTTCAAGGGTGTCGGTTTCGTCCGCCAGGCCGTGACTGATATACAGGATATTTTGAAATTTCCGCATGAGGATCCCTCTGTGAGGTTAGTCGTCAATATTGTGGCTGGCGCCCATGCGCATCATGAAGGGCGCACGCAGGGCCGTCGGAACGGCCATTGTGATGGGGCGGCCCGGTTCGATTTGCCGGCACGTCACGGCGGAAAAGCCCGGTAGTGGTGGGCCAGCATGGTTGCGATGGCGCAGGAGCCGGTCCGCGAGGTGCGGGAATGCGGGGTGGCTGCGAGCACGACAGGCACCTTGGCGCCGAGGACGACGCCGGCACTGGCCGCGTTGCCCATGCATTCCAACTGCTTGGCCAGCATATTGCCGGCTTCCAGATCCGGAACGATCAGCACGTCGGCGTGCCCCGCAACCGGGGAAGTAATGCCCTTCACCCGGGCTGCGGCGATCGATACGGCGTTGTCGAAAGCGAGTGGCCCGTCGAGCAACGCGCCAACGATTTGTCCGCGCTCGGCCATTTTGCATAGCGCTGCCGCATCAAGCGTGGCCTGCATCGCTGGGTTGATTGTCTCGACCGCCGCCAGGATGGCCACGCGCGGCTCCGGTACACCGATCGCATGGGCCAGATCGATGGCGTTTTGCACGATATCTGCCTTGTCTTCAAGCGTGGGCGCGACGTTGACGACCGCATCCGTGATGATGAACGGCCGCGGATAGGTGGGCGTGTGCATCAGGAAGCAGTGGCTCAGGCGGCGCTTGGTGCGCAGGCCGGGTCCTGCCTTCAATATCGCATGAAGCAGCTCATCGACGTGCAGGCTGCCCTGCATCAAGGCATCGACCCGTCCCTCAGCGGCCAGGTCGGCTGCGCGCGCAGCAGCGGCATGACTATGCGGTACATCCTCGATCTCGAGGTCTGACAGATCCAGGCCGGCTTGCATGGCCATGGCCTGGAGCCGGGCCCTTGGCGCCACCAGCAGCGGCTCGATCAGGCCGGCGGCGCGCGCATCGAACACGGCCGTCAAACTGGGTGCATCGCAAGGATGGACGACCGCCATCTTGATTGGACCCAGTGGACGCACCCGATCGAGCAGCTGCTCCAGGCCGCCACCAGCCGACAGGCGTACTTCAGGCAGAGTCGCGCTGGGACGCTCGATCCGTTCCGTCGGTGCCAGCACGGTCGCGACCCCTTCGATGACCGTTATGTCATTTTGATTGGTGCACATGCAATCCAGGGTCAGCAGCTTCCTGTTTTCGTCGCGCGAAACCACCGTGACCTTGATGAGCAAGGTGTCGCCAACTCGTACCGGTGCGCGGAATTTCAGGGTCTGCTTGAGGTAGACCGTTCCCGGTCCGGGCAGGCGGGTGCCCAGCACGGCGGAGATAAGCGCGCCGCCCCACATGCCATGTGCGATCACCCCGTGAAAGCGCGTGGCCGCGGCAAATTGCGCATCGAGGTGCTGGGGATTGAGGTCTCCCGACATTACGGCGAACAGCAAGATATCCTCGGGCGTAAGCGTTCGCTCGATGCTGGCGCATTCGCCGATGATTATCTCGTCGAATGTGCGATTTCGAATCGTCCGGGCCGGGTCGGGGCTGGATGCAGTCATGGCACTCGCGAGGATGGTCGATGCACCAGGTAATCCGCCCTCGGGCGGCGGGCGCCGTTCCAGGCCTTAGCCGAGAATGTGGTAGCCGGCGTCGACATACAAGGTATTGCCCGTCATGGCGCTGGCGCCGTCGCTGGCCAGGAAGGCGCACAGCGCGCCCACTTCCGCGATATCGACCAGGCGCCGCAGTGGCGCACGCCGTGCCGACTGGGCCAGCAACTCCTCGAAGCGCGGGATGCCCGAGGCCGCGCGCGTGGCAAGCGGGCCCGGCGAGACCGCGTTGACACGGATACCTTCTGGGCCAAGTTCGGCAGCCAGGTAGCGGACGCTGGCTTCCAGCGCCGCTTTCACCGGCCCCATCACGCCATAATCGGGAATGACCTCCTCCGCGCCGACATAGCTCATCGTCATCAGGCTGCCGCCATCCGTCATCAGCGGCCTCGCCAATCGGGCCATGCGCGCAAACGAATGACATGAAATGTCCATCGCCCGCAGGAACCCTTCCCGCGAGCTATCGATGACGCGGCCATGCAGGTCGCTTTTTGGTGCGAAGGCAATCGAGTGAAGGAGGAAATCGAGGCGTCCCCAGCGCGCTCCGACAGCATCAAATACCGCCTCGAGCTGGCCTGGTTGTTCCACGTCCAGGCACATTGCCACGGTGGCATCGACCTGGCGTGCCAGGGGCTCGACGTGCACGCGCGCCTTCTCGTTGAACCATGTCACCGCCAGTTCCGCGCCGGCCGCGTGAAACGCCCGTGCGGCGCCCCACGCGATACTACGGTCGTTGGCGATGCCGACAACGAGGCCTTTTTTGCCCTGCAGCGTCAGTGATGGCTTCACGTGAATTCTCGGGTTGACTGCCAGCGCAAAGCGCGTCCAGGCGGGATTTCCTGTTTGCGCGAGGCGCGATCAGCGCTGCGATCGACGCACCGCTATCGCGCGGCGCGGCCTGGCCGGGGATTGTCGCCTGCATGTTGCACTCCTGGCCTATGTCCCAGGGTAGGACGATAATGCAAGAAACCTGGAGGGAGGATTGATCTAAGTCAAAATCGCGTCAGGCGAATTCGAATTAAGACGATGCAGCGCATCAGGCTATGACCGGGGGACAGTCGGTTCGCCCTTGTCAATCAACGCTATCGTGCTGGGGTACCGGCGACCCATGGCGTGTCGACCAGGGCAGCATGCTGCCGAGCGGCGATACTGCCGCGTTCAGCGTCAATCCTTGGCCAGCGCAAAAGCTATGTACAAGGTTCGAGGTGTGCGGGGTGTCGATCGCCTGGCGGGCGGAAGGCATCCAGGTGGTGATGGGCGGGACTGGGGCAGGTGAGCGATGGGCCAGCGAGGCGTCTGGACGTCAATAGGCCTGCACTGCCCCTTAACCTCGTAAAGGCTGTCTTGTCAGAGCCCGCGCGCGCTCCGAATCCTTCGCCGGCGCCAGGCTTGCCGTGATGAACGCTGCAACCGGCATCCGTGTACCGGACGCGCGGGTGGTCCGGGTGCTCTGGATGTTGCCCGAAAAATGGGGTCTGTCCCCATTTTTCGGATGTGCCCTTAGGCGGACTGGACGGGGATGATGCCGGGAATTGTCGCTGGCGTCGAGCAGGGCTCCTCATCGAACGCGATATCGCCCAGCGGGTTGGCGATGCCGTCCGTCTTCAGGTCGGTAAAGCCGAACAGGTTGCGGTCCATCAGGTGCGATGGGATCACGGTGGACAGCGACGAGAACACGCTTTCGACGCGGCCCGGGTGCTTCTTTTCCCAGTCGCGCAGCATGGCCTTGATCTGCTTGCGCTGCAGGTTCTCCTGCGAGCCGCACAGGTCGCACGGGATGATGGGGAAGCCCTTGACCTCGGCGTAGCGGGTCGTGTCTTCTTCCTTCACGTAGGCCAGCGGGCGGATCACCATGTGCTTGCCGTCGTCCGACACCAGCTTGGCCGGCATGCCCTTGAGCTTCCCGCCGAAGAACATATTCAGGAAGAAGGTCTCCAGGATGTCGTCGCGGTGGTGGCCCAGTGCGATCTTGTTCGCGCCCAGCTCGTCGGCAACGCGGTACAGGATGCCGCGGCGCAGGCGCGAGCACAGCGAGCAGGTCGTCTTGCCTTCCGGGATCAGGCGCTTGACGATGCTGTAGGTGTCCTGGTTCTCGATATGGAAGGCCACGCCCAGTTCCGTCAGGTAGGCCGGCAGGATATCGGCCGGGAAGTTCGGCTGCTTCTGGTCCAGGTTGACGGCGACGATGTCGAAATGGATCGGCGCGCGCTCGCGCAGCGTCATCAGGATGTCGAGCAGGGCGTAGCTGTCCTTGCCGCCGGACAGGCACACCATCACCTTGTCGCCGTCCTCGATCATGTTGAAGTCGCCGATGGCCTGGCCCACCAGGCGGCAGAGGCGCTTGTGCAGCTTGTTGTTCTCGTAGGCGATTTTCTCGGCGCTCTTCTCCGCGCCTTTGTCCGCCACGGCGGCGTTGTCGATCACGGCGTTCATACGTCGTCCTTGATGCGGAACACTTCGACGCCGACGCCTTCGCAGTCCGGATACACATCCGGCTTCATCGTCGATACGCGGGCGGCGCGCACGCGCGGGTGGGCCAGCATGGCCTGCACCACGTCGTCGCACAGCGTTTCCTGCAGGTGCACGTGGCCCTGGGCCATGCGGCGCGCGATGGTGTCGCGCATGAAGTCGTAGTCGACCACTTCGTGCAGCTCGTCGGCGGTCGGCGTCGACACGGCCAGCGGGATATACAGGTCGACATTGATCAGGACGCGCTGTTCGCCCTTTTTCTCGAAATCGTGCACGCCGATATTGATCTGCACTTCGTAGTTGCGCAGGAACAGCCGGCGGCAGTCCTGCAGGCGGGGGTGGGTCAGGGCGGACAGCATAATTAACCTTCTATGGAATCGAATATTCTTTACGTCGCGAGGAACATCACGTCGCGCGGCAGCGGCATCAGGTGCTGGCCGCCGTCGACCAGCAGGGTGGTGCCCGTGACGGCACCGGCCGTGGCGGCATACAGCACGGCGGCCACGATATCTTCCGGGGTGCTGGAGCGGCCCAGCGGCGTCTGCGCATGGGCCTTGGCGAAGCCGGCTTCGTCCTGGTCGCCCGAGACGAGCGTGATGCCCGGGGCCACGCCGACCACGCGCACCTTCGGCGCCAGCGCCTGCGCCAGCATCGTCGTGGCCGTGTGCAGCGCTGCCTTGGACAGCGTGTACGACAAAAAATCGGGATTGAGATTGTACAGCTTCTGGTCCAGCAGGTTCACCACGACCCCCTGTCGGCCCGCCGCGGTGTGGTCATGCAGCGACTGCGCCAGCAGCACGGGCGCCCCCACATTGGCGTGCATGTGCCGGTCCAGCCGGGCCAGGGTGAAGTCGGCCGCGCTGTCATAATCGAACAGCGAGGCGTTGTTGACGACACAACGCACCTCGCCCAGCGCGGCGACGGCGGCCGGCAGCAGGGCGTGCACGGCCGCTTCGTCGGCCAGGTCCGCGTGCAGCGCGACGGCGCGCCGGCCCATGGCCTCGACCTGGCCGGCCACTTCCATCGCATCGTCGCGCGAGGTGCCGTAGTGCACGGCCACGTCCCAGCCGGCCCGCGCCATGCCCAGCGCGATGGCGCGGCCGATGCGCCGGCCGGCGCCCGTCACCAGCGCAACGGGCGCGGCGTCAAGATTGCTCATGTTCGATTACTCCAGAAGACGTTGCTACAATGCGCGGATGTCTCTTCCCGCACCTTCCCCGGACGCGCTGGCCGCGTCCCACGCCCTGCAGCACCGCATCGCCGCCGACATCGCGCGGCAGGGCGGCGCCATTTCCTTTGCCAGCTTCATGGAACAGGCCCTGTACGCGCCGGACCTGGGCTATTACACGGGCGGCGCCGCCAAGCTGGGCCAGGACGGCGATTTTACAACCGCGCCGGAGCTCTCGCCCCTGTTCGGCGGCGCGCTTGCCCATGTCGCGGCCGCCATTATCGCCCAAAGCGCGCCCCGCATCCTCGAATTCGGCGCCGGCACGGGCAAGCTGGCGCGCGACATCCTGACCGAACTGGCCAAGCTCGGCGTGACCGTCGACAGCTATGCCATCGTCGAACTGTCGGGCGAATTGCGCGCGCGCCAGCAGGAAGCGCTGCGCGACTTTCCCCAGGTGACGTGGCTGGACGGTTTCCCGGACAGCTTCGACGGCGTCGTCGTCGGCAACGAGGTCCTCGACGCGATGCCCGTGCACCTGGTCAGCAAGACGGCCGCCGGCTGGCGCGAACTGCACGTGACGATCGCCGACGGCCGCTTTGCCTGGCAGCCGGCGGACCTGGACCCGGTGCTGGTCGAACAGCTGGCGCGCCAGATCCCGCATGCGGACGAACTGCCGGAAGGCTATGTGACGGAGCTGCATGGTGTCGCCTGCGGCTTCATGCGCAGCCTGGGCGCGCTGCTGGCCAAGGGGCGCGGCGCCGCCATCCTGCTGGATTACGGCTTCCCGGCCCATGAGTTCTACCTGGAGGACCGCGCCGCCGGCACCCTGATGTGCCACTACCGCCACCACGCACATGCCGACCCGTTCTACCTGCCCGGGCTGCAGGACGTCACGGCCCACGTCGATTTCACGGCGATGGCGCTGGCGGCCCAGGATGCCGGCGCGGACGTGCTGGCCTATATGAGCCAGGCCGCCTTCCTGCTGGGCGCCGGCATCGGCGACCTGCTGCTGCGCACCGACCCGGCCGACACCAAGCGCTACCTGCCGCAATCGAACGCCGTGCACAAGCTGCTGTCGCCGGCCGAGATGGGCGAACTGTTCAAGGTACTGGTGGTGGGCAAGGACATCGATCTGCCGGCGGCACTGGCGGCCAGCGACCGGGCCCACCGGCTGTGACTTCAGGGCGCCGTGGCGCCGTTCGTCAC
Source organism: Pseudoduganella buxea (assembly GCF_009720835.1). Lineage (GTDB taxonomy): Bacteria > Pseudomonadota > Gammaproteobacteria > Burkholderiales > Burkholderiaceae_D > Rugamonas > Rugamonas buxea. Next base: position 64,443 of record NZ_WNKZ01000020.1, read on the forward strand.
GCTTGCAATGGATGTTATGAGTTCGGCTATTATGGTTGACTTGGCGCGAAACCCCGTCGTGACGCGCAGCTGACAATACTGAGACGATGGGAAAGATACATACACATTATGACAACCTGAAAGTGGCACGCGGCGCGCCACAGGAAGTCGTACGTGCCGCCTACAAGGCGCTGAGCCAGAAATACCATCCGGACAAGAACCCGGGCGACGAGAAGGCGGCCCGGATCATGGCCATCGTCAACACCGCCTACGGCACCCTGGCCGATCCCCAGCGCCGCAAGGAGCACGACGACTGGATCGCCCAGGAAGAATTCGAGGTGGAGTGGCTGGAAAGCACGCGCCAGGACGATCCGCAGCGCGGCAGCGAAGTGCCGGCCCGGGCCTGGCCCGACGCGCCCCGGCCCACGATGCGCCCCGGTGCGCTGCTGCGCAACTGGCGCTTGTGGGTGACGGCCGCCAGCTGCCTGGGTGTCGGCTGGGTGGCCGGCATCATGACCGTGGCCGAACCACGCGAGGTATCGACCGTGCTGGCGGCGGCCTGGGGCGGCAAGCCCGGCGAACTGACGGCCAGCGCGAGCCGGCCGGCGCCACGGGCCGAGCGCCACGCCGACACCGAGGACGGCTGGGGCACCCCTGCGGCGGGGAGCCACGCGGCCGAACCCGAAGCGGCGGAGACACCCCCGATCAAGGTCGTGGCGCTGTCGCACGTGATCCTGCCCGGTGTCAGCCCCGACTGCGAAAACGAAACGCCCGCCCTGGTGGCGCCGAACGGCGAACCGTGGCCGACCCAGTCCGGCTACGTGACGGGTTTCCCCGTCATGAACAAGGGCCAGGACATGCAGCTCACCCTGGACAACAGCGAAAACGCCTTCCCCGTCTTTATCAAGATCTACGACATGGAGCGCCGCTCGAACGTGCGCTACGTGTTCGTGCAGGCCCAGGACAAGCTGGTGGTGGACCAGCTGTCGACGGGGCGGTATGAAATCCGCTACCAGAACATCGATCTGGCAGGAAAGCACCCGTGTTCAAAACGCCAGGCCGGCTGAAACCGCGCAGGGCGTTAGTTGCGCCGGCCTTGCCGTGCTGAAGCCCCAGGCCGGCTAAAACCGCGCAGGGCGTTGTTGCGGCGGGCTTGCCGTGCTGAAGCACTGTCTGCGCCCTTGCGCCTAGCCCCGCGCGGTTTTAGCCAGCCTGGGAACGACTGGGGTTAGTGTTACGTCACCGGGCTTGCCGTTTCACGGCTCGCCCTTTCTGTGCGCTCTCGCGCCCAGCCCTGCGCGGTTTAGCCGGCCTGGCCTGACTGGGTTCAGGTGTTACGGCACCGGGCTTGCCGTTTCACGGCTCGCCCTCCTTACGGATTGATCGGATCGTTCAAGCCCATCTCCGGGCTCGACATCAGCTTGTCGATATCCATCAGGATCAGCATGCGCTCGCCGATCGTGCCCAGGCCGATCATGAATTCCTGCGAGAACGAGGTGCCCAGCTCGGGTGCCGGCTTGATCTGGTCCGCCGTCAGGGTGATGACGTCCGAGACGCTGTCCACCACCATGCCCACGACGCGGCCCTTGATGTTGAGGATGATGACGACCGTGAACTGGTCGTACACGGGCTCGCCCAGGTGGAACTTGATGCGCATGTCGACCACGGGGATGATGATGCCGCGCAGGTTGATGACGCCCTTGATGAATTCCGGAGCATTGGCAATGCGCGTGACCGCCTCGTAGCCGCGGATTTCCTGCACCTTAAGGATGTCGATACCGTATTCCTCGCGGCCCAGCGTAAAGGCGAGGAATTCGCGGCCCGCGCCGTCGCCGTCGCCCTGCTGATCTGGCTTGTCTTGCATGGTGTGCTCCCCCAATGGTCGTTGTTGTCAAAGCGTAGCAGACTCCGGCACTATTTGCGACGCGGCAAGTTTCAATTGTCACCGGCGCCGCTTCTGCCTTATGCTGGCACGAACCCATACGGGACCCGAAGGAGAACGCATGACGGATTCGACTGCCGCCGATGATAACTGGCTGCTGGACGAAGAGGAAGACGGGCACGCACCGTCGACACCTCCGGACCAGCGCCAATGGCGCGTCCTGATCGTCGACGACGACCAGGACGTGCATGCCGTCACGCGGCTGGCCCTGCGCAATGTCGTCTTCAAGGGCCGCGAACTGGAGCTGTTTTCCGCCTACAGCGGCGCCGAGGCCTTCGACATCCTGGCCAGCACACCCGATATCGCCCTGGTGCTGCTGGACGTCGTGATGGAAACGGACGACGCCGGCCTGCGGCTGGCGCGCCGCATCCGCGAGGAGCTGCACAACGCCATCGTGCGCGTCGTGCTGCGCACGGGGCAGCCGGGCCAGGCGCCCGAGCAGAAGGTCATCATCGAGTATGACATCAACGACTACAAGGCCAAGACGGAACTGACGACGCAAAAGCTGTTCACGACGGTGATCTCGGCGCTGCGCGCCTACGAGAGCCTGAACATGCTGGAACGCAGCCGGGCAGGCCTGGGCAAGATCCTGGCCGGTGCCACCAACCTCTACCACATCCACTCGCTGCGGGAGTTCGCTTCGGGCGTGCTGAACCAGGTGTCCGCCATCCTCGACGTCGGTGCCGATGGCGTGCTGTGCCTGATGCAGGCAGGCGATGGGCAGGCCACCGTGGTGGCGGCCACGGGCGACTATGTCGACCTGGCCGAGGCCGAACACCTGCCGCTCGACCATGCGCTGGCGGCCACCATCGCCAAGGCCTTCGCGGAAAAGAAAAGCCAGTTCGACCATCCCGTCAACGTGCTGTACATCCACACGCGGGAAGGGCGTGACGTCGCCATTTCCATCACGCCGCCATGGCCGCTGGCGCAGATCCAGCGCGACCTGCTGGAAGTGTTCTGCGAACGCATCGCCGCCGCCTTCGACAACCTGTACATGTTCGGCCAGCTGCGCAAGGCCCAGGAAGCCACCGTCGTGGCGCTGGCCGACCTGGCCGAATACCGCGACGACGCCATCGGCGGCCACGTGCGCCGGGTGCAGCAATTATCCTGTGCGATCGCCGCGCGGATGGTGGAGCGGGGCGCCTATCCCGACCAGCTGACGCCGCAGTTTCTGGACATGATCGGCCTGGCCAGCATCCTGCATGACGTCGGCAAGGTCGCCACGCCGGACCATATCCTGCTGAAACCGGGTGCCCACACGGCCGAGGAACGCATCCGCATGCAGGCCCACGCCCAGGTCGGGCGCACGGTGCTGGAACGGGCCGCCGGCATGGTCGACGGCGTCAGCTACCTGAGCTACGCCGCCGAGATCGCCGGCGCCCACCATGAGCACTTCGACGGCCACGGCTATCCGGACGGCTTGAAGGGCCAGGCCATTCCCCTGTCGGCCAGGATCGTTGCCGTGGTCGACGTCTACGACTCGCTGATGCACGCCCGCACCTACAACGAAGCGTGGCCGCAGGAAGCGGCCCTGGCCCATGTGCGCGAGCGCAGCGGCACGCAGTTCGATCCGGAAGTGGTGCGGGCGCTGGAAGACATCGCCGCCGGCTGACCCGGCGTATCGGGAGTTTCGGAAAATTCGGAGACTGTCCCCGAAAAATCCGGGACTGTCCCCGAATTTTTGGGGACTGTCCCGGATTTTTCTGAGGCCAGCGGCCTGGCTTATGCGACGGCGCGGGCCGGGGCGGCGGCGAGGGCCTCGAATTCGGCCAGGGTACCGGGCCGGGCGAACAGGTAGCCCTGGGCTTCGTCGCAGTGCTTGCTGCGCAGGAAGCTGGCCTGGGCCTGCGTCTCGACCCCTTCGGCGATGACTTCCAGCCCCAGCGCGTGGGCCAGGCCGATGGTGGCGGCGACGATGACGGCATCGTCCGGGTCCGTCTCGATGTCCTTGACGAAGCCGCGGTCGATCTTGATGCGGTCCAGCTCGAACAGTTTCAGGTAGCTGAGCGACGAGTAGCCCGTGCCGAAGTCGTCGATGGCGACCTTGATGCCGCGGGAGCGCAGCTGCTGCAGCAGGCCGCGGCTGCGTTCCGGGTCCTGCATGGCGGCCGATTCCGTGATTTCCAGTTCCAGCAGGGCCGGGTCGATGCCGGTGCTCGTCAGCAAGCTATCGAGCTGGGCCAGCAGGCCCGTGCCGTGGCATTGCCGCGCCGACAGATTGACGGCCAGGCGCACGTGGCCCAGGCCCATGCCACGCCACCGGTCCAGCAGTTGCACGGCACGTTTCAATACCCAGTCGCCCAGCGGCAGGATCAGGCCGGATTCCTCGGCGATGGGGATGAAGCGGTCCGGCCCCACCAGGCCCAGTTCCGGATGGTGCCAGCGCAGCAGGGCTTCCGCGCCGATGACGCGGCCGCTGTCCAGCTCGATCTGGGCCTGCAGGAACAGCTCGAACTCACCCTGGTCCAGGGCCTGCCACAGGCGGCTTTCCAGCAGCAGGCGCTCATGCGTGGCCGCGTTCATGTCGGCCGAGAAGAACTGGAAGTTGCCCCGTCCGGCCGCCTTGGCCGCGTACATTGCCGTGTCCGCGTGGCGCAGCAGGGTGCTGCTGTCCTCGCCGTCGGTGGGGAACATGGCCACGCCCACGCTGGCGCCGCTGTGCACCGTCACGCCCTGCAACTGGTAGGGCCGGGCCAGCACTTCGACGATGCCGGCGGCCAGGTGGCTGACGGTGTCCGGCGTGGCATTGCCGCCCGTGACGACGATGAATTCGTCGCCGCCCAGGCGGGCGATCGTGTCGACGTCGCGCAGCAGCTCGCGCAGGCGCCCGGCGGCGGCGATCAGCAGCTGGTCGCCGGTCTGGTGGCCGTGCGTGTCGTTGATCTTCTTGAAATGATCCAGGTCGAGGAACAGCACGGCCGCGCTGGCCTGGGTACGGCGGGTGCGCCCCAGCAGCTGGTCCAGCCGCAGGTTCAGCGACAGGCGATTGTCCAGCCCCGTCAAGGGATCGTGGTGGGCCAGCCGGTAGATGCGGTCCTGGGCCCGCTGCCGTTCCGTCAGGTCGTGCAGGATAGCAACGAACAGGTGCTCGCCCGGCAGCTCCACTTCGCTGACGGACACGGCCAGGGGAAAGGACACGCCTTCGCGGCGCCAGCCCGTGGCCTCGTGGGCATGGCTGCCGGCACTGGCGATGCGGCGCAGCAGCACGGCCGGCGTTTCGTTGTGTGCCGCCGGCAGCAGTTGCACCAGCGGCAGGCCGGCCATCTGCTCGGGGTCGTAGCCGAACAGCCGTCCGGCCGCGCCGTTGGCCGACACCAGCACGCCGTAGCTGTCGATGGTGAGGATGGCGTCGGCCGCCTTGTCCAGGATGGCCTGCAGGCGCGCTTCCCGTTCCTGCAGCCGGGCCGTGCTGTCCTCGACGCGGGCCTGGATCTGGGCCCGTTCGCCGCTGGAGAGCAGCAGCAGGCCGCCCAGCAGGCCCGTCAGCAGCAAACCGGCCGCCAGCACGGTCCAGCTTTGCCAGCCCCGCTGGGTGGCGACGTACTCCGCCGTCGGCGACAGGGTCAGCAGGTAATCCCGTCCGCCGAAGTGCAGCGTCTGGCGCAGCACGGCGGCCGGACCGTCCCAGCCCGTGCCGTCCGAGGCGGCCAGGCGCTCCCCGGTGGCGCTGTCGTCCACCGTGGCGACCAGGTGGGGAAAACCGACCTGCTTCAATACGCTGTTCAGGTAGCTCTCCAGTCGCAGCGACAACAGCAGCATGCCCACCGGCTCGCCGCCGTCGGACGGGCGCACCGCCTGCAGCAGCACGATGCCCGGCTTCAGGCCCTTGCTGATCAGTTGCAGCGGCGCGCTGGCGGCCGGCTCGTCGCCCTGCAGCGCCGCGCGCACGGCGGCGGCGCGCGAAGGCTCGGCCAGCATGTCCAGGCCCAGGTAGATGCGGTTGCCGCGCGGCTCGATAAAGGTGGCCACCATATGGGCGGCGCTGGGCGGCACCGGCATCATGTTGCCGTTCGCATCCGGTGCGCGGATGGCGAAGGCGGGGTCGATATGTTCGCGGCCCCAGCGCTCGAAGGCCTCGCGCTCGTCGCCGGCCACGGGGCGAAGCCAGCTCATCGACATCATTTCCGGGTGGCGTGCCAGGTAGCCCTGGGCCACGCGCTGGAAATCCGGCGGCATCATGGCGCGGCCGCGGCCATTGATGGCGCTTGACATGGCAAAGACGAAACGTTCATGTTCCGACATCTTCGCCTGCAGCAGGTCGCCCACCTGCTGCGATTTGAGCTGCACCGTCTGCATCTGCTGGTTCCATTCCCACCGGCGTACATTCAGGAAGATCGTCACGAACAGGGCCATCAGCAGCAGCATCGGCAGGCCCACCAGCCAGCGCCGGCGCCACCACAGCCGCCGCGGCTGGCCGAACAGGATCCACACGAGCGGGGCGGCCAGCAGCATGCCCAGCGTATCGCCCAGCCACCAGGCCAGCCAGTTGGCAGGCAGGTCGCTGCCGGGCAGCACCCCCAGCAGCGACAGGGCGCACAGCGACAGGGTGCTGCTGGTCAACGCCAGGATGGGCGCCAGCATCAGGAAGCGCAGCACATCACGGCCGGAGTCGATGCCCGGATCGATCCAGCGCTGGAAAGCATGCATGGAGACGTAGGCCTGTAATGCCGCCGTGGCCGCCGCCGTGCCGGAGGCAACCAGCCGCGCTGCCAGCCCCAGGTCCGTATGCAGCAGCGGCAAGATCAGCAGGTTCATCAGCAGCGAGCCGGCAGCCACGCCGGGCAGCAGGCGTACGCCGCCGCTGACAAGGGCCGCCAGCGCGATGCCGGCAGGCAGGAACAGCGGGGTGGCCGAGCCCGGGCCGAGGGCCAGTTGCAGGCCGATGCGACCGGTGGCGGCATAGGCCAGCGCGAGCAACAGATTGGCCAGCAGCAGCGTGCGCCAACTGTTCAGTCGAGTGTTCAATCCAAAACTCCAGGTGGTGACGGCAAGTGCGCGGCGCCGGCGTGGGCGACGCACGGCACAGGCAGGTGGGAACGGGCGATTTTATAGCAAGGGATGCAACAAAAGGAACCTGGGAAAAACATAAATGGTCTTGTCAGCCCAGCAAATTCAATGGCCTGAAAGATTTTTGATGAACTCGTAAAACAACCCTTGCAAATTCTCACGGGTAGCCGCTACAATCTCGCCCCGAAGCAGACGGTTAGCAGCACAACACGAGCAAGACTGTGTTAGAGCGTTGACAGTTTAGATTTTATGCTTCATACTCTGCGGTTCCTCGCGGAGGGGTGGCCGAGTGGTTAAAGGCAGCAGACTGTAAATCTGCCCTCTTATGAGTACACTGGTTCGAATCCAGTCCCCTCCACCAAGTTTTTGCAAGGAAACTGAGTGACAGTGTAGTGAAACGGAACCTCGCGGGTGTAGCTCAATGGTAGAGCTGAAGCCTTCCAAGCTTATGACGAGGGTTCGATTCCCTTCACCCGCTCCAGTTTTCGTTGCAATGCGCAGTAAATATCGTACGCCGTAACAATCGCAGTAAATAAGCCCTTGTAGCTCAGTGGTAGAGCACTCCCTTGGTAAGGGAGAGGCCACGTGTTCAATCCACGTCAAGGGCACCAGAATTCGCAGTATCGCTGTATTCTGCAATACATCATCTGACAGTCGGGCGCGTGCCCAGCAATATTTTAAAATTGTTAGGAGTCTAAAATGGCAAAAGAAAAGTTCGAGCGGACTAAGCCGCACGTGAACGTTGGCACCATCGGTCACGTTGACCATGGCAAGACCACCCTGACCGCTGCAATCGCAACCGTTCTGTCGAAGAAATTCGGCGGCGAAGCGAAAGCCTACGACCAGATCGACGCTGCACCGGAAGAAAAAGCCCGCGGCATCACCATCAACACCGCCCACGTCGAGTACGAAACGGCTGCCCGTCACTACG
>NZ_WNKZ01000210.1 GCF_009720835.1 Pseudoduganella buxea
TCGTGGCTGCCATCATCGGCCCACTCGCGGACTGCCCTGGCGTGGGCGTCGTAGGCGAGGTTCATGCCGCGCCCGGTGCGGTCCGTGTAGCGGGTGACGAGGTGGCGGTCGTACTGGTAGTGCCAGGTGGCGGCGTTTTCGTCCTGTGCGCGGACCAGGTCGCCGTGCTCGTCGTGGTCGTAGGCGGCCAGCTGGCGCACCAGCTTGCCGTCCCGGATTTCCCACAGCGCGCGGATGCGGCCGGTGTCGGCGTCGACCTGGGTGCCGGCATGGGCGACGATGGTCTCGTCCTGCTTGCTGATGATGTCACTGAGGACCGCCTCGCCGGCGACCACGTGATCGTAGCGCAGGCCGAGGGCCGCGCCGTCGCGGGCAAACAGCGCGATCAGGCGGAAATGCTCCTTGCCCATCTCGGCCGCCTTGGCGCGCACGGTGTCGGTCAGCTCATAGGTTTCGCGCCAGGGACTGGCTTCGCCTTCGGGCAGCGGCTTGCCGAAGTCGAGGATGAGCAGGGTGGCGCTGATGCGGGTCAGCGTGATCTGTTCGACCGGGTCGTGGTGGCGCTGGCCGATGGCGAGCCACGGATAGCGGTGGCTGCGGCCGTCGGTGGCGTGATAGAGCAGGGCGGTGGGCTTGCCCTGGCCGACGACGTCAATGCGGGTGCTGTACGGGGTAAGCCAGCGCGCGCCGAGATGGCCGTGGTCATAGGCCGTCAGCTGGCTGCGGTAGGTGCGGCGCCATTCGATGGGGAGCGGTGCATCCAGCACGAAGTCGGTGTGCGTAAACGTTTCGGCGCCGGTGGCGAAGCTGATCGAATGCGCGGTGCCGCCTTTGGCGGGGCACAGCTTGCAGGGGTTGGCGTTGCCCTTGGCCGGGCTTTGCCGGCTGGTGGTGCCCAGCTCGTGGCCGGGATTGTTCTTCTTGTGGTCCGCGCCCTTGCCGGACGGGACCAGTGCCGCATAGCGCTTCTTGTGCTTGACCACTGCGTCGCGCAGCCGCTTCAGGATCCACCGGATGCTCATCTGCGCCTGCTCGTCGGCCAGGGCGGCGAGCTTGCCGCGAAACGCCGGCTTGAAAGCGGTCAGGTGAGCGATGATGGCCGTCACGCCCGCCACCGCGCTCTCCGGCAAATGGCTGGCTGCCACGGCGGCGGCATGGTTCGCGGCCCTTTTGTACTGCTGGCCAAGGGCGCCCAGCATGCGGCGCAAGCTGCTTTGCACCTTGGGGTCGTGCAGCTTGCGCTCCGCCTCCGCGGGCGGGGCCAGGTCGAACAGCGGTTCCTTGCCGATGCAGCGCTTGAGGATCTTGATCAGGTCGTCGGCGACGCCGTCGGCGGTATCGGCGCAGTCGTCCAGGATGCCCGACAGCTTGCCCATCGCACTGTCGACGAAGGTCTCGATCTCGCCGGCCAGCCTGGCGTTAAGGTGCACGATCAGCACCT
>NZ_WNKZ01000211.1 GCF_009720835.1 Pseudoduganella buxea
CCAGGCCGGCGGCGGCGGCCAGTGCGGCGGCGCGTTCATCCGGTTCCATGCGGCACAGGGCGAGGATGCTTTCCGGCGCACCCTTGGCGGCCACGATGGCCGGGTCGGGCCCGCCTTGCCATGCCAGCATCAGCGCGCGGCGCGCCGCCGTCAGGCCATACTCGTGTACGAGCCGGGCGCCGGCGGGCCGCGCCGGCACGTCCAGCATATCGGCCTGGGCCTGCAGCGCGTGCTCCATCGGATCGTGCGAGCGCTCGGGCGTGGCCAGGATGGCGTGGCGCAGCAGCGCGCGGTGCGTCGGCGGCAGCGCCGGCCCCGGCGCCAGCTCGACGCCGCCGCACCACAGCGCGTGCAGGGCCATGCGGTTTTCCGTCAAGGTGCCCGTCTTGTCGACGCACAGCACGGACGTGGCGCCCAGCGTTTCGATGGCGGCCAGGCGGCGCGTCAGGACGTTGGCCCGGGCCAGCCGCCATGCGCCCAGCGCGGGAAACACGGTCAGCACGACGGTGAATTCTTCCGGCAGCATCGAGATCGACAGGGCGATGCCGGCCAACAGCGCTTCCAGCCAGCCGCCACCGCGCAGGCCCAGTACCAGCACCAGCAGGGCGCTGGCAGCCAGGCCCAGCACGGCGAAGCGGCGTGCCAGCAGGGCGCTCTGACGCTGCAGGGGCGAAGGCGGCGGCGCCAGCTGGCGCAGCGAATCGCCGATGCGCCCGATCTCGCTGCGCGTCCCCGTCGCCGTCACGATGGCGCTGCCATGGCCCTGCACCACCAGGGTGCCGGAGTAAACCCAGGGCAGGTCCTCGCCGCCGGGGCGCATCGGCGGCATTGCACCGCGCGCGGCCAACTTGCGCACGGGGACCGATTCGCCCGTGAGCAGCGACTCGTCCACCAGCAGGCCGTCGGCCGCGCACAGCCGCGCATCGGCCGGCACGCGCGCGCCTTCGGCCAGCAGGATGACGTCGCCCGCCACCAGCTCACTGCCGGCGACGCGCCGGGGGGTACCGTCGCGCAGCACCAGCGCCTGTGGGCTGCCAAGCTGGCGCAAGGCCCGCAGCGCGTGCTCGGTCTTGCCCTCCTGGTACAGGGTCATGCCGACGGTGGCCGCCACCATCAGCAGCAGGAAGCCCCCTTCCAGCGCCGAGCCGAGCAGCAGGTACAGCAGTGCCGCGCCGCACAGCAGCAGGAACATGGGTTCGCGCGCCGCGTCGAAGGCGATGTGGCGCCACGTGCGCCGTTCCGGCTCGGGCAGGCTGTTGGGACCGTCCTGCAGCAGGCGGCGCGCCGCCTCGGCTGCCGTCAGCCCGCGGGGATCGCTGCTGCCGGTGCCGTCTATGGAGCCGCCGGGCGGGTCGTCGAACCGGTTGCCGGGCCCGCCGGG
>NZ_WNKZ01000212.1 GCF_009720835.1 Pseudoduganella buxea
GCTGGCGCCGGGCTTCGTCGCGCGCCGCCGTCGCGCTGGCCACCGTGCTTTCCAGGGCACCCACCTGCTGGCGCAGCGCCGACACGGTTTCCAGCGCGTCGCGCAGCTCGGCGCGGTGACGCTCGGCGGCCGCCGACCCGTTGGCCCGCTCCGTGTCGAAGGCCTGCTGAACCCGTTTGACGGCGAGCCGTTCGCGGTCGACTTCCTGCAGGGCCAGCCGGCGCGCTGCGTCGGCCTTGTCGACATCGAGTCGGGCCTGGTCGCGCAGCCGGTCCAGTTCGGCCTGGTGGTCGCGCTGCACGCTGTTCAGCCACGCATGCTGGGCATTGATTTCCTTGCGCGCCTCGTCCAGCCGGGCCGTCTGGTTCACATGCAGGGCCCCCAGTTCCGCCAGCTGCCGGCGCAGCTCGGCAATGGCGGCGGCGTCATGGGACGCCCGTTCCCGCGCCTGCGCCTGGGCGTCGGCCAAGGTCGCCGCCAGCAGGTCGCGCTCCTGCCGCATCGCGTCTTCCGCCTGTCGGGCCTCGGCCGCCTCCCGCCCCGCTTCCTCGCGCAACGCGGCCAGCGAATCGCCGGCGGCCTGCTGGGCCGACTGCCATAGCGACGCCACCAGCTCGCCGGCTGTCTTCTTCAGCTCGTCCGGCAGGTCCGGATGACCGATGACGACACGGCTTTTCTCCCGCAACTGCCCCCAGAAGCGGTTCAGCGCCTCGGCCGGCGCCGACATGCTGCCCTTGCGCACCAGCTGGTACAGCCGGTTCGCCGTCGGCGTCAGGCCGTAGCGAAAGAACATCAGCGCGCACACTTCGCGGTACAGGTCTTGCGTGTTGGGAAAGCGGGGCCGCAACGCCTCGATATCGGCCAGCAGCTGGGTTTCGGCGGTTGCCAGGTTCGGTTCCATGGGCTCATCCTTATGATCGCCCGATAGTACAACGTAAGCTGTTGTAGACACAATGCGATGCCCGTAACGCTCCGGCTCGGCTGACTTACAAAGCGATGACACTTTTGAAGCATTTGCCCGCTATCTTCGGCATCGCGGCGGCGTAGCATGCATGCGTGGTCATTGAAGCGCCCTATTTCACTGCTCGCGCGGGCGCGCGGCGGGCGCATTGTCGACCTTGGGGGTGTGATGCAGCAGCCTGATTCCTTCCCAAACGCTTCCCTGGAAATGGCGCCGTGGCCGGCCGCGCCGGACGGCGCGCCCTGGCGCACGGGGCGCCGCCGCCGTGACGACGTTTCCGGCCTGGTCCGGCGTCATGGCTACCGCGCCGCCGTCATCTGCCGGCGCTGGCGCCTGCCC
>NZ_WNKZ01000213.1 GCF_009720835.1 Pseudoduganella buxea
CTGAGGTGCACTGTCAATAGTGGACACGTCCGTTTCAAGCAGCCAGCTTCTGTCTGCTGAATTCTTCGGCAAACGATGCTGGCGATAGATACCCGAGACGCGAGTGGCGCCGCTGGCGGTTATAGAAGATTTCGATGTACTCCGTAATCGCTGACTCCGCATCGGCTCTGGTTGCATACCTCTGGTGATGGATCAACTCGTTCTTCAAGCTACCCCAGAAGCTCTCCATGGGCGCGTTGTCGTAGCAGTTCCCCTTGCGCGACATAGAGGCCTTCATGCCGAACTGCTCGACCAGTTTTCGATAGTCGTCGGCGCAATATTGGCTGCCGCGGTCCGAATGAAGAATCAAGCCTGGCGCCGGCCGTTTGTTGCGCACAGCCTTCCACAGCGCCTGTGCCGTCAACTCCTGCGTCATCCTGGCCCCGAGCGCGTAGCCCACCATCTCGCATGTGAAGACGTCCTTGATGCCCGCCAGGTATAGCCAGCCTTCGTCGGTGGCGACATACGTGATGTCGCTCACCCAGGCTTCGTTTGGCCCTGTCGGTGCGAAAGTCTGTTCCAACAGATTCGGTGCGACCGGATAGGCGTGTTTCGAGTTCGTCGTCGCCTTAAATCTGCGCTTTTGCTTGCAGCGCAGACCAAGCTCGCGCCGCAGCCGAACGATCCGATCACGTCCCGCCTCGAAGCCTTGTGTGGCCAGTTCCGGCTGTAAGCGCAACGGTCCATACGTCTGGCGAGTTTGAACATGAGCAGCCTTGATGGCGATCTTCAGCTTCTCGTCGTCCTGTGCACGCTGCGATGCTGGACGATCCAGCGCCGCGTAATAGCCGCTGCGCGAGACGTCAAATACACGGCACAACAGGCCAAGCGGGTACTCGAGTCGCACCGTCTTCATGAACGCGTACCGGGCAGCGACTCCCTCGCAAAGTACGCGGTGGCCTTTTTTAGCACTTCCTTTTCCATCCGCTCCACGGCCAGCTCTTTACGCAGCTTTGCCAACTCGGCTTCCAGCTCCGCAACGCTTCGGCTGCCCGGTGGTGCTGCCGGGTCTGTGCTGCGCTTCGCCGCGCTCACCCAGTTGGCCAGCGTCCCTTTTGGTACCCCGATTCGCTGGGCGGCCTGTTCCTGCGATAAGCCCTGTTCCAGCACCAGCTTGACTGCTTCGGCTCTGAACTCGGGCGTGTATGTTTTCAATTTCATGTGCTTGCCCCTTCCGACAATTTTATCAATCGGAAGTGTCCGAAAAAGTCAGGGTACCTCA
>NZ_WNKZ01000214.1 GCF_009720835.1 Pseudoduganella buxea
CACGTGCAGCAGCGCGTGGCCCAGCGCCAGGTGCAGCGCGGGCGCCAGGTGCGGCGCGCACTCGCTGCGGGCCAGGGCCGGCTCCAGCCGGGCGCGGTATTCGTCCAGCAGGGCCAGCTGGTACCACAGGGGCGCCGACACCACGGCCAGCTCGATGCCGACGGCCGCGTCGCCTTCCGGACCGAAAGCCCAGTCCAGCGCGGCACGCACGTGATCGATGCAGTGGCCGTGCCGGCGCAGCCACTGGGCGGGCGCCAGCACCTGCCAGTCGTCCTGGGCGGCGGTCAGCATGCGCACGTGGAAGCGCGCGTGGCGGGCCGACGCCATGGCCCCTTCGCCGCTGGCGTCGAGCTTTTCGAGCGCATAGCTGCGGGTCGTGTCGAGCAGCCGGTACTGCACCGCCGCGCCGGCCGGCTCGACGCCGACCAGCGACTTGGCGGCCAGGTTGGCGATACGCTCGAACACGGCCTCCGGCCCGACACCGGGGCCGTGCGCCACTTCGGCCGCCGCCGCCAGGGTAAAGCCGCCCCGGAACACGGCCAGCCGGCGCAGTACGGCCCGATCCTCGGGGCACAGCATGTCGTGACTCCAGTCCAAGGTGGCGCGCAGGGTCTGGTGACGGGGCAGTGCCGTGCGCCGGCCGCGCGTGAGCACGGCGAAGCAGTCGGACAGGCGCAGCGCCAGTTCGTGCACGCCGAAGAAGGCGGCGCGGCCGGCGGCCAGCTCGATGGCCAGCGGAATGCCGTCCAGGCGGCGGCAGATGTCGGCCACGGCCTGGGCATTGCCTTCGTCGATGGTGAAGCCGCCGCCGTCGGCGCCGGCCCGTTCGGCGAACAGCTGCACCGACGCGCAGTTGGCCAGTTGCACAGGGGTGGCCGGCAGCTCGCGTGGCGGCACGGCCAGGGGCGCGAGCCGGTGCACCCATTCGCCCTGGGCCCGCAGCGGCTCGCGGCTGGTGGCCAGGATATGCACGCGGGGCGCCTCGCGCAGCACCCGCTCGGCGAGGGCGGCGACGGCATCGATCAGGTGCTCGCAGCCGTCCAGCACCAGCAGCAGGCGCCGTTCGCGCAGCCAGTCGGCCAGGGCCACGATCATGCCGCCGGCGGGCACGTCGCCATGAGGCGGCACGCCCACCAGTTGGGCCAGGGTGCCGGCCAGCAGCTCCGGGTCGGCCAGCGCGGCCAGGTCGGCGCAGCGCACCTGGC
>NZ_WNKZ01000215.1 GCF_009720835.1 Pseudoduganella buxea
TGCGGTAGCGGCTCAGCCGGGGCAGGGCCAGCGCGGCCAGTGTCAGGCGGGCACGGGCGCCGGGCGCGAACGTCGCATCCGTGACGGCGCTATTGACGCGCCGGGGCGCCGCCGGCACCGGTACGGCCGTCAGCTCGTCCAGCGCCGGTACGGCGGGCCGGGCACGGGGCTGCCAGACCGCCGGGCTGGGCGCCGCCACGGCCGGCGGCGCCTTGGCGATGCGCCGCGCGATTTTCACCAGCAGGCGCTTGCCGCCATGGCGCGACGTGACCGTGTAGTAGCCCAGCGCCGCGTCGAAGCGGCAATCGAAGGCGCCTTTCGGGCGCGCCTGCAGGACCGGCTCGGCGTCCGGACCGTCGTTGACCAGCAGCAGGACGGCGTCGTCGCCAAACGGCCAGCCCGGCGCCGCGGCGGCCGTGGCACCGGCACCGATCAGCGCCAGCCGCTGGCTGGGATAGACGGGGCAGACGCCGTGCCACACGGCGCTGTCGAGCGACGCGCTGACGTCGAACAGCACTTTCTCTTCCGGCGCCGGCAGGTAGACGGCATGGCCGAAGCGCACTTCGATCTCGCCGGCGGCCAGGTCGTCGGCGCCCGTCACGTGGTAACGCACGTCGTCCTCGCCCAGCAGGTCGCCGAAATCCTTGCGGTGCAGGGCCGTCAGGGTCTGCGCCAGCTCGCGGGCGCGGTTGCCCCGGGTCAGGTGGTAGTCGTCATCGACGTCCTCCTGCGGCAGCCGCAAGGTGACGTGCGCGAAGCAGCGGGTGGCGGCGCGGCCCCGGTGCTCGCGCGGGCAGCGCTCCAGCAGGTCGCGCAGCAGCGGGCGGCGGGCGAACAGCGCCAGGCCGGGTGGCTGCCAGATCGCTTCGGCGTTGAACACGTCCGGTATGCGGCCCAGGACTTCATGTTGGACATAGGTGGGCATGATGGTCACTCCTGTGATGAATGCGCGGTGGCGGCGTGGATGCCTAGCAGGGGGAGGAGGAAAAACAGCAGATGGCTGCCGCCGGCGGACAGGAAACTCATCGGCTGGCCCATCACGGGCACGATGGCCAGGTTGGTGCCCCAGGACAGCAGCAGGTGCCCGCCCAGGAAGGCGGCGCCGCCGCACAGCAGGAAAGCGTGCAGCCGTCCCGCCCAGGCCTGGCGGAAGTCGCGCGCGGCGGCGGCGCGGCGGGCGTGGCGCA
>NZ_WNKZ01000216.1 GCF_009720835.1 Pseudoduganella buxea
GTGGACAGGGCAGATGCCGACGAGCTCAGGTTGCGCTGCGAGTTCAGGGATGCGACGTTGGTATTGATTACGGATGCCATGGTAATTCTCCAAAACTGGTACTGCTGATGGTTGGCGATTTGCTCTTTAACTTTGGCCCGTCACCCTGTTCCGTGACGTTCAAGCCGCTGTTGTTACTGGTAACGGTTGCCGTGCGGGAAGCTTTAGGGGATTTTTTGAGAGAAATATTTGCCGTGCGGACTCAAGCAGAGATGTTGCCGTGCGCTAAGACGACAGCGATTGACGGAACTTTAGGGCAAAAGAAAATAAAAAAGGCCGCGCGCTGGGAGGCGGCGGCCCGATGCTGCAGCAGAGATTGCAAACGTCACACGGCGTGATTGATCAGCAGGCCCTTGAAATTGTCCAGCGACTTGGAAATGCGCAGCGCTTCCTCGGTCGGGTACTGGCGTACCACCTCCTTCGTGTTCACGTCGATCAGCTTGACGACCGTGCGTTTGCTGTCCTCGTCGATGGAAAACTGCAGGCTGCGGTCGTTCGCCTGCATCGAATCGTTCAACTTGCCGACAGCGGCCTTCAATTCATCCATGGATGCCGGTGCATCCTTGGCCTTGACCGCCTGGGGTGTTTCGGTTGCCACAGCGGGTGTGCGCGTGCCGGCGACCGGTGGGTTGGCGGCCGTCTCGGCAGTCACCATCGTGCGGTCCCTGCCGCCGGACAGCGCACCCAGCGTATCGATAGTCATAATAGGCTCCTATAAACGGAAAAAGTTCCCCGTCTGGAAAACCAGGCGGGGAACCATGTTGAAGCTACCGCGGGCGATTAGCCGCGCAGCAGGCTCATCACGCCGTTCGGCAGCGAGTTGGCCTGGGCCAGCATCGCGGTACCCGCCTGCTGCAGGATCTGGCCACGGGTCATCGTGGCGGTCTCTGCGGCGAAGTCGGTGTCGACGATCCGGCTCTTCGATGCCGACAGGTTCTCGGTGGTCGATGCCAGGTTCGAGATGGCCGACGAGAAGCGCGACTGCAGTGCACCGTAGGCGGCACGCTGGGTGTTCACGGTCGACAGGGCGGCATCGGCGATCTTGATGGCAGCCTGGGCGCCTTCGAAGGTCGAGATGTCCAGGCTGGCGACGGACTTCAACGTCGAGGTATTGCCGCTGGCCAGACCGG
>NZ_WNKZ01000217.1 GCF_009720835.1 Pseudoduganella buxea
AGCCGGCGCAGCGCCGCCAGCAGGGCCGTAGCGGCTTCGTGCGCCACCCCGATCTGCGCCGCATCCGCCAGCGGCGACAGGGCGCCCGCGAACCGGCCCACGCGGCCAGCCACGGCACCGAGTTGCGCTTCCGGGCAGCCCAGCAGCGATGCCACCGCCTGGACCGGGGCGTCGAACATGAAGGCGTTCAGTCCGGCGGCGTTCCGTACGCGCGCTCGCGGCACGCGAAGGGCGCCGGACGGCACGGCTCCCAGCGCTGCCTGCAGTACCGGCTTGATTTGCGCATGCGGCGCGCCGTCGTTCATCCGCGCCAGCGCCCCGAACAACGTGCCGGCCGGGCCGCGCAGCACGGCGGGCACGGGCTCTTCCACGGGGCGGACCCGGCAATCGGCATGGGCCAGCACGGCGTGCACGGTGTCCGGGTGGGCGCACACCCACAGGCCCAGGCCTGCGTCGTGGAACGGCGCGCGCCCGCGCGCCAGCGCCGCATAGTAGGGGTAAGGGTCGGCATGGCTGACGGCCGCCAGCGCGTCGGCGGGCCGGCTCATTGGTCTCATTGGGTTCATGATTTGTCCTTTGCGGAGCGTCGAGGCTTGCAGTATCCTGAAAAGCCATCGTCGACAATTCGCCCCAGACCGAATCATGGATGCAGACAACCACCTGGCCCGCATTGCCGGCGCCATCGCCGAACCGGCCCGCGCCCGCATGCTGTGCTGCCTGCTCGACGGCCACGCCCGCACCAGCACCGAGCTGGCCGTGGTGGCGGAAGTGAGCCCGTCGACGGCCAGCGCCCACCTGGCCCGGCTGAAGGAAGACGGCCTGCTGGTGCAGCTGGCGCAGGGCAAGCACCGCTACCACCGGCTGGCCGGCACCGACGTCGCCGCCGCGCTGGAAGCGCTGCTGGTGGTGGCAGGGCTGCCCCGCCCTGCCTTCCGCCCCGGCACGCCGACACGCCTGCGCCACGCCCGCACCTGCTACGACCACATGGCCGGCGCTGTCGCCGTCGAGCTGCACGACCATTTCATCGCGCAAGGGTGGCTGGTGGACGACGGCGCCGGCGCCTATGCGCTGTCCGCGCAAGGCGAAGCGCGCCTGCAGCCGCTGGGCCTGGACCCGGCGCCGCTGCGCAAGCTGCGCCGCCGCTTCGCCTGCCCCTGCCTGGACTGGA
>NZ_WNKZ01000218.1 GCF_009720835.1 Pseudoduganella buxea
AAGTCATTGCTGAAGCTGTGCCGGCGCTTCGGATTGTAGAACATCTCGATGTAATCGAAGACATCTTGCCTTGCCTCTTCCCGGGTGCCGTAGGTCTTGCGTCGGATCCGTTCCCGTTTCAGGAGCTGGAAGAAGCTCTCGGCCACGGCGTTATCGTGGCAGTTTCCTCGTCGGCTCATGCTTTGCTGCAGATTGTGCTGGTCCAGGAAGTCGCGCCAGTCGTAGCTGCTGAACTGACTGCCCTGATCGGAATGCACCATCACCGTATTCTTGGGCTGCCGCCGCCAGACGGCCATCAAGAGCGCGTTCATTGCCAGCTCGCGATCGATGCGTGAACTCATCGACCAGCCAATTACCTGGCGCGAGAACAGATCAAGCACTACGGCCAGATAAAGCCAGCCTTCACAAGTGCGAATGTACGTGATGTCCGTCACCCAGACGCGATTGGGTTCTTGCACGTCAAATTGACGTTGAAGATGGTTGGGCGCCACCAACGAAGGCGCGCCGCCGCGTTTGTATTTGCGCTTGGCGTAGCCGGTTTGCGAACGAAGCCCGGCCGACCTCATTAGACGGTGGACGCGATTGATGCCGCATTGTTCACCGAGCTCGCGCAGATCGTCGCTGACCTTGCGATAGCCGTACACGCTGCCGCTTTCCAGCCATGATTCCTTGATCGGCACGAGTAGGCGCTTGTCTTCTCTGGCTCGCTTGCTTTCAGGGTTCAGGCGCCAGGCATAGAAGCCGCTCGGATGCACCTCGAGCACTTTGCACAGCCGGCGCACCGGGAATTGGTCCTGCAACTGAGCAATTAAGGTGTACCTCACCCGGACGTCTTGGCAAAGTACACCGCGGCCTTTTTCAATATGTCACGCTCCTCCGTGACGCGCTTGAGCTCGGACTTCAGGCGCCGCATCTCGTCGGACTGGGCATCGACGGCCTTGCGCTCCGCCTCGGGTATGCCATAGCGCTTCGCCCAGGCGTACAGACTGTGGATGCTTATTCCGAGCCGTGCCGCTACTTCGCTCGCTGGGTGACCGCCCTGCGCCACCTGCTTGATCGCTGCAATCTTGAATTCCTCTGTGTACCGCTTACCGCTCATATCTTCTCCTTGTGCCCGACATTATGGCTCAGGAGTGTCTACGATAGTCGTGGCGATTCA
>NZ_WNKZ01000219.1 GCF_009720835.1 Pseudoduganella buxea
TGCGCCTGTACGCCCCAGGGGAGGGGGCAGGGCGCGCCCTCGTCACCGCCTTCGGCGCCGGCCGCGCCGCCACCTTGCGGCTGGCCCCCGGCAGCTATGCCATTCCCGCCGCGCCCGCGCCCGAGCTGGAAGACGCCGCCTTGTTCGCTGCGCTGCGCCAGGCCGGCCTGTTGCGGCTGTCCCGGCACGGTGCCATCGCACTGGCGCCGGCCGACTTGCCCGCATGGGCCGACGCTGCCGGGACCGTGCGCGCCACCGCCTTGCCGGAGTGGGCCGACGTGCGCGTCGACGATGCAGCGCGCAAGCTGCTGCGCCGGCTGTACCGGCAGGCCGACGGCACCTACCTGCGCCGCCAGGTCGAGTTGTATAACAGTGAGCGCAGCCTGCTGGCTTGGCGCCAGCCCGACGGTGATATGGCGCGCTGGCAGGTCGGCGGCGCGGCTGGCCCCCTGGCCGCGACGCAGGCCATGCCGCCGGCCGCGGCGCGCCTGTTCGACGAATTGCCGCAGGGGTGACAGCCATGGTCGCGCGTGGCCCGCTGGCCGGCCGGCGGCCAGGCCGTCCAGCTCACGCTGCCGCTGCGTCCCGGCAGTTCCCGGCCGCTGCACCTGCTGGTGGCCGGCAGCGTGCAAGCCGTGCGTGGAGCCACCGTCCGGGCCACGCCGGCCTGCACCGGCAAGGCCTGCACGGCGCCGGGCGATGTGACGCGCCTGGTGCTGCAGCCGGCGGCGGATGCGCGCGCCGTCGTACTGACCATCGCGCCGCTGCCTGCTGCAAGCATGACCCCGCCGGGCAATGACGCCTACCGCCACCTGCGCGTCGTCGCCGGGCGCATCGCCTGGCAACCCTTGGCGCCGACGGCGCAAGCAGTGGTGCCGCGTGCCACGGGAACGGTAACGTTGACGGACCGTCATGGCGCGCCCCTGTGGGCCGACGGGGCGCCGACAGCGGCCGCCACCCGCGCCGGCCTGGCCACCCTGGTCGGCCTGGGGCCGGAACAGCAAGGCGGCATCGCCGCCATGCTGATGCGGGCGGGCGGCAATGCGGGGCGCCTGACATTGGAACTGCCCGTTCAGGCGCTGGCGCACGACATCCTGGCCTGCGTGGGCATGCGGCGCGGCGCATGGGATGGCCGGCGCTGCCAGGGGGGCA
>NZ_WNKZ01000021.1 GCF_009720835.1 Pseudoduganella buxea
GGCGGCGCGCATGCCGGAGCGTGGCGTGGCATGCCCGGCCGCGGGCACGCCCGCTTGCGCCTGCGGGGGCGGCGCCACTCTGCGCACTTCGACCATGGCCGGGCCCGTGACGACGATTTCCGTGCGGGGCAGGTCGGCCGGCCACGGGTTTTCCCCGTCGACTGCCGGCGCCGGCGCCGGCCGCTCCGTGGCGGCCAGCGCGTAGTCGCTTTCCAGGTCATGCTCGCGCAAGGTGCGGGCCTGCTTCAGCAGCGGTAACGCAAGGCTCTTCTGGCCCAGCGTTTCCAGCACGACCGCCAGGTGTTCCCACGCCAGCGGCTGCAGCGGGTCGAGCTGGCAGGCCATCTTCAGCGCGGCCAATGCCTGGTGCCTGTCGCCGCGCAGGTACAGCGCATAGCCCACGTTCCCCAGCAGGAAAGCTTGCTCGGCCGCGGGCAGGGCCTTGTTCTCCATCAGCAGTGAGCGCCACACCGCGATCGCCCGGCTGTAATTGCCCTGCTCGGCCAGCAGAACGGCGATGCCGTTGCGCGCCCCCCGATGCCGGGGATCGAGCTGCAGCGCCAGCATGTAGGCACGCCGTGCCCGCGCCGGGTGCTGCGCGCCGTGCTCGACGCGGCCCTGGGCGTAGTAGCCATCGGCACTGCCGAAAGGTGCCGGGGGCGGCGGAGGCGGTGCCGTGATCGCGGCCGGCATGGCGAGCCGTGGCGGCGAGGCCGCGGGCGTGCCGGCCGGCGGCAAGCCGCCGCAGGCCAGCAGCAGGGACCCCAGGCAGGCGGCGCCGGCGACTCTTGCTGTCGTTTTCATGGTTTTCTCCTGGCACGTGGCAAACGTTGAATACATCGTTTCAGTTGGTACCGGCCATCATCGGCAGGACCTCGGACAGCTTCAGGGCGGCGGGCCCCACGAGCACCAGCAGCAGGGTGGGGAAGATGCAGAAGATCAGCGGGAACATCAGTTTCAGCGACACCTTGGCCGCTTCCTCCTCCGCCAGCAGGCTGCGCTTGGTGCGCAGGTTGTCGGAATGGACGCGCAGCGAATCGCCCATGCCCGTGCCGAAGCGTTCCGACTGGATCAGCATGGCCACCAGCGTGTCGACGTCGTCGACGCCGGTGCGCAGGGCGAAGTTGCGCAGCGCCTTTTCCTTCGTGAAGCCGGCCCGCATCTCGATCAGCACCAGTTGCAGTTCCTGGGCCAGCACGACGCTCTTGACGTGCACCTCGGCCGCCACTTTCGCCAGCGCCCGTTCCATCGACAGCCCCGCCTCGACGCACACCGTCAGCAGGTCCAGCGCGTCGGGCAGGTTCTCGAAGATGTCGCGCTGTCGCCGCGACGCGGTGCGACTGAGCACCAGGTTCGGCAGGTAATAGCCGATGGCGGCGCCCGTGAACAGCACGGCCAGGAAGCCGTTGCGCATGCCGCCGCCCTGCGCGCCCGCCATCACGATCGCCAGCGGTGCGGGGATGGCCAGGGACAGTACGGTCTTGGCCGCGAAATACAGGGTCGGGGCGGAAGCCTGGCGCCAGCCGGCGTTGATGAACCTGGTGCGCAGCGGCGAACGTTCCCAGCCCTCCTCCGGCAGGGACAGCTTGGTCAGGGGCTGGGCCACCCGTGCGACCTTTTCGACCCATTGGCTGCCTTCGCCGGGCAGGGGCTCCTCGGGCACCGCCCGAAAAGCCAGCAGCCGCTCGCGCAGTGCCGCCGGTGCGAACAGCGCCACGCCAGCCAGGGCGACGCCGGCAACGACGACGAAGACGACCAGCAGGAAAACCAGTTGGGAGGTAGTCATGTGCGGATCCTGATCACGGTGCGCATCCAGAAGACGCCGACAGCGGTGGCGCCGGCGGCAAACCACATCAGCCGGACGCCGGAAGGCGTCGTCCACAGCACGCTGATGTATTCGTAGTTGCTGACCGACATAATCGCCAGCATCAGTACCGGCAGCAGCCCGAGAATCCAGGCGGACATGCGGCCCTCGGCCGACAGCACCCGGATCTGCGCCAGCAGTTTCAGGCGGGCGCGCGTCAGCCGGGCGATATTGCCCAGCAGCTCGGCCAGGTTGCCGCCGGACTCGCGCTGGATCAGCACGGCCAGCACCAGGTAGCGCAGGTCGGTCAGCGGAATGCGCGTGGCCAGGTTGTGCAGCGCCTCGTTCATCGGCACGCCGTAGTTGATCTCCTCGTACGTCACCTTGAATTCGCCGCCGATGGGGTCGGGCAGTTCGTCGCCCACCATCTTCAGCACGTTGGCGAACGAATGCCCCGCGCGCAGCGCCCGCGCCAGGAAGTCGGCCGCCTCGGGCAACTGCTGCTCGGCCTTCTTCAGGCGTTCGCCGCGAGCCCGCAGCAGCACCAGGTAGGGCGAGGCGACAATGCCGGCGAACGCCAGGCAGGCCGGCAGCAGCGGCATCGCCAGGAGCGGCAGCACCAGGCAGGCAATGACCAGCGCCACCAGGGTGCTGCCGATGAAGCGTGCCACCAGCCAGCGCAGGCCGGACTGCTGCAACAGCCGGTCCAGCGCATCGAGCTGCGGAATCGCGCGCAGCCAGCGCTCCAGCAGCGGCGAGGCGGCGTAGCGGCGCTGCTTCAGGATGCTGATGCGCTCCGCTCCGTCGTTGCGGGAGGCCATCATGTCGAGGCGTCGGGCGATGCGGCGCGCGCCCTTGCCGTGGTTGGTGCTCCACCACAGCCACGCGCCCTCGACCATGAAGATCACGGCGGCGAACAGCAGCACGGCGAAGGCGGAAAAGACCATGTCCATGGCGTCGTCCTATTCGAACACGCGGTCCGGGTCGAACACGCTGTCCGGCACCGGCACGCCGAACATCTTCAGGCGCTCGGCGAAGCGGGGCCGCACGCCGGTGGCGAAGAAATGGCCCTGCACCTTGCCGTTGCCGTCGACACCGGTCTGCTCGAAGCGGAAGATCTCCTGCATGGCGATGACGTCGCCCTCCATCCCCGTCACTTCCTGCAGGCTGACCAGCTTGCGCGCGCCGTCGGTCAGGCGCGACACCTGCAGCACCACCGTGACGGCCGAGGCGATCTGCTGGCGCGTGGCGCGCGGGGTCAGGTTCACGCCGGACATGCCGACCATGTTTTCCAGCCGCGACAGCGCATCGCGCGGGGTGTTCGAGTGGATCGTGGCGAGCGAGCCTTCGTGGCCCGTGTTCATCGCCTGCAGCATGTCGACCGCCTCGGCGCCCCGCACCTCGCCCAGGATGATGCGGTCGGGCCGCATCCGCAGCGCATTGCGTACCAGCGCGCGCTGGTTGACCTCACCCTTGCCCTCGATATTGGGCGGGCGCGTTTCCAGCCGCACCACGTGGGGCTGGCGCATCTGCAGCTCGGCCGCATCCTCGATGGTGACGATGCGCTCGCTGGGCGGAATGAAGCCGGACAGTACATTGAGCATCGTCGTCTTGCCGCTGCCCGTGCCGCCGGAGATCAGGATATTGATCTTGGCGTGGCCCAGCGCCTGCAGCACCTGCATCATCGGCGGCGTCAGGCTCTTGTATTCGATCATGTTCGCCACCGTCAGCGGCTGGGCGGAGAAGCGCCGGATCGACAGGATCGGACCGTCCACCGCCAGCGGCGGGATGATGGCGTTGACGCGCGAGCCGTCCGGCAGCCGCGCATCGACCATCGGGCTCGATTCGTCGACGCGCCGGCCCACGCGCGAGACGATCTTCTCGATGATCTTCATCAGGTGGGCATTGTCGTGGAAGGTGATGTCGGTCAGCTCGAGCCGGCCGCTGCGCTCGACATACACCATCGCATGCGTGTTGACGAGGATGTCCGAGACGCCCGCATCGGCCAGCAGCGGTTCGAGCGGGCCGAAGCCCAGCATCTCGTGCTGGATGTCGAGCACGAGGTGATGGCGCTCGCTCTGGTTCAGGACGATGCGCTCGTCCTCGATAATGCGCTGCACCAGCAGGGCCAGTTCATGCTTGAACTGTTCCGGCGTCAGCCGCTTCAGGCGCTCCAGGTCGATGCGGTCCAGGATCAGCTGGTGCATCGTGCGCTTGAGCTCCTGGTACGCCACGTTCGATTGCCCGGGCAGCGTAATGGTGCCGCCACGGCCTTCCTCCGCCTGTGCCAGCCGTTCACGTAAGCTCATCGTGTGCTCCTTCAGAGTGTCAGGCGAAAGGTCAGAGTTCGGCGTCGCTTCGGCCGAACAGGCGGTCGAACAGGCCCTTGCTTTCCGAGACCCGGCGTTCCGTCACCAGTTCGACCAGGTCGGCCAGGCTGCGCGCCACCGGGCTGCTGCGCGACAGCTGCAGGGCCGGGATGCCCTGGTTGACCGAATCGGTGGCGGCCAGGTAGTCGTTCGGCACCGTGTGCACCACGTCGGCTCCCAGGGCATGCTCCAGGTCAGCCAGGCGCAGCTTGCCGCCCTTCTCGTAGCGGTTCACGATCAGGCGGGTGCGCTCGGGCGGGTAGCCCAGGGAGCGGAAGATGTCGAGCAGCCGGCGGCCGTCGCGGATGTCCGGCAGCGCCAGCTGCAGCACGGGGTAGATCGTGTCGGCGCTGTCGAGCGCGCGCAGCGACAGGGCGTCGATCTGGCGGCCCACGTCCAGCACGATGAAGTCGTAGTGCTGGCGCGCCACGCGCAGGATGGTGTCCATGTGCTCGGGCTTCATGTCGACCGTCTGGGCCGGGTCGTCGGCCGCGGCCAGCACGCCGAAGTTGGGCGAGACATGCACCAGGCACGATTCCAGGAAGGCCCCGTCCATGCGCCCGATCTGGCCGCAGATGTCCGACAGCGTCATCGTCGGCTTCTGGTCCGAGACGTACAGCGTGGCGTCGCCGAACTGGCCGTGCAGGTCGATCAGCAGCACCTTTTTCTCGGCCAGCGCGGCCAGCGCATAGCCGAAATTGGTGGCCAGGAAGGTCGCGCCGCTGCCGCCCTTGCAGGCGATGAAGGCCAACACCTTACCGTCGCGCATGCGCGTGATGCCCGCCTCGATCTCGATCCGGTCCATCGCCTCGTGGAAGGCGCGGTGCACCAGCGGCAGCTGCAGCACCTCGCGCATGCCGGCACGCATGGCGCGTATCAGGAGGTCCTGCTGCGCGTCACGCGTGAGCAGCATGAAGGAGGCGGTGGGGTACTGGCGGGCCAGCCGGTCGACCAGCTCCCACTCGCCCGGCTCGACGTCGCTGGCATCGAAGATCACCAGTTCGGGCGCATCGGCCAGCAGGCGGTCGGCCGCGTCGCGCAGGCCCTGGCGCGATGCCACCAGCTGCACGGCCGGCAGGCGCGCCGAGCCCTGCGCGGCGATCTCCGCGTGCAGCATGCTGTCTTTGCTGATTATCAGTGCTTTCATCATTTTTCCTTTTTGCGGTCAGGGACAGGCAATCTCGCCGGGCCCGAGGCCGAGCGATTCCGATTTGACGATGGTGGTGGACATGGGCACCGCCAGGTTGAGAGGCATGGGTACCAGGCCAGCCACGGTCTGGTATTTCAATGGCGCGCAGTTGGCGCTGCCGGCCGCGCAGATCCGCACGCGCACAGCGCGGATGCACGCCGCCCCATAGATATCGGCGGCGCAGTTGACGAGGTTCTGCTGGGGGCAGGCCGGCATCGGCGTGACGGGGCCCAGCACGCCCTCGCGCGTCATCGACAGGTAATCGATCTTCAAGGTGGCCGTGTTCAGCTCCGGCATCAACGGGATGCCGCCTTCGCTGGCGCGAAACAGGGCGGTTCGCTTCAGGCTGGCGATGGCGTCGGCGGCGCGCCAGTCCGTCACCGCGGCAGCGCGCGCGGCCCGCGCCGTGACGACCTGCGCGGTATTGAGCACGAACAGGAAGCGGGCCACTTCCATCGTCATGAACACAGCGGCCAGGAACCAGCCCAGCACCAGTGCCATCTCGACCGTGACGAGGCCGTGCTGCCGGCGGCCGGGTGCGCGCCGCCACTGCCTGCGCGCTTCAATCGGCGGCATAGGGCACCCTGCCGACGGCATCGATGATGAGCCCATGCTTCACGCCGGCCATTACCGGTACGGAGTGGCCGAACAGGGGATCGAGGTAGATGATCTGCGCGCGGACGATGATCTGCTGGGGCATCACCGTCGTGCAGGTACCTGCGTCGCACGAGGCCGCGATATCATCCGCGGCAGGCACCGATTCCAGGCCGGCGTCGGCCGCCACCTCCAGGAAAATGCGCCGCGCCACCGCGGGGATCGCCGTTCTTGCGCTATCGTTGCGGAACACGTCTTCCGGCATGGCCGCGACGATCCGCGCGGCCTGGTAGGCCGCCTTGTGCAGGACGGTGGCATGCCAGATCCCACGGGCCAGGAAGGAGACGCCGAGCACGGCGATCGTCGTGAAGATCAGTACCAGGGAAAACTCGATCAGGGCGATGCCGCGCTGTGGCGCCGGGGCTTTCATCGCACGAGCTCCACGGACGTCGACAGCGATTCCTCGGCGAGGATGCCGGCGAATTCACCCGGCACTTCCGTCGCCGTGGCGGGCGCCGTCAGGAAGAACTGCGCAATGGCGAGCATCCTGGCCGTCGGCGCGGTCGGCTTGGAACAGTCCAGCAACGGAATGGCGAGCAGGCGCCGGTTGGCGCGGCCGGACTTCGGCGGCGGCTGCATGTTGATCAGATAGGGCGTCTGGGTGGCGGTATTCTGGTACGAGAAGCCCGCCACCGTCATGCCGGGATACAGCAGCGTGATCTTGCTGCTGTTGATGGCGGTACCGTCCTGCGCCCTGGCCGGTCCGTACGCCCACAGGGGGCCGTAGTCGACCCACGGCGCTTCCGGCAGGGGCACCGGGCCGTCCGCGATGGTCTGCAGCGGCCCGCCGCTGGGCATCTGTTGGCGCATGGCGCTGCTGCGCGTCTGCGTGCCCGCGGGCGAGGCCGATGTCTTCATCCAGGTCGCGCCGGCACCGCCAAAGGAGCGTACATTCGTATCCGGTGGCGCCATGTAGTCCGTGCAGGGCGGATTGCCGCCGTCGGTGCCGAAACGGGAGTTGAGCTGCTGCCACAGATTGAACTGGGTCGTTTCCTTCACGCGCAAGGCGCCGGTGCCGATCCGGCCATAGGCCAGGGTGCCGGAACACATGAATGGGGCAACGGTCGCATCGTCGAGCATGCCGCCCTCCGTGCCGGGCGCGCGTATCGGATCGACCAGGAAATACCTGCCGGTGGTGCCGGCCGGGTTCAGGTCCAGCAGGTTGTAGGCGACGCCGTAGCGGAAGCCATGCCGGGTCAATTCCCGCAGCGGCGGCGTTCCTGCATTCTGGCGCACGGCGGAGCCAGCCGTCTGCAGCGCGCAGATCGCCAGCGGTGTCACTTGCAGCTTGCGCTTGCCGGCGATCGCCACGGCGCCCATGTTGACGCCCGTCTTCGATACCCCCAGCATCCCGATCAGGATGGGTTTCATCGGCGGAATGCCACTCAGCAGGCGGGTGTCGATGCGGGCGAAGCGCACGCCGCTGACATCTTCCGCGTTGCCGAAGGCACGCCAGTCGCTGGGGGCCGCGTTCGATTCGCGTGCGAACGTCAGCGCGGCGGCATTCCATTCCAGCCGGTCCGTCATGTATGGCCAGAACGCCGTATCCGTGACGAGGATCCTGGCATTCCGGATGGCGTTGCTCATGCCCGCATTGGTCCCGTTCAGGGGCCCGGCGGCCGCGATGGCAATGCTGTCGGCCAGCTGCTGCACCTGCACCGAGCGCAGGTAATAGAGGCTGCAGTCCAGTACCAGGGCGATCAGACCGAGCAGCATCGGCAGCAGCATCGCATAGGCGATCAGGAGGGCACCCCGCTGGCGCTTGCCTGGGGTTTTCATTTTGCACCGCTGACGCCGATGGTGAACACGCTGGCCGGCGCCGGCGGCTCGGTGAACGATTTGCGGTAGCGTTCCTGCGCCGCCGCCGCGCTGGCACCGTCGATGCCGTTGACGGCGCGGTTGGCGCGGCCGGCATCGGGATACATCACCTGCTGCGCAAACGCGGTGCGGGTGGCGTCGCCGAAGCGGCTGTCCCACTGCGGGGTGGTGCTGCCGCAACCGGCGCAGCAGGCCAGCAGCATGGCCAGGCATGTGAAGTGCTTCATGACGACTCCTTACTTCAGCTGAAAACCTGATACATGCGCTGATCCATGCGCCGATACCTGCGCGGGACCCTGGGCGGATGCCGGGGCCGCCGTCGGCGCGGCAGAGGATGGCGGCGTGGGCGTGGCCTCGAGCATGCCGCCCAACATCAGCTCGGCCCGGCTGGGCGGCTGCAGGGCATCGGTCGGCAAGGCATAGCCGGGCTTCAATGGCTTGACCAGGCGGGGGGTCACGATGAACAGCAGCTCCGTGCGTTCGCGCTGGAAATCCGTGCTGCGGAACAGCGCCCCCAGCACGGGCAACTCGCCCAGCACCGGCAATGCGTTCACGTTACCGACCTGGTTATCCCGGATCAGGCCGCCGATGGCGAAGCTCTGGCCGTCGTGCAGCTGGACGGTCGTGGTGGCCCGCCGGGTGGTGATCAGGGGCATGATGGCGCGCCCGCTGACACCGCCGGAGCTGATGCCGATGCCGTCACGCGCCAGCTCCGACACTTCCGGCGCCACCTTCAGGTGGATGCGCCCGCCCGCCAGCACGGTGGGCGTGAAGCGCAGGCCGACGCCGAATTCCTTTTCTTCCAGCTGGACGCGGTTGTTGTCCTGGGCGACGGGGATGAAGATCTTGCCGCCGGCCAGGAAGCTGCCTTCCTGGCCGCTGATGGCCATCACGGTGGGCTCGGCGAGGATACGTACCAGGCCGTCCTGGCGTTCGCCGGCCATTTCGACAATACTGCTGCCCTTGAGGATGGCCAGGCTGCCCTTGGCCGTACCGCTGAGGAAATTGCTGGCCAGGGCGGCGGCCCACTCGCCCGTGCGCCGCATCGACGTTGCCACTTCCAGCCGGTCCAGCAGGGTCTTCGACACCTCGGCGATCTGCACTTCCAGCATCACCTGCTGCGGTGCGCTGACCCCGAGCATATTGACGATGCGGGGCCCCGCGCCCGCTTCGCCGGCCGGCTCGGCGCCCTCGCCCTTCGGCTGGGCCAGCGCCTTGGCCGGGCGGCGCACGAAGGCCTGCGCCAGTTCCAGCACCCGCGCCAGCACGGTGGCGTCGGCAACCGTGCCGGACAGCACCAGCGCGTCGGCCGCGGCGCTGACACGAATCTCCTTTTCTTCCGGCAGCAGCGCGGCCAGTGCCGCCTGCAGGCCCGACACGTCCATGCCCACGACGATATCGATGACGCTGCAGGCACCGCTGCGGCCCTGCACGATCAGGTTGGTGCTGCCCACATCGACGCCGACCAGGTACAAGGTCTCCGGCGACACCAGCATGGCCTGCAGCACGGCGGGATTGCCGACGCTGCGGCCCTGTACGGGTTCAAGCAGCCGCATCAGCGTGGACTTGCCCAGCTGGAGCGACATGCGCGCCGGCGCCGCCGGCGCACCCGAGCAGCGGGGCCCGTCGACGCGGGCCGCGGCCCTGGCCGGAACGGTGGCGGCCGGAACGGCGCCCGCCTCGGGCGCGGCCGGTGGCGCCTTGGCTGGCTCGGCCGCCCCGGCACAAACCGGTAAGGGCAAGGCCAGCGCCGCCAGCGCGGCGATGGTGCAGGCAAAAGGTGGTTTCATGGCTGTCCTCACGGGCAAGTCTTTACAGGCATTCCTGGCGGCTGCGCAGGCCATCGATGGCACCGATGCAATGGCGCGGCGCTTCGCGGCGCGCGACCTGCCGCACGACGGTGCGCTGCACGGCCGGCGCCGCGACGGGCTCGGGTGCCGGCGCTGCGATGCCGAGCAGGCTGTTCTTGGTGGCGCCGGCCGTCGTGGCCGGTTCGGGATCGATCTGGTTGCGCAGC
Source organism: Pseudoduganella buxea (assembly GCF_009720835.1). Taxonomy (GTDB): domain Bacteria; phylum Pseudomonadota; class Gammaproteobacteria; order Burkholderiales; family Burkholderiaceae_D; genus Rugamonas; species Rugamonas buxea. Next base: position 9,852 of record NZ_WNKZ01000021.1, read on the forward strand.
ACCAGGGACAGGCTGCCGACGCTGCGTGCCAGGTCGAGTTTTTCGGCCTGCTCGGGCGCCACTTCCAGGGTGACGGCGTTGACGACGCGCGGCTTGGTGTCGTCGCGGCTCACTTCCTGGGCCACGGCCAGCACGAGGATGCGCTCCAGCACGATCTTCGAGATCGCCTGTTCGCCCTGCGGCAGGCCGTTGCTGCCGGACTGCGTACTGACGAGGATGTCAACGAAATTGCCGGGCAGCGCGAAGCCGGCCACGCCGACGACGTCGTTGACGCGCACCGTGATGGCACGCTTGCCTTCGGCGATCAGGGCCGACAGGCCGCCCAGGGTGCCGGCCGGGGCCAGCTTGGCCTCGGTCAGCGGTTCGCCCCGCAGCACGCTGGACTTGAGCACCCTGCCGGAGAGTGCAAGCGGATCGCGCAGGGCACCGGCCGGCAGGCTGTCGGCCGGCCAGTCCGCCACCTTCAGCATTTCCGGGACCAGGCGCTGGCCCAGGTTGACGTCGGCCGTGGCGACCACCACGCGCACGCCCTTGACCTGACTCTGGCGCAGCAGGAAGTGCGAGGCCATCGCCACCGCCCCCAGGCCGAGCACGATCGCCAGGGCCATCATCGTGAATGCGCGACGGTTCTTCATGCGATCCTCTCGAGCAGGGTGGCGTCCGGCTGCGACAGCTGCGGCACGGCGTCGGCGAACATGCTGGACCAGGCCTGGTCGAGGGCAGCCACCGTCAGGACAGGGGCGTGGCCGCCGAACGCGGCGAATTCACGGATGCGGCCCAGGATTTCACGGGGAAAGCCGGCCAGCAGCGCCTGGCCGCTGCCCCGGTGCAGCTCGCCGATCAGGTAGGCCAGCGCGCCGTCGTCCGGCTGCAGCCCGAAGCTGCGGCACTGCTGGCGGAACAAGGTGCGGTAGGATGCTTCGCCGATCGGTCCCACGTGCACCTTGTAGCCGATGCGGCGCAGCGAGGAAGGGTCGAGCACGGCGTGTGGGGCCTGGTTGGTGACGAAGACCATCATCGTGTCGAACGGCACGACGAATTTATGGCCACCCTGCAGCGCCAGCTGGTCGGCACCCGTATCGAGCGCCTGCGTGAAGCGGCCCAGCAGTTCGGCGGCGGGCAGGCGCTGGCGGCCCAGGTCGTCGATGATCAGCAGGCCCCCGGCCGCCTTCACATGGGCCGGGGCGTGGTAGCTGCCGCTGAAGGCATCGTGCCGCAGGTCGAGCAGCTCCGGCCCCAGTTCCGCGCCCAGGTGCAGCACGGGCCGGCGGCATTGCGCCCAGCGCGTATCGGTACTGCGCCGGTCGGCCGCCGCACGGGACGGCTGGACGGCGCCCTGGTGGACCGAGGCATCATGGACCTGGATGATTTCATGACCCACCACGACGGCATACGGCACGGCGACGGTGCCGGCCAGCAGGTGCCCGAGGCGGCGTGCCAGCGACGTCTTGCCGCTGCCGGGCGGCCCGTATAACAGCAGTGAGCGGTGCGCGTGCAGGGCGGCGCCGGCCAACTGGCGCACGGCCGGCGGCAGGCAGTCGTCGGCGAACTCGGCGGCCACGTCGGCGGCCGTCACGGATGGCAGCGACGCCGACTGGCGCTGCAGCATGGCGCGGTAGGTTTCCAGCGGCACGGGCGCCGGGCCCGCATACGGGCTGCGCTCCAGCCACGCCGCGGCGCGCTGCCGGCCTGCCGACGTCAGCTGGTATTGCACGTCGATATCGGACTCGCCCCGCCACGCCACCTCGGCCAGCTGTTCGTGCACCATGAAGTCGAAGACTTCGCGCAGCACATTGATCGACAGGCGCAGCCGGGTCGTCAGCACGGGCAGGTGGGTGCGCCCGGAACCGAACAGGGCCTTGCTGGCCAGCTCGACCAGCAAGGACAGCTCGAGGCCCGTTTCGCGCACGGTTTTCGGTTGGGCCGGCAGCAGCGGCGTTTCGTCGTCGCGCCCGCTTGCGTCTGGCACAACACTGGAATAAGTCAAGGGGTCCATGCCGTATCTCCTGTTGAGGAAAACGATTCTAGCGGTGTGTTTCCAGCAGGATATTGACGTGCGGCAAAGGCGGCGGTGCTGTACTCACAGCACAACAAAGGCCGTGCCGAGGGCGATCGCGACGCCATAGGGAATGCCGCCGGCGCTGGCGTCGCGCGTGATCGTGACCGGTGCGGTGTGCCGCAGCGCAGCCAGGCCGAGTGCGCGCAAGTTGCGCCACAGTACGGTCCAGCGCCCATTGAGGATGACCATGCCCAGGCCCAGCACGCCGCCGGCCAGGCAGGCGACTAGGGCAATATGGACGGCCATGGCGGGGCCGACAAAGGCGCCCGTCATCGCCATCAGCTTGACGTCGCCGGCGGCCATGCCGCGCAGCAGGTAAAGGGGGAGGAACAGGAAGAAGCCGCTTGCCATGCCGGCCAGCCATGTGCCCGCCAGGGCCATCGGCGGCCCGACGCGCCAGTGCAGCAGGGCAGCAATGACGAGCCCGGCCAGCACGAGGACATTCGGGATACGGCGAACGGCAAGATCGGTGACGGCTGCCTGCAGCACGAGCCACAGCAGCAGGATCTGGAGGGCCTGGTTCATGGGAATTTTCGGAAATGGTCCACCGGCCCGGGGCCGGTGGACCGTGCTTCCTTACGGAGTCGCAGGGGTGGCGCCGGAGGTGATGCTTGCTGCAATGCTGGTGAACGCGCCCTTGATGGCCGTGCCCACGCTGGTGAATGCAGTACCGATGACGGCGGCAATCAGCGCCGCGATCAGGCCGTACTCGATCGCGGTAATACCCTCTTCATCCCGGGCAAAGTCCCGGGCCGCCGCAATTAATGCTTTCATGGAGTTCTCCTCGTCACAAACAATGGTTGAAATGACTCTGGCATGCCGTTTCGTTCGCCATTGGAGTCACTTTAAGTTTTATGCCACCCGGCAATATTGACTCTGCGCAATTTTCCGCATGACTGCGGTCGACCGCGATCAACCAGATTCCGACAGACAACGGTGCGGGCCTATGTCACACTAGGCCGAGATGACACGACAGGGCGGGCGCGCCCTTGGCGCCGCGCGCTGCGAGAGTGAGACAAAGAGTAGAATCGTGGCGTTTTTGAAGAATTTTCGCAAAGGAGAATTGCTCAGAATGCAAAAAACATTTATGCTGATCAGCTGTCCTTTGGAAAGGCCTCGTGCTTTGCGTCACTGTGTGCCTTGATTTTTCGGAAACACTTCGGCGACGCGCGTCTTGATACTTCAGAGAACGAGCATGGATTCCCTACTGAAACACATGGTCGATATGACCGGTCACCGCGATCACACGATGCTCGACATCTCCGTGATCTCGGCCGTGCAGGAACTGGCCGGCGCCACCCAGGCCCGCGTGCTGACCCTGGCCGCCGTGCGCGACCAGCTGTTCGTGCGTGCCCGTGCCGTCGTCGTGGCGGGCCAGCCCGCGCGCATGGAGGACCATCCCGATCCGGCCAGTCCCGGCGACCCGATCAGCACCTACCCGGCGCTGGCCGCCTGCATCGCCCGCCATGAATCGTCGGCCGACCAGATGGACGCCGACGGCAAGCACACGCTGTGGCTGCCCATCTGGCTGGGCGACAAGGCCGATACCTGCCTGGAAATCGTCAATCCGACGCCGTACACGAGCGACACCATCCACGTCATCGGCGGCATCGTCAGCGTCTACCGCAACTTCCAGAACCTGCTCGACTACAGCGAACGCGATTCGCTGACGGGGCTGCTCAACCGCAAGACCTTCGACGACCAGCTGGCCAAGATGCTGCAGGCCAGCAGCGTGGAACAGGATTCGCTGTCGCTGCCGCCGGGCGAGCCGGAGCGGCGCCAGCATTCGGAAGAGGAAAAACAGTGGCTGGCCGTCGTCGACGTCGACCACTTCAAGCATGTCAACGACAAATTCGGCCACCTGTACGGCGACGAAGTGCTGATCCTGATCGCCAACCTGCTGACGTCGTCATTCCGGGCCCAGGACCGCGTGTTCCGCTTCGGCGGCGAGGAATTCGTCGTGCTGCTGCGTTCGACGACCCTGGACAATGCGAAAAAAATCATCGACCGCTTCCGCATGAACGTCGAGCAGCACGACTTCCCCCAGGTGGGCAAGGTCACCGTCAGCGTCGGCTTCGTCAGCATCAGCCTGTTCGAAGCGCCCGTCATCATCCTGGGACGCGCCGACCAGGCCCTCTACTACGCCAAGAGCCACGGCCGCAACATGGCCTGCCACTATGACGAACTGGTCAGTGGCGGCCTGCTGCAGACGGTGGAATCGAACGATACGGCGGAATTCTTCTGACGCGCCGGGCGGTCCCGCCCGGCGACACTCCGTTACAGCACCAGGAAGCGCATCGGATCGACGTTCCAGCGCAGGGGGTCTTCGTGCCCGACGATCTTGTCGGCGCCGCCGAAGCCCAGGCCGCGCGCCAGGTCGACCATTTCCGGCTTGATATACACATTCGTGCGCGTGCTGAAGAACACGTTCACCTTGGGCGACAGCAGGTTGCTCTCGTGCGGCTCGACCACGACGCCGAGGCGGCCCGATTCCAGCAGCACCAGGGTCCCCACGGGATAGATGCCGACGCAGCGCATGAACTGCTGCACCAGTTGCGGATCGAAGTGGAACTTGCTCCACTCATACATCTTGCGCAGCGCCGCCGCCGCCGGCATGCCCTTGTGGTAGCAGCGGTCGGCCGTGATGGCGTCGTAGACGTCGACGATGGCGGCCATCTGCGCCAGCTCGCTGATGGCGTCGCCGGCCAGCTTGTCCGGGTAGCCCGTGCCGTCCCGCCGCTCGTGGTGGTGGCGCGTGATGTCGAGGGCGATCTGGCCCACTTCCGGCGACTGGCGCAGGATGTTGTAGCCGTCCTCCGGGTGCTTGCGGATGATGTCGAACTCCGCGTCCGTCAGCGGCCCCGGCTTGTTCAGGATGGCGTCCGGCACCAGGGCCTTGCCCGTGTCGTGCAGCAGTGCGCCCAGGCCCGCTTCGCGGATCAAATCGTCGTCCATGCCGCGCGAATGGCAGAAGGCCACCAGCAGCGCGCACACGCTGACCGAGTGCAGGAAGGTGTAGTCGTCCTTGGTCTTGATGCGCAGCAGGCCCAGCAACGCGCCCGGATTGCGCAGGATCGATTCCGTGATGTTCTGCACCACGGGCTGGACGCCGCCGATCTCGATGGCCTTGCCGAGCCGGGCGTCGGCCATGACGTTGCGCACCAGCCCGGCTGCCTGGTTGCGGATGCGCACGGCCTGCTGCATTTCCTGGCCCAGCGCCGTCTTCAAGGGCCGCGCCGGCGCCGTGGCGATGTGCACCACCTCCTTTTCCAGCGCCGCCTGGGCCTCGCGCAACGTGGGCGCGTCCGCCACGTCGAGCCCGCGCGCGGCATCGATGACGACCTCGCGGATGCCGGCGCCGACGATCTTGCGGATTTCCGCGTCCGAAACGATCTCGAACCGGTTGCGGACGAACGGGTGCGCCATCCAGTCGCAACTGAGATCGTGGATATACATGCCTACCTTTAATTGGGAGGCGTCGACTTTCTTTAACATGGAAACCTGCGAGGTTTTAGTAACCGTTAAGCGCTCACGCTACAATAACAGTATAACCAAACAGTTTCCATACGGGACTAATCGTAAGTTAAAAGCATCGAATAATTTATGGAACTGCGCCAACTTCGTTACTTTGTTGCTATTGTGGATCACGGCTCGCTGTCCCGCGCGGCCGTCGTCCTGCACGTGGCGCAACCGGCGCTGACCCAGCAACTACGCCAGCTGGAACAGGACCTGGGCGCGCAGCTGCTGCACCGCACTGCCCAGGGCGTGCACAGCACGGACGCGGGCAAGGTGTTCTATGAGCATGCGCAGGCGATCCTGAAGCAGGTCGCCGATGCCCGCTCGGCCGTGACGCAGTCGGCGCGCCCATCGGGCAGCGTCACCCTGGGCCTGCCGCACAGTATTTCCGGCGCACTGGCCCTGCCCCTGCTGACGGCGGCGCGCCAGCATTACCCCGATATCACCTTGCAGTTGACGGAGGAACTGACGGGCAACCTGGCCGAACAGCTGAAATCGGGCCGCGTCAACCTGGCCGTGCTGTTCGACGACGGCCAGCTGACCCCCTTCGCCACCACCGTGCTGGCTGAGGAATCGCTGTGCTTCATCTGCCGTGCCGACGCGCCGTGGTTCCCCGGCCGCGACGTCATCACCTTGCAGGAAGCGCTGCAGGCCACCTTGATCCTGCCCGGCCTGCAGCATGGCGTGCGTCCCCGCATCGAGGCCGTGGCGAAAGCCGCCGGCCTGGCCACGGGCGAAGTCATCGAAATCAATTCCATCGCCATCCTGAAGTCCGCCCTGATGGCCGGCATGGGCGCCACCATCCTGCCCGTTGCCCCCGTGCTGCCGGAAATCGACCGGGGTGCCATGCGTGCGCTGGCCATCCACGGCCCCGCCATCTCCCGCACCGTAGTGCTGTGCGCCTCGCGCACCCTGCCGCTGACGAATGCCGCGACCGCCATCAGCCGGCTGGCCGTCGACGTCGCAAGCGAACTGTGCAGCTCGGGCCAGTGGCCCGGCGCCACCCTGCGCTGACGAGGCCGTGTCCTGGCAGCAGCCGAGCCATCACTTTTTCTTATACCCCCATCGGCATCGCCTATTTCCGTATACGTCAACCAAGGCGTAGACTGACCGCTCCGAGCAGCCGTAAGAGCTGACCGAGCGCCGCCCACTGCGGCCACGTGGCCTGTACCGGCCCGCGCCCACCCGGCGCGCCTAGGTACGGGCGCAACCGAAATAAAGAATTTTGGAGACAAGCCATGCCCGATACCCCGGCAATGGGTTCCGCCGCGCCCCGCCGCGCCGGCGCACCCGCGCAGCCAGTCGCACTGAACAACGTCAGCCTCGACGACAAATACACTGCCACGTCCGGCAAGATCTTCCTCTCCGGTATCCAGGCGCTGGTGCGCCTGCCGCTGATGCAGCAGCAGCGCGATGCCCGTGCCGGCCTGAACACGGCAGGCTTCATTTCCGGCTATCGCGGCTCGCCCCTGGGCGGCCTGGACGAAACGCTGTGGAAGACGCAGAAGCACCTGGCCGCGCATAACGTCCAGTTCGTGCCGGGCGTGAACGAGGACCTGGCCGCCACCGCCGTCTGGGGCTCGCAGCAGGTCGACCTGATCGGCCCGTCCAAATACGATGGCGTGTTCGCCATGTGGTATGGCAAGGGCCCCGGCGTGGACCGCTGCGGCGACGTCTTCAAGCACATGAACCATGCCGGCACGGCGAAGAACGGCGGCGTGCTGCTGGTGGCCGGCGACGACCATGGCGCCTACTCCTCCACCCTGCCGCACCAGTCCGACCACATCTTCTCGGCCTGCATGATCCCTGTGCTCTACCCCTGCAATGTGCAGGAGTACCTGGACCTGGGCGTGCACGGCTGGGCCATGTCGCGCTTCTCCGGTTGCGCCGTCGCCTTCAAGGCGCTGGCCGACACGGTCGAATCGTCGGCTTCGGTCGACGCCGACCCGTTCCGCGTCGAGGTCAGGCTGCCGCAGGACTTCCATATGCCCGAAGGCGGCCTGAATGCCCGCCTGTCGTCGATCCCGCTGGGCCAGCAGGCGCGCAACCAGGAAGCGCTGATGCAGGACTACAAGATCTACGCGGCGCTGGCGTATGCGCGCGAGAACAAGCTCAATCACACCACCATCGACAACCCGAACGCCAAGCTGGGCATCATTGCCTCCGGCAAGTCCTACCTGGACGTGCTGGAAGCGCTGGAAGAACTGGGTATCGACGAAGCCATGGCCGCACAGGTGGGCCTGCGCCTGTTCAAGGTGTCGATGCCGTGGCCGCTGGAGCCGGACTCGGTGCGTGAATTCGCCCAGGGCCTGGACGAGATCCTGGTCGTGGAAGAGAAGCGCCAGTTCGTCGAATACCAGCTGAAGGAACAGCTGTACAACTGGCGCGACGATGTGCGCCCCCGCGTCATCGGCAAGTTCGACGACAAGGGCGAGTGGGTGGCACCGCGCGGCGAATGGCTGCTGCCGCCGAAGGCCGACTTCTCGGTCTCGCAGGTGGCGCGCGTGATCGCCTCGCGCGTGAAGCGCTATATCGACGACACCCATATCCAGGACCAGATCAAGGCCCGCCTGACCTTCCTCGATGCCAAGGACGCGGTGCTCAAGAAGGCCATCAGCACGCCGTTCCGCCCCGCGTTCTACTGCTCCGGCTGCCCGCACAATACGTCGACCAAGGTCCCGGACGGCAGCTTCGCGCTGGCCGGCATCGGCTGCCACGTGATGGCCACGTCGATCTACCCGGAGATGAACAAGCTGACCACCCACATGGGCGGCGAAGGCGCGCCGTGGATCGGCCAGGCCGCCTTCTCCACGGTGCCGCACGTGTTCCAGAACCTGGGCGACGGCACCTATTTCCACTCCGGCTACCTGGCCATCCGCGCCGCCGTCGCCGCCAAGGTTAACATCACCTACAAGATCCTGTACAACGACGCCGTCGCGATGACGGGCGGCCAGCCGGTGGACGGTACCGTCTCCGTGCCGATGATCGCCCAGCAGATGGCGGCCGAAGGCGTCAAGCGCATCGCCCTCGTGACGGAAGACCTGTCGCGCTACACGGACCGCTCGAACCTGCCGGCCATCGTCACCCTGCACGACCGCAAGGAGATGGACGCGATCCAGCGCGAGCTGCGCGAACTGCCCGGCTGCACGGTGCTGATCTACGACCAGACCTGCGCGGCCGAGAAGCGCCGGCGCCGCAAGAAGAACGAATTCCCTGACCCGGACAAGCGCATGGTCATCAACGAAGCCGTGTGCGAAGGCTGCGGCGACTGCGGCATCCAGTCCAACTGCGTGTCGATCCTGCCGAAGGAAACGGAGTTCGGCCGCAAGCGCACCATCGACCAGTCCAGCTGCAACAAGGACTATTCCTGCGTGAAGGGCTTCTGCCCCAGCTTCGTCACGGTCGAAGGCGGCACCCTGAAGAAATCGAAGACGGGCGTCAGCAAGGACAAGACGGCCGCCGACGGCTGGGCCGAACTGCCGCAACCGCGCCTGCCGGACTGCGAGCAGCCGTACAACATCCTCATCAACGGCATCGGCGGCACCGGCGTCATCACCGTCGGCGCCCTGATGGGCATGGCCGCGCACCTGGAAGGCAAGGGCGCGTCGGTGCTGGACATGACGGGCATGTCGCAGAAAAACGGCTCCGTCACGTCGCACGTGAAGATCGCCACCACGCCGGACCACCTGCGCGCCCAGCGCATCGCCACCGGCGAAGCGGACCTGGTGCTGGGCTGCGACATGCTGACCACGGGCGCGGCCGATGCCGTGTCCAAAATGCGTCCTGGCCGCACCCTGGCGGTCGTCAACCTGCACGAGCAGCCGCCCGGCACCTTCGCCCAGAACGCCGACTGGCAGTATCCGGTCGAGGAAGTGCGCGCGCTGATCGTCGAATCCGTGGGCGGCGCGGATGCCGCCGACTTCGTCGACGCCACCAAGCTGGCCACGGCGCTGATGGGCGACTCGATTGCCGCCAACCTGTTCATGCTCGGCTACGCGTGGCAGCGCGGCCGTATTCCGCTGTCCGAAGCGGCGCTGCTGCGCGCCATCGAGATGAACGGCGTGGCCGTCGAATCGAACAAGCGCAGCTTCCTGTGGGGCCGCCGCGCCGCCGTCGACCTGAAGGCCGTCGAGAAGACGGCCACGCCGACGCAAGCCATCGTCGTGCAGATGCCGCAAAGCCTCGATAGCGTCATCAAGAAGCGCATCGACTTCCTGACCGGCTACCAGAACGCCGCCTACGCCGCCCAATACGAGCAGCTGGTGTCGCAGGTGCGCGCGCGCGAAACGGCGCTGAGCCTGCCGAACAAGCTGTCGATGGCCGTGGCCAAGTCGCTGTTCAAGCTGATGGCCTACAAGGACGAATACGAAGTGGCGCGCCTGTACACGGACGGCCGCTTCGTCGAACAGCTGAAAAGCCAGTTCGAGGGCGACTTCAGCCTGAAATTCAACCTGGCGCCGCCGCTGTTCTCGAAGAAGGACGCCAAGGGCCACCTGGTGAAAGCCGAATACGGCTCGTGGATGTGGAAGGCCTTTGCCGTGCTGGCCAAGCTGAAAGGCCTGCGTGGCGGCACCTTCGACATCTTCGGCCGTACCGAGGAGCGCCGCATGGAGCGCGCCCTGATCGGCGAATACCGCCAGATCGTGGCCGAGCTGCTGGCCGGCGTCACGGCGGACAACTACGACCAGGCCGTGGCAATCGCCGCCCTGCCGGAGAAAATCCGCGGCTTCGGCCACGTCAAGGAAGCGGCCGTCGCCACCTACCACGCCGACAAGGTCCGCCTGCTGGCAGCCTTCGGCGGCGCCCGCCAGCACGCCGCATAAAACATTGCCGAGAAAATGGGGACAGACCCCATTTTCTCGGCAACATTGCTCCAAAAATGGGGTCTGTCCCCATTTTTGGAGCAACAAAATCGTGGTAGGTTTACGTTGACGTAAACGTCATATAATCGGATCAGCACGATCCGTCGATATTCCAGGGAATCCCATGAACGATCTGACCTCCGCCAAGACCCTTGCCGCCGATGCCGAACAGGACCGCCCGGCCAACAAGGTGCGCTTCGTTACCGCCGCGTCGCTGTTCGATGGCCACGATGCCTCGATCAACATCATGCGCCGCATCCTGCAGTCGAACGGCGTCGAGGTGGTCCACCTGGGCCACAACCGCTCGGTCGACGATGTCGTCACCGCCGCGCTGGCCGAGGATGTGCAGGGCATCGCCATCTCCAGCTACCAGGGCGGCCACGTCGAATACTTCAAGTACATGATCGACCTGCTGCGCCAGCGCGGTGGCGCCCACATCAAGGTGTTCGGCGGCGGCGGCGGCGTTATCGTGCCGTCCGAGATCGCCGAGCTGCACGACTACGGCGTCACCCGCATCTTCAGCCCGGAAGACGGTCAGCGCATGGGCCTGGTCGGCATGATCCGCTGGATGGTGCAGCAGTGCGACATCGACCTGACGCAGTATTCGCCGACGTCGCTGGCCCCGCTCAGGGAAGGCGACATCGCGCAGCGCCACCGGCCGCTGGCCCAGCTGATCACGGCTTTGGAAAACGACCGCGCCGCGCCCGAGCTGCGCAAGCAGCTGCTGGCCGCGGCGGCCGAGCTGTCCACGCCGGCGCTGGGCATCACGGGCACGGGCGGCGCCGGCAAGTCCTCGCTGACGGATGAACTGATCCGCCGCATCCGCCTGGACCAGAACGACGCCCTGAACATCGCCATCATCTCGATCGACCCGTCGCGCCGCAAATCCGGCGGCGCGCTGCTGGGCGACCGCATCCGCATGAACGCCATCGCACCGTGGGCGGGCCAGGCCCGCGTCTTCATGCGTTCGCTGGCCACGCGCGAGGCAGGGTCGGAGATTTCGCAGGCGCTGCCGGACGTGATCGCCGCGTGCAAGGTGGCCGGGTTCGATCTCGTCATCGTCGAGACCTCCGGCATCGGCCAGGGCGACGCCGCCATCGTGGCCCATGTGGACGTGTCGATGTACGTGATGACGCCCGAGTTCGGCGCCGCCTCGCAGCTGGAAAAAATCGACATGCTCGATTTCGCCGACTTCATCGCGATTAACAAATTCGACCGCAAGGGTGCCCAGGACGCGCTGCGCGACGTCGCCAAGCAGTACCAGCGCAACCGCGAACTGTGGAGCCAGAGCCCGGAGCAGATGCCCGTGTACGGCACGCAGGCCTCGCGCTTCAACGACGACGGCGTCACCGCCCTGTACCAGGGCCTGCTGCCGAAGCTGGCCGGGTTCGGCCTGGCCATCCAGCCAGGTAAACTCGCGCCCGTGAATGTGCGCTTCAGCTCCGGCAAGCATGTCATCGTGCCCCCGGCCCGCGCGCGCTACCTGGCCGAAATCGCCGACACCGTGCGCGGCTACCATAAGACCGTGCGCCGCCAGTCGACCCTGGCGCGCGAACGCCAGCAGCTGACGGAAGCCAAACGCATGCTGGCCGCCGCCGGCAAGAACGCCGACTTCGACGACGTCATCACCGCGCGCGACGAACTGCTGGACGCGAACACCAAGCACCTGCTGGGCAGCTGGCCACAGGTGCAGGCCGCGTATGCGGGCGACGAATTCGTCGTCAGGATCCGCGACAAGGAAATCCGCACGGGACTGGTCTACGAGACCCTGTCGGGCAACAAGATCAGGAAGGTGTCGCTGCCGAAGTACGAGGACCACGGCGAGCTGCTGCGCTGGCTGATGCTGGAGAACGTGCCCGGCTCGTTCCCGTTCACGGCCGGCGTATTCCCGTTCAAGCGCGAAGGCGAGGACCCCACCCGCATGTTCGCCGGCGAAGGCGATGCCTTCCGCACCAACCGCCGCTTCAAGCTGGTCTCCGAAGGCCTGGACGCGAAGCGCCTGTCGACGGCCTTCGACTCCGTCACCCTGTACGGCGCCGATCCCGCGCTGCGCCCGGACATCTACGGCAAGGTGGGCAACTCGGGCGTGTCGATTGCGACGCTGGACGACATGAAGGTGCTGTACGACGGCTTCGACCTGTGCAGCCCGACCACGTCCGTGTCGATGACGATCAACGGCCCGGCGCCGACGATCCTGGCCATGTTCATGAACACGGCCATCGACCAGCAGATGGCGAAGTTCGAGGCCGACAAGGGCCGCCAGCCGACGGACGAGGAAGCGGCGCAGATCCGCGCGTGGGTGCTGCAGAACGTGCGCGGTACCGTGCAGGCCGACATCCTGAAGGAAGACCAGGGCCAGAACACGTGCATCTTCAGCACCGAGTTCTCGCTGAAGGTGATGGGCGACATCCAGGAATACTTCGTGCGTCACCTGGTACGCAATTTCTACTCGGTGTCGATCTCGGGTTATCACATCGCCGAAGCGGGCGCCAACCCCATCTCGCAGCTGGCCTTCACCCTGTCGAACGGCTTCACCTTCGTCGAGGCCTACCTGGCGCGCGGCATGAACATCGACGACTTCGCGCCCAACCTGTCGTTCTTCTTCTCCAACGGCATGGACCCGGAATACACGGTGCTCGGCCGCGTGGCACGCCGGCTGTGGGCCGTGGCGATGCGCGACAAGTACGGCGCAAACGACCGCAGCCAGAAGCTGAAATACCATATCCAGACGTCGGGCCGCTCGCTGCACGCGCAGGAGATCGACTTCAACGACATCCGCACCACCTTGCAGGCGCTGATCGCCATCTACGACAACTGCAACTCGCTGCACACCAACGCCTACGACGAAGCCATCACGACGCCGACGGACGAATCGGTACGCCGCGCGCTGGCGATCCAGCTGATCATCAACCGCGAGTGGGGCCTGGCGAAGAACGAGAACCCCAGCCAGGGCTCCTTCATCATCGAGGAGCTGACGGACCTTGTGGAAGAAGCCGTGCTGCAGGAGTTCGAGCGCATCGCCGAACGGGGCGGCGTGCTGGGCGCGATGGAAACGGGCTACCAGCGCGGCAAGATCCAGGAAGAGTCGCTGCTGTACGAGCACAAGAAGCATGACGGCTCGCTGCCCATCATCGGTGTCAACACCTTCCGCAATCCGAAGGGGAGCGAGGCGCCGCAGACGATCGAACTGGCCCGCTCCACGGATGACGAAAAGCAGTCGCAGTTGCAGCGCCTGGACGACTTCCATGCCCGCAACGCGGCGCACAGCCCGGCCGCGCTGGCGGCCCTGCAGCAGGCCGCCATCGACAACGAAAACGTGTTCGAGAAGCTGATGGACGCCGTGCGGGTCTGCTCGCTGGGCCAGATCACGACGGCGCTGTTCGAAGTGGGGGGCCAGTACCGCCGCAATATGTAAACGTCAGCTTTGCCGGAAGGTTAGCTTTGTTAAGCGACGCGGGGGCGCAAGGCGCCCCCGCGTCACGTTTACACACGCCTTTCGTCCCCTGCATTGATCCGGCGCCAAGACGCCCCCTTCAGCCCGGCAGCCTCTGCTGCTGATCAATACCCGGTTTGTTCCCTACCGCTAACGTGATAGCTCCTTGCACTGGCCTCCCCCTGATGAGGACCGCAAATGAGATATGCACGCCTGACGCCGGGCCATGGTTTCAAGCCGGTCAACAGCTTCCTTTACTACCTGCAGCGCATCATCGTATCGCCGCCCCTGCGGGGCCTGTGCGTGCGCATGTTCCGCCAGTGGGTCAGGCTGCGCCAGGGCGTGCCCGGGGCCGGCCCGCAGCAGCGCCTCCGGCCCCTGCTGGAGCACCTGCACGCCGAAGGCTATGCGGCGCTGGGCAATGTGCTGACGTCCGCGCAGTGCGACGACATCCACCGCCACTTCCACGACAAGGTCCTCACCGACCGCCAGGACGAGCATTCCACCTTCACCATTGCCGACGTGCCGGCGGCAGCCCGCCTGGCAGAGTACAGCCTGCGCGACATCGTGCACTGCCCCCATATCCTGGCGCTGGCCAATGACAGCACCCTGCTGGCGCTGGCGGAGAGCTATATCGGCTGCAAGCCCACCATCTCGCAACTGGGTGTGCGCTGGTCCTTCCCCACCCAGGGCCTGCGCAGCGACCTGCAGACCTTCCACCGCGATTCCGAGGACTGGCGCTACTTCAAGGTGCTGGTTTACCTGACCGACGTCGATGCCGGCGACGGCCCGCACGTCTACGTGCGCGGTACCCACAAGACGCGCGCGCCGTTCCGGCTGCGGTTGCAGACGGACGGCGAAATCTGCCGGCAGTATGGCGAGGACCGGCTGATCGTGGCGACCGGCCAGCGCGGCTTCGCCTTCGCCGTCGACACGGCGGGGGTACACAAGGGCGCCCCGCCGACCGGCCGGCCGCGCCTGATGCTGCAGATCCAGTACTCGCTGTTTCGCAGCTATGCCTACCTGTATGAACCGGAGCCCTACGAGGGCGACGCTGCGTTCGACCGCTACATCAACCGCCTGATCCTGGCGTAACCCCGAAAGGCAAGCCACTTATGACGACCATCGAGATATCGCTGCCGAAGGACCTGGCGGAAGAAGCGGGAGAACTGGGCCTGCTGAAATCGCAGGTGGTGGCCGAGCTGCTGCGCGACGAGATTCGCCGCCGCACCTTTGCCGACCTGCTGGCCCACGCGGGCGACGACCTGGCGGTGGATGACTTGATGGTGCCGGAGGAGCGGGGACGGGGCCGGCGACGCAAGATCGTGTGATCGTCAGCCGGGGCTGGGCCCCACCGTCGATCCGGCCACCAGCGCCGGCTGCCACAGCTCCTGCAAGGCGGCCGGCGGCCTGCCCTCCAGCAGCGCCAGCAGCATCTCGCTCATCCTGGCGCCGGCCGCGCGTGCGTCCGGCTGGTCGATTGTCGTCACATCCAGTCCGGCCAGGGTATCGGCCATGCTGCCCCAGACGATCAACGAGATGTCGCGGCCGATGTGCACGCCGGCGTCCAGCAGCGCGCGCACGGCGCCGACGCCGGACAGGTGATTGTCGACGATGACGGCGGTGGGCCGGGGCGACGCTTCCAGCAATGCCTGCATGGCCTGGTAGCCGCTGCGGCGGTCGATGGCCGATTCGATCAGGTAGCGCGCATCGGGCACGATGCCGGCCGCCGCCAGCGCAGCGGTAAAACTGTCGCGGCGCTGGCGCGCAAAGTTCAACGTCAGCGGAGAACCCAGCAGGGCGATGCGGCGGTGACCGTGGCGCAGCAGTGCCTCCACGGCCTGGGCAATGCCAGCCGCGTTGTCATAGTCGAACCACGCGTAGGGCCGGTCCAGCTGCGTCCTGCCGTGGGCAACAAACGGAAAGCCCGTTTCGCTGAGCCAGGCGATGCGCTCGTCGTCCACGAGGGTGCGGCTGACCACCAGCCCATCGACGCGGCGGCCCCGCACCAGCTGGCGGTAGGTCGGCAGTTCGTTGGCGGGCGAGACGGGCACGATGATCAGGTTCATGCCGGCCGCTTCCAGCGCGGCCGACATGCCGCCAACGACGTCGAGGAACATCGGGTCGCCCAGGTCGGCCGGCAGCAGCGGGTAGATAATGCCCAGCACATTGCTGCGTCCCACCGCCAGGGTGCGCGCGGCAGGATTGGCCTGGTAGCCCGCCGCGCTGGCCGCCGCCAGCACCCGGGCGCGGGTGCGTTCGGACACTTCCGGATACCCGTTCAGCGCCCGGCTCACGGTGGTCTTGGACATGCCGAGCGTATCGGCCAGGGCTTTCAGGTTCATGCGTCGGACAAGGGTCGATCAGCCGCCGATTATAGCGGAGGCCCCTGCCGTGCCGGAGCCGCTGTCCCGATGGCCACCTTCGACCGCACGGCGGAAGAAATACAGCATCACCAGCACGACGGCAATCGGCACCAGGGTCAGGTAGAACGCGAAGTGGCCGCTGAAGGCGCCGAACACATAGCCCGTGATCATCGAACCGGTAGTGCCGCCCAGCGCGGAAAAGATCACCAGCAGGCCCGTCATGGCCGAATGCTGGTGCTGCGGCAGGGAGCTGAGCATGACGGAATTGATGCCCGGGTAGATCGGCGCCATGAACAGGCCAATCAGCGGGAACAGGTAGGCCGCCGCCGGCGCGCTGGCCCACGTTACGTTGGGGTCAAGGGCGATATCGTGCGTCAGCGGCAGCGCCAGCAGTACCACGGCGCCCATGCCCAGCAGGCATACGTTCATCACGGGATACCAGTGCAGGCGGCGCAGCACGACACCGGCGGACAGGCGGCCCAGCGCCAGGCAGGCAGCGAAGATGCTGGTGACCTGCACGCTCATGGCCGCGGGCAGCTTCAGGATCTCATTGTTAAACGTGGGCAGCCAGGTGCCCACGCTCTGCTCGATCAGCACGTACAGGAAGGCCGTGATGACGAAGATGCACACGAGGGGCTTGAAGAAAAGCTTGAGCATCGCGGCGAAATCCTGGGCCGGCGTGCGCTCCGCGGGTAGCGCCGCCAGGCTTTCGTCGAAGGCCGTCAATGCCAGCAGCACGAAGGTGACGGCACACAGCGCGGCCAGCAGCCAGTAGACGTTCAGCCAGCTGGTCGAGCGCGGGTTGGCGGAATCGATGAACCAGCCGAACACCCAGTAGGCGCACAGCACGCCGATCATGAAGAAGCCTTCCAGCGTGTTCATGATGCCGGCATGGTGGCGCGGGCTCGTGGCGACCAGGCCCAGGGTCGAATACACGGACACCTTGACCAGCGCGAAGGACACGCCCACGGCGCCGAACAGCAGCTTGGCCGTCGCAAAGCCCGGCACCAGCGGCATGGCCAGGCAGGCCAGCGTGACGATGGCCAGGCCCGCCAGCATGGCCTTCTTGTAGCCCAGCCTTGGCAGGAAGGACGCCACCAGGAAGGACACGATGGCGATCGGCAGGTCCTTGAAGCCTTCCAGCACACTGGCAGCGCCCTTGCTGACGCCGTAGTTATTGATGATCTGCAGGATCACCGTGCCCACGCTGTTGAGCAGGATGGCGAAGACAAAGTAGATCAGGAACAGGATGAACAGGATGCGGCGGGTCTTCATTTTGTCTCCTCCGGTTTTTTGTTTTTTACGCGGCCAGGTAATCGGCCAGCCTGAACTGCGCCAGGCTCGGTATCACCACGTCGGCCTGCCGCAGCACCTGCGGGTCGCCCACGCCGACGGCATACATACCGGCCGACTTGATCGACGCCACGCCGGCCACGGCATCCTCCACGCCGAAGCAGTCCTCGGGCGCCACGCCCAACGCAGTTGCCGCCGCCAGGAAGATCTCCGGATCGGGCTTGCCCTGGGCGATGGTGGCGGCGTCCACCACGTAGTCGAACTTGTCCGTGATGCCCAGGCTGGCCAGCACGGTAAAGGCATTGCGGCTGACGGAGGCCAGGCCGATTCTCAAGCCGGCCGCGCGGCAATCGATCAGCGCCTGCACGGCGCCCGGCAGCAGGTCGGCCGGGCTCATGGTGGCGATCAGCTCCTTGTAATGCTCGTTCTTCTGCGTCGCCAGCGCCAGCTTTTCGTCGGCCGTGTAGCTGCGCGGGCTCGATGCCAGGATCAGGTCCAGTGACCCCATCCGGTCGATGCCCTTCAGGTGCTCGTTGGCGGCTTCGTCGAAGTGCACGCCCTCCCCTTCGGCCAGGCGTTTCCAGGCCAGGTAATGGTAGCGGGCGGTATCGGTGATGACGCCGTCCAGGTCGAAGATGACTGCCTTTTTCATCATGCCTCCGTGTGCGTGGATTGTGCTGCCGTCAGGTCGACCTGGCGCCCGCGATGGTGGATGCGCAGGGCCTCGCCGCGCAGCAGCGTGTAGGTGGTGCCGTCGCCGCCGACACGCACGCGCAGCAGGCAACCGTGCAGGTGGATGTGGAACTGGTAGTGGCGCCACCGGGCCGGCAGGGTCGGTGCGAAGCGCACTTCGCCGTCCACCACGCGCATGCCGCCGAAGCCGTAGGCCACGCCCAGCCACGTGCCGGCCATGGCCGCCGTGTGCACGCCGTAGCGCGTGTTGCCATGGGTGTCGTCCAGGTCCATTCGCGCCGTTTCCATGAAGTAGTCGTAGGCCTTGTCCTGGTAGCCCACTTCGGCGGCGACGATGGAATAGATACAAGAGGACAGCGAGGAGTCATGCGTCGTCACGGCCTCGTAGTAGTCGAAGTCGCGGCGCTTGTCGTCCAGGGTGAACTGGTCGGACAGCAGCAGCAGCGCCAGCACCACGTCGGCCTGCTTGCAGACCTGGTGGCGGTAGATCACCATCGGGTGGTAGTTCAGCAGCAGCGGGTATTTGTCCGCCGGCGTGTTGGCAAAGTCCCAGCGCTTCTTCGACAGGAAGCTGTCGTCCTGTTCGTGGATGCCCAGCTCGGTGTCATACGGCAGGTGCATCAGGTCGGCGGCGCGGCGCCATTCGGCCGGCTCGCCTTCCTGCAGGCCCATGGCGGCGGCGATGCGGGCATGGTCCTGCGGGTAGCCGGCGGCCAGCTTGTCGGCCACGGTGGCGGCAAAGCGCAGGTGCAGCTGCGCCATCGCGTTGGTGTAGTAGTTGTTGTTGACGAGGGCCGTGTACTCGTCCGGCCCCGTCACTTCGTTGATGACGAAGCGGCCCTGCCGGTCGTAACTGCCGATGCCGGTCCAGATGCGCGCCGTCTCCATGACGATCTCCGCGCCGTGCGCGCGCAGCCAGTCGATGTCGCCCGTGGCATCCCAATACAGCTTGATCGAATAGGCGATGTCGGCGTTGATGTGGTACTGCGCCGTCCCGGCCGGGAAGTAGGCCGAGCACTCCTCGCCCGCGATGGTGCGCCACGGGTACAGGGCGCCCCGCTCGTGCGACATCTGGCGCGCGCGGCGGCGTGCCGACTCCATCCCCGCCCAACGGTAGTCCAGCAGCTTGCGGGCGATTTCCGGTTTGTTGTACAGGAAGTAGGGGAAGATGTAGATCTCCGTGTCCCAGAAATAGTGGCCTTCGTAGCCCTCGCCCGTGACGCCCTTGGCGGCGATATTGGTCTTGCCGTCGCGGCCCACCGATTGCAGCAAGTGGTAGGCGTTGAAGCGGATGCCCTGCTGTAGCGCGTCGTCGCCGTCGATCTCCACGTCTGCCTGCTGCCAGAAATCGGCCAGGTAGGCGCACTGGCGCTGGGCCAATGCCTCGAAGCCGTCGGCCCGTGCCTGTGCCAGCAGCGCGCGGCTGCGCGGCAGCAGCTCGCCTTCCGGGTAGTCGCGCGACGAGTGATAGCTGGCGTACTTGGTGACGACAATCGGCTGTCCCTGCACCGCCGGCACCGTGAAAGTCTGCGCCAGGCGCAAGCCGTCCTGTTCGAATGCGGTGGCATGTGAAGATTCGACCGCCGTCAGGGTCGCGCTGACCAGGCGAAAACCGCTGTTGCGGGTCTGCTGCACCAGGGCCGCGAACGACTCATCCTGCTCGACACCCAGCAAGGTCAATGCCGGGCCGGACACGGCCGACCCCACGCGCGGATCGTCGCCCGCCTCGATATTCTTCACGGCCCCATCGAGCGTGGCGACGATGCGCACCGTGCCGGCGAAATTCAGGGGCGTCACTTCCACCTGCAGCGCCAGCAGGTGCTTGTTGTCAAACGAGACGAGGCGTCGGCTGCGCCACGCGATCGTGCGCCCGCCCGGCGACGTCCAGCGCAGCGAGCGCTCCAGGATGCCCGTGCGCAGGTCCAGCGTGCGCTGGTAGGCCTCCACCGTGCCCTGCAGCGGATCGAAGCGCTCGTCCTCCAGGTACACGGCGATGCCTTTTGCGTTCGGCACGTTCAGCATGAACTGGTTGGTCTTGGCCAGCGCGTACGCCGTTTCCGGGTAATGGATCGGTTCGGACTCGTAGAAGCCGTTCAGGTAGGTGCCGTCCAGCGACGTGCCGGCCGGACCGCTCCAGCCTTCCTCCGCCGTGCCGCGCACGCCGATATAGCCGTTGCCGAGGGCGAACAGGGTCTCGTTCAGGAAATGCGTCGCCGCGTCGGGCGAGGTTTCTTGCAGGCGCCACGGATCGGGCGGGAAGCGGTGAGTATCTAGCACGGTTACCTCTTCGAATGTTGCTTCAAAAATGGGGACAGACCCCATTTTCCCGGCAATGTTGCTCAAAAAATGGGGTCTGTCCCCATTTATCCAAACCGGTTTGGAAGCGGATTAAAAAACTGCCCCGCACGGGCGGGGCACGGTTGTAGGTACTAAGTCTGCCGCACCATCAGGGTCGTCGGCAGCACTTCGGAAGCGACGGCTTCGCCGTTCATCAGATCGAGCATCTTGCGCGCGAGCAGCACGCCGCCGTCGCGCAGATACTGGTGCACGCTGGTCAACGGCGGCACGAAGCTGGCCGCGCCCGGTGTGTCGTCGTAGCCGATCACGGACACGGTCTCCGGCACATGCAGGCTTTTCTCCGCCAGCGCCCGGATCGCGCCCATGGCCAGCAGGTCGCTGGCGGCGAACACGCCGTCGAAGCTCTGGCCCTTCTTTTTCAGCAGGGCCGAGATGCAGTCGAAGCCGGCCTCGAAGGTAAAGGCCTTCGGGCGCATGATGTGCACCGTGCCCCGTCCACCCATGGCGTCGATGAAGCCGGCGCAGCGTTCCTGCACTTCGGCGTGGTCGACGTCGCCCAGGAACACCAGCTTGGTGCGGCCCAGCTCGATGAAACGCTGCGCCGCGCTGATGCCCCCCTTGCGGTTGTCGCTGCCGACGACGATAGTGTCCGAGCCCGGCTCCGGCGCGCCCCACACCACCAGCGGCAGGCCCGTCTTCTTCAGGGTCGTCACCGCTTCGCCGTGCGAGCCCTGGCCCAGCAGGATCAGGCCGTCCGCGCCCTGCACCGGCGCCGTGTCCAGCAACTGCTTCGACGTCAGCACGACGCTGTAGCCGGCCGTCGTCAGTTCCTGCGTGATGCCGCCCAACAGCTCCAGCGGATACGGGTCGGACATGGGCCGGCCCTTCGCCGGTGTCATTTCCACCACAACCGCGACGGAATACGAACGGCCCATGCGCAGGTTGCGAGCGCTCACATTGAGGCGATAACCCTGCTCTTCGGCGATCTTGCGCACCTTGTCGCGGGTCGCTTCCGTCACGAGCGGGCTGTTGCGCAGGGCCCGCGACACGGTGATCTTGGAGACGCCCGCCACTCGGGCAAGGTCTTCCATTGTCAATCCGGATTCGCTGGGTTTGGCTGGGGGCATCGGTCGCTCGGGGTCAAAGTCTGGGGGGCATTATGACAGATTCAAAAACTTTGTCGTAAAAAATGACATCGATAACAATCTGATTGACATCGATATCATTTGTTGTTTCAATGGCAGGCAACAACAGAAGAACAAGCACCACTCAAGCTTCACCACGCTGTAAAGCGGCGGGAACGCCCGGGAATGACCGGGCGTTGGTCCCGGAGACGACATTCACCCATAAGAAAGCCCATCCCATGAGAATTTCTCGTACTTGCCTTGCTTCGTCCATCTCGCTGGCCCTGCTGGCGCTGGCAGGCCCTGCCCAGTCCCAGGCCCAGGACACCAGCGGCACCGGCACGGCCGCCGCTACCGGCACGAACACCGACGCCCAGCCGGCCGCGCCGCAAACCCAGGCCGCTGCCGCCCGCAACGACGCTGTCCAGACCGAGCTGCAACAGGTGGTCGTCACCGGCGTCGCCACGGGCGGCGTGCGCAAACTTGATTCCGCCTTCTCCATCACGACAGCCTCCGAGGAACAGCTGCGCCAGGCCGCGCCCAGCAGCACGGCCGACATCCTGAAGCTGGTGCCGGGCGTGTATGCGGAAGCCACCGGCGGCCAGTCCGGCGCGAATATCGAGGTGCGCGGCTTCCCGTCCGGCTCCGACTCGCCCTTCGTTTCCGTGCAGATGATGGGCAATCCGATCTATCCGGTGCCGACCCTGTCCTTCTTCGAGGGCTCGTCCGCCTTCCGCCTGGATGACACCATCGAGCGCGTCGAAGTGCTGCGGGGCGGCCCTAGCACGATCTTCTCGAACGGCCAGCCGGGCGCGACGATGAACTTCATCCTGAAGAAGGGCACGGACACGCCGGAAGGGTCGATCCGCTTCTCCACGGGCACGGGCGAGCTGCGCCGGGTCGACGTCTTCTACGGCGGCAAGATTTCGGACGGCTGGTACGGTACCGTCGGTGGCTTCTACCGCAACACCAACGGCGTACGCGATGCCGGCTTCCCCTCCGACAAGGGCGGCCAGATCACCGCTACGCTGACCCGCAAGCTGGACCAGGGCGAAGTCACCTTCTACGCCCGCCGCACGGACGACAAGAATGCGTTCTATACGGGCGTGCCCCTGATTTCAGCCAACGAAGGCCGCTCGATCTCCGAATTCCCCGGCTTCGATCCGCTGACGGGCACCCTGATGAGCGGCGAGATGCGCCGCTTCACGGTGGAAGCCGCGCCAGGCCGCACCCTGAACTACGACCTGGGCGACGGCCGCGGCCTGGCCGCCACCGTGTTCGGCGTCGACTTCAACCAGACCATTTCGGGCTGGAACGTGTCGAACAAATTCAATTACTTCGACGGCGACATGAACACCATCGCCATGTTCACGGGCAATAACCCGCTGGCCATGGGCGCATACAACGCCACCGCCCTGTCGACCTACCGCAACGCCGTGGCGGGCCAGACGGCGACGACGGCCACCGCCACCTACCTGGACGGCACGCCCGTGCCCGCCAACCAGCAGGTGGTGCAGGCCGGCCTGTGGGCGGTCGAGAAGAAACTCCAGTCGTTCACGGACGAAATCCGTGTCAGCAAGGAATGGATGAAGGACAACACGGTGACGATCGGCGGCTACTTCGCCAATTACTCGTCGGATGACGTCTGGTTCCTCGGCAACAGCCACCTGATGACGGCCGTGCCGAACGCGCGCCTGATCGACGTGCGCTTAAACAACGGCGTCATCGTGGCGAACCAGGGCAAGGAAGGCCCCGTCAACTACGCCCCCGTGGCCTCGTACGATGGCAGCAATACGGCCCTGTTCATTGCCAACGAGTGGAAGATCAACGACCGCATCAAGGTCGACGGCGGCATCCGCCGCGAGCGCCAGAAGCTCGACGCCACCGTATCGAACCTGCGCTCGGGCGACACGGACAACAACCCGCTGACCGTCTACAACAACGGCACCTCGATGCCGACCGGGGGCAACACGGCCTTGACGCGCACGGATTCGGCCAACTCCTTCACCATCGGCGGCAACTTCAAGTTGAGCCGCGACGCCGCCATCTTCGCCCGCGCCAACACGGGCCACACCTTCGTCGCGTTCGACGATCTGCGCAACGCTGGCAGCCAGGCCAACGTGAATGACCGCGGCCTGCTGCCGACGCCGAAGATCCAGCAGTTCGAAGTGGGCTTCAAGACGGCCACGCAGCTCTACAGCGCCTACATCAACTACTTCCACACGGAGTTCGATGGCATCGCCTTCCAGCAGATCCTGGCCGACGGCAC
The DNA here is from genome assembly GCF_009720835.1 of Pseudoduganella buxea. Taxonomy (GTDB): domain Bacteria; phylum Pseudomonadota; class Gammaproteobacteria; order Burkholderiales; family Burkholderiaceae_D; genus Rugamonas; species Rugamonas buxea. The sequence continues at coordinate 33,765 of NZ_WNKZ01000021.1, forward strand.
CATCTTGAATTCCGTCAGCGGCTCGAAGGGTGACGGCATCGAATTCGAGCTGGCGCTGCGTCCGATCCACAACCTGACCTTGACCCTGACGGGCGACTACCAGGATTCGAAATACAAGGACAACCCCAGCACGGCCGGCAAGCGCGTGCAGCGCCAGCCGAAGCTGCAATACCGCTTCACGCCCACCTACCGCATCCCGATGGGCGATAACGAGCTGCGCCTCTACGGCACCTACACGCATATCGGCGAGCGCTGGGCCGACCAGGCCAACCTGCAGTACCTGCCCTCGTACAAGACGGTGGACCTGGGCGCCGTCTACCGCCTGGGCGAGAAGATCGAGCTGCGCGTCAACGGCAGCAACTTGTCGAACGAACTGGGCCTGACGGAAGGCAATTCGCGCCTGACCACGGGCGGCGCGGGCCCCATCAATGCCCGCCCTTTGTTCGGCCGCACGTGGGAAGCTTCGGTGATGTACCGTTTCTGACGAGGTCGCACCACGTAATTCACGGTTTTATCGAGAACGTCCCTGAACGCGGAAATCCAAGGCCGCGCGCTTGTTCTCACTTTCGGCGGCCTTCGGGCCGCTTTTTTTTGTGTAAGACGGTTACTGCATCGCCGCGCCCGAAAGGCGATGCCGGCACTATAATCAGCCCTCCTCCCTCTCGAACTGAAAGCATCGTCATGGCCCATTTTCCCGCCCCCTGCCCCGTCGTCCGCACTTCCGAGGACGGCCTTGCGCTGTCGCGTATCGTGGCCGGCATGTGGCGCATGGGGGAATGGGACATGTCGGCCCAGCAGCGCCTGACCTTTATCCAGCAGTGCATCGAATTGGGCGTGACGAGCTTCGACCATGCCGACATCTATGGCGGCTATGGGGTGGAAACGCTGTTCGGGCAGGCGCTGGCACTGCAGCCGGGCCTGCGCAACCATATGCAGATCGTCAGCAAATGCGGCATCAAGCTGAAGTCGCCCGCGCGCCCCGCGCACACGATCCAGCATTACGACACGTCGGCCGACCATATCCGCGCTTCGGTGGACAATTCACTGAAGGCCCTGGGAACGGAACACCTCGACCTGCTGCTGATCCACCGCCCCGACCCGCTGATGGACTTCGACGACATCGCCGAAACCTTCGAGGGCCTGCGTGCGGCCGGCAAGGTGCGCCATTTCGGCGTGTCGAACTTCAGCCGGCACCAGTTCGAAAGCCTGCACCGCCGCGTGCCGCTGGTCACCAACCAGGTCGAGTTCTCGCCGCTGCACCTGGACCCGCTGTTCGACGAAACCTTCGACGGCCTGCAGGACAAGGGCGTGGCACCGATGATCTGGTCGCCGCTGGCGGGCGGTCGTCTGTTCGGCGACGACGCTGCCGCCACGCCGCTGCGTGCCAAGATCCGGCAGGTGGCCGAGGAGACGGGCCGGCCGTTCGCCAGCGTGGTGTTCGCATGGATCATGCAGCTGCCGTGCGCGCCGATTCCGCTGACGGGCAGCGGGCGCATCGCAGCGATTGCCGAAGCGGTGGAAGCGACCCGCTTCACGCTGAGCCGCCCGCAGTGGTTCGAGATCCTGCGCGCGGCCCGGGGCCACGAGGTGGCTTAGAACGCCTAACAAAATCTCTCACTTATCCTTGGGGGCAACAACCAGGTCCACCTTGACAATGCGACCGGCTGCTCTCGGCCAGAAGCTACGTTTTCCTGTTTGCAGTCATAAGGGTGCAACTGGAAAAACGGATTAATAGTCCGAGACTAACTGTAGGAGTGCACCGCTCTGTCCGCCTCCGCGGAAGACGCGCGCAAGGCTCTTGTGGCAGACGATCATCGCATCCTGCGTGCCACCCATTTGGAACATTAACCGGTCTTCCAAAGGCGTCGCATCCAGTAATTTGCTGTTCAAAGAGTAAGTGTACATATCATAGAACTCGTTCGCGCCGATCTGCAGCGGTGGCGACGAGTACGTGGAGTTCTCACGGTCCCAGCAATCAAAGCGGCTGGAAAAGCCAACAAACCAGTAATCCTCATGCCACTCGTCTTCGTCGTCGATGTACACGGCAGGGTGCAGGAACATACCTGGGATCTCGTGCTCCAGGATTTTGGCACGGATGTGGTCGCGTACGACGAAATTGCTGCTTTCAAACAAGATATCCGCAATCTCGGCTTTGGCCCCAGCTTTGCGAAAGTCATCTTTCAAGGCGTTGGTGAAAATAAGCGGGGAAGAGCCCATCGCCGGGGCTTTATTCCGGAACCGGCGCTCGTTCGTGTTGGTGTCCGGGCGAAGATACGGAAGGGACTCCCGGTTATCGTCCATGCGAATGAAGTAATACTCGTTGTCGTAGTCAGTCATTTTATTTTCCTGGCTCAAGCGTGTAAGGGGCGCAGTGCGGATAGGTAATGCCTTCTTGTTCCTGGTTCGGCCCTTTGCGCTGATTGCGGTGGTCCCGTTCTACTGGGCAGGTGTCCACACCGGTCTTGGTGACGCTATCTTCGCCTCCGCAACCGCGCGGATGTCCTGGATTGAAATAGGCGTACAATTTCGTCAGCCGTGCCTCACGAGGCTTGTGCTGAATTTTCTTGATAATATCCGTGCTGATATGGTCAAGCGCTTTCTGCGTTTTCTTGGCGATGTTCGTGCCGTGATCGCCGCATTCTTCCTCCAAGGCAGGGAAAATCGCTTTCAGCCGATTAGCCACCATGATGTGATATGCGGGTGGATGGCAGCTGTCGTCATCGTCACCTTTGATCAGCCTAGCAGTATGATTCCCCCGATGTGGTTGTACTTGGAGGAGACACGCCCCCTGCAACGTCGAAGGAATGAACACGAGGTTCTCCGGCACGTCAATCTCATATCCGAAGTCGGCAAGACGATCGTCAAGCTTGGCGTCGAAAATTGCCTTTTCTGAGATCGCGTGGTGAGCCTGCATGTCCATGTGATGGCGCGGATGCGAATCGCTCTCGGTGCGACTCTTCATGAATTCCAGGTAAGCGCCTTTTGTCGTGTGCCCACGCTCGTCAGATGGTAACGAAAATGCCATGATCTTTCAGAGTTCCTTATCGATATACAACGTGACCACGACGATGTCGGGGTGTCGGATGATCGGTCCTGCCACAAATCCGGCAGCGCTTATCGCGGCGGATGCTCTCTTTCTTGGCTGTCAGCTTGGTTTTGGTGCTGCCACGAACAGAGAGACCTTTCAGACGTGCTCGAATGAGCTTCCCGCCAAGATCGTGCAACTCGTTGACCGCTCTCATCAGATCCTCGAGCATCCGCACGAAAGCGTCCAGCGCAGCCTTTGCGCGTCTGACCTTCGCCGCCGCGCCAGCTAATTTGGCACTGGCCGACGTGAGCCGTGCCACCAGCCACGCGACGCGGGTGGCCGCGGCGGCACCTGCGCTCAGGAGTGCGGTCACCACCAGGAGAATCACCTCAATAACGATGTAGATTGCTCCTTTGCCAGCGATGAAAGCATAGAAATTTGGTGGTATCGCTTCGATCATCAGGCTTGCGTAAGCCAGGAAACTTAGTGCGCTTTCGTTGTCGGCAATGATTTCCAGAACGATGGAGAAGCGTGGGTCGTTTCGGATAGCCTTTGCCAATTTCGGATCGATATCCATGAGCTCGTTCTCCACGAAGGCTTGGATGGGCTTTGGGTCGCCGATCGCGATCAGGCTGGGAAGATTGAGAATGGCATCGCGATGCTTGTACAGCTTCTGGGCTTTTTCTGCCGTGGCGAGCATGCTCGATGCGGTGTCATTAACGCTTGCCACGGCTGCGTTGAGCCGAGCACGCTGAGAATCCACTGCAGCCCGCGCTTCATCTTCAATCGTCCTCTGCCACCAAGCCCAGTTATATAACGTGCGCTCAGGATTGCTGACGTGCTTGTTAATCTCGCGCGCCAGGTCCTGATACTGCTGTTTGCTGTAGGTGGCCATCCGGTCGAGGCAGTCTCCAGTGAAATTCTCGACCTTATGACCTATCTCGACCCAAGTTTTTTTATCGAAGAGCGCGGCTTGATCACCAAGCCAATCGGCGGCGCCCTGGCTTGCGCCGGCCCGGGCGCTATCCAGGAAAGCCTTCGTTGGATCGGCGTCCCACTGATGCTGAAAGTCGGCCATATCCTCGCACAGCGCCAAGTAAGCTGCGTGCAGCGTTTGGATGATGTTGTCCCGATCACGGACGATCTCTCGCTCCGTTACCACGGGCACTGCGGTCACCAGGACACCACCGTCACGGGGTGCTTCTAGGCGAATGACTTCTGACATTTCACTTGTCCTTTACTTCAGGATGTTGACCGTGGCGGATTTCGTTATCGGCGTGCCCGCGATTTCGAACGTTAGTGCTTCAAGCGGCCACGGTGTGTTCCACGCGTCATCGTATCTAGCATCGAGTTCGACCCAGGTGTTATCTGTATTCGGGAGAACGGGCATCATGAATTGAGTGGTGGCGGGGCCGGCGAAATGTTTTGCTCCCGCATGCACCAGCAGTTTTCCTGGACACTGTACGGTAATGTTTCCGCCGTTGATCGTAATGTTGGCGCCACCGGCCGTAGACAGAGAAATACTTTTCGCTGCTGCCCAATCAACACTGCCATTCGCACTGATCACGTTTACTTCGTCCCGTGCCTGGATCGAAAGCTGGTCGGCTTGAGCCTGTACATTTACCTCGCCTTGGGCGGCAATCAATTGCAAGCCGAAATTCGCGTCCCCAGGCTTGATCGCGCCGCCGAGCACGCCGATGGCCTGGCCGGAATGGATACGCAACTTTCCGCCGCTAAGAAACTCGCTGTCGGCGCCGCTGGCCAGTGTTGCGATGTCCCCGCAAGAAATCTGCACGCTAGCGCCGGCGGACACGCCGAAGCCTGCCTTTGCTGCGATGGCGACCGTGGGACGGCCAAAATGCGGTATTTTGCCGGCCGCGGGCTGCACCGATGTACTGGCGCGGTCCTGCATCGCCTTATTAAGATCGTCGGAGGAAACCATGCCCGATGTACTGGCCAGCATCGAAGCGATTGGCGCTACGGAAGAATCGCGCTTGCTCTGGCCTGCGCGTGTCGATCCGATATGTCCTGCCAGAGCGACAGTCTGATGCGTCGTTGCCGCAGCGCTGAACGTTGAGCATAAGAGACTCAATTGCTTGAGCATCGCAATCAGCGGCGCCGAGTCGCCAGCGGGGTCGCGTTGCGCGGCAGTGTGGTCGATTCCATAGCTTGAGATAAAAACGCCAGCACCGGCGCGAACCGCCCCATACGCATCCGTTCTTAACTCGACGCCTTGACCACGGAAGCTACCGCGGTAATTGTCCGCCGCGTGGATCAGGTGGCCCAAGTTGAGCTCGGTCGATGCATGGGTGCACCGCAGCTGCACGCGGCCCTGCGCGTCGGTATCGTCGAACAGCAGCTGGTTATAGCCCGGCCCGCCGAACTCCTTGCTGCGCAGGCCCCACTGCGCCGTCGCATTGCCATGGCCCGCTACGCCCGCCGAGGCCCCATGCCACACTGGACTATTACCAGCTGCCAGATTGCCCTGCGCCGACGGTCGATGGTCCGTCGCGAGGGCATATACATCGGTGTCTTCATTTACAGATTCTTGCGTGCCAGGTAACGACGTCATGCCGCCTTCTCCCCGGCCGTTGTAGAGGGCTCCGACGATGATGGGGCGATCGATATCGTTTTCGAGGAATTGTAATAGGACTTCCTGGCCTATCCTCGGCAGAAACTGCATGCCCATTCCGCCGCCAGCGGCACGCTGTGCGACGCGAACCCAGCACGATGCGGCGTCACTATCCTGCCAGTGAAACCGGACTCTTACCCGACCAAGCTTATCGCAGTATAGTTCGTCAGCACCGGCAGCGACGTCTTCCCCGTCCGGTCCGATAACGATCGCGGTCTGGCAGCCATGAGCCGTTGGTTTGGCATGCATACGACCATCGCCGTGCGGCATCATCGGGCGCCACGCGGTGTCAGCCGTTACTGCTTCGAAGCTGTTGGCGTAGCCGGTCGAAAGGGCTTGCTGGATCACTAAGGCGAAGTCTTCCTGCTGCACCGCGTACCCATGCGAAGCTTCTTCCAGCAGCTCTGGGATAGGGCCGAACAGTTCGGCCAGGCCATCAGTAGCGCGTGTCGGCAGATTGTTGACGCCCACGCTGATGACTTTCACCACCGTAAACGCGGGCGCTGCATCTGCTGTTTCCGACCGTGGCACATCGGTAATGCGAATTCTTGTTCCCGCAGCTAGGGTCCGGGCCGTTGATCGCCCGCGCCACAGATCACTACGTGCCTCTCGAACCTGCATCTGGATAGCGGCATAGTGTTGAGCTGTGGATGCGTTCGCATACGCGTATTGGCCCGGAATATCGTAACTTTCCAAAGCCGGTAACGCTGGATAGATGGAGCTGGAGGGAGCCGAGCCGACGATCGCCTTCTTCGCCTTGTAGTCGTAACTGAGCAGAGCAATCATCGTGGGCACGATACTACGCGTCGCTTGGAGCGCCTGGATCGTATCCTGGCTTTCTAAAGCGCGTGCTCCACGGAAGGCGATTCCGTTCGCACCGGCGCTGGTCGCGTCTTCCGGAACCCCGTCTTCCGATCGGCTATCTGCGAACAGGACCATGCACTGGCCATCGGCGGTCTCTTCAAAGCGCCACATCAGCCCTTCTTCAGTCAACAGGCGCAACAGGAAATCGTGGTCCGATTCTCGGTATTGACAGCAGTAGCTACGCTCGGAGAGCTCATGCATGAAAGTAGCCGTGTCCGCGCTCCAGCACCACTGCGCCAATGGACGAAGACCGTCCAGAACGGAATCGACGATCTGGACGACAGTCTTGTCTTGCCAGACCCGGCTATTACGTACTTGAGTTAGCCGCCACAACCATGGCGTCAAGCGCAGCTTGTAGCGCGTAAAACCGCCGTTACTACCCAGCATCGCGACTTCCGATACATCGCCTGAGAATTTGGTACGTGAGCCATCCGCCAGGCTTATCTCAAGAGAAGCTGTACTGCCGAGCAATGCGCGCAAGTCCAGGTGGGCATCGAGCGCCAGAACAATCACGTCCCGCACGCCCAGCTCTTGGATACCATCGACCGCGAAGAAGGCTTCGACCAACAGGCCGCCGGGAGGAAGCACGACATCGGCGTCCGACAGTGTGAGTTCGTATAGCCGGGTAGTGCTGCTAAATTGTGCCAGGACGGTTTTGATGCTCTGGGTTACAGGATTGCTCATTGTTCTGTTGAGGTCTGATCGATCGGTGCGCGCGTGCGACGCCTCACCCAAATGACGTTGGCCAACTCGAGTCTGCCATTATGCCATTTATGCTTCTAGCAACGACGGCGAGGTTAACGCTGGCGCTCGATCGGGGTCGCATGTGATAAGCAGACACCGCGCTCACACCTCTGTTCGTGTACGTCCGGTTTGGCGCGAGAGCGGCCGTCGCTCCGACCGACTATATTGTCACTACCGCGAAGCCCTCTCTGGTCAGCCTGGCGCTAGCCTTTAGTTCCCGTTTTTAGTCCTCGTACACCACCGGCGGCGGGATCTTGCGGAAGCCCCGCTTCCAGGCCAGGTTCAGCAGCACGGTACCGGTGATATACACGAGGAAGAACAGTACGAAGTAGTAGGCGCGCAGCCAGACCAGCAGGCCCACGTTCACTGCCAGCAGCACGAACAGGCCCGCGCTTTTGTTCTGCTTCGAGCTGGGGAAGCGGATGGTCGACACCATCAGGCTGCCCACGACGAACAGCAGGGCCACCACCAGCCAGCCGTGCAGCGACGTATCGGGCGGCTCGGGCCAGGCCACGACGACCGAGGCCACGCAGGCGGCGCCCGCCGTGATGGGCATGCCGACAAAGTATTTCGGGTCGGTGCGGCCCACGTTGACGTTGAAGCGGGCCAGCCGCAGCGCGCCGCAGGCAACAAAGAAGAAGGCGGCGATGCCGCCGGCCCGCAGCAGGGTCGGATCGGCGGGCCCCATCAGCACGAAGCCGTAGCAGTACAGCAGCATGGCCGGACCGCAGCCGAAGTTCATCACGTCCGCAATCGAATCGAGCTGCACGCCGAACTCGGAACTGGTGCCGGTGGCACGGGCCACGAAGCCGTCCAGCGCATCGAAGATCCCCGCCAGCACCAGCAGCGCGGCAGCCAGTCGGTAATCCTGGGGGAAGCCGACGTAGGCATTATCGACGGAGATGACGATACTGCCGAAGCCGCAGGCGATCGACAGCAGGGTGACGAAGCTGGGCAAGGCAAACTTGGCGCGCTGCATGCGGCGGGTGTGGGGAGTAGTCAAATTATTTTCTGGACTGTGAGGTTTCCGGCAACAATGCCTTTTGATATCCGGAGCTATTGTAACGCTGCCGGCACCCCCGCAGCGCCACCCAACCTCGTTAGAAAAGAAGCAAGAAAACCGATGGGCTGGCGGATTTGGCTTAGAATCGGCCCATGGCCGGGCTGAACCGGCCCCTGTCGGAGCTGATCATGCGCGCAATCGACACCTGTAAATGGCCCCTGACCGCCCTGCTGCTGGCGGGGCTGCTGGCCGCCTGCGGCGGCGGCGGCGATTCGAGCCCGAACGGTGCCGTCACGCCCACGCCCACGCCGGTCACGCCCGTCACGCCGCCGCCCGGTGCGCCCACGGCCAGCGGCGACACGGCCAGCGACGGCTTTGCCTGGTTCAACTACCGGCGCAACCAGGTCGGCCTGTCCACGTTGACGCGCAACAGCATCATCGACCAGGCCGCGCTGGGCCACTCGAACTACCAGCGCCTGAACAATACCGTCTCGCATGACCAGGTGGCCGGCAACCCCGGCTTCACCGGCCAGACCCTGCTGAACCGCCTGAACAACGCCGGCTATTTCTTTACGGGCGCGCGCGCCTATGGCGAAGTGATTTCCGCCGCTGGCGAACGCGATGGTTTTTATCATGCGGAAGAACTGATCGCGGCGATCTATCACCGCTTCGTCGTGTTCGAGCCCCTGTTCCGCGAGATGGGCACGGGCGCCGCCACGAATGCCAGCAACTACACGTATTTCACGACAGATTTTTCAGCCAATAACGGCTACGGCCCGGGCCTCGGGCGCGGCAACCTGGTGACCTACCCGGTCAACAACCAGACCGCCGTGCCGCCCAATTTCCTCAGCGACAGCGAGTCGCCGGACCCGGTGCCGAACCAGAACGAAGTCGGCTATCCCGTCAGCATCCATGCCGACAACACGTCGACCATCACGGTGAACAGTTTCACCGTGCGCCCGCGCGGCGGTGCGGAGCTGGCGACACGGCTGCTGAGCAAGGCCGTCGATGGCGAAACACCGAAATCGGCTGCGGCCATTATTCCACTGACCAGGCTGGCCGCGGGCACGACGTACGACGTCAGCTTCAGCGGCACCGTCGACGGCAGCACCGTCACGCGCAGCTGGTCCTTCACGACACGTTGATGACCCTTCACCACCAAGCAACCGATACCCTGCCCGTCCTCGATCCCGAACGGGGGCTGGCCCGCCTGCTGGGCGACCGCCACGTCTACGGTAATGTGCTGCGCCGCTTCGCCGGCTATGCCTCGTCGATCCGGGACGCGGTGGCACAACTGGCCAGCGGCGATCGTGACGCGGCCCATCGCACCATCCATACCCTCAGGGGAGCAGCCGGGCTGGTCTCGGCGCCGCAGCTGGCGGCACTGGCGGGCCAGGCGGAAGACGCGCTGGCCGCCGGCCAGGGTATCGACGAATTGGTGGGTCCACTGGAAGCGGCGTTGCAGGCACTGCTGGTGGAAATCGCAAGGGAGCTGGAACGCCACCCGCCGCCCGCGACGGCGGCGCAAGTGCCGGAACAGAGCGATGGTGCGGTACTGCTGCAGGAGCTGGCGCGCCTGCTCGATGAAGGAAACGGGGCCGCCGTGGACCTGGCGACGCGCTATGGCATGGTGCTGGCGGAAACGCTAGGGGCCGAACCCTGGCAGGCAGTGGCGGCGGCCATCGACGAATACGACTTCGATCGCGCCCTCGGCCTGCTGCGCCCGGCCCTGTGACGGAGCGGGGCGAGCCGCTTTATCAGCGGGTGTACTCGGCTTCCTCGTCGAACGAGTCGGCGCACTCCTTGCCGCAGAAGCGGCGCACGCTGTCGAGCGGTTTCTCGCAATACCAGCACGATCCTTTCGGGGGCAGCGACTGACGCGTACGCGTTGCCGCGGACAGCACCGGCATCGGGGGCAGCAGCGGCGGCGCGCCATCGGACGACAATTGCTCTTGATTCTGTTCCACGATTTTCCCCTTTCGGATGCACTTCAAGCCTGGTAGCAAGATTACGTCAGCGAAAAGTGCGCAGGCATGAGAATCCTCAACCTCCACCGGCCTTTCATCCGCCACGCAACAAGGCAGGGCAAGGCGGAATGCGGGGCCGATGGTGTTTGCCCGAATAAATAATAGCAGGATTAAAACAGCTGAAAGCACGCAGTTTCGTGCGTTGGCGCACCTTCATGCAGATTCACAACAGTACCAATCCTCGCCGTGGATCAGCCCATTATTTTGCCAATGAGAGTGGCTTCACCGATAGCAGCAGCCTGCCCCGGCTTGGTGCTATGCTCGCTGCCATGCGAAAAGAATTGATCAAGATTGCACTAGCAGTGAGCACGATGCTGGCGGGCCTGGCAGTGCTGGGAGCGTCCGGCGAAGGCGCGCTGGGCAATGTGGGCGTGGGCATCTTCCTGGTGGGTTCGGTCGTGCTGCTGTACGCCGTGCGCGACGCCATCTGCGCCGCACTGCGGCTGCGCGGCCGCCCCGCCGACCCCGGCCGCGTCTTCACGCACCTGTGCGCGGGGCTGATGTTCCTGCTGGGCTTGGGCATGTTCACGGAACCCAGGTTGGCCGGGCCTTGGCGGTGGGTGATGCTGTTTATGCTGCCGGCGATGTTTTATGCGTTGTCGTTCGTGATGGATTGGATGGGTGGGGCGATGTCGAAAGGTGACCGGGCGAATACCCGGGTACGGCCGCGTAAAAAACCTTAATTGTCAAGGCATCGGCAGGAGCTGCCGATAAACCTTTACTTGCCGCCATCGCGCAAGGACAAATACGCCGGGCAGAACCAGTTCAGTATCGTATGCCGGAATTGAGGGTGCAGCGGCTGCGGCGATTTTTCACTCGCCAATAGTCAGCCGCGCCTGTAATGCATGGCGACGGCGCCGTTACGGAGCGGCTTTGCCGACAGCAGCTCCAGTTTTCGCGTGCTGGGCAGCCCGCTCTGGTACAGCGTGGGGCCGTGACCGGCAATCCGGGGGTGAACGAGGAACTGGTATTCGTCGATCAGTTCCACCCGATCCAGCGCGGCCGCCAGCTTGCCGCTACCGAGCAGCACGCCAGCCGGATTCATGTCCTTCAGCTGTTGCACACCCGCGCGCAAGTCGCCCACGATATGGTGTGAATTCGTCCACGGGAAGTCCATTCGCGTGGCCGATACGACGTATTTCGGCTTGGTCTCCAACTTGAGCGCCCACTCATGGACCGCAGGCGGCGCCGCCACGTCACCACGGGCGACCGCCGGCCAGTAGCTTTCCATCATTTCGTAGGTGGTGCGGCCCCACAGCATCGCTCCACTCTCATCCATCAGGCGGGTGAAAAAGGCGTGCGTCTCGTCGTCGGCGATGCCTTCCTGATGGTCGATGCAGCCGTCCAGGGTGACGTTGAGGCTGAAGGTGAGAAGTCCCACGCAAGTCTCCATTGAGTCAGGTGCTCTGCCGGCATATCGCTGTCGACCAATAACCTCTCGGCGACGCCATCACTTCCCGATACAGAACCGGCTGAAAATCACCCCCAGCAAATCATCCGACGAAAACGCCCCGGTGATCGTGGAAAGCTGCGTCTGCGCCAGCCGCAGCTCTTCGGCGAACAGGTCGAGCGACTGGTCGGTCTGGGCGGCGTGCTGCGTGGCGTGGTCCAGGTGGCGGGCGGCGTTCTTCAAGGCGATCAGGTGGCGTTCGCGCGCCAGGTACAGCGATTCGCCCGTCTGCTGCCAGCCGGCGATGCGCAGCAGTTCCGCGCGCAGCAGGTCGATGCCCAGGTGGTCGTGGGCGGACAGGTAGATGTGGGTCGCTTCCGGCGACTGGTCCAGCGACGGCTTGTGGCCGGACAGGTCGATCTTGTTCCAGATGCGCAGCACCGGCACGCCTTCGGGGAAAGCGGCCAGGATCGATTCGTCGGCCAGGGTGGGGCCGTGGTTGGCGTCCAGCATGTGCAGGATGACGTCGGCCTTGCCCACTTCGCCCCACGTGCGTTCGATGCCGATGCGCTCGACGAGGTCCACCGCTTCGTCGTGGCCGCGGATGCCGGCCGTGTCGATGATGTTCAGCGGGATGCCCTCGATCTGGATCGTCTCGCTGACCTTGTCGCGCGTGGTGCCGGCAATCGGCGTGACGATGGCCACGTCTGCCCCCGCCAGTGCGTTCAGCAGCGAGGACTTGCCGACGTTCGGCTGGCCTACCAGCACGACATTCAGGCCCTCGCGCAGCAGGGCGCCCTGCGAGGCCTGGCGGAACACGTGGTCCAGCGCCTCGACGATGCCTTTCAGCTGGCCGCGCGCGTCGGATTTTTCCAGGAAGTCGATTTCTTCCTCGGGGAAGTCGAGCGTGGCCTCGACCAGCATGCGCAGGTGCGTGACGCGCTCGACAAGCGTGTGGATGGTCTTCGAGAACGCGCCGGACAGCGATTGCGTGGCCGATTTGGCCGCCGCTTCCGTCGAGGCGTCGATCAGGTCGGCCACGGCTTCGGCCTGGGCCAGGTCGAGCTTGTCGTTCATGTAGGCGCGGCGGGTGAATTCGCCCGGCTCGGCCAGCCGCACGCCGAATTCATGCCCCGCCTGCAGCACTCGTTGCAGCAGCATCTGCAGCACCACGGGGCCGCCGTGGCCCTGCAGCTCGATGACATCCTCGCCCGTGTACGAATGGGGGCCCTTGAAATAAATGGCGATGCCCTGGTCGATCAGGCTGCCGTCGTCCTGCGTGAAAGGGATATAGGTGGCGTGGCGCGCCTTCAGGGCCGTGCCGAACAGCGCCTGCGCCAGCCCCTGCAGGTTCTTGCCGGAGGCGCGCACCACGCCGATGCCGCCGCGGCCCGGGGCGGTGGCGATGGCGGCGATGGGGGAAGTATCGAGATTCATAGTGGGATTTTAATAAAAAAAGGGACCGACCTTCATTTTTCAGGAAATGTTTCCTGAAAAATGGGGTCTGTCCCTATTTTTTTGGCAACAGATGCTAGCGGCGCATCAGCTCAGCATCTTGACGTCCGGTGCCAGCTTCTTCGTGATGACCCACTGCTGGGCGATCGAGAACAGGTTGTTGACGACCCAGTACAGCACCAGGCCGGACGGGAAGAACAGGAACATGACGGAGAATGCCAGCGGCATGAACAGCATCATCTTGGCCTGGGCCGGATCGGCCGGCTGCGGGTTCAGCTTCATCGTCACGAACATCGAGATGGCGTACAGCACCGGCAGGATGAAGAACGGGTCCGGCTTGGTCAGGTCGTCGATCCACAGGATCCACGGCGCGCCGCGCATTTCCACCGACGCGTTCAAGACCCAGTACAGGGCGATGAAGACAGGCATCTGCACGACGATCGGCAGGCAGCCGCCCAGCGGGTTGATCTTCTCGGTCTTGTACAGCTCCATCATGGCCTGGTTCATCTTCTGCGGATCGCCTTTATGGCGCTCGCGGATGGCCGTCATCTTCGGCGTCACCACCTTCATGCGCGCCATGCTGCGATAGCTCGCGGCCGACAGGGGGAAGAAGATCAGCTTGATCAGGATGGTGAAGGCGATGATGGTCCAGCCCCAGTTGCCCAGCGCGGCGTGGATTTTCTCCATGACCCAGTACATCGGCTTGGCGACGATGGTCAGCATGCCGTAGTCCTTCACCAGCGGCAGGCCTGGCGAGACTTTTTCCAGCGCCTGCTCGTCCTGCGGACCGGAGAACAGCTTGGCGTTGTTCGACACGGTGGCGCCGGGCGCCAGGGTGCCCAGCGGCTGCACCACGCCGATGGCGTAGGTATTCGTGTCGACCTTGCGCGTGAAGATGTCGCGCGCCAGCTTGTCCTGCGGGACCAGGGCGGAGACGAAGAAGTGCTGCGAGATCGCCACCCAGCCGTTGTCGGCCTTGGTGGGGTGATCCGGAATGTGCGTCTTGCCCGGGTTTTCCTTCTGGGCGACGTCTTCCTTCTCAACCTTTTCGAACGACAGCTTCTTGTACTTGTCGGCGTCCGTGTACAGGGTCGGGCCAGTGAAGCTCGGGTTGAACCAGGACGAACCTTCCGGCTTGTTGCCGTCGTGGACCAGCTGCATGTACAGCTCCGGCTTGACCGGTGCGGCGCCCGTGTTCGTCACGTCGTGGCGCACGTCGATGGTGTAGTCGCCGCGCTTGAAGGTGAAGGTCTTGGTCAGCTTGACGCCGTTTTGCTCGGCATCCATGACGACCTGCACCTGGCCGGACGCATCCAGCGTGCGCGGGCCGGGGCGGACCGTGAAGCCCGTGTTGTGGTTCGGCAGGCCGGCGGCGCCCACCAGGCCGGTCTGGGCCAGGTAGACGCGGTTGCCGGCCTGCTGGAACAGCTGCTGGTTGCGGGTCGGGTCGATATTGTCCTTGAACTTGAGCAGTTCCAGGCGCTTGATCTGGCCGCCCAGGCTGTCGATGTCGACCTTGAACACGTCCGTCGTGACCGTCACGACTTCGCTCTTGAACGGGGCCGCGGTGCCGGGCACGGCGGCGGCGCCGGCGACGGTGGCGTTGCCGACCGGAGCGGGCAGGCCGTTAGCGGTGGCGGCAGGCTTGGCGGCCGTGGTTTGCGCCGGCGAGAACATGGACGGCTTGCCGGACGAGATCATCCACTCGTTCCACAGGGCGACCAGCGAAACAGCGAAGACGATCCACAGGATTGTGCGTTTGTTGATATCCATTGGGTACAGTCAGGAGTGGTTGCAACCGCTAGCGGTTGTTGAAGAATGCCGGGGTGGGACGGGATCGAGCCCGCCCGGATTCCACGGGTGACAGCGGCAGACGCGGCGTGCCGCGAGCCAGCTGCCTTTTGCCGCGCCGTGTGTGCGCAGCGCCTCCAGCGCGTAGTTCGAGCAGCTCGGATAGAAGCGGCACGAAGGTCCCACCAGGGGGCTGATGGCGACCTGGTAGAACCGCAGCAGGAGGGAAAGCAGGGTTTTCATGGCGCGGGCCGGGTTTTCGCGTACAGGGCGGCCTGGGCAGCGAACAGGCGCGTCAGTTCGACGCGCAGTTCCGCCTTCAGCTTCGCCGTCGTGGCCGGACCGGCCTTGGTATTGACCGATTTCGACAGCCGCACCACGCAATCGATGGCGGGCAGTCCCGTCAGGCGGAACAGCTCGCGGGTGACGCGCTTGATGGTGTTGCGGGTGACGGCGCGTGGCGCCAGGCGTTTGGCAACGACGACCCCCAGCCGCGCGTGGGGCAGCTGATTCTGGCGGGTGTACAGCACGAAATGCGCGCTTTTCTGGGTCGGGCGCAAACGAAAAACGGATGAAAATTCATCCGTTTTAACGATGCGCCGAGCGCGCGCGAAGTCGTGTGAACCTTCGCCTGAAGAGCTGTTTGAACTACTGTCCACTCAGCAAACAAGCAGTGGCTTATACAGCCAGACGCTTGCGGCCTTTTGCACGGCGTGCGTTCAGGACTTGGCGGCCGCCACGGGTAGCCATACGAGCGCGGAAACCGTGGGTACGCTTGCGGCGCACGACGGAAGGTTGGTAAGTACGTTTCATGTTGGTCTCGCTAAAGAAGCAAAAAAATGCAAAATCGGGCCTGCCGCACAGCGCTGAAACTCAGCACGCACGCCGGGTTATCCCTTCAGTTATTGGTGCCAATGACATTTCGCGCACTTATGCCCACACGTCCGGCACAAGCTGGCCAATCTCATCGCCCGCTTCATCCGCGCTGATCGTAAACTGAAAAATCACGGAGTACGGGCGGGGAACCCTGAATTATCAGCATTTGAGAGGTGCTTGTCAACAGCCAACAGGGCCGCCAGGGGCACCCGCCGCACCGATTTTCCGCAAATTTTGGAACAACCCTGTGGATAACTTGTTGGGTTCGGAGTTAGAATAGCGTGTTACGTGTGGCGCGTATGGGGTTTCCCCGGCGCCCTCCCCAAGCTTTTGCAGATAGACGATTCATGGAAAATTTCTGGCAGACCTGTTCCGCTCAACTGGAACTGGAGCTGACGCCGCAACAATTCAGCGCGTGGATAAAACCGCTTGTACCGCTCGACTACGAGAACGGCAAGCTGCGCATTGCTGCGCCCAACCGCTTCAAGCTTGACTGGGTGAAAACCCAGTTCGCCAGCCGCATCACCGCCCTGGCGTCGCAATACTGGGAGGCGCCGACCGAGGTGCAGTTCGTGCTGGACCCGCGTACCAACCCGGCCCGCAAGCCCTCGCCGCCCACCGTCAACGGCGGCATCGGCGGTGGTACCGGTAACAGCGCCAACCCGGTCAGCAACACCATCGGCAACACCGCCCTGCCCTCGGTGCCCACGCAGGACGTGCGCGACATGCCGCAGGCCTCGTCGTCGGCCGCGGCCAACGACTTCGCCAATGCACGGGGACGCGAGCAAAGCCGCATCAACACGGACCTGACCTTCGACAGCTTCGTGACCGGTAAGGCCAACCAGCTGGCGCGCGCTGCCGCCATCCAGGTGGCGAACAACCCGGGCGTGTCGTACAACCCGCTGTTCTTCTACGGCGGCGTGGGCCTGGGTAAAACCCACTTGATCCATGCCATCGGCAACCAGGTGATGGCCGACCAGCCGGGCGCGCGCATCCGCTACATCCACGCCGAGCAGTACGTGCGCGACGTGGTGACGGCCTACCAGCGCAAGGGTTTCGACGATTTCAAGCATTACTACCACTCGCTGGACATGCTGCTGATCGACGATATCCAGTTCTTCGGCGGCAAGAGCCGCACGCAGGAAGAGTTCTTCTATGCGTTCGAGGCGCTGATCGCGGCAAAGAAGCAGATCATCATCACGTCGGACACGTATCCGAAGGAGATCACGGGCATGGACGACCGCCTGATCTCGCGCTTCGACTCGGGCCTGACGGTGGCGATCGAGCCGCCGGAGCTGGAAATGCGCGTGGCCATTCTGCTGAAGAAGGCCAAGTCGGAAGGCGTGACCCTGTCCGACGACGTGGCCTTCTTCGTTGCCAAGCACCTGCGCTCGAACGTGCGTGAGCTGGAAGGCGCGCTGCGCAAGATCCTGGCCTACTCGCGCTTCCACGGCAAGGACATCTCCATCGACATCGTCAAGGAGGCCCTGAAGGACCTGCTGTCGGTGCAGAACCGCCAGATCAGCGTGGAGAACATCCAGAAGACGGTGGCGGACTTCTTCAACATCAAGGTGGCGGACATGTATTCGAAGCGCCGGCCGGCCAATATCGCCCGCCCGCGCCAGATCGCCATGTACCTGGCCAAGGAACTGACGCAAAAGAGCCTGCCGGAGATCGGTGAGCTGTTCGGCGGACGCGATCACACCACCGTGCTGCACGCGGTGCGCAAGATCGCCAACGACCGCACCAAGAACCCGGAATGCAACCACGAGCTGCATGTGCTGGAGCAAACTCTCAAGGGCTGAGTGGGGGTTTCGGCGAGCATGCTCGCCGCCCACTCAGCGGGTAATGGCTTGCAAGCCATTACCCCGGACCGAAGCACCGGTACAGATTTGATAAACTGCTGAGCCACGCCGCGCCCCGTGCGCGGCGCGGCCGATTCAACAAACACTTTACATCGAGGATATTTATGCAACTGGTCAAAACCACCCGAGACACGCTTCTCCGGCCACTGCAGATCGTGAGCGGTATTGTCGAGCGTCGGCACACCATGCCGATTCTGGCCAATATCCTCATCCGCAAGGAAGGCGAAGCCGTTTCGTTCCTGTCCACCGATACGGAAGTGCAGATCACGACGAACGCCAATATCGGCTCCGGCGCGGACGTTGCCGGCACCACCGTGGCCGCGCGCAAGCTGCTGGACATCCTGCGCGCGCTGCCCGAATCGGGCGACGTGACGATGACGTTGCTGAACAAGCGCCTGACCGTCCAGAGCGGCAAGTCGCGCTTCGCGCTGCAGACCTTGGCCGCCGAGGAATTCCCCACCGTGCAGGAAGCGGAAACCTTCAACGCCTCGTTCACCCTGCCGCAAAAGACGCTGAAGCACCTGTTCAACATGGTCCACTTCGCGATGGCCCAGCAGGACATCCGCTACTACCTGAACGGCCTGCTGCTGGTGCTGGACGGCGAGAACGTCATCGCCGTGGCCACCGATGGCCACCGCCTGGCCTTCTGCCAGGTGAAGACCGAGCAGGCATTCGAGCGCCAGGAAGTCATCATCCCGCGCAAGACCATCATCGAGCTGCAACGCCTGCTGGAAGAGAACGACGAGCCGGTCCAGCTGGACATCGCGGCCAACCAGGTCAAGCTGGGCTTCACGGACATCGAACTGATCTCCAAGCTGGTCGAGGGCAAGTTCCCCGACTACACGCGCGTGATCCCGAAGGGCTACAAGAACGACTTCACCATCAGCCGCGACGAGCTGCTGCGCTCCCTGCAGCGCGCCGCCATCATGACGAGCGATAAATTCAAGGGCGTGCGCTGCATCATCAGCCCCGGCTCGCTGAAGATCTCGTCCACCAACGCGGACCAGGAAGAAGCCGTCGAGGAACTGGAAATCGACTACGGTGGCGACAATATCGACATCGGCTTCAACGTGACCTACCTGCTGGACGTGCTGAACAACCTGAAATGCGACCAGGTCAATGTGTCGCTGGGCGACTCCAACTCGTCCGCACTGATCTCGATTCCGGACAATCCCGACTTCAAGTACGTCGTGATGCCGATGCGGATCTGATCCGCGGGCCAGTGTCTTGTCAGTCCCTGATTTTGTGAATTCTAGAGAAAGCAGTCCCATGTCCGAAAGCCAGAACGCAGCACCAATCCCGGCAAAGCAGGAAGAATACGGCGCAGCATCGATCCAGATCCTGGAAGGTCTGGAAGCGGTCCGCAAGCGCCCCGGCATGTACATCGGTGATACCTCGGACGGCACCGGCTTGCACCACCTGGTGTTCGAAGTGCTGGATAACTCGATCGACGAATCGCTGGCCGGGCATTGCACGGAAATCCACGTCACGATCCATTCCGATAACTCGATCTCGATCACCGACAACGGCCGCGGCGTACCGACCGGCCTGAAGATGGACGACAAGCACGATCCGAAGCGCTCGGCCGCCGAGATCGTGATGACGGAGCTGCATGCGGGCGGCAAGTTCGACCAGAACTCGTACAAGGTGTCGGGCGGCCTGCACGGCGTGGGTGTGTCGTGCGTGAACGCGCTGTCGAAACTGCTGAAGCTGACCATCCGCCGCAACGGCAAGGTCCACTTCATGGAATTCGTGCGCGGCGTGCCGCAGAACCGTGAAATCGAAGTGGTCGATGGCTTCACCGTCTCGCCGATCAAGGTCATCGGCGACACCGACAAGCGCGGCACCGACGTGCACTTCTGGGCCGATGAGACCATCTTCGGCAATGTGGAGTTCCACTACGAGATCCTGGCCAAGCGTATCCGCGAACTCTCGTTCCTGAACAACGGCGTGAACATCAAGCTGTCGGACCAGCGCACCGGCAAGGAAGAAGTATTCGCCTTCGAAGGCGGCACGCGCGGCTTCGTCGAGTACATCAACAAGGCGAAAAACGTGCTGCACCCGACGGTCTTCCAGGCCACCGGCGAGCGCATGTCGGACCAGAACACCAATATCAGCGTGGACGTGTCGATGCAGTGGAACGACGCCTTCAACGAGCAGGTACTGTGCTTCACGAATAACATTCCGCAGCGCGACGGCGGCACCCACCTGACGGGCCTGCGCGCGGCCATGACGCGCGTGATCAACAAGTACATCGACGAGAACGACTTTGCCAAGAAGGCCAAGGTCGAAATCGCCGGCGACGACATGCGCGAAGGCCTGACCTGCGTGCTGTCCGTGAAGGTGCCCGAGCCGAAGTTCTCGTCGCAGACGAAGGACAAGCTGGTGTCGTCCGAAGTGCGCGGCCCCGTCGAGGAAATCGTCGCGAAAACCCTGACGGACTTCCTGGCCGAGAAGCCGAACGACGCCAAGATCATCTGCGGCAAGATCGTCGAAGCGGCCCGTGCCCGCGAAGCGGCCCGCAAGGCCCGCGACCTGACGCGCCGCAAGGGCGTCATGGACGGCCTGGGCCTGTCGGCGAAGCTGGCCGACTGCCAGGAAAAAGACCCGGCCCTGTCCGAACTGTATATCGTCGAGGGTGACTCGGCAGGCGGCTCGGCCAAGCAGGGTCGCGACCGCAAGTTCCAGGCCATTCTGCCGCTGCGCGGCAAGGTGCTGAACGTGGAAAAGGCGCGCTTCGAGAAGATGCTGTCGTCCGAGCAGATCACGACCCTGATCGCCACCCTGGGCACGTCGATCGGACCGGACGAATTCAACGCCGACAAGCTGCGCTACCACCGCATCATCATCATGACCGACGCCGACGTCGACGGCGCCCACATCCGCACGCTGCTGCTGACCCTGTTCTACCGCCAGATGCCGCAACTGGTGGAACGTGGTCACATCTACATCGCCCAGCCGCCGCTGTACAAGGTCAAGGCGGGCCGCGATGAGCGCTACCTGAAGGACGACGTCGAGGAAGCCAGCTACATGATGACGGTGGCCCTGAACACGGCCGTGCTGACGCCGCGCGAAGGCGCCGACCCGATCCTGGGCGAACCGCTGGCCGAACTGGCCCGCCAGTACAACCTGGCCAACGCCGTCATGACGCGCCTGACGCGCGTGATCGACCGCGCCGCCCTGACGGCCATCATGACGGGCGTCAAACTCGACCTGTCGACCATCGACGCGGCCAAGGCCTCGGCGCAAGCCCTGGCCGACAACGTCGACGACCCGGCCGTCACGGTTTCCGTGCGTTCGGACGACCTGTCGGAAAAGCACATGCTGTGGATCGAGCGCATGCACCACGGTAACGTGAAAGTCAGCACGATCGACGCCGACTTCGTCACCAGCGCCGACTACGCCGTGTTGTCGAAAGCCGCCGAAACCTTCACCGGCCTGATCGGCGAAGGCGCCCTGATCCGCCGCGGCGAAGGCGAGCGCGTCAAGGAATCGGCCGTCGTCGACTTCCACCACGCCATGGGCTGGCTGCGCGACGAAGCCGAACGCACCGTCTCCAAGCAGCGCTACAAGGGTCTGGGCGAGATGAACCCAAGCCAGCTGTGGGAAACCACGATGGACCCCACCGTGCGCCGGCTGCTGAAGGTGCAGATCGAGGATGCGATTGCTGCGGACCAGATCTTCACGACGTTGATGGGCGATGATGTCGAGCCGCGCAGGAACTTTATTGAGTCGAATGCGCTGCGGGCTGGGAATATCGACGTTTAAGCACCAGCACCTGGGGTACTCGATTGGACGTGGGCGCTGGCGGGCCTACAGGCGTTCCGGCAACGTGGTAGCCGGCGTCAGCTTCGGCTCGCCCAGCAGCTTGTTCTTGTAGGCCATCAGTTCCTCTTCCTCGACATCGAGGCGCTTGAGCCAATGCTGGGCTGCCCAACCCGCAAAACGCGGCTCGCCATTCACGGAGCCGGTGTGCATGCCGACCTCCGGCGCGCGCAAGGGCTTGAACAGCGCGTTCGGCAGTACCAGGCGCGCTGGCTTACCGTCGGATTCGACCGGAGCGCCTTCTGGTGCCGGTCCGGCCTGTACGACCAGGCCATCGCCGTAGTCGTACAGCGCGAACCAGTCACGCGGCAACTCGGAGCGCAGTACGTCGAGGCCCCCGAGCTGCTTCACCATCGTGTAATTCACCGCCGTCAACCAAGAAACCGTCTTGATGCCCTTCTCGGCATCGGCGGCAGCCTGAATCAGGTCGCCCGCATCGAGGCCGTTGAGCATGCCGCCCAGGTAGGCTTCGAACGCCTCGTTTTCATTCGACCGGGCGGCCGACAGCACCAGTGCGTGACCGCCATAGCCATGCAGGGCGTGCAGCCGGCGGGCAAAACTGACGAACATGGACTGGAACAGCGTCGGATGGTCGTCGAGGCTCAACAAGGGAATGGCAAAGCGTAAAGCACTGGTCCCCCAGTCACCCATTTTTGCGCGCCAGCCTTGCAAGCCATACACCTGGAACTCCCAGTCGCCCGCGTCAACCGACTGCTTGCCACTGGTGTAAGCAAAGCTCACCATATGGTTGGCACTCAGCTGCTTCATCAGTTCGCGCATCGGCTTCGCCTTCGGATAGGCGATCTTGTTCGGCCCCACGGGCGGCTCCGCGCGCCACAGCCAGGTCAAGTGCGCTTTGGCGACTGCCTCATACTCATCGAAGCAGGCGCAGATAGCTTCTCGAACCGCCAATTCATGGCCGCCGTGGAAAAACAGAACGCCGGAAAGGGCTGGGACGGCACCGATGTAATCATCCGGCCCGTGAGGATAGAAAAGTCCCCCAGGTATGCGCATTTTCTCCGGGTGCTCGCGCATCAGCTTTACCGGATCGAAGGGCAGATCAGTCATGTTTGCTCCCAGATTTGCTTACCATCCCGGCACCGGCGGTGGCGGGCGCCTCGTGATGATTGCAATCGCGATGCGAGCCGCCATCGCCGCAGCGGCCGCGATGCTGATCTTTTCGACCGGCACTTCCGCCTTTTTTGTTTCTTGTAGCGCGCAGTCGCACTCTTTAGGTCCGATACGAACAGCCTTATTCTTGTCCCCGGCGATCCTTTCGTAGTCGAACATCTGATTTCCTCGGATAGCGTCACCCGGGAATTTGATCTCGACCACTTTGTTGATATTGTCCTGCGTCGGCGGCTTCATGGGATCTATCACGATCACCACGTCTGGCCGCCGCGTGTAGCCAACGCCCGGCTCGTAAGGCACTGGCCGTTCCGGGTCCTTGGGCCAGAGCGTCTTCGTCCACCCCTTCCAGAGTTTCCTGGGCATCGTCTCGACCTCCTTGTCCATTATCGGCGCGGGCGGTCGCTTTGTCATATCGTAAGTCACCTCGGCCTTGTATGGAGTGCGGTGCCTGCTCACTGCGTCGAGCGCCTTGAGCCTGTTGGACACACACGACTGCTTCAGCGACTGCCCGTTCACACCGACACTGGGCATCGCATTGCATTTGCAGATAGCCGAACAAAGCACCTTCTTGTCAGCTGGATCGAGCTCAGGGCGGTGGATCGTTACGATCGTCGTGGTGCCGTCCTGCGACATCCCGCCCGTAGCCAGAGGCGGCGCTGGCGTGGTTGGCGCCGTCATGCTGGCTCTTCTCCCTGCAAGTCGAAGGCCAGTGCCTCCGCGGCGTCGCGCTCGATCCATTCGGTAAAGCCATCGGCATCGGTACTTCCGATGATGTATTGACCGCCGGTCGAGCGGATGCGGCCCTTCATTCCGGCCACGGGTTTGCCGGTGGCGCCATCGACCAGCTGGAAGCGGCCCCGGAATCGCTCGCCTGGCAGGGATTCGTCTTCGTAGGTGGCCGCCAGTCCGGACCCGATCGGCCCGGTCATGCCAGAGCGTGCCTCTTGCGCGGCGCCAGCATCGTCCGCAGCGCCTAATGCACC
The DNA here is from genome assembly GCF_009720835.1 of Pseudoduganella buxea. GTDB lineage: Bacteria > Pseudomonadota > Gammaproteobacteria > Burkholderiales > Burkholderiaceae_D > Rugamonas > Rugamonas buxea. Next base: position 57,379 of record NZ_WNKZ01000021.1, read on the forward strand.
GCTCTTCGCGTGACGGGTGAATGTGAATTGCTGCGCGGCGATCAAGGTGGCGCCGCAGGCGACCTTGCAGCCGTGGTAAGCCACCGCCATGCCTTCGTCGGTCAGGGTAGCGTCACCTTGAACGATTGGGAATATTCCCTTGCACCTCGGGCAGGACACTTTATCGCCAATGCGTGCCCAGCCTTTTCCATGCGTATCGCAGGTGGATGAGCAGGTAATGACCGTGCCGCCGTGACTGGTTTTGTCGCCGATAACAATGATGGGTTGCATGCCGGGCTCCAATTCATGAGCTCCCGAACGCGGGAAGACTCCAACCAGCGTAGTGGGTCAGAGCAGCGATGGAAGTCCTGCCGGGCTGATGCATGTCAGGAACGGTGTTGGCGGGCACAGGCCAATCTTGGCGAATTGATCAGCCCTCCAGTGCCTGCTGGTCCAGCACATTGCGTGCTCGGTGCCGCCGCACCGTGGCTGTCGAGCCTGAAGTCGTCGATCGCGCAGCGGTGACGCCGCAGTACGCCGCCCAGGCCACTCTGGCCGATGTGGGCGAGCGCGCGGGCGAGACCGGTCCGGCTCGCGACGTGCCGATGCCCCCGCACAGGATGCACCCGATGCCAAGGCCGCGCAGCACGCCAACGGCGTGCCCTTTTTTAGTGCGCCCCTATCACTCTTTCTAGCGATTCGCATTCAACAGGAAGAACGTATATTCGCGGTTTTCCAGCAAGGACCGCCCAATGCGAATCAGTCTGTTGAGTTTGTGCCTGGCCATGGCGTTCGCGTCGCCCCTAACCCAGGCGCAATCGGCCGCGCCAGCCACCTTCACCTTGGCCAAAACACCCGGCCGGCTGCCGAAAAACGTCGTTCCGATCCGGTACGACATCGCCCTGACGCCGAATGCCGCTGCGCGCACCCTGGCCGGCCATCAAACCGTCCTGCTCGACGTCACGGCGCCCACCGCGACCATCCAGTTCAACTCGCTGAACCAGACGCTGAGCAACGTCCGGTTCAACGGCAAACCGGTCAAGACGGTCGAGTCCAGCGACGAGAAGCAGCTCACCACCGTCACGCTGCATGCTCCCGCAGCGCGCGGCCGCCACACGCTCACGTTCGATTACACGGGCCAGATCCAGACCAAGCCGGTCGGCCTGTTCGCCCAGCAGTACAGGACGCCGGACGGAGTCGACGGCGAGCTGCTCAGCACGATGTTCCAGGCGACCGACGCGCGCCGCATGTTCCCGTGCTGGGACGAGCCCGCGTTTCGCGCCGTGTTCAAGCTGACCGTGACGGTTCCGGCCAGCTGGGCGGTGTACTCGAACATGCCGCAAGCGTCACGCACGGTCAACGGCGACCTGGCCACGACCAGTTTCGATCCGACCCCGAAGATGTCGACCTACCTGGTCGAATTCTCGGGCGGGAACCTGGGCGAGATCGGCGTGGACCACAACGGCACGCACTTGAACGTCGTGGCCGTCAAGGGCCAGGAGGAAGGCGGGCGGGTCGCGCTGGCGACGGCGCGGCAGATCCTCGACGATTTCAACGACTACTTCGGCGTCAAGTATCCGCTGCCGAAGCTGACGTCGATTGCGGTGCCGGGCGGTTTCAGCGGCGGGATGGAAAACTGGGGCGCGATCACGTACAACGACCAGGCGCTGCTCGTCACGCCGTCCAGTACGCTCAGCGCCCGCCAGAAAGTGTTTTCCATCCAGGCCCACGAGATGGCGCACCAGTGGTTCGGCAACCTCGTGACGATGGCCTGGTGGGACGATGTGTGGCTGAACGAAAGCTTCGCGTCCTGGATGGCGGCGCGCGAGACGGACCTGCGCAATCCCGCCTGGCAGTGGTGGCAACAGCAGGACGAAAGCAAGGAAAAGGCGATGGCTGCGGACGCACGCGACAACGCGCAACCGATCCTCAAGCACGTCGTCAACGAACTCGATGCCTTGAATTCCTTTGACCCGGCCATCGTGTACAAGAAGGGGCAGGCCGTGCTGCGCATGCTCGAGAACTACATGGGGCCGGACGACTTCCGCCAAGGCATTCGCAACTACATGAAGACGCATGCGTATTCGAATACGCGTGGCGCCGACTTGTGGAAGGCGCTCGATGCCGTCAGCGCAAATGGCGGCAAAGGCAGCAAGGGCAGGATCAGCGCCATCGCCACCTCGTGGACGGCGCAGCCGGGCTTCCCGCTCGTGTCGGTGGCGGCGGCGTGCGGTGCGGACGGCAAGCGCACCGTCGCGCTGACGCAGCAGCGCTTCCTGCTGCAGGGACTGGGGACGGGTAAGGGCAAGGGCAGCTGGCAGGTGCCGCTGCAGGTGCGCAGCGGCAGCGGCCCGAAGAAGGCGGTGCTCCTGACCGGGGCGAAGCAGCAGATCGACGCCGGCACGTGCCAGGACACGCTGACCGTGAATGCCGACGCCATCGGTTACTTCCGCGTCGCCTATGACCCGGCCACGCTGGCGCTCAATACCAGCAAGTTCACCACGCTGACGAACGGCGACCGGATCGCCATGCTGGACGACCAGTGGGCGTTGGCGGAAGCAGGGGCGGCCCCGCTGGACAGCTATCTGGCACTGGTGGAGGCCATGGGCGGCGTGCAGAATCCGCGCTCGTGGGACCAGATCACCGGCGTGCTGGGCACGATCGAATCGTACCAGCGCGGCGCGAACGGCCACGCTGCCTTCACGGCCTATGCCAGGGACATGGTCAGGCCCCTGGCGCAGCAGCTGGGCTGGGACACGCGTCCGGACGACACGCCTGCCGTCCAGAACCTGCGGCGCGCGGTGCTCGGGCAGCTCGGCATCTGGGGCGATCCCGCGACGGTTGCCGAGGCACGCAAGCGGTTCGCCGCGTTCGTGGCCGACCGCAAGGCGGTCGCGCCGGACGACCAGTTCATGGTGATGTCGATCATCGCGTCCGGCGCCACGCCCGCCGAGTTCGAGCAACTGCATGCGATCGCGAAGGACGCGAAGAACGAATCGGAATTGCGGCGCTACTACCAGGCGCTGACGCTGGTGCGCGACCCGGCGCTGGCGGAAAAGGTCGGCGCCATCCTGATTTCCGACGAGATTCCGAAGCAGGCCGGCACGGTGCGCCTGCCGCTGCTGGCCCGCATGGTCGACGAGCACCCGGAATTGGCGTGGGATCTCTTCAGGAAGAACGTCGGCGCGCTGCTGGAACCGTACGAGCCTTTCGGGCTGACCTTCCTTTCCCAGGAAGCCCCCGAACTGTTCTGGCGCGCCGCGCCGCCGGACCAGCTGGAAGCGTGGTTCAAGCAGAAGCTCCCGGCGGACATGGCTTCCCAACTGGCGCGTGGCATGGAGACGGCCCGCTTCAAGCACGGGCAAGTGGCCATGATGCGCAAGGCCGCCGACGCTGCCGTGTCGGCGAAGGTGGCCGCGCGCTGAACGTGGCGCATGCCACTGCCGTCAGCACCCCGCTCAATGCCCGCACCGTTGCCGATCGGCGGCGGCGCGGCGTTCTCAGCACGCAACGATGCATGACGCTGGCGCCTGATATTTCCTACAACCAGGGTTTCCTGCCAATTTTGATCTGCATCAAAGTTTTTGCTGCGCCGCATCACTAAACTTCCTCCCAGCAACACAGCAACAACGCAACACAACAACAAAAGGAAGAATCATGAAAAAAACCGTCCTGACCTTCATCGCCGTGGCGATGACCTTTGCCGCCGCACAGGCGCCGGCGCAGAATTCTCCTTGGCTCGTGCGTGCGCGGGCCGTGCATATCGATCCGGCGGACAAGTCGGCGCCCGTGGCCGGCGTCGGCGCGGCCGATCGCATCAGCGTGAGCGACAAGACCATTGCCGAAGTGGACGTGTCGTACTTCTTTACCCCCAATTTCGCGGCCGAGCTGGTGCTGACGTATCCGCAGAAGCATGACGTCTACCTGGACGGTGCCAGCATCGGCACGTTCAAGCATCTGCCGCCGGCGCTGCTGGCGCAGTATCACTTCATGCCGGGTGCCACCGTCAGCCCTTACGTGGGTGCGGGCGTGAACTGGACGACGTTCTCGAAGAACCGGATGTTGAACGGCCAGGCCAGCCTGGAACATGACAGCTGGGGCCTGGCGCTGCAGGCCGGTGTCGATTACCGCTTGAGCGAGCAGTGGTCGCTGAACGTGGATGTCAAAAAAGTGCAGATTCGCAGCGATGTATTGATTGGCGGTGTCAAGGCCAGCCATGTGAAGGTCGATCCCGTGCTGTTCGGCGTCGGCGTGGGCTACCGCTTCTAAGCGCCAGGCTTCCAGCTTCACACTGAAAAGAGTTTCACCCTAGCTTTGCTCCAAGCCTTTTGCCTGCCCCCGGTTCACGCCGGTGGCAGGTTTTTTTTATTGGGCGGACAGCTCGGCCCGCAGTTCCCGCGCCAGGGTCTGGCGCCCCGCCGGCAGCAGGTAGCCGCCCACTTCGACGGCCACGCCGCGCGCTTCGAGGCGCACAGGGTCGCGCCGGCGGCGCGGGGCCGTGACGCGGACCCAGCCCGTGTCGAGCGAGGCCTGGCGGATGCGGCCGGCGCGTACCTGCTCGACCAGCAGGCGGCCTTCTTCCAGCACGATGCGGTCGTAGTCTGTGGCGTGGCGGCTGTAGACGATGAAGGCGGCCGTCACGGCGGTCATTTCGATGAAGGAAAACACCAATACGTAGGGCGCGCCCTGCACGGTGAAGAACACGCCGATCGCCAGCGACAGCGCCAGCAGCAGCGCCCAGGCCGCGACCGTCTGGCGCGGCGTCAGCGAGCAATTGCGCTTGAGCAGCCATTCCCGTCGCCCCATTGTGGTTTGCCAATCGCGTTTCACGTTGTGCCCCCGGCTTTGCTGTCATTGTACGGCGCCCGGCGCGGGGAGCAAGCGGCAAGTCATTGACAGGCTGGCCACGCCCGTCATGCCGTACCTTGTTGGAGACATACGTTTACGTTGTTTCCGTGAGACAACCTCCTGATAAATCCTCCCGGCATGCACGCCGCAAGGCGCTTTTGATCAACAATGGCGATACCAGATCGGACCATCCAGAGTTCGATGCCCTGCCCCGGGCCCCTATTCATCATCACTTCCAGTGGGGAAGACATGTCTCTCGCCAACCTTCGCATCGGCGCCCGCCTCGGCCTCGGTTTTGCCACCGTTCTCCTGCTGCTGCTGGCCATCCTGACCATGGGCCTGACGTCGATGGCCCGCATCGGCAACCATACGGACGATATCGTCAACAGCAAGAACGTCAAGCTGGCCACGGCGAATATCATGGTCGACAACGTGCGCAATATCACCCTGGCGCTGACGACAATGATGGTCACGCCCAGCACGGCGGGCATGAACGCCGAGCTGGACAAGATTACCGAGGCGCGCAAGCGCTATGGCGCCGCCCGCGAGGAGCTGGGCAAGCGCCTGTCCAGCGACAAGGAGCGCGCGCTGATGGCCAAGGTGGACGAGCTGCTGAAGGATGGCGCCGTCAAGAACGACAAGCTGATCGCCCTGCGCAAGGACGGCGAAGTGCAGGACGCGACAGACTACCTGCTGACCCAGGCGGCACCCAGCCTGGCCGGCGTGCTGCATGCGCTGGACGAGCTGATCGCCTACCAGGCGGGCCAGGTCAACGCGGCCGGCGAAGACGCCACCAAGCTCTACAGCAGCACCCAGGCCTGGCTGATCGCGCTGGGCGTCGTCGCCGTGCTGGGCGGCTGCGTGGTGGCGCTGCTGGTCACCCGCTCCATCACGCGCCCGATCGACGAAGCGCTGCACCTGGCCGAAACCGTTGCCGGGGGAGACCTGTCCACCGCCATCGTATCGGACCGCAAGGACGAAACGGGCCGGCTGCTGCAGGCGCTGAAAGGCATGAATGACGCACTGCTGAACGTCGTCACGCAGGTGCGCGGCGGCACGGACGCCATCAGCACGGCCTCGCGCGAAATCGCGGCCGGCAATATGGACCTGTCGGCGCGCACGGAAGAACAGGCCAGCTCGCTGGAACAAACGGCGTCGTCGATGGAAGAGCTGACGTCGACCGTGCGCCAGAACGCCGACAGCGCCTTGGAAGCAAACCAGCTGGCGCAAAGCGCTTCCGAGGTGGCACGCAAGGGCGGCGCCATCGTGGCCCAGGTGGTCGACACGATGGGCACCATCAACGATTCCTCGCGCAAGATCGCGGACATCATCGGCGTCATCGACGGCATTGCCTTCCAGACCAACATCCTGGCGCTGAACGCGGCGGTGGAAGCAGCCCGTGCCGGCGAACAGGGCCGCGGCTTTGCCGTGGTGGCGACGGAAGTGCGGGGCCTGGCCCAGCGCTCGGCCGCCGCCGCGCGCGAAATCAAGGAACTGATCAGCGCGTCGGTGGCCAGCGTGGACCAGGGCTCGCGCCTGGTCGACGATGCCGGCCACACGATGGGCGACATCGTGCAGAGCATCCAGTCCGTCACCGACATCATGGGCAAGATCGCCTCGGCCAGCCAGGAACAGACCCTGGGCATCCAGCAGATCAACACGGCCGTGACACAGATGGATACCGTCACGCAGCAGAACGCGGCGCTGGTGGAAGAAGCGGCGGCCGCTTCGCAGAGCATGCAGGAACAGGCGGCGCACCTGGCGCAGGTGGTGGCGTTCTTCCGCACGGGCGAGACTGTGCGCGCGAGCGGGGGCGTGCGCACGAGCGAACCGGTGCGGGCGGCGAAGCCAGTGCACACGCCAGTCAAGGCTCCCGCCGCCAAGCCGGCAGCGCTGGCAAAGCCGAAGGCGGCAGCATCGGCGAAGAAAGCGCCCGTCAAAGCCCCCGCCAGCGAAGCGGGCGAGTGGGAAGAGTTCTAAGCGGTTCTAAGCGGTTCTAAGCGGTTCCAAGCGGCTCTAAACGGTCTTGGGTTTGATATGCAGGCAGTGGTCCGGCACGGGAATCGGCGGGCCCTGCTCCGTGACCAGGTAGCCGGGCAGGCGCTCGCGCAGACTGTCGATATCGCAGGGGTCGAAATCGACCAGCATGGTCTTGCCTTCCCGGTTCACTACCCGGGCCTGATCGAAGGCGCGCACCACGCCTTCCGCCTGGTCGGCGGACAGGGTGGCGTTGCGGGTTTGACGGATAACCAGGCGGCGCATCGTTCCAGTGTAGTCCATGGACCCTCGCAGCGTCAGAATTTCGCGCGCTCCAGCATGCCCAGCCCTTCGAAGGCGCGCTCGAAGCCCAGGGTTCGGGCCACCCCATTAATAAGCCGCAACATCTCCACGGAACGCTTGCTGTCGCGCGGCATCGCCAGGATGTCCGGGCGGCTGGCCAGCAGGGCCGCCGCCACGCCCGTGGCTGCCGGGCACGCCATCGACGTGCCGCTCATGGCCGCGTAGCTGCCGCCCGGCACGGTCGAGACGATGCCCACGCCGGGCCCCGTCAGGTCCACTTCCTCGCCCACGTTGGAAAAACCCGCCACGAAGACGGCACCGTCCTGCACGGAAAACGGCGCCACCGCGTCCAGCGCTTCGGACGAGTCGGCCGGGAAGGTGCCCTGCCTGCCCACGGCCGACACGGCCACCGCTTCCGGCCAGCGCGCCGGGTAGCTGACAGGCCCGCGCCCGTCGTTGCCGGTGGCGACGATGCACAAGGTGCCGTTCTCGAACGCGTCCTTGATGGCTTCGCGCACGGCTTCGTCGCGCGTGGCACCGCCCAGGCTCATGTTCAGGAAATCGCAGCGGTCGGCCACGCCTCGGTCGATGGCGCGGATGATGTCGTAGTTGGTCGCGCCCGTGCCGCCATTCGGGAAGACCCGATAGCTCATCAGCTTCACGCCCGGTGCCACGCCCCGCTTGCCCGAAGGCGGCTGGCCGCGGCTGGCGATGATGCCGGCCACGTGGGTGCCATGGTCGCCGTCGGTGGCGGCCGGGCCGGCACCGCCCGCATCGTTCTCGGCCACCACGAAGGCGGCGCCGCCGGCCAGCGCCAGGTCGGGATGCTTGCCGTCCACGCCCGTGTCGATGACGCCCACCGTGACGCCGCTGCCCGCCTCAAGCGGGCCGTGGCCGTACGACTGCGCCAGGTAGTCCGGCGCGGCCAGGTCGATCGGCTGCAGGGTCAATGTGTCGCCCTTGTTCAACGTCACGCCGGTGCGGTACAGCCCCCAGTAACCGGCCGGGCCATACACCAGCAGCGCCTGCACGGCCACGCCGGATGCCAGCTCGAGGCGCACCATGCCGGTGGCATCGCTGACGGCTTCGGCGCCGGCACGTTCTTCGAAATCGGTAAACGCGATAACCCGCGCGCCGGCAACGGGCACGTCGCCGCCGGCCCGCACAATCTGCACCGTCAGCGCCAGCGCGGCCTGGGCCGAGACGGCGGCCGGGCCGGGCCCACGCGCCAGTTCCAGCATGGGCCGGCGCGTCAGTTCGTAGTACACCAGCGGCAGCACCCGCACGCCGGGCGAGCGGCTCTTCAGCTGCAGCACATCCTCGCGCGTCAGGGCCGCCAGCTTGGGCCCGTCCTCGTGGGTCGAGTGGAGGATCTGCGGCGTGGCCACCTCGGCCGACTGCATGGCCGGCAGCGAGGCCACCCGGGCCGCCACACGGGCCGATACCAGCGCGGAAGCGGGCGACACCGTTGTCACCCGTTCCGGCTGCACCGCCTCGCCCAGTTCGGCCATGTCGGGCGAGCGCAGGCCGTTCATCGGCATCAGCACGTACTGGGCCGCTTCCCAGGCGCGGGCGCGGAACTTGGCCAGGTGGTAGTTGCCCGCATCGTCCAGCGTTTCATCGACCGGCTCGCCCACGCCGATGGCGTCGCACACCTGGCGCAGCTGCCGGGCCGATTCGACGATGGCTTCGCCGGCCCCGGTCAGCACATCCTGGAAGAAGTCGAGCAGCGCGTCGATCAGCGCCAGCCGCGCCGCCAGCGACGGCGCGTCCAGCACGGCCACGGCGCAGTAGTCGATGGCGTCGTTGACCTGGGCCGCCGTCACGCGCGGCTGGCCGGGCACCAGCGCGATATCGGCGCCACCGTCCATCCAGGCCGACAGGTTCAACAGGCTGTGCGTGCGGCGCAGGATCTGGCGCTGCTCGGGGAAGGTGGTGTTCTCGGCCACCCTGTCGCAGAAATCGCCGGCGATATCGACCAGGCGGCCGACGGCATGCTGCAACTGGCCGCCGTCGATGACATCGCCCTCGCGGGCCGGTTCCAACAATTCCAGCACTTGCTTCACGTCGGTCCTTACTGGATTGGCGCCGCCTCGGTGCGCGGCAGGGTCAAGGTGAACATCGAGCCTTCGCCCGGTTTGCTCTGCACCGACAGCGTGCCCTGGTGGGCATCGGCCAGCTGGCGCGAGATGTACAGGCCCAGACCCAGGCCGGACGGCACGCCGTTGCCTTCGCCCCGCTCGTAGGGCAGGAAGATGCGTGCCTGCAGCGCTTCCGGAATGCCTGGGCCCTGGTCGATCACGTCGATGCGGGCTTCCTTTTCGGTGGCACGCAGGCGCACCCGCACCGGCTTGCCACCACCATAGCGCAAGGCATTGGTCAACAGGTTGATGATGACCTGCTCGATGCGGAACTCGTCCCAGCAGCCCTTTACGGGTTCCGGCGCGTCGAGCTCGAAGCTTGTGCCCGCATCGGCCGCCTGGCGCGCCAGGTCGCTGGTCAGGCGGTGCAGGATGTCCTGCAGCTCCGTGTCGCAGGGCCGGATCGACAGCACGCCGCTGCGGATGCGCGACACGTCGAGCATGTCGTCGATCAGGCGGATCATGGCCTGGATCTGGCGGCCGTCGCGCGCCACCATGCCGGCCAGCTGCTCGGGGCCGAAGGCGGCCGTGTTGCCCCGGTCCAGCTGCATCTTGCGCATCTGCGTTTCCAGGTACAGGGTGTTCAGGGGCGTGCGCAGCTCGTGCGCCACCATCGACATGAATTCGTCGCGCATGCGCAGCGCGTAGCGCATCTCTTCCTGCGCCGCGCGCAACTCGTTCATCGTGGCCTGCTGCTCCTCGACGCGGCGCCGGATTTCCATGCGCTGGCAATGCAGGTCGACGAAGACATTGACCTTGCTGCGCACGGCGTCCGGGTCGAGTGGCTTGTAGAGGAAGTCGACGGCGCCCGTCTCGTAGCCCTTGAACGCATAGTTCAATTCCTTGCCGGCGGCGCTGACGAAGACGATGGGAATATGGCGCGTCTTGTCGGTGCCGCGCATCAGTTCGGCCAGCTCGAAGCCGTCCATGCCGGGCATCTGCACGTCCAGGATGGCCAGCGCGAAGTCGTGCTCCAGCAGCAAGGTCAGGGCTTCCTCGCCGGAACTGGCCTGGAACACGATGCGATCGTCCGCGCGAATGACCGCGTTCAGCGCGCGCAGGTTCTCCGCCAGGTCATCGACGATCAGCAGCTTGGTGGGTTCGGTGCCCGGTGTGGCCACGTTAGTCATTATTCGTTCTCCAACATCAACAGCAAGCTGCGTATCTCTTTCAGGGTCAGCACCAGGTCAGGCTGGCGCAGGCGGATCGCTTCGTTCGGCATCACGCCCACCTGGGCCTCGGCCGGGTCCTGCACCACCGTCAGGCCGCCGGCCGCGCCGATGGCCGCCAGCCCGGCGGCGCCATCCTGGTTGGCGCCCGTCAGCAGGAAGCCGGCCAGGAAGGGGCCATACACGTCGGCCGCGGACTGCATCGTGATGTCGATCGCGGGCCGGGCGAAGTGCACCGGCTCTTCCACGCTCAGCGACAGCACGCCGCCCTCCTCGACGGACAGGTGGTAGCCGCTGGGGGCGAAATACAGGGTGCCGGCCTTCAGCTCGTCCTTGTCGCCCGCCTCCACCACGCGCAGCGCCAGGCGCTGCTGGAACACTTCGGCCAGCTGGTTCTGCCGGCCCTTCATCACATGCAGCACCACGATGACGGGGCAGGGGAAACTTTTCGGCAGCGCCGGCAGGATGTCCAGCAGCGCGTTGACGCCGCCGGCGGACGCGCCGATCACCACCGCATCGAACGTGCGGCCGGCCAGCAGCGCCTGCGGCAGCGGTTCGCTCATCACAGCTTCCTGAACAGCCGCTCGCGCTTGACGATCGGCTCGAAGCGGGGACCGTAGGCGGAAAAGTCGATGCTTTCCTTGCTGCCCAGGCCCAGGAAACCCCGGTGGCACAGCGATTCGTGGAACAGCCCCAGGGCGCGCTCCTGCAGCTTCTTCTTAAAGTAAATCATCACGTTGCGGCAGCTGATGAACTGCGTTTCCGCGAACACGGCGTCGGTGGCCAGGCTGTGGTCCGCGAACGTGACGTTTTCCGCCAGCGAGCGGTCGAACAGGGCCGCGTTGTAGGCCGCCGTGTAGTAATCGGAAAACGCCCGCTTGCCGCCGGCCGCCTGGTAGTTCTCAGTATAGGCGCGCATGCTCTCGAGCGGGAAAACGCCCTTCTTGGCTTTTTCCAGCGACTGCGGATTGATGTCGGTGGCGTAGATGATGCTGCGTTCGAGCAGCCCTTCTTCCTTCAGCAGGATAGCCAGCGAATACACTTCCTCGCCCGTGCTGCACCCGGCCACCCAGATCTTCAGCGACGGGTAGGTCGACAGCACCGGCATCACGTGCTCGCGCAGCGCCGCGTAGTAGGTCGGGTCGCGGAACATCTCCGTGACGGGAATGGTCAGGTATTGCAGCAGCTCGGTGAACGCGGCCGGCTCGTGCAGCACGCGCGACTGCAGCAGCGAGATGGTGTCGCAACCCATCTCGCGCATCGCGTGCAGCACGCGGCGCTTCTGCGAGGCGCCCGTGTAGTCGCGGAAGTCGTAGCTGTACTTCATGTAGATGGCCTCCATCAGCATTCTCAGCTCGATGTCGGTATCGCTGTGCTGCGGACGGTGCTGCATGTCAGATCCGGTCCAGGGCCGGCATCCACACGCGCAGCAGCGAGTAGAGGCGCGACAGGTCGATCGGCTTGGCCAGGTAGTCGTTGGCGCCGGCGGCCAGGCACTGCTCCTGGTCGTCCTTCATGGCCTTGGCCGTGATGGCGATGATGGGCAGGCGGGCGAAGCGGCTGTCGGCGCGGATGCGGCGCGTCGCTTCCAGGCCGTCCATGCCGGGCATCATGACGTCCATCAGCACCAGGTCGATCTCCGGCACGGATTCGAGTTTTTCCAGCGCCTCGAAGCCGTTGCGGCCGATTTCGACGATGGCGCCCTTCTGCTCCAGCGCCGACGTCAGCGCGAAGATATTGCGCACGTCGTCGTCCACCAGCAGGATGCGGCGCCCTTCGAACACGCGGTCGCGCGAGCGCACGGTTTTCAGCATGGTCTGGCGTTCGCTGGACAGCTCGGATTCGACCTTGTGCAGGAACAGCGTCACTTCGTCCAGCAGGCGCTCGGGCGAGCGGGCGCCCTTGATGATGATCGAGCGCGAATACTTGTGCAGGTCCGCTTCCTCGGCACGCGTCAGGTTGCGCCCCGTGTAGACGATCACGGGCGGGAACGAGGCGATTTCCTCGTGCGCCATGCGCTGCAGCAGCTCGTTACCCTGCATGTCAGGCAGCTTCAGGTCGATGATCATGCAGTCGAAGATCGTCGTGCGCAGCAGCGCCAGCGCCTTTTCGCCCGATTCGACGGCGGCGATCTCGATGTCCTCGTCGGAGATCAGCTGGACCACGCTGTCGCGCTGGCGGGCGTCGTCTTCCACCAGCAGGATGCGCTTGATCTTCTGCGTGAACTTCTGCTCCAGGCGCGCGAACACTTCCAGCAGCGCTTCGCGGTTGGTGGGCTTCAGGGCGAAGCCGATGGCGCCCATGTGCAGCGCCGCCTCTTCCGCATCCGACGCCGACACCACGTGCACGGGAATGTGGCGGGTGCGCGGGTTGTCCTTCAACAGCTGCAGCACGGACAGGCCGGAGCGGTCCGGCAGGCGGATGTCGAGCAGGATGGCGCTGGGCTGGTACTGCTCGGCCATCTGCAGGCCTTCGTCGGCAGAGAAGGCCACCAGGCAGCGGTAGTTCATCTCGTGGGCCAGGTCGTACAGGATGCGGGCGAAGGCCGGTTCGTCTTCCACCACCAGCACCGTGCGGTCCGGCGGCGGGGCCTGGTCGCGGTCGTCCTCGAAGGCGCGCTCGGCGGCCGGCACAGGGGCGCTCGCGGGCGGCGCC
>NZ_WNKZ01000220.1 GCF_009720835.1 Pseudoduganella buxea
GGTAATCCCCCCACAAAAAGAGCGTCGTTAGAAGTAGAATTTTCTACTTAAGAACAGAAAGCTCTACATGAAGACGTCCCGCTTTACCGACAGCCAGATCATCGCCATCCTGAAACAAGCCGAAGCCGGCAGTCCGGTTCCGGAGCTGTGCCGCGAACACGGCATCAGCAATGCCACGTTCTACAAGTGGCGTGCCAAGTACGGCGGGATGGATGCATCGCTGATGGCACGTATGAAGGAACTCGAGGACGAGAACCGGCGCCTGAAGAAGATGTATGCCGAGGAGCGGCTCAAGGCAGAGATCGTCGCGGAGGCACTGACAAAAAAGTGGTAGCGCCATCTCAGCGGCGGGAGATGGCGCAGTGGGCCGTAACGCAGCGGTCAGCCACGATCGGATTGGCATGCCAGGCATTTGGCATCAGCCAGACCTGCTACCGCTACAAGGCCAAGCTGGACGCGGAAAACGACCTCATCGCCGACTGGCTGGTACGGCTAACGAACAACCAGCGCAATTGGGGTTTTGGATTGTGCTTCCTGTACCTGCGCAACGTGAAGGGCTTCAAATGGAACCACAAGCGCGTCTACAGGATTTACCGCGAACTCGAGCTGAACCTGCGGATCAAGCCGCGCCATCGCCTGGTGCGCGAGAAGCCGCTGCCGCTCGCGGTGCCAACCGCGATCAACCAAAGCTGGTCGATGGACTTCATGCATGACCAGCTTGCCGATGGACGCAGCATCCGGCTGTTCAACGTCATCGACGACTACAACCGCGAAGGCCTGGGGATCGAAGTCGACTTCTCGCTACCGTCCGAGCGCGTAATCCGATCGCTCGACCGGATTATCGAATGGCGCGGCAAACCGAATGCCATCCGATGTGATAACGGCCCCGAATACATCAGCGCGGTGACGCTGGCCTGGGCTGCCAGGCACGGTATCCGCATCGATTTCATCCAGCCCGGCCAGCCCCAGCAGAATGCTTATGTCGAGCGTTACAACAGGACCGTTCGCTATGACTGGCTCGCTCATCACCTGTTTGAGACGCTCGACGAAATCCAGGAATTTGCCGCCAACTGGTTGTGGACCTACAATCACGACCGACCCAATATGGCGCTCGGCGGTATCACGCCAAAACAGAAA
>NZ_WNKZ01000221.1 GCF_009720835.1 Pseudoduganella buxea
AGGCCGGCCTGCGGCACGGGCGCCGCCTTGCGCCGCGGCGCGCCCGTGGCCAGGGTGGCGACGACGGTGCCGCGCTTGTCCGGCACCACGAAACCTTCGCTGGCCAGCTGCTCGTACGCATACAGCACGGTATTGCGCGCCACGCCCAGGTCGGCCGCCAGGGTGCGCGTGGCAACCAGCCGCGTGCCCGGCGCCAGAGTGCCGTCGCGGATGGCCCAGCGCAGGCATTCGTGCAGCAGGCGCTGGCGCGGCCAGCTGCGGTGCCCGTGTTCCCGGTCAAAGCTCGACAACAACAGCGCGTAATCCATTCGTGGCTCCATGTAATTGCCCGCCCCTGGACCTGTCGCAGGGGCCACCCGCGCCATTATATTGCGCCTTCAACCAACCGAATGGAGAATATGAACAAGCCTTCCGCCCCCTCCCCGCGCACGCAGGTCAAGCGCGTCGCCGAATACGCCTCGTACGACAGCGCGCTGCTGCACCAGATCGTCGATGCCGCCTGGGTCTGCCACATCGCCTTCGGCGACACCAACGGCAGCCACTGCATCCCCACCGCCTGCTGGCGCGATGGCGACTGGCTGTACATCCACGGCTCGAACGGCAGCCGCATGCTCAAGCGCCTGCAGGAACAGGACTGCTGCGTGACGATCACGCACGTGGACGGCCTGGTGCTGGCGCGTTCGGCCTTCAATCATTCGATGAACTACCGCTCGGCCATGATCTACGGCCGCTTCGAGGCGGTGGACGAGGCGCACAAGCGGGTGGCGATGGAAGCGTTCATGGAGCACCTGGTGCCGGGCCGGCAGGCCCAGGTCCGCGCCGGCAACGACAAGGAGTACGCGGCCACCACCGTGCTGCGCATCGCGCTGCACGAGGCCGCCTGCAAGACCCGCACCGGCCCGCCGAAGGACGAGGGCGAGGACCTGGATATCCCCGTCTGGGCCGGTGTGCTGCCGCTGGCCCAATCGCGCGGCGCGCCCATTGTCGATGATGGCTGCCCGCTGCCGGCGCCGGACTACGTGCGCGCCTGGCAGGGCTGATGCCTCAGCGCCGCTCGCGCCACCACAAGGCCAGCAGCGAAGCGGCCAGCAGCACGGCGAACGGCCAGCGCGGCAGGGCCGCCGCGCCGCTGTCGG
>NZ_WNKZ01000222.1 GCF_009720835.1 Pseudoduganella buxea
GGCGACGCCACGGCAGGCATGCGGCCGGCCGGCGCCTGCGGCAGGCGCACCGTGAACTCGGCGCCCCGGCCTTCGCCCGCGCTGTCGGCCGACACCGTGCCGCCGTGCTGCTCGACCAGGTGCTTGACGATCGACAGGCCCAGCCCCAGGCCGCCGTGGCGCCGGGTGGTCGACGCGTCGGCCTGGCGGAAACGGTCGAAGACATGGTCGAGGAATTCCGCGCCAATGCCGATACCCGTGTCGCGGACGGTGATTTCCACCTGGTCCGCCACTGTTGCCAGGCGCACGTGCACCTGGCCGCCCTGGGGCGTGAACTTGATGGCGTTCGACAGCAGGTTCCATACCACCTGCTGCAGCCGGGCCGGGTCGGCCGCCACCGGCGCCACGGCCTCATACAGGCGTTCGATGTGGATGTTTTTTGCGCTGGCGGCGGCGCGTACGGCGTCGATGGCGGCATCGAGCACGGCCGCCGGGTGCACCGTCTGTACCTCCAGCATCACCTGGCCCGACATGATGCGGCTCATGTCGAGCAGGTCTTCGATCAGCTGGGCCTGGGCGCGGGCATTGCGCTCGATCGTCTGCAGGCCCTTCTGCAAGTCCGCCTCGCCCCGGTTGCCGCGCCGCAGGACCTGCGACCAGCCGAGAATGGCCGTCAGCGGCGTGCGCAGCTCGTGCGACAGGGTGGCGAGGAATTCGTCCTTCATCTGGCTGCTGCGCTCGGCCTCGGCGCGGGCGCTGCGTTCGCGGTCGAGCAGGGCGATGCGTTCCTCGGCGGCCTGGCGCGCCGCTTCGTTCAGGCGGGCGTTGTCGATGGCCACGCCGGCCTGGGCCGCGATGCCGCCGATGATGCGTTCCGTGCGCTCGCTGAACATGGCCGGTTCCGGGTGGCCGAACAGCAGGGTGCCCACCACTTCGCCCGTGCGCGATGTGACGGGCGCGGCCAGCACGCTGCGCAGCCACGGGCCGGCCTGCGCCGCCAGGGCGCGCGAGTGGTCGGGGTCGCGCAGCAGGTCGTCGCAGCGCACTA
>NZ_WNKZ01000223.1 GCF_009720835.1 Pseudoduganella buxea
GGCCGCCCTCGCTGCCGCCCGCGCCGTCGCGATCGACGTCGAGACGGCCATCGAACTGGCCGAACGCTTCGCCGTCCAGCTGGCCGCCTTCGCCACGGTCTACCACGGCCTGGCCCAGGCGCGGCGCCAGCAGGTCAGCGAACCGCGCGCCTATGCGCCCAGGACACCGCCCGCCATCGTCGCCGCCAGCGGCGTGCGCGCGGCGCTGGCCCTGGCGACAGCGGCCACCTTGTGGTACTGGCTGGCCTGGGGCCAGCTCGCCACGGCGCTCGTGATGACGACCGTCTTCTGCGCGCTGGCATCGAGTTCGCCCCGCCCCACGGCGATGGTGAAACAGGTGATGACGGGCTTCCTGATCGCCGCGCCGCTGACCTTCGCCACCGAATTCCTGCTGGTGATCCGCGCCAGCGGCTTTGCCATGCTGATGCTGGCCGCCCTGCCCCTGTTCGCGCTGGCCCTGTGGCTGATGACGGACCCGAAGCGTGCCGGCATCGGCATCGGCATGGCGATGTTTTCCAGCCAGTTCATCGCACCCGTGAACCAGATGCACTACGACCCGATGGCCGTTGCCAACGGCATGCTGGGCCAGATGATCGGCGTGCTGCTGGCCCTCGTCATCTTTACCGTGCTGCTGCCGGAGCACACGATGGGCAACCGCGGCCATGTGCGCGCGGCCCTGTGGCGCGAGGCGCTCGATACGTGCCGCGCGCGGCTGCGGGGCGACGGCGGGGCACTGCGCCACCGTTTCGACAACCGCGTGCGCGACCTCCTGAGCCAGTTGAATGCGGCCGCCGGCCCGACCCCGCCACCGGAGACGCGCGCAGTCGTGCGCGAAGGACTGACCCTGCTGGAGCTGGGTCACGCCGTCATCGAACTGCGCGCGCTGAACGCGGCACCGCTCGCCCCCGCCGTCCGCGACAGCCTCGCTGCCGCCTTGCGCCGGCTCGCCGCGTACCTTCGTGCCCCCGTCAACGGCGCACGCGCCGCCGCCGTCGCCGCCCTGCTGGA
>NZ_WNKZ01000224.1 GCF_009720835.1 Pseudoduganella buxea
TGGCCCGGCTGGGCGCGGCCGCGCTGGCGGCGGGGCAGGGCGTTCCGGCCGGCGAGGCGCAGCCCCTGTACCTGCGCAACAAGGTGGCGTACACGAAGGCGGAACGGGCCGATATCAACGAGGCGGCTGCAATTGCTGCCACCGCGGCGGCCGCTGCGGCGGGGGCGGCGGCATGAGCCGCGCGCCCCAATGGGACCTGGCCCGGCTGGTCTACGAGCCGATGACGCCGGCGGACCTGGCCGAAGTGGTGGCGCTGGAGCAGAGCGTCTATCCGCATCCGTGGTCGCGCGCCAATTTTGCCGACTCCCTGAAGAACGGCTACCAGGCCTGGGTGCTGCGCGACCAGGCCCGCCAGTTGCTCGGTTATTTCCTCGTGCTTGCCGTCGTCGACGAGGCCCACCTGCTGAACGTGGCCGTGGCCGCGCCGTGGCAGGGCAAGGGCCTGGGCCGCTTCCTGCTGAACCAGTCGGTGGCCTGCGCGCGGGGGCTGGGCATGGAATCGATGCTGCTGGAAGTGCGCCCGTCCAACGAGCGCGCGCTGGCCATCTACCGCCGCTACGGCTTCACGGAAATCGGCCGGCGCAAGGGTTACTATCCGGCCGCCAACGGCACCCGCGAGGACGCCATCGTCATGCGGATCGCGCTATGAACCTGTCGCAGCGCAGCACCGTGTTCCTGGACGCGATGGGCGTCGGCCCGCAATGGCTGCTGCGCGCGCGAGGCGCGGCGCAAGCGGTGGAGGAGGTCATCGACGAAGAGGCGCAGGCCGCCGTGATGCCGGAAACGGCGCCAGTGCAGGAAGCGCCCGTGGCGCCGCCGGCACCGGCCGCGCCATCGACGGAGACGGCCTGGTTCGACAATGCACCGCCGGCGCCATCGACGGCACCGGCCTTGAAGCAGCCGGCCAAGAAGGTCACGCCGGTGCAGCGCGACGCGCCGCCGCCGGCCGAGGATACGTCGTGGTTCGACGCCGTGCCTGCCGCCGCGCCGCCTGC
>NZ_WNKZ01000225.1 GCF_009720835.1 Pseudoduganella buxea
CGCACGGCCGCGCCGACCAGGCCCGCCAGCACGGCCGCCTGCAGGCCCCACAGCAGCAGTCCGGCCAGCAGGCCATGCCGGTTCAGGAAGAACGATGGCGCGAAATCGTCCTGCACGGCCGGTATCGCCATTGCCTGGCCGGCGTCGCGCCCCAAGGTCGACAGGCCCAGCATGCCGTCCGCGCCGAACCAGCCGCCCGCCGCGACGGCGGCGCCTCCCTGCAGCAGTTGCTGGCCCGTGTGCGGGTGGCGCGCCGGTTCCCGCCACACCTGGAAGCGCTCGCCATAGAACGAAGCGGGCAGGCTGGCCGGGTCGGCCGCCTGCAAGGCCGGTACGGTGGCCGATGCCGCCAGGGCCAGGCCGGCCAGCAGGGCCGCGCCACCGCGCCGGCCGGCCGCCAGCGCATAGGCAAACGCCATCGCGCCGGCCCACAGCACAAGCAGGATCAGCGGCGAGTAATCGTCCACCTGCACCAGTGCGCAGCCCAGCAGGGCCAGGAACAGCAGGGCCGGCGCGACCAGCCGCAGCCAGCGCGCGCGCAGGCCAGGCATCATGGCGGCGTCCGTGCTCCAGCCCAGGCGCAGGGCCAGGCAGTGGGCCGTCAGGCCGGCCAGTACCAGCTTGGCCAGTTCGACCGGCTGGATGTCGAACACGCCCGTCTCGTCGCCCCACAGCACTTGCGCGGCCAGCAGGGCCAGCGCGGGGACCGTCAACGCCGCCAGCAGCCATTCGACCTGCCGCTGTGACAGGGCAGCACGCCGCGCCGCCCACAGGCGCCACGCCATGGCGGCGCCGGAACCCACCGCCAGCAGCGCCGCCGTTTTATGGTAATGGCGCAGCCACCACGTGTCCGGCGCGCCCAGGCCCAGTTCCAGCTGGGCCAGCAGGCCGGCGGCCAGCAGCAGCAGGGCGGCGCCGCCGGCCAGGCCGGGCCGG
>NZ_WNKZ01000226.1 GCF_009720835.1 Pseudoduganella buxea
CGCCAGCAGCGGCTTGCGCAGCGGGGCGTGCCGGCGCGTCAGCTCGGCGCCGACGACGCAGGCAGCGATCAGGCCGGCCATGCCGTCGAAGCCGCCGTCGCGGAAGTCCAGGGCCGTCCACGGCGCGGCGGCATACAGGTCGTGGTGGCGCAGCACGAACAGCAGCCGCGCCACGACGAAGCCCGTGACCGTCATCTTCCACAGCACCGGTCCCGCGTCCACGCCCTGCCTGCGGTGCAGCCAGGCGGCCACGCCGTTGGCCGCCAGCAGCGCCGCCAGGGTCAGGGCCACCTGCATCGGCAGGACCAGCGGCCCCAGTCGGATGACATCCATGCGCTTCTCCTTTGTGTGGACCGCAAGCGTAACCCGGCTTTGTTAGAAATGCATGAAAGGCATGGCCGAACCAATAGTCCTCGTCATGATTTAGTCGCGCAAGCACTGAATGCGTGAACAAAATGGTATTGGTCTGGACAGCGTGACATCGTGCATAGTTAAATCTGCCTTTCAATTTGTGACGCCGATGCCCATGCCCAGCCAGGTACGCCCAATCGACAGTGTTCGCGACAGTGTTCGGGCGGTCGAGCCCGCGCTGGTTGGCCGCCGCAAGGTCGCTGCATGAAGGTGGGCGCCGAAGCAGGGCTGCTCGGGCCCCATGACCAGCACTACCTAGTGCATGCGCTGGAGGGGGCGCTGGGCCTGTGCGAACTGGACCAGCTGTTCCGCTGGGCCCAGGGGCCGCTGCAGGCCGTGCTGCCCCACCATGTGCTGGTCTGCATCCGCGCCAGCTCGGATGGCGAGGTGCTGCGCATCGACTGCCTGCACGGCGGCGCGCGGGTGCCGGCACGGCAGGCGGCCCTGTGCGATCCCGTGCACGGCGTGGCACCGGCCGCGCAGCGGCTGTGGCG
>NZ_WNKZ01000227.1 GCF_009720835.1 Pseudoduganella buxea
CGGGATTCCTGCCATGTCAAGGGTAGGTAAGGTTTTTCGCGTTG
Organism: Pseudoduganella buxea; assembly: GCF_009720835.1. Classification (GTDB taxonomy): domain Bacteria; phylum Pseudomonadota; class Gammaproteobacteria; order Burkholderiales; family Burkholderiaceae_D; genus Rugamonas; species Rugamonas buxea. The sequence goes on from NZ_WNKZ01000227.1 coordinate 45, forward strand.
CATCGAATTAATCCACATCATCCACCGCTTGTGCGGGTCCCCGTCAATTCCTTTGAGTTTTAATCTTGCGACCGTACTCCCCAGGCGGTCTACTTCACGCGTTAGCTGCGTTACCAAGTCAATTAAGACCCGACAACTAGTAGACATCGTTTAGGGCGTGGACTACCAGGGTATCTAATCCTGTTTGCTCCCCACGCTTTCGTGCATGAGCGTCAGTCTTGACCCAGGGGGCTGCCTTCGCCATCGGTGTTCCTCCACATCTCTACGCATTTCACTGCTACACGTGGAATTCTACCCCCCTCTGCCAAACTCTAGCCTTGCAGTCTCCATTGCCATTCCCAGGTTAAGCCCGGGGATTTCACAACAGACTTACAAAACCGCCTGCGCACGCTTTACGCCCAGTAATTCCGATTAACGCTTGCACCCTACGTATTACCGCGGCTGCTGGCACGTAGTTAGCCGGTGCTTATTCTTCAGGTACCGTCATTAGATGCAGATATTAGCCACACCCGTTTCTTCCCTGACAAAAGAGCTTTACAACCCGAAGGCCTTCTTCACTCACGCGGCATTGCTGGATCAGGCTTGCGCCCATTGTCCAAAATTCCCCACTGCTGCCTCCCGTAGGAGTCTGGACCGTGTCTCAGTTCCAGTGTGGCTGGTCGTCCTCTCAGACCAGCTACTGATCGATGCCTTGGTAGGCCTTTACCCTACCAACTAGCTAATCAGATATCGGCCGCTCCAGGAGCACAAGGCCTTGCGGTCCCCTGCTTTCATCC
>NZ_WNKZ01000228.1 GCF_009720835.1 Pseudoduganella buxea
ATCGCCAAGGCATCCACCATGTGCACTTATTCACTTGTCCCTATAACCTTGACGGCTATCGGTATCAAGCATTTACTACAGTGTTTGATGAGCTTTATTACTACCCTGAACACATGATGTCTCATGTATTCAATAAAACTTTACTTCTTCCAGATTGTTAAAGAACGAAACAGCAGTAGTCTCTAAAAGACTAAACATAAAGGTGAACTCGTCACGCTTACGTTTAAGCTTTTGGTGGAGGATGACGGGATCGAACCGACGACCCCCTGCTTGCAAAGCAGGTGCTCTCCCAGCTGAGCTAATCCCCCTACATACTCACAAAAAAGTGCAAACCTACTTTTTTGTGGATCGAGGTAAAAATGCCTGGCAGAGCCAGATCATTTTTACAGCAAAATGCTTGATAACGTCATGGTGGGTCTGGTTGGGCTCGAACCAACGACCCCCGCGTTATCAACACGGTGCTCTAACCAGCTGAGCTACAGACCCGCTTGATGTACCTCGCGGTGCTACTGTTTCTTCTTCATTCGACAGTCGATAAGTGTGAGCGTTTGATGCACGATCTTGCGATCAGTGCCGACTCTAGAAAGGAGGTGATCCAGCCGCACCTTCCGATACGGCTACCTTGTTACGACTTCACCCCAGTCACGAATCCTACCGTGGTAAGCGCCCTCCTTGCGGTTAAGCTACCTACTTCTGGTAAAACCCGCTCCCATGGTGTGACGGGCGGTGTGTACAAGACCCGGGAACGTATTCACCGCGACATGCTGATCCGCGATTACTAGCGATTCCAACTTCATGCAGT
>NZ_WNKZ01000229.1 GCF_009720835.1 Pseudoduganella buxea
CACCAGCGGCCGGCGCGCGGCGGCACCCGTCGGCACCGCGGCGCCGTCCAGGGAAGCGGCGTGAAGCGTCGGCGTGGCGCCCAGCCGCCGCTCGGCCTCGGCTTTTTTCAGTGCTTCGAGAATATAGGACATGTCACTTTCCTCCGGCCGTGGCGACGTTGACGGGCGCGCCCAGGCGCGGCTCGCGTACGCCGGAAAGCTGGTTCAGCCGGATAAAGGTTTTCGGCCCCGCCACGCCGTCGGCCTTGAGCTGCTGGGCCGCCTGGAATTCGCGCAGCCAGCGCAGCACGCTGCCTTCCAGGGCCACGCTGTCCTGCGGCGGCGGCTCGCCCCGCTGCTCGGCCAGCCGGCGGGCCAGCCAGTCGACATCCGGGCCACGGGTGCCGGCACGCACTTCGTCGCGCCAGGCCCGGGGCGCCCGCCAGAAGGTGGTGAAGCTGCCGTCGTGGCGCCGCTCCAGCTCGGCGAGCGTGACGGTCTCGCGCTTGCCGCCAAGCTCGATCGTGGCGTGGCGCCCGTCCAGCGCCATCAGCAGCGCGTAGACGGGCGTGCCCGCTTCCTGGTCCAATGTCAGCATGGCGGGACGGTCCAGCCGGCGCAGCTCGCCGACGGTGGCCTTGCCCTGCAGGCAGCGCAGGTTCTGGCGGGCTGCCGTGGCGCACGGTTCGCCATGACCCGGCGTGACCTGCCACAGGGCCGCCAGCCGGCGCAGGTTGCCCGCTTCGTCCTGCGGCGCGGGCGCGGGCGCCAGGGCCGTGACGGCGGCAGCCGCCGG
>NZ_WNKZ01000022.1 GCF_009720835.1 Pseudoduganella buxea
CCAACGCGGCCAGCACCTCGCCGCGCGTCAAGGTGCCGCCGTCCAGCGCCGCCGTCCAGTGCTGCTGCCCGGCGCCGTCGGCGGCGCGGCCCAGCACGCGCTGGTACAGGTCGGCCACGAACAGGGCGTTTTCGGCCTGCGGCGGGGCCGTGTCGCCCCATTCGCCGGACCCGAGGAAGGCGCGCGCCACCGCGGCCGCCGTACCGCCCTGCTCCACGAAGAACGCCAGGCCGCCCAGGTCGGGCGCGCGGCCGAAGGCGCCCCGGTACAGCAGGGCAAGATCGGTCAGCGTCTCGTTCGACGCGGCCAGCCAGCCCAGGCCGGCGGCCGAGCCGTCCAGTTCGCCGCGCTGCACGGTTTCCTGCTGGCCCGGACCGGCGGCGCCGGGCCGGAAGCTGTGCTGGGCCGTCAAGGTGCCATCGGTGCCCAGCATGAAGCGCCAGGCGCCCACGTCGCTTCGCCCGCCCTGCACCAGGTCGTCTCCCGCGCCGCCGGCAACGCTGTCGGCACCGCCGCCACCGGCCAGCACGTCGTCGCCGGCGCCGCCATCGAGTACATCGTCGCCCACCCCCACGTCGATCTGCTGGCTGGCGGCGTCGCCGATCACGTGGTTGCCACCGCCGCCGCCGCGCAAGGTGGCCGCGCCGATGACGACGGCGAAGGCCACGTCGTCGAGCATGACGGTCGTCTCCAGCGCCAGCGCGCGTGCATCGAGCACGATACCGGTGGCCGTGCCGGCCGTCCCGTCGGCGCCCCGCACCAGCAAGCTGGACGGCGCCAGTGCGCCGCCCATCGAGGGCGCCAGCGTCGCCGTCTGCAGCTGCACGCCCGGCTGCAGGTCGGCCAGGAAGGCCTTGCCTGCGTCCGTCATGGCCTGCCGGCTGGCCGAGCCGGCCGCCGTGTGCTGCTCGATGCGCCCGACCAGGTCCGGCAAGGCGCCGTCCGTGGCCAGCAGGGTGGCCGGGCCGCTGGCCCACAGGCTGCTGCCCACCGGCAGGCTGGCCGTCAAGGTGGCGGCCTGCCCGCCGCCGCTGGCCTCGAGCACGATGTCGGCCAGCGCCGGATTGGGCGTGCCGGGGTCGTCGGCACGGTCGCCCGTGATGGTCGGCACCGTGATGATGTTGACCGTCAGGCCAGTGGCGGCATCGCGCTGCTGCTCGATCACCACGGGCACGCCGTCGATGATGGCGTTGCCCGGCTGGCCGGGTTGAGGCGGCGTCCCCGTCTGCACGGCGTACGGATTCGATTGCACGGTGCCGGTGCCCGGCGTGCCGTCGGCGCTGTGCACCAGGCGCATGTCGAGGGCCACCGTGTTGGCCGCCGCCCACACGCCGGCGGCCGGCGTCAAGGTCGCCGTCCACGTCAGGCCGCCGTCGCTGCTGGCCAGGCTGGAGAGCATGCCATTGCCCACCGCCAGGTCGCCGGCGTCCAGGTCCTGCACGGGCCGCGCGAAGGCGATCGTCACCAGGGCCGTTTCGCCGGCGGTCAGCGTGCTGTCGCCCACGTTGACGGTGGCCACCGGCCGTGCACCGACGTGGAAGGTGTGGGCCGCGCCGTCGGCCGGCACCGCGTTGCCGGCCCGGTCGCGCACGGCGCCGGCGGCGATGGCGATGGTGTAGTCGCCCAGCTCCGGCGCGTCCCAGGCGCCGCCCTGCGCGCCGACCGTGTACGTCACGGTGCCGTTCGCCACCGCATGGCCGGTTACGGCGAGCGCGCCGGCCGGACCCGTGACGATGACGTCGTCCGTGCCGAAAGTGGCCGGGTCCAGGCCCGCGCCGCCCGTGTCGGCATACTTGACGGTGAAGGTGAACGCGGCGCCAACCGGATCGATCAGGTCGGCGCGCACGGGCGTGGCGGCGGCCGGCGCGGCGACGTCGATCACGTAAGCGTGGCTGGCAACAAAGCTGTCCTGGCCGCCCGCGTCGCGCGCCTTGATGGCGACGGTACCGCTGCCCGACAGGGTGACGCCGGTCCAGCCGATAGCCGTGCCGCTGACCAGGGCGGTGATGTCGGACCAGTGGGCGCCGTTGTCGACCGAGCCCCACACTGTTTCGCCCACGGCCAGCGGACGGTTCAGGGTCGCATGTATGGCCTGGCCGGCCACGTTGGTGACGAAGTCGCCCGCATCGGCACCGCTGTCGGCCGCCAGCGCCAGGCCGGACACCGTGGGCGCGCTGGCGTAGGTGACGTCGACGGTGCCGGCCGCGGCGTTTGCGGCAACGGCATTGCCCGCCACGTCGCGCACGGAATTGGCGTTCAGCGCGATCGTGTAGGCGCCGGCATCGCTGCCATCCCAGCTGCCGCCGGGAGCCTGGACCGTGTAGGTGACGGCGTTGCCGTCGACAGCGAAGCCGGTGACGGCCAGCGCATTGCCAAGGGTGTCGCGCACGGCCACGTTGCCGGTGCCGAAGGTGGCGGCGTCCAGGCCGGCGCCGCCCATGTCGGCGTAGGTGACGGTGAAGTCGAAGGCATTGCCGGTGGGCGCGACCAGCTGCGTCAGCGCCGGCACCGCCGCCGTGGGCGCCTCGCGGTCGATCGTCACGCTCATGGACGCGCTGACAGTGCTGGACAGGCCGCCCGTGACCGACGTGACGACGGCACGCACGGCGTGGCTGCCGTTGCCCAGGCCGGAAGCATCGATGCCGCCCACGGTCCAGCCGCCATTGGTGACGGTGGCCGTGGCCGTGATCTCGCCCACGTCGTAGGCACCGTCGCCGTCGGCATCGACGAAGACGCGCACCGTGCTGGCGCTGTCGCCCACGGCACTGGTGCCGGTGAAGCCCAGCGTACCGGCGGCCGTCACGTTGTCGAGCGGGTCGCCCCCCGTGTCGGCGGCGCCCGCCAGGTCCGGCGCGCCGGGCTGCTCAGGCGTCACGGCGACGGTGATGGTGCGGGTGGCCGTGGCGGCGCCATCGGACACCTGCACGGTGAAGCTGTCGACACCGGCGAAGCCGACGGCCGGCACATAGGTCAGCGTGCCCGGCGGCGCGATGTCGGTGCCGCCGGATGCGGCGGTGGCGCCCAGCAGGAACAGCGAGCCGTGGGCCGGTGCGACGGCCTGGCTCCACGTCAGCGTTTCGCCGCCGCTGGCATCGCTGACATGCAGCAGGCCGGCGAGGTTGACGCCGCTGCCGTTCTGGATCGACGCGATCGACGTAATGGCGCCGACGAACACGGGCGGCGCGGTGACGTTGGCGACGACGATGTCGTCGAGCTGGATGGCCACTACCGTGCCGGCGCTGTTACCGATGCGGGCGTAGGTGATGCCGTGCAGGACCGGGCTGTCGGAGGTGTAGTACGTGCCCGCGATGCTGAACGGCACGGGCAGGTCGACGTGACCCAGGTTGGTCGTCACGCGCAGGGAACCCATCACGCCCATGTCGACCATCGAGAACGCCGTCAGGTCGAACACCACGCCGGGATCCATGCGCAGCTCCAGGTAGTAGGGCATGATGACGCCCTCCTCATCCCAATCGATGGCCAGCACGTTGCCCTGCATGACGGGGTCGTTGGGCTGGCCTGTCAAGGTGCCCTCGGGCGCGACGATCAGCGGCGTTTCCGTCGTCGTCACATGCAAGGTATGGCCTGCCACGCTCTGGTGCACATCGAAGCGGGTCGGGCCACCGACCTCCTCGTCGGCCGTGAAGTTGGCCTCGAAATCGAAGGTGATGGGCGCCGCCATCGCGGCGGCAAGGCGGACCGGCTCCGCGTCCGCGGCATCGGTTTCGGGGTGCATGGCCTGTGCGGCCTCGTCAAGCGTGGCGATCATCATGACATCCTCGATGTAAGCAGAACACGAGAGTGGAGGGTGCGCGGCACCCGAGCCGAACCGATGATGCCACAGGAGGGCGCGGCGAAAACAGCAAAATGCGTCCTCTCTGACCTGCTTGTCGAGGCTTTCCAACACTATCGGATTGTCACTGATGATCTGAAAGCGAGCCTTATGGCGACTGGCTCGCTTCAATATCGGCAAGATTCTTCAGTCGCCGAAACCGGAGCGTGATGAACGAGCACGGATACTTGCCGCCTGCCAGCCGCCTCACCGCATCGAGCCGGCGTTCCGGTAACGCTCGTGCCACGCCAGCGCCTCGTCCAGCACGTGCGGGGTCTGGCCGCCGCGCAGCAGCGCGCGGCCGAAATAATCGTGCAGGGCGGCGCGGTAGTCGGGGTGGGCACAGCGCTCGATGATCAGCGGCGCGCGCTCGCGCGGCGCCAGGCCGCGCAGGTCGGCCAGGCCCCATTCGGTGACGAGCACGTCGACATCGTGTTCCGTGTGATCCACGTGCGCCACCATCGGCACGACGCTGGAGATGGCACCGCCCTTGGCGTCGGACTTGCTGACGAAGATGGCCAGTTCGCCGTTGCGGGCGAAGTCGCCGGAGCCGCCGATGCCGTTCATCATGTGGGTGCCGCCCACGTGGGTGGAGTTGACGTTGCCGTAGATGTCGAACTCCAGCGCCGTGTTCAGGCCGATGATGCCCAGGCGCCTGACGATCTCGGGATGGTTGCTGATTTCCTGCGGCCGCAGCACGATGCGCTCGCGGTAGCGTTCGATGTTGTGGACGAAGCGATCGTGCATGTCGGCCGACAGCGTGATCGACGATGCCGATGCCAGCGCCAGGTGGCCCGAGTCGAGCAGCGCGATGGCCGAATCCTGCAGCACCTCCGAATACATCGTCAGGCCACGGAAGGACGACTGCGCCAGCCCGTGCAGCACGGCGTTGGCGATGGTGCCGATGCCGGCCTGCAGCGGCAGCAGCCGCGGGCCCATGCGGCCGGCCGCCACCTCCCCTTCCAGGAACGCCACCACGTGGCGCGCGATGGCAGCCGTGCCTTCGTCTGGCGGCAGCACGGTCGACGGGCTGTCCGGACTGTCCGTGACGACGATGGCGGCAATCCTGGCCGGATCGACGGCGATGGCCGTGCCGCCGATGCGCTGGCCCGGCGTCGTCAAGGGGATCGGCGTGCGCTCGGGCCGCGCACGGGGCAGGTAGATGTCGTGCAGGCCTTCCAGCGCCAGCGGCGCCGCCAGGTTCAGTTCGACGACGACGGCGCGCGCATGCTGTACGAAGCTGGCGCTGTTCCCGACCGCCATGGTCGGCACGATGCTGCCGTCGGCGCGGATCGCCACGGCCTCGATGACGGCGATATCGATGGCGGGCAGGCTGCCGCTGCGCAGCTGTTCTGCCGTGTCGGACAGGTGCTGGTCGATGAACATCACCTCGCCCGTGTTGATCTTGCGGCGCAGCGCGGCATCGGCCTGGAACGGCAGGCGCCGCGCCAGCACGCCCGCCTCGGCCATCAGGCCGTCGCTGTCGTTGCCCAGCGAGGCACCGGTGATCAGGGTCAGCCCCAGGGGTTCGGTGCGCGAGCGTTCCACCAGCGCGCGCGGCAGCGCCTTGGCGTCGCCGGCGCGGGTAAAGCCGCTCATGCCGACCGTCATGCCCGGCTGGAACAGGCGCGCCGCGTCCGCGGCCGGCATGACCTTGGCCAGCAGGTCGCCACGGCGGATGCGGGGGGTGTAACGGGATGGATTCATGCTGTCGTCCTCGGCTTCTCGATCTGCGATGGCGCCAGTATAGAATCCGCAATTCATGCAGAATATGACTTATATTCCCTAAAAGCATTCAGAAAATTCATGGATATCCGCTCGCTGCGCTACTTCGTCGAAACCGCCCGCCTGTCCAGCTTCACGCAGGCCGCCACGCTGCTGCACGTCACGCAGTCGACCATCAGCAAGATGGTCCACCAGCTGGAGCAGGAACTGGGCACGCCGCTGCTGGTCCGCGAAGGCCGGCGCCTGACGTTGACGGACACGGGCCAGGTGGTCTACGACCGCGGCCAGGAAATGCTGGCGACCATGCGTACCCTGGCGGCGGAGGTGCGCGACATCCAGGCCAGCGAGCGCGGCACGCTCGCCATCGGCATTCCGCCGATGATCAACGTGCTGTTCACGCCCGTGCTGAAGCTGTTCCGGGAACGCCATCCGGACATCGCCCTGGTGCTGCGCGAGGAACCGGGCCAGGCGGTCGAACGGTTGGTCGCGGCGGGCGAGCTGGAACTGGGCATGACGGTGCTGCCCGTGGCTGCCGGGCTGGCGGTGGCGACGCTGCCCGTGGCATCCTGGCCGATCAGGGCACTGGCGGCGCGTGGCGCGTTCCAGCCGCGCCGCACCACGATCCGCCTGGCGGCACTGAAGGACATGCCGCTGGTGCTGCTGACGGACGACTTCGCGCTCACGCGCAGCCTGCGCCAGGCGTTCGCCGACACGGGCTTCACGCCCAAGGTGGCGGCGCAGAGCGGCCAGTGGGACTGGCTGGTGGAGATGGCCTCCAGCGGCATCGGCGTGGCGCTGTTGCCGGAACCGTTCGTCGACCGCCTGGCCGGCGACAGGCTGCACGCCGTGCGCATCGTCGAGCCGGAGCTGCAGTGGCGGGTGGCCCACGTGTGGAACGGACGCTACCTGTCGTACGCGGCGCGGGCCTGGCTGGCTGTCTGCAAGGAAGTACTGGGGTGAGGCGTGCTGCTACACTGGCTGGACTGACTGGTTCACCTCACTTCGATGGAGGCACAATGACTGAGCAGCGATTCAAGATCTTCGGCGCGCTGATCGCCATCACGGGCACCCCCGGCGCCTGGCATGCCTGGTACTTCGGTGCCGAGGGCAAGCGCCGCCCGGCCGACTTCATCGTGTCGCACGACGTGGCCGAGCACGAGCTGTGCGACTACCTGGCCGATCTGTTCCACGAACACGCGACGCCGCGCAACAGCACGGCGGCGCGCCTGCCCTGAGGCGGCGATGCGGCTGAACCACCTCGACCTGGCCGTGCCGGACGTGGCCGCGACGGCGGATTTTTTCGTACGGGGCTGCGGTTTCACGCAGCGGTCCACGCGCGGCGCCAATGCGATGGCCGTGCTGCAGGCAGAAGATGGCTTCGTGCTGGTGCTCACGGCCACGATGGACCCGCACTACCCGGAAGGCTTTCACATCGGCTTCCTGCAGCCGTCGGACGATGCCGTCCATGCGGCCCACGCCACCCTGATGGACGCCGGCTTCGACGCGCCGCCGCCGGCCGTGGGCTATGGCTGCCTGCAGTTCTGGGTGCGCGCGCCGGGCGGTATCGTCGTCGAGATCGGCCACCGGAGCTGACAGCGCGTGCTCCACGCCGACCGCTAAGGCATCCGCCCCCACCGCAAGGCATGGCCCCAATTGGGCCGCCCGTGCCGCTCGGCCAGCGCGGCGGCGGCCTCCCAGTCATACGACACCGCCCTGTGCTCGACGGTCCATGTCGCCCCCACCCGCTCGACAATGGCGTAGCGGGCATGCGGTGTGCCGTTTTCCATCTTGTGCCGGAACGGATGCTCGTCGTAATACGCCTGCAGGCCCACGCTGCCGGGATTGACGACCAGGCGGCCGTCGTCCAGCAGCATGCTGCGGGGGACGTGCGTGTGGCCGCACAGGATCAGGCTGGCCTGCGCCGTGCCGGCCCGCTCGCGTACTTCCTCATGGCTGGCCGCGTGCCGGCCCGCGGGCGAGACACTGTCGAGCCAGCACACGACATCCGAGTCCGGCGTGCCGTGCACCAGCAACACGTCGCCCACCGGCCGCAGGGTGCCCGGCAGCGCGCGCATCCAGTCGCGCTGGGCCGGCGTGATGGCGTCGCGGGCAAAGCGGTCCGAGTTCCCCATCCGGGCCGGATCGTCCGCCAGGACCTGCCGCTCGTGGTTGCCGGCGACGGTGGGCAGGTCCAGTGCCATCAGGCGCTCGGCCGTGGCGCGCGGCAGCAAGGGGCCGGACAGGATGTCGCCCAAGTTGACGATGACGTCGGCGCCGCGCCGGGCGATATCGGCCAGCACGGCATCGAGCGCGTGCAGGTTGCCGTGGATGTCGGAAATACAGGCGATCTTCATGTTTCACGTATAGGCCAGAAGGCGCCCGCAGGCGATGATGCCCACCCACAGCAGCAGCGACAGCAGTGCATGCAGACGGGCGCCCGGCGGCGTGGCGACGTCCACCTCCCAATCCGCTGCCCGGCGCCACGGACCCAGGTGGAACAGGGCCGCGTTGACGCCGGCCGCGAGCAGCAGCGCCATCTTCAGCAGGAAGGTATCGTTGGACAGGAAGTCGCGCGGCTGGGTGGCGAACATCAGCAGGCCGGCCGGCACGATCAGCAGCAGGCTGGCCACGGCCCACGGCAGCAGGTGCGCCGCCAGGGGCCGCAGCGGCAAGGCGCGCGCCCAGCCCAGCAGGCGCAGGTCGAACAGCGCCACGGCGCCGACCAGCACGGCGAAGCCCGTGATATGGACAATCTCGACGACCGGATACAGCCAGACGCCGTCGCGCATGGCCTGCGCCATGGGCGTGGCCGCCACCCATTCCGCCCAGGCAGGCCCGGGGGCCAGCGCCATCAGCGCAGCTCCGTCGTCTTCTCGCCGATGGTGATGCGTTCCGCGCGCAGCTCATCGAGCTTGCTGCGGTGAGGGTAGCCGTACACGGTGACCTTGGCGCCGGAGGTCAGTGCTTCCTTCGCCAGGCCACGGCTTTCCATGCGCGACGGCGGCGCCAGCACCACGTGCCAGCGCTTGTCGGCCGACTGCAGCAGCACATGGCCGTGCGGCTGCGTGTAGCCGCTCTCGACGATCGTGCCGGACAGGTTCAGCGGCTTGGCCGCATCGTATTCGCTCCACCCGTGGTGGGCCAGCGCGGTGCCGGCGGCCAGCATGGCGCAGGCGAGCAATGGCGTGAGGATAACGGACTTCGAGACGGACTTGTTCATGAAAGCTCCCGGCAGGTTGAACGCAAGGGGTGTCACTGCAACGTCACGATATGAGTGTATTCTGTTTTGGACCGCCCGCAGCCCGGCCGCGCGCGCCCGGGGCTAACGCGGATTGGAACGCCGTTCCCGGCGCCGGTGCATCAGTGGCGAGCACAGCACGCGCAGGGCCGTCCAGCGCGGTATGCCCGCTTCCTCCATGTATTCCAGCGCGGGATTGACACCGTCCGTGTCCGCAATCCGAATTGCCTCGTCCACGCGTGCCGCCGTGAAACCGTCAGCCCGCGCCCTGGTCTTGCCGCGTTCCGCCATGATTCGAACCTTTACCCGATGGGGAAACCATTCATCTTATCAAAACTGCACGCCTTGTGGCGCACGGGAGCGGTTTTCACGCAACATCTCCCTTCCCGCACAACGTATCGGCTGCGTGTGCGATGACGCTGCTTACAATTTTGCGACAAGCGAGGCTGCCCCGTGCCGGCCGATGCCGATTCGTCCTTGACGCGTACAATGTACCGTTTTAAAGGGCAAACACATGAAAAAAGCGGACCTGGCAAAGAACGACGCCAAAAAACTGATGGGCAAGATGGTCGCACCAGGCACGGCCGCCTTCGGCAACACGGCCGCCCCGGCCATCGACAAGCGCGAACAGCGCAAGCGCGACCAGGCGCTGGGCCTGGTGCCGTTCGCCGTCAAGCTCAACAGCGAGCTGGTCAAGCAGGTACAGGCGCTGGCCGCGGAGAATGGCGGGGACTTGAATGGAACGGTGGCGGAGTTGCTGGCCAAGGGCTTGGCGGCGCCGAAGTAATAGTCCCGCTGCCGCTACGGCTTGACGTTGGCATCGACCACCGTCGAGATTGCATGGTTGGCCCGCCACTCCTCGACCATGTCCCTGCTGATGTCCTTGTCGTAACACAGCGGGGCATAGCCTCCCCGTCGGCTCCAGGCACTACGGCCACCGCATGCACTGCCATTGCGTGCCGCATTGTACGGACAAGGACAGTTGCCCGGGTATGCAGCGATCGACTCCTGGATCATCTGTTTTCGTATCGCCGCATCGGACGGGGCCGCCGCTGGCCCCTTTGCTGCAACGAATGGCGCACTGATCAACAGCGCGGCAAAGACAAACGATTCGATTTTCACCAGTAGACTCCGGACGGTTCATGCAGCCGCGAGGGGCTCCTTTTGCTATGCTGCAAATGGTGCCAGGATGTACTCTTTCCTCGCGCAAACCAATCATGGGTGGTAGATGGGGCCCGGCGCAAAGGACGCTGGCTGCTTCGGGCTTTAACTGGCTCGTGGCGGCCCAGCTGGGTCAGGAAACAAAAAAGCCAACCCGAAGGTTGGCTTTTTCGTTGAAGCTTTGGTCGGGGCAAGAGGATTCGAACCTCCCCCCTTGCACCCAGTGCGGGACCAGACCCGCCTGAAATCCGCATGCATACTGGCTTTGCGCTAGAGGCGTCTTACATACGGTTCTTTTAAGGCGCCATTCCATGTGGCTTCCAGCGTCGTTTCCCCGGTCATAATAGACAACAAAACGGGCCTGTTCTGATCAATCCGCAGCCCGCACCGACATACATTCTGTCGCCCGGGAGAGGTCATGGCACACTCGAAATTCGACAGGCCAGACCGGCGACAAAGCGCACCATCGACGCGCCGTTCTCGGCCGGTTGCGCTTCGACGAGGGCGGCAAAAGGGACCGCCCTTGCCTGGAGACTATTTTTTAAAGGTGATTTTGGCGAGTCTTAGGTGTGGCTCGCGTGCAAGCATCATTGGCATTTTTGACCTTTAACCCACTGCGGGGAATTACAATGTGCAAGACGTTTGCGGCCCTCTTGTCGAGTACGTCGGCACTGGGCAGTTCGACGGTTCACGCCGCCACATCGATTACCACGGAGGGGTTCGGTATCGCCATCGAATGAGGCGGCGCGGGGCTGCTGGCGGCCGAGATGGAATTGCTGTCCAATGCAGCCGGCACTGCCCGCTTCAACCTGGCTATGCGCGCCGGCGAGCTGAGGAGTTTGATCATGCTCGAGAGCTTTCCTGGCAATGATCATGATCTTGGATACAACCGAATGTGGATGACGCTCGGCAGCTACTTCACGATCGATCTGCACGAAGGCTAGCGCATCGATTCTATTGCGGTCTGCGGCACGAGCTACGGGTCTCTGAACCCAGGCATTCTGCCAGCTGCCGAAATTCCCAATGGCAGCCAGATCGGCGTGGCAACGAATTCGTTCGACGTCAAGCTACGATCGGACGAATACCCTTATCCCACGCTCGCTGCGGATACCTATGACGCGGTACAGGGAAACCGCTCCGTGCCGGTCTCGTCGAACCAGACGTTCTACGACGACCTGGTGCTGCGCCTGGAGACGAAATACGAGTTGACCGCGCAGGCAGGTGCTTATTGTGGTCATCCGGCTCTGGCGAAGGCTACATCGTGACTTGCGACACCGGTGTAACGTTCGGTCTTCGCGACCTGGTGCTGACCGTGCAAGTCTCGCCGGTACCCGAACCATCCACCTGGGCTATGCTCGCCGCTGGCTTCGGCCTGCCGGCGGTCACGGCACGTCCCCGTCGCAAGGCCTGAGATCGCCTTAAATACGCTAGCCGGCTTATTCAGCTCGCGTGTCCCACTGCATGCGATCCAGCGGACGTGCCAGTGCCAGTAGCGATGCTGTACGACGACCATCGTTTGCTGAGGGCGCCACTACCAGCGGGGCCGCGCCGGCCGGTAATGGCTGCACTGACGTGGCCAAACGCAGCATGTCAGACGTCAATCTAGGTTGCAGTGCCATCCTTTTGCGAATGATTTGTCGCTGGGTCAGCTCCGAACTTGCTGCCCGCGACGCCGGGAAGCAACGACCGTCACCGCCAGCCCTGCAAAAAGCATTGCATAAGTGGCTGGCTCCGGAACAGCGGAGACGACGTTAAACGAGACCTTATTGCCGCCCACATGAAGCTCTTTCTGTGGAGCAATTACGAATAACATCAGAAAATTGTTTGATGGATAGCTATCAACTGCCGCCAGCGACCAATCGTTGGCAGTCGGCAGAACTCCGGGGGATAGGTGGCCAGCTGGAAAGAAAAAACTAACGGACGCGTATGGGTGATTCCCAAAACGACTTACGAGTCCGCCATATCCCTGAAAGACCGTCAGTTCGCCACTTGATCCACGATCTAGAATAGTCCCGCTGCCATTGAATATCTGCGTATAGCTTGCAGCATTGGCCGAGGTGATCCCATGGCCGTCGACACTACCACTGGTATCGTCGTAACTAAAACGACCCGTTACAGTTTCGCCAACTGAGATGGTATAGCCTGGCCAATCAGAGCTTTCAACGGCATCAAATATCCCCTCGCTGAATGATTCCCTATGTATAAAATCAATGGTTGCATTGTATTCGACAGTCACCACAGCCGCTTGGGCCTCCATCGCGCATACAGCGGCCGCGATTAAGAAAAATGATTTCATCGTTACTCCTAGATTGATAGTATATTTTTAGAAAACAGCCAGCAATCTTCCCACCATCTTATCATCTTGTCCAGCATCGCCCTTTGTTATTTTTACACGACAATGACTGTGTATAACGACATCCTTGCAAAAGGAAGGGTTGCTCGGAATTTCTCACGTTGCGTTCGGACGAATCACATCGGGGCAGCTGTTCCCGCCAGCGCATTTCCGTCATTCAGCGCGCGGCATGCGTCGTAGCGCTCGGTGAGGCGCTCGTACTTCCGCACAAGTCCTGCAGTGTCAGCGGCGAGGCCGAGAATGTCTGCGGCCACCTCTGGCGCAACTGGCGCTCCAGGTTCGTACGGTGCGGCGAGCTACTGCAGTGCGATCAAGGCGCTCGGCCAGGCGGCGCCAGCAAAATCCGCAGCTGGCCCAGCGCCGTCCAGCGCCAACGAAGAGAGGCTGCAGGCGCTGGACAAGAGGGCGCAGGCAGCACAGGTGAAAGCATGGCGCGAGGTGTGCGCGGTGCTGGAAGAGATTCTCCCAGGCTGGGGGAACACACCAGGGACCGGTGTGGATGTCGCCGTGGCCGCGATCCGCGAGCTGGCGAAGCAGCGACGGATCGACACCTTTGCGGCCCAGTCGTTCGCCATCGTGCGTGGATACCGCGTGGAGACGACCAGCCAGCCCTGGCATGCTTCACTGGCGGCGTGCACGAGTTTAGCGACGGCGACAGGTACCCTCTCGTCAACGACACCCTGGCCGGCTTCCCGGCCAGGTTCTTGGCGCTGTTCCAGCTGGAGCTGACGCACAGAGACGATTCCCGCGCCTGCCGGCCGTAATCGATATGGTCGGAAAGTCGCGGACGGCGATTTACCGTGACATGCAGCTGGGGGCTTTCCCAACACCGGTTCGAGTGGGAGCGCGAGCTCTTGCCTGGCACTCGACTGAGATCGCCAGTTGGCAGCAGCGGCGGACTGACGAGGCGAGCCCGGTTCAGCCGAAAACTGGCCCGTAGGAGCAAAAACCGGAGGGCAGTAATCCCTGCAGGGGTAAATGTAGGGGTGAAACTCCCAGCAAAGAAAAAAGGCCAGCTCGAAAGCTGGCCTCAGTCTTTGAATCTATTGGTCGGGGCGAGAGGATTCGAACCTCCGACCCCTTGCACCCCATGCAAGTACGCTACCAGGCTGCGCTACGCCCCGACGAGTTGCGAATTATAGCAGACGGGTTTGAGTTTTTGCTATGGTCTTTTGCACAAAAGCAGGCTCTTCTCCTCTGCACGCCGCCGGCGCGCCGCCCCGGAATCGGCCCACGTCTGCGCCCCCGCGCGCCACCCGCCGCGCCGCGCTAGAATCGGCCCATGCATGAAACCGACAACAATCTCGATCCCGCCGTGCTCGAACAGGCCGCCGAACTGATACGCCAGGCCGATGGCCTCGTGGTGGCGGCCGGCGCTGGCATGGGCGTCGATTCCGGCCTGCCCGACTTCCGGGGCGACGCCGGCTTCTGGCGCGCCTACCCTGCCCTTGGGCGTGCGCGGCTGGCCTTCACGAGTGTCGCCTCGCCCGCCACCTTCCGTAACGATCCGGCACTCGCCTGGGGCTTCTACGGGCACCGGCTGGCGCTGTACCGCGCTACCGTGCCTCATGCTGGCTTCGCGCTGCTGCGCGGCTGGGGCGCGGCGATGACGCATGGCTGCCACGTCTTCACCAGCAATGTCGACGGCCAGTTCCAGCGGGCCGGCTTCGATCCAACCCGCGTCCACGAATGCCATGGCTCGATCCACCACCTGCAATGCCTGGCGCCCTGCTGCGGCGAAGTATGGCCGGCCGACGGCTTCACGCCCGACGTCGATGCGCAAGCATGCCGCCTGCGCGGCGATCCGCCGGCCTGCCCGCATTGCGGTGGCCTGGCGCGGCCGAATATCCTGATGTTCGGCGATTGGGACTGGATCGAGCGGCGCAGCGCGCAACAGGCAGCGCGGCTGGAGCGTTGGCTGGACAAGGTGCGGCGGCCCGTCGTCGTCGAACTGGGGGCCGGGACGGCCGTCCCGTCCGTGCGGCATTTCAGCCAGCAGGTCGTGCAGGGCGGCGGGCGGCTGGTGCGGATCAATCCGCGCGAGTGGCAGGTGGCCGGGGCGCGGGATGTGGGCCTGGCGGCAGGGGCGCTGGCCGGTATCCAGGCCGTCGCCGCCCGCCTGTAACCCTTAAATGTAGCGGACCGACAGGCCGGTCAGCCCGTCGACATGGCCGGCGATGGTCTGGCCGCGCTGGACGGCGCCGACGCCTTCCGGCGTCCCCGTGAAAATCAGGTCGCCCGGCTGCAGGGTGAACAAGGTGGACAGGTTGGCGATGGTTTCCGGGATCGACCAGATCATGTCGTCCACGTGGCCTTCCTGCCTCGTCACGCCATCGACCTGCAGGCCGATGGCAGCCTTGGCGATGTCGGCAACGTCGGCGGCGCGGTGCAACTGGCCGACGGGGGCGGAGAAATCGAAGGCCTTGCCGATTTCCCATGGGCGGCCGGCGTCCTTCATCCTGCCTTGCAGGTCGCGGCGCGTCATGTCGAAGCCGACGGCGTAGCCGAAGATATGGCTGGCCGCGTCGGCCACGGCGATGTTGGCGCCACCCTTGCCGATGGCGACCACCAGCTCGCATTCGAAGTGGAAGTTGCTGGTGGCCGGCGGGAACGGCAGCTCGGCCGTGGTGCCCGGTGCGACCGCCACGACGGCATCGGCGTCGCCCGGTTTGCAGAAGAAGAACGGCGGCTCGCGGTTCGGGTCCGAACCCATTTCGCGGGCGTGGCCGGCGTAGTTGCGGCCGACGCAGTAGACGCGGCGCACGGGAAAGCGGGCGTCGACGCCAGCGACGGCCAGGCTGGCCGCCTGGTGCGGGGAGAAGATGAAGTTGGTGCTCATGATGCTCCGTAAGTGGATGTCAGGTGAACAGCAGCGCCTTCATCGCCACCGTGCACGCGGCGACCAGGGCTTCGCTGTCGAGATCCGGGTTGTGCTGCGCGCGCACGGGCAGGCCCTGGAACACGGAGATGATAGCGTCCAGCCGGCCTTCGAGGGTGGCGTCGTCCACCGGCAGGCCGTGCAACTCGCGCCCGGCCTTCAGGATCGGGCGGAACTGCGCGCGTGTGCGGCGGTCCGCATCGTGCACGACGGCGGCGATGGTGGGATTGCGCGATGCCTCGGCCGTGATTTCCAGCGGCAGCTTCCAGGTTTCCCGGTCGATGTGCTCGCGCACGCTTTTCGGCACGTCGTCCAGCAGCGCCTGCAGCGGGTCGCCGCGCGTCTCCAGGTCGCGCAGCAGCGCCGACACGCGCTCGACGTTTTGCTCGACGAAGGCGGCAATGATGGCATCCTTGCCGTCGAAGTAATTGTAGATATGGCCGGCGCTCATGCCGGCCGCCTTCGATATTTCGGCCATGCTGGCGCCGTGGAAGCCGCTGCGCCCGAAGCAGGCCGCGGCGGCATCCAGCACCTGCCGGCGCCGGCCGGCGGCCCGCTCGGGATCCTGGTGGCGTTTTTCTGTGATGGTCATAGTCTTCATCCGGTCTGGCCGCTGGCCACGATTCTTTGTCAAACGGACAGCACTTGCCCGTTCGGTCGATGCTATTATTTCTACCGCAGTCCCCGCATTGCCAACCTGTTTCTTTTTCAGGAAAGTACATGGCTTCCAGGACCTCCCGCACCATCGAAATGCGGCCCGCCGAACCGGCCGACCAGCGCTTCATGGAACAGCTGTACGCCAGCACCCGCGGCGCAGACCAGCGCATGGACGGCTGCGACGCCCGCACCGAGGCGCTGCTGGTCGCCCTGCAGTTCCGGGCCCGCCAGGCGCAGCTGCGCACCCAGTACCCGCACGGCGACATCGCCGTCATCTTCGAACGGGACCGCCCCATCGGCAGCCTGTACGTCAACTACGGCCATGAGGACATCCGCATCCTCGACATCAGCCTGCTGCCCGAATACCGCAACCGCGGCATCGGCCTGGGCCTGTTGCGCAGCCTCCAGGCCCAGGCCGTGCGCATGCGCGTGCCGGTCCGGATCGACCTGCTGCTGAGCAGCCAGGCCTACCGGCTGTTCCACCGCTGCGGCTTCACGCCACGCGGCGCCAACGGCGTCCACAACAGCCTGGAGTGGTGGCCGCCGTTGTTGACGTAGGCCGGTTTTCGCTGTCGATCTTCACGACGGCCTCAACGGGTTCAGGGCAAGGCGCGGCCCCGCAGACAGTGCTCAAGCACGGCAAGGGGCTGCAACGCCGCCATGAATCCGTTTAGGCCTGTAACGACGGCCTCAACGGGTTCAGGGCAAGGCGCGGCCCCGCAGACAGTGCTCAAGCACGGCAAGGGGCTGCAACGCCGCCATGAATCCGTTTAGGCCTGTAACGACGGCCTCAACGGGTTCAGGGCAAGGCGCGGCCCCGCAGACAGTGCTCAAGCACGGCAAGGGGCTGCAACGCCGCCATGAATCCGTTTAGGCCGTCGTTTACTGCCAGCCGCCGCCCAGGACTTTGTAGAGCGTGACCTGGTTGGAAGCCTTCGCCAGCCGCGCACTGATCAGGCCCTGCTGCGCCGTGTACAGGTTGCGCTGCGCCGTCAACGACGTCTGGTAGGTGTCGGCGCCCTTCTGGTAGCGCGCTTCGTAGATGCGGTAGCTGCGGGCCGACGCTTCGGCCAGGGCCGCCTGCGAGGCAACGCGTTCGTCCAGGGTGCCGCGCTGGGCCAGCGCATCGGCCACTTCGCGGAAGGCCGACTGGATCGCCTTCTCGTACTGCGCCACGGCGATATCGCGGTCGGCCTTGGCGATGTCCAGGTTGGCCCGGTTGGCGCCGCCGTTAAAGATCGGCAGTGTCAGTTGCGGCACGAAGCTCCACACGCCGGAACCGGCCTTGAACAGGCCTGACAGGTCGCCGCTGGCGCTGCCGGCCGATGCCGTCAGCGAGATGCTGGGGAAGAAGGCGGCGCGCGCCACGCCGATATTGGCATTGGCGGCCTGCAGGCTCCGCTCGGCGGACAGCACGTCCGGACGGCGTTGCAGCACCGACGACGGCACGCCAGCCGGCAGCTCGGTCAGTTGCGTGACCTGCGTCAGCGAGCCTTGCGGCAGCAGTTCCGGCCCGACCGGTGCGCCGGCCAGCAAGGTCAATGCGTTCTGGTCGGCCGCCACTTGCGCCGTATAGATCGCCATGTCGCTGCGGGCCGTTTCCACGCTCTGCTGGGCTTCGTACATGTCCAGGCCGGACGTGGCGCCCGCCTGGAAGCGGCGCTTCGACAGCTCGAAGCTGATCTGCTGGCTCTTGAGCGTATCCTGGGCCAGACGCAGGCGTTCCTGGTCGGCGGCCAGGGTCAGCCACGCGTTGGCCACTTCGGCCACCAGCGCGATCTGCTGGGCGCGGCGCGCTTCCTGCGTGCCCAGGTACTGCTGCAGCCCCGCTTCGGACAGGTTCTTCACCCGGCCGAAGAAATCGAGCTCGAAGGACGTGATGCCCAGGCCCGCCGAGTACTGGCGGTTGATGTAGCCTTCGCCGTCCGGGCTCTGGTTGTCCGCCACGCGGTTGGCCGTCTGGCCCACCGACGCGTTCACGGCCGGCAGCTGCGCCGCACGCGTGACGCCGTACTGGGCGCGGGCCCGCTCGATGTTCAGGATCGACACGCGCAGGTCACGGTTGTTGTTCAGCGCCAGCTCGACCAGCTGGCGCAGCTTGTCGTCGGCGATGAATTCGCGCCAGGCAATGTCGCCGGCCTGGCGTTCGTCGCCGGTCTGCGCGGCGGGCTTGTAGGCCTCGCCTTGCGGCCAGGCCGGCGTGACCGGTGCCTGCGGACGCTCGTAGACGGGCGCCAGGCTGCAGCCGGCCAGCAGCGCGGCCACGGCCGCGGTGATGAGGGTCTTGGTCATATCAGTGTGCTTCCTTAACGATTGCGCCGTCGGCGGCGGGCGCCTGGGACGACTTGCCGGCGGCCTTGCTGGCGAACTTGCTGCGCACCAGCACGAAGAACACGGGCACGAAGAAGATGCCGAGGAAGGTTGCCGTCAGCATCCCGCCCAGCACGCCCACGCCGATGGCGTTCTGGCTGCCCGAACCGGCGCCGCTCGCGATGGCCAGCGGCAGCACGCCCAGGCCGAAGGCGATCGACGTCATCAGGATCGGACGCAGGCGCAGCTTGACCGCTTCCAGCGTGGCTTCGCGCACGTCCTTGCCCGCTTCCTGCAGTTCCTTGGCGAATTCCACGATCAGGATGGCGTTCTTGGCCGACAGGCCCACCACCGTCAACAGGCCCACCTGGAAGTAGACATCGTTCGACAGGTGGAAGCCCCACGTGGCCAGCACGGTACCGATGACGCCCAGCGGCACCACCAGCAGTACGGAGAACGGCACCGACCAGCTTTCATACAGCGCGGCCAGGCACAGGAACACGATCAGGATCGAGATCGAATACAGCGCCGGCGTTTGCGAGCCGGACTCGCGCTCTTCCACCGACAGGCCGGTCCATTCGAAGCCGATACCCGGCGGCAGTTGCGCCACCATCTTCTCCACTTCGGCCATCGCCACGCCGGACGACACGCCCGGTGCCGGGCTGCCCTGCACGTTGACCGAGGACAGGCCGTTGTAGCGTTCCAGGCGCGGCGAAGCGTAGATCCACTCGCCGTGGGCGAAGGCGGAGAACGGCACCATGTCGCCGGAGGCATTGCGGACGAACCACTTGTTCAGGTCTTCCGGCGCCATGCGCGAATCCGGCTGGCCCTGCATGAACACCTTCTTCACGCGGCCGCGGTCGACGAAGTCGTTGACATAGGCCGAACCCCAGCCCACCGACAGCACCTTGTTCACATCAGCCACAGTCAGGCCCAATGCGGTGGCCTTCTGCTGGTCTACGGTGATCTTGTACTGCGGCGTGTCTTCCTGGCCGTTCGGGCGCACGCCCACCAGGGCCTTGTTCTGCGAGGCCATGCCGAGCAGCTGGTTACGGGCCGCCATCAGCGCCTCGTGACCGACACCGCCCTGGTCCTGCAGTTGCAGGTCGAAGCCCGACGCGTTACCCAGCTCCAGCACGGCCGGCGGGGCGAAGGCGAACACCATGGCGTCGCGCAGCTGCGAGAACGCACCCATGGCGCGGCCGACGATGGCGCCGACGCGGTTTTCCGCGCCGCCCCGCTCGGACCAGTCCTTCAGGCGCACGAAGGCGATACCCGTGTTCTGGCCATTGCCGCCGAAGGAGAAGCCGGCCACGGCGAATACGGAAGCGACGTTGGCCTTCTCGGTAATCAGGAAATGCTCCTCGACCTTCTCGATGGTCTTCAGGGTACGTTCCTGCGTGGCGCCCGTGGGCAGCTGGATCTGCGAGAACAGCACGCCCTGGTCTTCTTCCGGCAGGAAGGACGTCGGCAGGCGCATGAAGACGACGGCCATCACGCCCAGCAGCAGCGCGTAGACGATCATCGAACGGCCGCTGCGGCGGATCATGTTGCCGACCCAGCCCTGGTACTTGTTGGTGCCCGCCTCGAAGTTGCGGTTGAACCAGCCGAAGAAGCCCCGGTTCGTCATGTGGTGGCCTTTTTCGACCGGCTTCAGGAACGTCGCGCACAGCGCCGGCGTGAAGACCATCGCCACCACGACGGACAGCACCATCGCCGAGACGATCGTGATCGAGAACTGGCGGTAGATGACGCCGGTGGAGCCGCCGAAGAAGGCCATCGGCACGAACACGGCCGACAGCACCATGGCGATACCGACCAGGGCGCCCGAGATCTGGCCCATCGACTTCTTGGTCGCCTCTTTCGGCGACAGGCCCTCTTCCGTCATTACGCGCTCGACGTTTTCGACGACGACGATGGCATCGTCGACCAGCAGGCCAATGGCCAGCACCATCGCGAACATCGTCAGGGTGTTGATCGAGTAGCCCAGCGTGGACAGGATGGCGAAGGTACCCAGCAGCACGACCGGCACGGCCATCGTTGGAATCAGGGTGGCGCGGAAGTTCTGCAGGAACAGGTACATGACGAGGAAGACCAGCACGATGGCTTCGGCCAGGGTCTTGACCACTTCCTCGATGGAGAGCTCGACGAAGGGCGTGGTGTCGAACGCGACGACGGCCTTCATCCCCTGCGGGAACAGCTTGCCCATCTGGTCGATCTTTTCCTTCACCGCCTCGGCCGTGTCGAGCGCGTTGGCGCCCGTGGCCAGCTTGATGGCGATACCGGCGGCGGGCTTGCCGTTGAAGCGCGCCACGGTGTTGTAGTTCTCGCGGCCCAGCTCCATCTTGGCGACGTCGCGCAGGTGCACGGTGGCGCCGTTTTCCATCGTCTTCAACAGGATCGCGCCGAACTGCTCGGCCGTCTGCAGGCGGCTCTGCGCCGTCACGGTGGCGTTGAGCTGCTGGCCCGGCATGGCGGGCGCGCCGCCCAGTTCACCGGCCGACACTTCGGCGTTCTGCGCCTGCACGGCGGTGGTGATGTCGGCGGGGGTCAGCTGGTAGCTTTGCAGCTTGGCCGGGTCCAGCCAGATGCGCATGGCGTACTGGGAACCAAACAGGGTGACGTCGCCGACGCCGGTCACGCGCGACAGCGGGTCGACCACGTTGGCGGCGACATAGTCGCCCAGGTCGGCATTGTTCATGCTGCCGTCCTCGGACACGAAACCGAGCACCATCAGGAAGTTCTTGGTGGCTTTCGACACCACCAGGCCCTGCTGGGTGACGGCACTGGGCAGCAGCGGCGTGGCCAGCTGCAGCTTGTTCTGCACCTGCACCTGGGCGATATCGGGATTGGTGCCGCTCTTGAAGGTCAAGGTGATGCTGATGCCGCCCGTCGAATCGGACGACGACGACATGTAGCGCAGCCCGTCGATGCCCTTCATCTTCTGCTCGATCACCTGGGTGACGGCGTCTTCCACCGTCTTGGCCGAGGCGCCGGGATAGGAGCCGCTGATCGAAATGGACGGCGGCGCGATGCTGGGGTACTGCGCGATCGGCAGGCGCATGATCGAGAGTATGCCCCCGAGCATGATGACGATGGCGACCACCCACGCGAAGATGGGCCGGTCAATGAAAAATCGTGCCATGAAATGGTTCTCCTGGTGGACCGCTTAGTGTGCGGCCGGTGCGGCGGGCTTGGCGGCGGCGGTGGTGGCCGCGGTCGGCGGCGCAACGGTGGCGGGCGCGCCCGGCTTTACCTTCTGGACGCCTTCGACGATGACGCGGTCGCCGCCGGCCAGGCCGGACGTGACGAGCCACCTGTCACCCAGGGTGCCGGACGTGGTCAGGATACGCTGCTCGACGATGCCCTTCTGGTTCAGCACCAGGGCCGTCGCCTCGCCTTTCGGATTGCGCGTCACGCCCTGCTGCGGCACGGCGATGGCTTTCTCGTCGACGCCGTTTTCCACCACGGCGCGCACGAACATGCCCGGCAGCAGATCCTGTTTCGGGTTCGGGAACAGCGCGCGCAGGGTCACGTTGCCGGTGGACGGGTCGACGCTGGCGTCGGCGAACTGCAGCTTGCCCGGCTGGGCGTAGGTGCTGCCGTCCGCCAGCTTCAACGTCACCTTGGCCTGGCCGTTGGCCTGCTTGACGCCGCCGGATTCGAACTGGCGCTTCAGGCGCAGCATCTCTTCGCTGGACTGGGTCACGTCGACATAGATCGGGTCGAGCTGCTGCACGGTCGTCATCGCCGCCGCCTGGCCGGCCGTGACGAGGGCGCCCGGGGTCACGGTGGAGCGGCCGATGCGGCCGGAGATCGGCGCGGTGACGCGGGTGTAGCCGACATTGATGCGGGCCGTCTCGAGCGACGCCTGGGCCGATTCCACGTCGGCCTTGGCCTGCGCGTTGGCGGCGATGGCGTCTTCGTAGTCCTGGCGGCTGACGCCTTCGATCTCGACCAGCTCCTTGTAGCGGGCCACTTTCGGGCCGGACGTCAGCAGGTTGGCCTTGGCGCGTGCCAGCGCAGCCTTGGCTGCGCTGTAGGTGGCCTGGTAAGTGGCCGAATCGATCTGGTACAGGGGCGTGCCGGCCTTGACGTCGGCACCTTCCGTGAACAGGCGCTTCTGCACGATACCACCCACCTGCGGGCGCACCTCGGCAACCTGGTAGGCGGAAGTACGGCCCGGCAGCTCGGTAATGACCGGCAGCGCCTGCGGCGTCACCGTGTACACGCCGACCTGCGGCGGCGGCCGGTTGGCGCCCGCGGCGCCGGGACCGGCAGCGGCCTTGTTGGAGTCGCAGCCGGCGGTCAGTGCCGCCGCGCATGCGAGGAAAAGGATGCCAGCCGACCGCAGCGGCGGGCTCGAGAGTGTGTGGTTCATACGGTCACTTTCTGTTGTGAGGGTCGTGCCAATAGAATGAACGATCATTCTAATACAGATTAGAAACTTTTGCACTTACTGACCGTGCGGTCAGCAACATGGCTTTCGGGAAATTTTGTACTGCAGAAAGGTTGCTCAAAGCTGGTATCAGATCCCCGGTTCATGAGCAATCTGCTCCTCCGGCAATCGGTGCTCATTGCCGGAAAACAGGGGACTGTCTTCGGTCTTGCGGCAATGAAAAACGCCTTCCGGCCGGGAGGCGGGAAGGCGCTGGTGCGGGGTGCTGGCCGGTCAGGTCGCCGGCGTCACCGGCGTGAACGTCATCGTCACGCTTTGCAGGTAGATGCTGGACGTGGCTTCGAAGCCGGAGTCGATGCCCAGGTAGATCCACAGCTTGCCTTCGGCATCGGCCTTGATGGCCGGGCTGACGACGTTGCGGTACACCTTGGCCGCGTAGACGCGCTCGCCTTCGCAGGCGCGGCCGTTGGCCAGGTTGCCCAGGATAACGGAGGTGGCGCCGGCGGCGGCCTGGTTGCCCTTGTCCAGGTTGAACTTGATGTTGCTACCGTCGTTCACCGGCTTTGGCTCCGTCGCAGAACCGCCCGCCACCAGCCACACGGATTCGCCTGGTGCGCCGCCGACGCCCATGCAGCCGCTCGGCGCATTGCTCAGCAGGTTGACGGTGTACGTCACCGTGTAGCTCGTGTTGGCGAGGAAGCCCGGCAACTGCTTTTTCATGTACAGGAACAGGTCGTCGCTGTTGTTGCGGCCACTGATGAACTGCGCCTTGCTGGGCTTGACGTAACCCAGGTTCAGGCTGTCCGTTTCACGCTGCTCGAACACCACCTCGGTCGGCGCCGTCCCGGTCGTGTAGTCGCTGCTTTCGCCGACCCAGCCGTCCGCGCCCTGCGTGAAATCGGTGCTGAGCAGGCGGGCCGACGCGGTCGGGGTCGCGCCCGTGGACGTGCCCACGGGGTCGTCGTCGCTGCCACCGCAGGCGGCCAGCAGGGCCAGGGTTGCTGCGGAAATTGCTGTCGTCCAGAGTCGGTTCATCGTGCTAGGTCTCTCATTCGTTGCGCAAAGTGGTTATTTTAAGAAGGAAACCTTTTCCTGTGTTCCTATATTGTAACGAGTTGTATAAGAGCCAACGTCCTATTTCCAGTCGCCCCGCAGCGCCGCCACTTCGCGCTGCAACAGTTCGGGCGTCACCTCGGCGGGGGCGACGGGCGTTCCGACGGCCAGTGCCAGCCGCGAGCGCAGGCCCTTGCGGAAAGCCCGTTCCAGCAGGTTGTCGCCGCTGCGGCTGAGCAGGTGTCCCCACAGCCCGCGCAGTGCCATCGGAATCACGGGCACGTGCGAACGTTCGACGATCTTGGCGATGCCGCCCTTGAATTCGTTGATCTCGCCCGTCGTCGTCAGCCGCCCTTCCGGGAAGATGCACACCAGCTCGCCGTCGTGCAGCGCATGGGCGATGTCGACATAGGCCTTCTCCAGCAGCCACGGGTCTTCCTTCGACGCGGCGATGGGAATGGCCTTGGCGGTGCGGAAGATGAAGCCCATCAGCGGCGTCTTGAAGATGCGGTGGTCCATGACGAAGCGGATCGGACGGGGGCTGGCGGCCATGATGACGATGGCGTCGACATAGCTGACGTGGTTGCACACGAGGATGGCGGCGCCTTCCTCCGGAATGCGGCCGTGTTCGATCACCTTGACCTTGTGCACCGTGTGGATCAGCAGCCAGGCCAGGAAGCGCATCAGGAACTCCGGCACCAGCGAGAAGATATAGATGGCGACGATGGCGTTCATGATGGCCGTGGCCAGGAACAGCTCGGGAATCGTGAAGCCCTGGCCCAGCAGCACGATGGCGACGCCGGCGGCGGCCACCATGAACAGCGCGTTCAGGATGTTCATGCCGGCGATGGTGCGCGACAGGTGGCGCGGGTCGCAGCGCAGCTGGATCAGCGCGAACAGGGGCACGATGAACAGGCCGCCGAACACGCCGATCATGACGACGTCGAACACGATGCGCCAGCTGCCGGGCTGCGCCAGCATGCCGAAGGCGTCCACCGTGGCGGTCACGCCGGCGCCGCCGCCATACCCCAGGCTGGCGAAATACAGGTCGATGCCGAACAGCGACAGGCCGATCGAGCCGAACGGCACCAGGCCGATTTCCACCTTGTGGCCGGACAGGCGCTCGCACAGCAGCGAGCCGACGCCGATCCCCAGCGAGAACACCGTCAGCAGCAGCACGAACACGCTGTGGTCGCCCCGCAGGTAGGTCATTGCGTAGACGGGGAACTGGGCCAGCATCATGGCGCCGTAGAACCAGAACCACGAATTGCCCAGCATCGACAGGAACACGCTGCGGTTGCCGGCCGAGTGCTTCAGGTTGCGCACCGTTTCCGTGAACGGGTTCCAGTTGACCACCAGGTCCGGCGCCGGCGCCGGCGTGACGGGAATGCGGTAGCTGGCCACCAGTCCCAGCACGGCAAAGCCCACCGTGCCGGCCGCCACGAAGGCGATGCCCAGGCCCTTGTGCATGACGATGACGTCGCCGAACACCTGCCCCAGCAAGATGCCGACGAAGGTGCCCATCTCGACGACGCCGTTGCCGCCCGTGAGCTCCTCGGGGCGCAGCTGCTGCGGCAGGTAGGCATACTTGACGGGTCCGAACAGGGTGGAGTGGGTGCCCATGGCGAAGACGGCCAGGATCAACAGCCACAAGGTCTGCGTCATCCAGCCCAGCGCCGCCACGCCCATGATGGCGATCTCCAGCCACTTGATGAAGCGCACCAGGCCGGCCTTCTCGAACTTCTCGGCGATCTGGCCGGCCGTGGCGGAAAACAGCACATACGGCAGGATGAACAGGCCCGGTACCAGGTTCGTGATCAGCGACGGCGACATGCTGGTCCAGCTGGCGGCGTCGAAGGTCAGCACGACGATCAACGCCGTCTTGAACAGGTTGTCGTTGAAGGCACCCAGGAACTGGGTCCAGAAGAAGGGCGCGAAACGGCGCTGCGTCAGCAGCGAAAACTGGCTCGCCTGGCTCATGGTGGTGGTGTTTCGAGTTGAGGGAATCGACAACATACAGCACAACCGGCGCACGAACAATGCTGCCGCGCACGGTATCGGCTCGCGATACCGCCGGGTGCATCCGGTCGCTGTCTTGCCACCGGGGCGCTAGCCGGCCAGCGGCAGCGCGATGACGATGCGCGTACCGCCGCCGTCGCCGTTGCTGGCGATCGTGAAGCTGCCTTCCAGCGCATGCACCCGTTCGCGCATGCCGGCCACGCCGATGCCATCCTGACGGCTGGCAGCGTGAAAGCCGATGCCATCGTCACATACTTCGATACGCAGCGATGCGCCCTGCCGTTCCAGCAGCACCGAAGCGTGCGAAGCGCGTGCGTGCTTGACGATATTGGCCAGCGCCTCCTGGACGACGCGGTAGGCCGTGATGGCCGTTTCCGGCCCGATGCCGGAGAAATCGCCCACCACGCGGCAGTCGAAAGTGCAGTCCGAATGGCTGGTGTCGAACTGGCGCACCATTTCCTCCACGGCGCCCTGCAGGCCCAGCATGTCCAACACTTCCGTGCGCAGCCGGCGCACCAGCGCGCGGCCGCTGTTATACAGGCCCAGAGTCAATTGCGTGACGGTCTGCGCGCGCCGGGCGATGTCCAGGCCCGTCGCCTGCGGCTCGACCCCGCGCGCCAGCGCGGCGATGCGCTGCGCCTCCAGCCGCGCGGCCACCAGCACGGCATTGAGTTCGTCGTGGATCTCCAGCGCGATGCTGCGGCGCTCCTCCTCGACGGCCGTATTCACCCGCCGCAGCAGCCGCCGCTTCTCGGCATCGGCATCGCGCAGCGCCTGCATCGACTGCTGCAGCGACGTGTCGAAACCCTGCGACAGCCGGAAGGCGGCAGCGCCGCACAGCAGCAGCCCCAGGCTGGCCCACAGCAGCTCGAGCTGGAAGCGGCGCGCCTGCTTCTGCAGCAGGGCCGCCGGCGCCATGCGTACCTGCAGGTAGCCCACCGTCTCGACCGACATGCCGGTGCCGTTCCCGCCGGCCGGCGTCCTGACCCAGATCAGCCGCTTCAGCACGGCCGCCTCGTAGTAGCGCGTCTCCGGCCCGCCTGGGGCTCGGCCCTGCACCCGCAGCAGCGGGCGGCGCCGCGCGTCGAACAGGGCCACCTGCCAGATCGCCGTGTCGGACTGCAGCACGTCGCGGATGGTGCGCTGCAAGTCCTCGTAATGCCCCGCCGCGATGGCCCGCTCGCTGCTGTCGGCCAGCACCCTCGCCAGCAAGCGGCCCCGCTCTGCCAGTTCGGCCCGCACCTCGTCCTGGCGCGACTGGTAATTGGTCCACACCAGGGTCAGGCACATCGCCACCAGCGGCGCGATGGTGATCGCCAGCAGCCGCTTGCGCGTGCTCCAGCGCAGGTTCAAGGCTGGATCAGGCCATGGCGCACGGCCAGCCTGGTGATGTCGGCCGGCCGGTGGATGCCCAGCTTTTCCTTGACGGCCTGGCTGGCGTTGCTGATGGTCTTGCTCGACACGTCCAGCCGCTCGGCGATTTCCGCATTCGTCAGCCCTTCGGCCATCAAGGTGAAGATCTCCAGCGAGCGCTCGTCCAGCAGCGCCTGGGGCGACACGTCGCCCAGCACGGAAATGCTGGCCAGCCGCTCCGCGATCGGCGCCATGAAATACAGCTCGCCCGCGTGGGCGCGCCGCACCGCCGCCGCAAGTTCCTCGGGGT
Source organism: Pseudoduganella buxea (assembly GCF_009720835.1). Taxonomy (GTDB): domain Bacteria; phylum Pseudomonadota; class Gammaproteobacteria; order Burkholderiales; family Burkholderiaceae_D; genus Rugamonas; species Rugamonas buxea. The sequence goes on from NZ_WNKZ01000022.1 coordinate 27,289, forward strand.
CGCAATCCTTCGTGATGAAGGCGCGCCCGCCGATGCGGTAGCACTCCTTGATCAGGCTGTCCTGATCGAACTGGGTCAGGAACACGATGCGTGCGTCCGGCGTGTCGGCCAGCAGCCGGCGCGCCACATCAAGCCCCGTCAGCTGCTCGCCGAAGCGGATATCGAGGATCAGCACGTCCGGCCGCTGCTCGCCGAACTGCGCGATGGCCTCCTCCGGCGTGCGCGCCTGCGCCACCACATCGAATTCCGGTGCCGCCAGCGACATCGCGAACCCCGCCATGACGATCGGGTGATCGTCGGCCAGCATCACGCGGATGCGTTCCGCCTTCTTCTTCATTTCCACCTCCTGGCAATCAGAGTACTTATTGGAAGAAGGATAGCACGGGAGGACATGGCAAAGAAATTCGTTCCAATATTGCTATTCGATGGAATAATATACTTCCACTTCATAGCAATTCGAACTTCCACAAACCACCGGAGATCACCATGGACTTCATTGCCAATGGACGCCGCAAAAACCCCACCGGCATTGCCGCCGTCGTGCTGCTGCACGTACTCGCGGCGGGCATCGCCCTACAAAACAGCACGGTCAGCCTGACGCACAGCATCCCGGGCGTGATCGACATCCTGCCCACGCCCATTCCCGAGCCCGAGCCGCTGCCGGAACCCCTGCCGGAGCCAAGCATGAAGGCGCCACCATCCATGGCGGTACCGCCCGTGGACCTGCCGGACTTCCAGCAGCCGACCGACCCACCGGTGCTGACGACCCGCTCTACCACGGACACGGTGGCGCCGCCCCCCGGCATGGGCATCGGCACGGGCACGGCCCAGGTGGCCGAACCGGTGCCGAAAGCGGCGCCCGTGCGCAAGGAAGCCGTGGTCGACGCGAAGGCCTGCACGCGGCCCGAGTACCCGCGCACTGCGCAGCGAAACGGCGATACGGGCACCGTCACCCTGGCGCTCCTGATCGGCACGGATGGCAAGGTGGTGGAATCGAAGGTGGAGAAGTCGAGCGGCACGCGCGAACTGGATCGCGCGGCGCAGGCGGGGCTGTCGCTGTGCCGCTTCCAGCCCGGCACGGTGGACGGCGTACCTTACCAGTCATGGACGCGGATGCAGTATGTCTGGCAGCTGGACGAGTGAAGGACGAATGAAAAAAAAGAGCCGGGCCAATGACGGCCCGGCCCCTGGCAGTGCAGCCGGAATCAGAACTGCTGCTGGTCGGCCTTGTAGCCCGGATCGTAGGGACCGGCCGGCAGCCCGTGGCCCGCGCGCACGACCGAGGCGCCGTTGACGGAACGGGCCAGCGGAATGTAGTTCGGCTTGGCCTTTTCGATTGCCGCCACCACCGCCTTGGCGATCAGCCCCGCCAGGCCGCCTTGCGACTGCTGGGCGGCCGGGTCGTAGGCCATTTTTTCCGAATGCTTCCACAGCTCGTTGCCGCTCTTGCCGTTCTTCAGCGAGTAGCTCAGTTCCACCGTCGTGACGGTCGAGAACACGGCATACTTGGAATCCCAGCGCTCGATGACGACGTACAGCACGGCGTCCGCGCCGAACAGTTCCGCCAGCTTCGGCGTTGCGCTGGCGTGCACCAGATTGGCGTCGCCCAGGCCGTCGTCTTCCATGACGCGCTTGATCAGGTTGACGGGGAAGACATAGTATCCCCGCTCCGCGATCGGTTGCGAAATGGTCGACAGGAAGTAGTCCGGCGCATCGACGTCGACGCTGCGGCTGACGACGGGAACCACCAGCACGGAACGGGGATCGGCCTGGCGGAAGGCCGTGTAGTCCTTGCGCTGGGGCGGCTGAGTGGCGCAGCCCGTGACGATCGCCGCCAATGCGCCCAGTGCCGCCAGTTTACCGATGATGCGCTTCATGGGGTCACCTCGCGCGCCGGCTTCGATTCGGCCATCTTGATCATCCGGTTCATCAGCGTGGCCGATTCGGGCCAGCGGGTTTTTTCCTTGCCGAAGAAGGCGATGGCGTCCTGGGTCTTGCCCTGTTGCAGCAGCAGGAAACCGTACTCCGCATACAGCCCTGGCGGGACCGGACGGCTGGCCTTCTCGGCGTTGCCGATCGTGGCGTCGATCGATGCCACCAGCGCATTCACTTCGGCCGGGCTCTTGTAGTACTGGTAGAGCGACTGCTCGTAATTACCCCAGTCGTATTTCTTCTGCGGCGCCGTCGAGCATGCCGCCAGCAGCGCCGTCGTGGCGATCAGTGCGAGCCGCTTCATTTGGCCGCCTCCGCGCTGACGGTGACGGTCGTGGTCTCGCCGCTGCCGGCAAATATCTGCTGCGTCAGCAGGACCGCCTGGCCCTGGCGCACTTCGACGCGGTGGGCGCCTTCCTCGATCAGCAGCTTTTGCTTGACGCCGTCATAGGTGCCGGCTTCGCCCATCGACATGCCGTCGACATACAGCACCGCACCCGCCGGTGCGCCCTGCACCGACAGCGCCGGGCGCGACGCGCCTGCCTTCACCGTGGTGGTGGGCAGCGCGCAGCCGGCCACCGCCGCCGCCAGCGCGGCGGCCAATATCGTCTTCATCATTGCCATCGTCATTTCCCCGCTTCCGTAATGAAGTAAGCGCCGCCGCTTTTCGGCACGCTGCCGCTGACCAGTTCGGCCACCGCACCTTCGTTGTTCTCGGCGTCGCCGAACAGGCTGACCACCTTCACGGTCGCCACCTGGGTGCCGGGCAGCGTGATCTCGAAGCCGCTCTGGGCGCTCTTGACCTTTTCGCCTTCGCGCATGACGGCGAAGGTATCGCCGACGACGACGCCCTGTCTCGCACCGCCGGAGATGAACACCGACCGGCCGTCGCTCTTGAGGATGTCGGTGCGCCAGCGGCGCTCTTCGAGCTTGTTCATCAGCGCCGTCTGCACGTCGGAGATGGCCGCGGCAATGGCGCGGTCGTTCAAGGTCGCGTCGTAATCGGCCTTGCTGCCATAACCGGCAACCTCGCCCGATTCCGTGCTTGCCTCGCCCGTGCCCGATGCGGTGAAGAAGACGTGGCCCGTGCGGGCGTCGGCCAGGCGCACTTCGACCTTGGCCCGCGCCGTCTGGATCTTGGTCGAACTGAGGAAGCCGGCCTTGCCCGTGGTGCTGCGGCCGAACTCCGTCACCGAACCGAGAATCAGGGCATCGACGCCCACCAGGTCGCTCGCCGCGGCGCCATTGCGCTGCTGCTCGCTCGTGATCTTGGCCAGGTCCTGGCGTTCGAAGACGAGGAACTTGTTGGAGCCGACCAGTTTTGTTGCCAGCATGTCGGAGGCCTGCTTGCCCAGGGGATCGCTGCTGGCGTCCGTCAGGAAGGTGCGGCCGTAACGCGTTTCATTGCTGAAGCGGCCGATGGCAACCTTGCGCTTGAAGATTTTTTGCTGGGGCAGCGCGGCGGCCTTCTGGGCCTGGGCCTGCTGTACGCGCGATACGGGTGCCTCGACGGCGACCGGCGGCGTGCTGGTGGTGGCGCAGCCGGCCAGGAACAACAGGCCGGCCGCTACCGCTGGAGAACTCTTGAACACATCAACCTCATCAGGCAGTCACGAAAACGCCATCGTACTATTTCCACCTGGAAATTTCAGAAGTATACTTTTGCAGCTGTGACAATTGGTGAGACTATCAGGCAACTAATTATGATATGGAAATTTATATTGTCCATACGGAATCGAACACCCTTGGCGTGGCCGCTTTGCCACGCCACGACGGTTGGCACCAGTCCGCGCCACAGCGCGCCCGCGCAAAGGAAACCACCCTGTATATTATTGATCGGTTAACATTAGGACTTTTGCCGCCCGATTCGCCCCCTTCCATGTCCCTGAAACCGTCATTTCGCCAGTTGCTGCTGGGGGCATTCCTGCTCATTGCGGCCCTGCTCACCGCCACGTCGGTGCAGGCGCTGCTGACGCTCGAGCGGCTGGCCGCGCAAAGCCGCGAAACGAGCAAGGATGCGATCGCGCTGACGGCCAATGCCCAGCGCCTGGCCGAGCGCAGCGTGGCGATGGAACGCAGTGCGCGCCAGTTCCTCGTGCTGGACGATGCTGCCTTCCGCGAACGCTTCGCCGAAGCCTGGCGCGATGCGCTGGCCTCGCTCGACGCCATTGCCGCGGAACTGCCGGCGGGCGAGCCGACGGCGTTCGCCGACTGGCGCCGCAACGGCCAGGCGGCCTGGCAGGCGCTGGAGATGCCACGCGAGCGGCGCAATGCGCGCCAGTTGCGCCTCGACGCGGCCCTGTCGCAACTACCCGCCGTCAACGATGAACTGGCCGAGCGGGTCAAGGAAGAAGTGGACCGGCGCAACGCCGCCATCCTGACCGAGCTCGATGAACGCCGCACCATCCTGAAAGGCCAGGCCGCGCTGTCGATCGGGCTGGCTGCCGTGCTGGCGCTGGCCTTCGGCATCTGGCTGGCGCGGCCGCTGCGCCAGATCGAGAACGCCATCGCCCAGCTGGGCGACAACCGCTACGACGTGCCGGTGGCGGTCGACGGCCCGGCCGACCTGCGCCGCCTGGGCCGCCACCTGGACTGGCTGCGCCAGCGCCTGTCGCACCTGGAGGAAGACAAGTCGCGCTTCCTGCGCCATATTTCGCACGAACTGAAAACGCCGCTGGCCGCATTGGTCGAAGGCGTGGCCCTGCTGGAGGACGAGGTGGCCGGACCGCTGGCGCCGAACCAGCGCGAGATCGCCGTCATCCTGCGGCAGAATACCGTGTCGCTGCAGGGCCAGATCGAGGACCTGCTGCGCTACAATGCTGCCAGTTTCGACGCGCAGCACCTGCGCCGCGTGCGCACGGACATGGGCGAACTGCTGGCACGGGTGATCGACAGCCAGCGCCTGCAATGGCAGGCGCATGCGTTGACGGTGACGGTGGACGGCATGGCGCCGCCGATCGACATCGACGGCGACCAGCTGGCCATCGTCGTCAGCAACCTGCTGTCGAACGCGCTGCGCTTCAGCCCCGCCGGCGGCACCATCCGTTTCACGCTCGACTGCGTGGCGACGCCGCAAGGCAGGCAGCTGCGACTCGACTGCATCGACCAGGGCCCGGGCGTGGCCCCGCACGATGCCGAGCGGGTCTTCGAGCCCTTCTACCAGGGCGAACGCCAGCCGCCGGGCGCCCGCCGCGGCAATGGCATCGGCCTGTCCATCGTGCGCGAATACATCAACGCGCACGGCGGCAGCCTGCAACTCATGCCCTCCTCGCGGGGGGCCCACTTCCGCATCGAACTGCCTTATGAACATTAAATCGAACGCGCCCGGCCTGCCCTTGTGCCTGTCATTGGCACTGCTGCTGGCCGGCTGCGCGCAGAAACCGCTTGCCATCCACTATCCCGTCACGCCGCGCGTGGCGCCGCTGCCGGTGGCCGTGGCCCCGGTGGCGCCGCGCGACGAGGTGGCGCCGCTGCTGGCCTATCACCAGTCGCTGCGCCGCATGACCCAGGGCGAACTGCTGAAGGAACTGTCCGGCATCACCCTGCAACAGCGCACGCCGAAGATCACCTTGCAGACGGGCCTGATCCTGATGCTCACGCGCGGCGGCGGCGACCTGGCCCGGGCCCAGTCGATCTTCGACAGCGTGGCCACTTCCAACGAACCGGAAGCGGAAGGCCTGAAGCCGCTGGCGCAGCTGCTGTCGAGCCATTGCGCCGAAGCGCGCCGCCTGTCCGACACGGCCGACCGCCTGGCCCTCCAGCTGCGCGAGACGCAGCGCAAATCCGATCAGCTGGGCGAAACGCTGGAAGCGCTGAAGGCCATCGAACGGGGGCTGCCCGTGCGGCCCACCAGCGGCAGCTCGACCGCGGGGAGCCGCTGATGTCGAACGGCGCCCACCTGCTGCTGGTCGACGACGACCCGGACCTGCTGCGCCTGTTGTCGATGCGGCTGACGGCCAACGGCTACCGCGTCACCGCCGTCGGCAGCGCCGAAGCGGCGCTGGCACGCATGTCGATGCAACTGCCGTCGCTCGTCATCAGCGATATCCGCCTGCCCGAACGGGACGGCATGGCCCTGTTCCAGCAGATCCGCAGCCAGTATCCTGCCCTGCCCGTGATCCTGCTGACGGCGCACGGCACCATTCCCGACGCCGTCGAGGCGACGTCGCTGGGCGCCTACGCCTACCTGACCAAGCCGTTCGACGCCAAGGTGCTGCTGGAACGGATCGGCCAGGCCCTGGCCCTGACGGCGCCGACGGCGAATCGCACCAGCGGCGACGACAGCTGGCGCGCCGAGATCATCAGCCGCAGCCAGTCGATGGCCGAGCTGCTGGCCGAGGCGCGCCTGGTGGCCGCTTCCGACGCCAGCGTGCTGATACGGGGCGAGAGCGGCACCGGCAAGGAATTGCTGGCGCGCGCCATCCACCGCGCCAGCCGGCGCGCCAAGGCGCCGTTCATCGCCGTCAATTGCGGCGCGATTCCCGAGCCCCTGCTGGAATCGGAACTGTTCGGCCACGTCAAGGGCGCGTTCACGGGCGCCGTGACGAACCGCGAAGGCCTGGTGCAGGCAGCCGACGGCGGCACGCTGTTCCTCGACGAAATCGGCGACATGCCGCTGCTGCTGCAGGTAAAGCTGCTGCGCGTGCTGCAGGAGCGCGTAGTGCGCCAGCTGGGCTCCGACGCCGGCAAGCCGGTGGACGTGCGCATCCTGTCGGCCACGCACCGCGACCTGGATGCCGCCATGCTGGAAGGCCAGTTCCGCGAGGACCTGTATTACCGCCTGAACGTCATTACCCTGACCTTGCCGGCGCTGGCACAGCGGCGCGAGGATATCGGCCTGCTGTCGACCACCTTCCTGCAGATGCTGGCGAAGAAATACGAGAAGACCGTCAACGGCTTCGCGCCGGACGCACTGGAGGCGCTGACACGCGCTTCCTGGCCGGGCAATGTGCGCCAGCTGTACAACGTGGTGGAGCATGTGTGCGCCCTGGCGACGGCGCCGCTGGTGCCCCTGTCGCTGGTGCAACGCGCGCTGCGCGTGCCGACCCTGGAGGTGCTCAGCTACACGGAAGCGAAGCAGCGTTTCGAGCGCAACTACCTCGTGCAACTGCTGAAACTCACTGATGGCAACGTTTCCGACGCTGCCCGGCTGGCCGAACGCAACCGCACCGAGTTCTACCGGTTGCTGCAGAAGTACGACCTGAACGCCAGCCAGTTCCGTATCGACAATAATGCTGTCGCTGAGGAGCGACAGGAATAAACGCATAAGAATCAACCACTTGACGTTTATGGGCCAGAAGCTGTCGCTCCCAGGCGACAGATCTGGCCTTTTTTGATTCCTTAACGCAAATTTAACGCCCCAAAAATTTTCAAGTCATTGATTTATATGACGTTATTTTATCTGGCACGGCTTTTGCTCAGTATTCGACAGCGTCATTAGGCGTTATTTAATATTGAATGGAGATAAACCATGACGAAATCGAAACTGATCGCTGCCCTGCTGGCCGCCGCTTCGCTGAGCGTTGCATCCATCGCTACCGCCGAGCCGCAGCAGGACGCCGCCATGGCAGGCGCAGCCGCCGCTTCGGGCGATACAGCGCTGACCGCCAAAGTCAAGGCTGCACTGGCTGACCAGAAGCAGATCGGCGTGTCGAGCCAGTCCGGCGTCGTCGTCCTGACCGGTACCGTTGCCAGCACCGACGAAGGCACGAAGGCCATCCAGGCAGCGTCCGCCGTGGCCGGTGTCAAGGAAGTGAAAAGCGAACTGACCGTCGCCGCCAAGTAAACGGCGCACGACACTGCAATACCGATCCCCCGCAGCCTCGGGGAGCCGAGGCTGTTGTTTTGTAGTTTGTAGTAGAAGTAGCATCTGAGAGTAGCAGTAGTACCTCCCCTTCCCCGGGTGACATGCAAATGTCACCCGTTTTTTTTGGCGCAACCATCCGTCGCCGCCCTCCCCACTCCTGCCCTGGCCACTACCCCCGGAGCTAAACTGGCAGGTTATGCATCTCATAACGATCCCGATGTCTTCCTTCGTCAAGAAACTCGACATCTTGCCTCCCTTTATGCACGGCCAGCTCGCCACGCTCCTGGCGCTGGCAGCAGGCGCGGTAACCGACATGGCGGCGCTGGCGACGATGCTTGGCCTGCCGTCCCGCTGGCGGGTTACCGCTACGGTAAGCGCCTGTCCGCCTATGCCAGCCGCATTCTGTGCGGCGTCGGCGCCTGGCTCGTTGCCGGCCTGCTGCCTGGCGCCGCTGCCGGGGCCGCGCCGATCATCCATCCCATCATCCTGGTCGTGACCCTTGTCGCCGGCGGAGGCGCCTGTGCATTGGGCGAATGGGTAGCCATGACGGCGCTTTGGCGGCGGTTTATTCCCATGCGGCAGCTAAAAACCCGTGAAATACCGCCCGGAAGCGCCTTTGTCGCTGTTCGGTAACAAAAATAATTCTTTAAAATCAAATACTTAGAAATACTGTAGCGATAACTGTCGCCATATGGCGTCATTCCGCCATCTATTTCACTACCTCACAGAAACAAAAATCCGTGCCAAACTTTTAAGTCATTGATTCATAAACAAATAGTTTAGCTGGCACGGTATTCGCTATTACCTCTTCAACGTCACAAGGCGTTCCCTTAAATAACACTGGAGAGTAACCATGACGAAATCGAACCTGATCGCATCCCTGCTGGCCGCCGCTTCGCTGAGCGTAGCTTCCTTCGCTATCGCCGCCGAGCCGCAGCAGGATGCGGCCATGGCAGGTGCAGCCGCCGCTTCGGGCGATACCGCGCTGACCGCGAAAGTCTCGGCCGCGCTGGCTGACCAGAAAGAAATCGCCGTCACCAGCAACGCTGGCGTCGTCGTCCTGAAAGGCACCGTTGCGAGCACCGACGAAGGCACCAAGGCCATCCAGGCTGCATCGGCCGTCGCCGGCGTCAAGGAAGTGAAAAGCGAACTGACCGTCGCAGCGAAGTAAGCACGACCTGTGTAAGGACCGCAAACATCCCGGGGAGCCGGGACCTGCGCGGTCGGCAATGCCGCAGTGTGAGTAGTATCTGAGAGTAGCAGTAACCCCTTCCCGGGCGACATGCAGATGTCGCCCGTTTTTTTTGCGCCGTCCCCCCTTGCCCGCCGACGTAGTCCAAGGTAGCGTGTAGCCATCACGCCGAGGACGCCCATGACCGACTTGCACCGCCGCGAATACGAGCACCGCATGCACCGGGTACTGGAACATATCGACCGCCACCTGGACCGGCAGGTGAGCCTGCCCGAGCTGGCCGAAGTGGCGCATTTTTCACCGTTCCACTTTCACCGTCTGTTTTCGAGCTGGATGGGCGAGACGGTGGGCGACTACGTGCGTCGGCGCCGGCTGGAAACGGCCGCCTCGCGCCTGGCTTCGCAACCCGACGTGACGGTGCTGCAGGCGGCGCTGGCGGCCGGTTTCGGCTCGGCCGAGGCCTTTACGCGCGCCTTCAAGGCCCGCTTCGGCCAGGCGCCGACGACATGGCGCCAGGGGCAGCGGGCACAGGACAGCAAGTCCGGTCAGGTGGCCCGCAACGGCGGTCAGGCGGGCAGTCCCGCGACGCGGCACGATGGTGTCTCCACCAACCCGAGGGAGCACACCATGATCGAAGTCACCATCGTCGAACGCCAGCCCGTCCACCTGGCCTACCTGCGCAAGACGGGACCCTACGGCCCCGAGCTTTTCACCTTCTGGACCGAAACGGTTTATCCGTGGATGGCGACGAACCAGTTGCTGGGATTGCCCCGCTACGGCATCTGCCTGGACGATCCCATCACGACGGCGCCCGCACAGTGCCGCTACGACGCGGCCGTCGAGGTGGCGCCGGAGCGTGTGTTGTCCGGCAACCCGATGCGCACCGTGCTGCCGGGCGGGCGCTATGCCGTGCACCGCTTCCGCGGCCCGGGCCACGCCGTCAACCATGCATGGACGGCACTGACCCGCGACTGGCTGCCGTCGAGCGGGCTGCAGCTGGACGGCCGGCCCTTCTTCGAGCACTACCCACCCGACGCGGCCTACGATCCCGCCACCGGCGTGTTCGAGGCGGAGCTGTGCATGCCGGTGGCGCCGCTGTAAACAAAAAAGGACGGCTGCTGCCGTCCTTCATGCGCCGGCGCGAGGCAGAGTCAGCTCAGGTTTTCCAGGCGAATCTTGGTGACGCTGCCCAGCACCGTCGGCAGGCCTTCCATGCAGGCGATGGCCGCGAGCACCTTCTTTTCCTGGGTCTGGTGCGTCAGCATGATGATGTCGGCCTGGACCTCGCCTTCGGCCGGCTCCTTCTGCATCATCGCGTCGATCGAGATTTCGCCATCGGCCAGGATGCGCGTCAGGTCCGCCAGCACGCCCGGCTGGTCGGCCACGCGCATGCGCAGGTAGTAGCTGGTGGTGACTTCGGCCATCGGCAGGATGGCGATATCGGCCAGTTCATCCGGCTGGAAGGCCAGATGCGGCACGCGGTGTTCCGGATCGGCCGTGGCCAGCCGGGTGATGTCGACCAGGTCGGCGATGACGGCCGACGCGGTCGGCTCGGCGCCGGCGCCCTTGCCGTAGTACAGCGTGGCGCCGATGGCGTCGCCCTGCACCAGCACGGCGTTCATCGCCCCTTCCACGTTGGCGATCAGGCGCTTGGCGGGAATCAGGGTCGGGTGCACGCGCAGCTCGATGCCTTCCACGCCATTGACCTTGGCGCGCTTGGCGATACCCAGCAGCTTGATGCGGTAGCCCAACTGCTCGGCGTAGCGGATGTCGATCGCTTCCAGGCGCGTGATGCCTTCCACGTGGGCCTTGGAGAACTGCATCGGAATGCCGAAGGCGATAGCCGACATGATGGTGACCTTGTGCGCCGCGTCCACCCCTTCGATATCGAAGGTCGGATCGGCTTCGGCGTAGCCCAGGGCCTGCGCCTGTTTCAGCACGGTGTCGAAGTCCAGGCCCTTGTCGCGCATTTCGGACAGGATGAAGTTGGTGGTGCCGTTTATGATCCCGGCCAGCCATTCGATGCGGTTGGCCGTCAGGCCTTCGCGCAGCGCCTTGATGATGGGGATGCCGCCGGCGACGGCCGCCTCGAAGGCCACCATCACGCCCTTGTCCTGGGCCGCCTTGAAGATCTCGTTGCCGTGCACGGCCAGCAGGGCCTTGTTGGCGGTGACGACGTGCTTGCCGTTGGCAATCGCCCGCAGCACCAGCTCGCGCGCCGTGTCGTAGCCGCCGATCAGTTCGACGACGATGTCGATCGACGGATCGTCGACGATGGCGAAAGGATCGGCCACGACGGTGACCTCGCCGCCCGTGCGCTGTTTCGCGCGCTCGGTATTGCGGGCCGAGACGGCCACCACCTCGATGCCGCGGCCAGCGCGGCGGCGGATCTCTTCCTGGTTGCGTTTCAGGACGTCGAAGGTACCGCCTCCGACATTGCCCACGCCTAGCAAACCTACTTTTATCGATTTCATGTCTGTGCTTCTGGTGCGGCGCCCCGCCTTGCGGCAAGGGCACCGGGTTGATCGGTCAGGCCTGGCCGTTGCGGCGGCGGTAGCCTTCGAGGAAGCGGGCAATGCGTCCGAAGGCCTCCGTCATGTCGTCGGTATTGGGCAGGAACACGACGCGGAAGTGGTCCGGCGCGATCCAGTTGAAGCCCGTGCCCTGGACGACCAGGACCTTGGTTTCGGCCAGCAGGTCGTAGGCGAACTGCTGGTCATCCGCGATCGGGTAGATCTTCGGGTCGAGGCGGGGGAACATGTACAGCGCCGCCTTCGGTTTCACCACGCTGATGCCGGGGATTTCCGTCAGCAGCCGGTAGGCGAGGTCGCGCTGCTTCAGCAGGCGCCCGCCCGGGCCCACCAGGTCATGAATGCTCTGGTAGCCGCCGAGCGCAGTCTGGATCGCAAACTGGCCCGGCGCATTGGCGCAAAGGCGCATCGAGGCCAGCATGTTCAGGCCTTCGATATAGTCCTTCGCATGTCGCTTCTCGCCCGACAGCACCATCCAGCCGGCACGGTAGCCGCAGGCGCGGTAGTTCTTCGACAGGCCGTTGAAGGTGACGACCAGCAGGTCGTCGCACAGCGCCGCGATGGACGTGTGGACGGCGCCGTCGTACAGCACCTTGTCGTAGATTTCGTCGGCATAGATGATCAGCTGGTGCTGGCGCGCCAGCTCGATAATCTGCAGCAGCACCTCGTCCGGGTACAGCGCGCCGGTCGGGTTGTTCGGGTTGATGACGACGATGGCCTTCGTGTTCGGCGTGATCTTGCGCCGCATGTCCTCGATGTCCGGGTACCAGTCCTGCTGCTCGTCGCAGATGTAGTGCACCGGGCGCCCGCCGGAGAGGCTGACGGCGGCCGTCCACAGGGGGTAATCCGGCGCCGGCACCAGCACTTCGTCGCCGTTGTTGAGCAAGGCGTTCATCGCCATCACGATCAGTTCCGAGGCGCCATTGCCCAGGTAGATATCGTCGATGCTGACACCGGCGATATTTTTCTCCTGGGTGTAGTGCATCACCGCCTTGCGCGGCGCGAACATGCCCTTCGAATCGGTGTAGCCGGCCGCGTTGGGCAGCTGGATCTTCATGTCCTGCACGATCTCGTCGGGCGGATCGAAGCCGAAGACGGCCAGGTTGCCGATATTGAGCTTCGTGATCTTGTGGCCCTCTTCCTCCATCTGCCGCGCCTTTTCCGGCACGGGACCACGGATTTCATAGCAAACTTCGGCCAGCTTGTTCGATTTCTGAATCGGGCGCAAAATCAATCCTTGTCTGTCCGCGAAATGGCGTGCCGCCTGGCCCGCCGATCCCGCGATGCTGCATTGCGAAAATAACCCATTCTGCCGAAAGCGCCCCATTTAAGCAACCTCCGGCCCCGCCCTGCCCGGTAAACCCCACGATTGGCGTTACAATAAGGGTTGTTTGAGACCAGATACGAGCCTTTTTCATGAAGCTTCACGCCAGCAACACCAAACAGTACCAGACCGTGACGGGGTACTTTCAGGGCGGTGTCGAAATCAACGCCCAACCCTACGACTACAGCCTCCTGATGCTGCCCGAGACGGCGCCGCGTGCCTGGCCCGTCTCCGCTTTCGACCAGCTGACGGTCGAGCATTTCGAGCAGCTGCTGGCCGAGCAGCCCGATGTCGTCATCCTCGGCACGGGCGAGCGCCAGCGCTTCATCCACCCGCGCCTGTCCGCGCCGCTGACCGCGCAGAGAATCGGCGTCGAGTGCATGGACACCAATGCCGCCTGCCGCACCTACAATATCCTGATGGGCGAAGGGCGCAAGGCGCTGCTGGCCCTGATCATCGAAAAATAAGTGCCGGCACGGCCGGCATCATCTGAAAATCCAGGAGAATCGCAGTGGCAGATAGCCAAACCCCAGCCCCCCTGGCTGACTTTACCGCCGCCATGACGGGCGGCCAGACCTTCCGGCTGTTGGGCCGCCCGGCCAAGGCCACCGTGCTGTATTTCTACCCGAAAGACAATACACCCGGCTGCACCACCGAGAGCCTGGCCTTCCGCGACCTGCACGAGCGTTTCAAGGCAGCCGGCGTGGAAATCTACGGCATCAGCCGCGATTCGCTGCGTTCTCATGAAGGCTTCAAGGCCAAGCTGGAACTGCCGTTCGAACTGATTTCCGATCCCGACGAGGCGATGTGCCTGGCCTTCGGCGTCATGAAGCAGAAGAAGATGTACGGCAAGGAAGTGCGGGGGGTCGAGCGCAGTACGTTTGTCATTGACGCTGACGGCCGATTGGTGAAAGAATGGCGTGGCGTCAAGGTTCCCGGCCACGTCGACGAAGTGCTGGAATTCGTCACGCGCAGCTGAACAGTACAGCACTGTTTCGGCCGGCGCGGTACACTGGCCGGGCATGTCCGATCACCGCATGCCTTACACTGATTCCAACGAACGTCAGCCACGGATCTTCCCTACTTTCATCGCCAGATTTTGAGTCAACAGCGTTCTCCTCTCCCCACTGATCGGTGGCCCCCGGGTCACCAGCTGTTTCCTTGTTTTGTCCCGGCATTGCGCCCAAACCCGGCATCCCATTATTCCGACAGACCCCGCCCCCATGGCCCGGCATGTGCCCGCCATGGCGCACCCTTTTAAGACGAGATCCTGATGCCACTGCCAAAACTGCCTACCAAGCCAGCGACCCTGCTGCTGGCGAAAGACTACCCCAAGGCGAGCGGAGCGAATCCGGTCCCTTTCCCTGAACACGAAGCCGCCGCCGCCGCGCCGAAGAAATCGGCCCGCGCGAAATCCGTGGAAGTACTGGAACCGGTGGCGCCACCGGTGATGGCCGAGCTGCCGACGCCGGCACCGAAGAAAACCGCGCGCAAGAGCGTGGCGAAGACCGCCGCGCCGGCCGCTGCCCCCGTCGCTCCTGCCGTGCCGACGCCGCCTGCCGCCGCACCGGTGCCGGTTGCCGAAGCTGCCCCCGTGACCGCCAAGGCACCCCGCGCCAAGTCCACGCCGCAAAAAGCCGACGTGCCGCAAAAGGCCGAGGCACCGCACCCGGTTCACCACAAGGCCAAGGAAGTCGTCATCAAGTCCTCGGCCAGCCGCCATGCCGACCAGGTCGGCGGCACCAAGCTGTTCGTGCTCGACACGAACGTGCTGATGCACGACCCGACATCGCTGTTCCGTTTCGAGGAACACGACGTCTACCTGCCGATGATGACCTTGGAAGAGCTGGACAACCACAAGAAGGGCATGACGGAGGTGGCGCGCAACGCCCGCCAGGTGTCGCGCACCCTGGACGCCCTGATCGCCAACACGGAAGACGATGCCATCGAACAGGGCATCCCGCTGGCCAAGCTGGGCAACAAGGACGCGAAGGGCCGCCTGTTCTTCCAGACCCGCCTGCAACTGGCCGACTTGCCGGAAGGCCTGCCGCAAGGCAAGGCCGACAACCAGATCCTCGCCGTCGTCCGTTCGCTGGAAGCGGACCAGCAGGGCCGTGCCGTCGTGCTGGTGTCGAAAGACATCAATATGCGTATCAAGGCGCGCGCGCTGGGCTTGCCCGCCGAGGACTATTTCAACGACCACGTGCTGGAAGACACGGACCTGCTGTACTCGGGCATCGTGCAGCTGCCGGACGACTTCTGGAACAAGCACGGCAAGGACATGGAGTCCTGGCAGGAGAACAAGAACGGCTACAGCTACACCTACTACCGCGTCACGGGCCCGTTCGTGCCGTCGCTGCTGGTGAACCAGTTCGTGTTCCTGGAGCCGAACAACGGCGAGGCCTCGTTCTACGGCCAGGTCAAGCAGCTGAACGGCAAGACGGCCGTCATCAAGGTGCTGCGCGACTACAGCCACAACAAGAACAATGTGTGGGGCGTAACGGCGCGCAACCGCGAGCAGAACTTCGCGCTGAACCTGCTGATGGACCCGGAATGCGATTTCGTTACCCTGCTGGGCCAGGCCGGTACCGGCAAGACCTTGCTGGCGCTCGCTTCCGGCCTGGCGCAGGTGCTGGAGACAAAGCTGTACAACGAGATCATCGTCACCCGCGTTACCGTGCCGGTGGGCGAGGATATCGGCTTCCTGCCGGGCACCGAGGAAGAGAAGATGGGGCCGTGGATGGGCGCTTTCGACGACAACCTGGAAGTGCTGAACAAATCCGATAACGACGCCGGCGAATGGGGCCGCGCCGCCACGCAGGACCTGATCCGCTCGCGCATCAAGATCAAGTCGCTCAACTTCATGCGCGGCCGCACCTTCGTCAACAAATTCCTCATCATCGACGAGGCGCAGAACCTGACGCCGAAGCAGATGAAGACCCTGGTGACGCGTGCCGGTCCCGGCACGAAGATCCTGTGCCTGGGCAATATCGCCCAGATCGACACGCCTTACCTGACCGAAGGGTCGAGCGGCCTGACCTACGTGGTCGACCGCTTCAAGGGCTGGTCGCACAGCGGCCACGTCACCCTGGCCCGCGGCGAGCGCTCGCGCCTGGCCGACCACGCCAGCGACGTGCTGTAAATCTCACGCCTCACGGCGCCATACCCCGCCCGCAGCGATGCCGGCGGGGTTTTTTTATGGCTCTGTGCCCCGGCCGCAAGGAACTTGTAGGCTCGACCATTGTCATACCGTAAGTTGGCATCAGCCAAGACGGAGGCGGGCATGGAAATCGACGAGTACCAAGCCGTACGGATGCAATGTCTGGCCTGGCTGACCAGGCTGACCTGGGAGCAGGGCGAGGGCTTGCGCCGTCTGTTCGAAGGATGTGCCTCGCTGGCCGATTGCCTGGCCGTCATCGAGGAACGGGGCGCGCGCATACGCCGATGCCCGCACTGCGACGGCGACAAGCTGTACCGCCACGGCATCCTGCGCGGCCTGCAGCGATACCGATGCCGGCAGTGCCACAGGTCCTTCAATGCACTGACCGATACGCCGCTGGCTTTCATCCGCCTGCGCGAAAAATGGCTGCCGTTCCTGCAGTGCATGCTCGGTTCGATGACTGTGCGCGCGGCAGCCGAATCGACCGGCATCCACCGCAACACCAGTTTTCGCTGGCGCCACCGCTTTCTCGCCATGGCCAAGGATGACCGCCCCAAACCCTTGAACGGCATCGTCGAGGCCGACGAAACGTATTTACTGGAATCGCAGAAGGGCTCGCGTCACATGACGCGTCCTCCCCGGCGGCGAGGTGGTCATGCGAAAAAGCGCGGCATCAGCGGCGAACTGGACTGCATTCTCGTGGCACGCGACCGGCAAGGGCGTACCTGCGATTTCGTGCCGGGGCGCGGCCCCGTCACGGTGGCGCAATTGCAGCGCCATTTATTGCCCGTGCTGGACAAGGCCGTGCTGCTGGCCACCGATGCGGCGGCAGCCTATCGGGATTTCGCGAAAGGTCACGGCATCGCACACCGGGCCGTCAATTTGCGCCAGGGCGAGCGGGTGCTGGGGGAAATCCACGTCCAGAACGTGAACCGGTATCACGCCGTGTTCAAGAACTGGCTGCTCCGCTTCCACGGCGTGGCGAGCCGCTACCTGCCCTACTACCTGGGCTGGATACACGAGCTCGACTGTCGACACCTGAGCACGCCGCAGCAATTTTTACGGGCTGCATTATTCCCGGCAGGAAGTTGAATGCTGAGTGGACAGTTCACTGCGACCGGGTGACAGCGCCTTTTTTATTGCCTGAAAACCGGTCGGTCCGCCGCAGCGGTCAGGCACCGTTTTCAGGCGACACAGGTTCTCAAGCATGGAATTCCCGAATTCGGGCAATATTGCGGGCACGCTTGACCTTCCCACCGTGGTAAGCATTACAGTACGGTATCGACAACGAAAGGAGTACAGCATGTACCAACTGCAAGTGGAAAACATGAGTTGCGGCCATTGCGTGGCCAGCGTGACGAAGGCCATCAAGGCGGTCGACGGGAGCGCCCAGGTCGAGGTGGACCTGGGCGCCAAGGCCGTCAAGGTGGACTCATCCGCGCCGCTGGCGGCCGTCAAGGCGGCTATTGCCGAGGCTGGCTACCCGGTCACGGCCGCCGCCTGATCACTTGTCCAGCTCGGGGTAGCGGCGGAAGATGCCGTCCTCATTGAAGGCGATGCGCCGCTTCGAGGCAAGGTAGGCGGCGATGTTCGGCCGTGCCGCCACGGTGTCCCGCACCGCCACCAGGTGCGGCCATTGCGGTTCGAGCCGGGCCATCGTGGCCGGGAAAGCGTAGCGCAGGCCTTCGACCAGCTGGAACAGCGACAGGTCCACATACGTCAGGCGCGAGCCGACGGCGAAACCGCCCCGGCCCGGATTACGCGCCAGGACGCCTTCGAAGTAGCCGAGGTATTTCGGTATCCGCTCGGCGCGGAAGTCGGCCGCGCGTGCCTTGGCTTCCTTCTTCTGGTCCTCGTAGTATTGGTTCATCGAGATCGGGTGGTGGCTGTCGTGCGCCTCGGCCACGACGTCGGCGATCGTCAGCTGCAGCTGGTTGCACCACAGGCGTCCGGCCTGGGTACGGGGGGCCAGGCCGTGTTGCGCGCCCAGGAACAGCAGGATATTGGTGGTTTGCCCGATCAGCAGTTCGCCGGCCCGCAGCACCGGCGGCGCATAGGCGGCAAACGCTTCGCGGCCGGCGTCGAGCACCGCTTCCATCTGCGCCATGCCGTTCCTGCCCCGTGCCACGTCCTGGTAGGGAATGGCCGCCTCCTCCAGCGCCAGGCGCACGAATTCGCCGCGGCCCTGGATGGTGGGCCAGTAGTACAGGATATAAGGGTCCAAGCTGCCTCCGCGTGAGTGATTGTCGGTCGTTCGATTGTAGCGCTGCCCGGGCAGCGCACGGCAGGCGGTGGCCTGCGGGCGACGCTATAATCGCTTGACCACGCGTTTCGATCTCTCCCGGATTTGCGCCCTCCTGAAAGCCTTCATGCCGCCCGTGCCGCCCCTCGACCTGCCCACCATCCTGCTGATCGCCGCCGCCGGCCTGTTTGCCGGCACCCAGAACGCGCTGGCGGGCGGCGGCTCCTTCATCACCTTTCCCGCCCTGCTGCTGGCGGGCCTGAATCCCCTGGCGGCGAACATGACGTCGACCATCGCCATGTTCCCCAGCCAGACCACGTCGGCCATCGCCGGGCGCAAGCTGGTCGACGACGTCGGGCCCCTGACCTTCCGCCAGATGTTCGCCATCAGCATCGTCGGCGGCATCCTTGGCGCCATCCTGCTGCGCGTGACGCCGCCCACCTTCTTCGAACGGCTGGTGCCGTGGCTGGTGCTGTTCGCCACGTCGATGTTCGCCTGGGGGACCTTTCGTAAGCAGCCCCTGCACGCGGCGGCGTCGATGCCGCGCTGGGCCCTGGTCGCCACGCAGAGCGCCATCGCCGTCTATGGCGGCTACTTCGGCGGCGGCATCGGCTTTTTGATGCTGGCCGCGCTGACCATCGCCGGCCAGCAGATCCGCGCGGCCACCGCCACCAAGAACATGCTGGCCATGGCGATGAACGCGGCGGCCACCTTGATCTTCGCCTTCTCCAGCCTGATCAGCTGGCCCGCCGCGGCCGCGCTGTGCGCCGGCGGCATCGGCGGCGGTTTGCTGGGCGCCTGGCTGATCCACCGCCTGCCACCGCGCGTGATGCGCATCTTCGTCGTGATCGTCGGCGCGCTGCTGACGGTCTACATGTTCCTGCGCTGATCAGAAGGTCAGGCGCAGGGTCACGCGGGCGCTGCGCGGCTCGCCCGGGTGGTAATGGATGTCCTCCACCCCTTCGGCCGCCTCGCCCGGCAGCCGCGACGCATAGTAATACTCGATGTCGCTGACCTTGCGGTCGAACAGGTTGAACACGTCCACCGACAGCGCCCACGCCCGGTTGATGCGATAACCCGCGCGCAGGTAGGCCAGCGCCGTCGACGAGGATCGCCGGCTGTTGTCCTCGACCAGCGGACGGGGACCGAAATAACGCAGCTGGAAGGCGCCCGACCAAGGGCCGATATCGTTGACGGTGGCGCCGAACGAAGCCACCTTCTCCACCGCGCCCGGCACATGGTCGCCGGCCGGGTCGCTTTCCGTGAAGCGGGCGCGCGAATACGCCAGGTCCAGGTCGAACAGCAGCCACGGCGCGGCGATATAGTGGTTGTTCCACTCGATGCCGCTGCGCTTGCTGCCACGGCTGGCCGACGTGTCGCCGGCGTCGCCCGAAAACACCAGCTCGGACCCGGAGCGCAGCCGCCACAGGGCCACCGAGCTTTGCAGCCCCGGCACGATTTCGCTGCGCAGGCCCAGCTCCGAGCCGCGCGTGCGCACCAGCGGCGTGACGGGATCGACCGGCGCCAGTTCGCGCGGCGCCACGTGGGCCGTCGTGCCGCGTGCGTCGTTGCTGTGAAAGCCGGCGCCGTAGTTGGCAAACAGTTCCGTCTTGCGCCAGGGCCCCAGCACCAGCGACAGCTTGGGCGACGTCACATGGTCGTTCGCGCGGCCGCTGTTGGCGGCCAGCGAGCTGTCGACGTCGAAGCGGTAGCTGTCGTGCCGCAGGCCGGCGACGGAGCGCAGCCAGCCGTTCCACTGCACCGTGTTCTGCAGCCACAGGGCCACGCTCGCCTCGTCCACCTTCGACGATGCATAGGTGCGCAGCGGCTGCTGCGCACGCGTCGCGCCCAGCAGCAGCGGCGCGATATGGTCGAAGCGGCCCTGCACGCCCACCACGGTGCTGGCGGCACGCTCGCCCAGCCGGCCGAACCACGTGTGCGATACGTCGAAGCCGGCCATCGTGCGGCGCTCGGCCTGCATGAACTGGTCGCCGTCGACGGGGTCGTCGAGGAACCACGTGAAGTTGTTGTACAGGGTCAGGCTTGATCTCACCACGTAGGCATTGGCATGCCAGGCCGTGTCAAGCGTGCGCCGCTTCCATTCGCCCGACAGACTGTAGCGCGACGTGTGGCCCGCGTCGCTGGGGTCCTGGGCGCCGAATTCGTCCAGCTGCCCGCTTGTCACGGCGCGCAGGGGGATCTGGCTGGTGGCGCGCCAGCCGGCCCGGTAGCCCATCGCCGTGACGGCAAACTTGTCCGCGCCGGCGGCGAAGCTGTAGCGCAGCACGCCTGCCCACTTGTGGAAGGCTTCCGGTGTCTGCCACGGCCCGTCGTTGTGGGCCAGTTCCAGCGCATACAGCAGGTTGCCGTCGCCCCGCGCCACCGAATCGGCCACCAGCGCCCGGCGGTACTGGTGCGGCCCCACCGTGACGGTGGCCGTGCCGGCATCCAGACGGTCGGCCAGCCCCATGTGGGCGGCGCCGGCGGACGAGAAATCGCCTTCGTCGGCGTAGTACGGCCCCTTGCGGTAGCTGATGCGCGATACCAGTTCGGGAATCAGGAAATTCAAGTCCGTGTAGCCCTGGCCGTGCGCGTGGCTGCGCATGTTGACGGGCATGCCGTCGACATAGGTGGCGAAGTCGGTGCCGTGATCGAGGTTGAAGCCGCGCAGGAAGTACTGGTTGGCCTTGCCGTCGCCGCTGTGCTGCGTGACGATCACGCCCGGGACGAATTCGAGCAGCTCGCCCGGACGCAGCGCGGGCCGGTTGGCGATCAGCCCGGCCGTCACCGTGCCCTGGCTGGCCGCGTCGGACGTGCCGACGCTGTTATCGTAGTGACCCAGCACCTTGACCACCGGTGGCGCTTCTTCCTGGGCGCCGGCGCCGGCACCGACGAGCAGCGAGGGGAGGCTTGCGGTGAGCACCGTCATGCGACGGCGCAGCGTGTTTCGCTTCATTGGCTTCTCCATTTATAAATCCGCCTGCAGGCGCGCAGCCGTGCCGCGCCGCCACCAGTACCCGAGGCCGACCAGCACGGCCGCCAGCGCCAGCAGCACCAGCGCGCCGATGGTCTTCTGCACCGGTGTCATGTGTTCGATCGCTTCCATCTGGAAGCCGCTCACTGCCGTGGAAGCCTGCGCAGGAGCCGGCTGCGCCTGCGCCTGTGTCGGCACCAGTGGCGCGGTCCCGGCAACGGGCGCCGCCTTCACCGCGACAGCTTCGGTAACCGTGTCGGCCGGCGCGCCGCCCTGCCCTGCCGGACCCGGCGCCAGCAGGGGTGCCGAACGCAACGTGGCCCGGCTGCACGAATCGGCGCTGCAGGCCACGCCCGCCTGGGCGATGGCGGCATCGTTCTGCGCCTCCAGGGTGTCGCGCACTTCCCGCGAAGGCTGCCAGTAGCCCCGTTCGATGGCCGACAGCATCCGGTCCGTGATGGCCTGGTAAGCGCGCAGGTTGCCGCCGGCGGCGATGCGCTCGCGCACCTTCAGGCCATGGCGGTCGGCCACGTAGGTGTCGTACATGCGCTGCCAGGTGCCGTTGTCGACCACTTCCGGCACCGTTACCTGCCACGCCCACAGGTAATCGACGACGCGGTTGATGAAGCGCGCCCCCGAGTAGCCTTCCTTGAGCATCGTGTCGGCCCAGCGGGGGTTCAGGTAGCGGCTCTGCATTTCCTGGCCCATGTACTGGGCCAGCGTCTTGTGGCCGGGCCGGCGCGCATTCGACAGGTCGGACACGATCACGTCCGGCGTCTTGCCGTCGACGGAGCGGATCGCCATCGCCGTGCCGCCCAGGTACTGGAAGAAGTCGTCGTTGTCCAGGGTGGCAAACAGGTTCGACGAGCGGCTGTGCAGCGCAATCTTGCTGCCGGACAGGGCCTGGCGGAACAGCGCGCGGCGCTGCGCCGGGTCGGCCGCATCGTCGCCCCAGTAGCCGTTGCCGAAGGGGTGGCTCATGCGGTTGACGAATACGTCGGCCACCTGCTTCTCGTCCTGCCACGCGTTCGTCAGCGGGATCAGTTTTTCGATGTTGGTGCCGTAGGCGCCGGACGGCAGGCCGAAGATGCGCACGCCGGCCAGCCGGACCGCCGTATCGGCGTCCAGGCCGGCCGTGCGCAATGCCCCCGCCGTGGCCTGGGTGCGTGCACGCAGCGGATTGTCGCTGCCGTTTTCGCCGCCGTCGTCCTGGGCCTGGGCCAGCTGCGTGGCCTGGTCCAGCAGCGCCAGCAGGTTGCCGAACAGGTCGCGGAACAGGCCGGAGGACACCATCGTCACGTCCACGCGCGGGCGGCCCAGCGCGCGGCGGCCAATGGCTTCCACGCCCGTGACGCGGCCCCGCTCGTCCCACGTGGGCTTGACGCCCATCAGTGCCATCGCCTGCGCTTCCATCACGCCCTCGTGGCGCGACGTCTCCACGCCCCACAGGTTCATCGTGATGCGGTCCGGCCATGTCCCGTGGCGGCGCCGGTAGTCCGTCACCAGGCTGGTGGCCAGGTTGCTACCCTGCTCGTACACGGCGCGGCTGGGAATGCGCGACGGGTCCAGGCCGAAGAAATTGCGCCCCGTCGGCAGCGCGCCGGGGTTGCGCAGCAGGTCGGCGCTGGGTCCCGTCTGAATGAATTTCCCGTCCAGTGCCTGCACCAGGCGGGCCAGCTCGGCCTCGGCGCTGGCGACGATGTCGTCCTCCAGCTGCGCGGTGCGCGCGGCCTGCCGGTCCGGGGCGACGGACGTGTCCAGGCTGACGACGGCGCGCGCCGTCGCGTTGCGCAGCGCGGCCGGCGGCGCCACGCCGAAGGTGTGCAGGCCGAACGGCGTCAGCCTGGCGCCCGTATCGTCCAGGTACTCCTCCAGCGCCTCCATGTCCGCTTCCGTCGTCAGCCCCTTCCTGCCCATGTCCTTCAGCACGCCAGCTTTCGCGGCCAGCGCGTTCAGCGCGGCCAGGTGCGCCTTCACCAGCAGGGGGCTCTTCTGCCCGGCCACGCGGTAGTCGTTCAGCAGCGCACCCAGCTCGCGCAGGTCGGGGTTCAGTCCTGCGGCGTCGAAGGGCGGCGTCATATGGTCGATGATGGTGGCCATGCCGCGCCGCTTGGCCTGCAGGCCTTCGCCCACGTCGTCCATCACATACGGGTAGATGTTCGGCATGGCGCCGATCAGCGCCTCGGTGGCGTCGCTTTCCGACAGGCCCGCCTCCTTCCCCGTCAGCCATTCCTGGGTGCCGTGGGTGCCGACGTGCAGCACCGCGCCGGCACCGTAGCCATGCTGCAGCCACAGGTAGAAGGCGATGTACTCGTGCCCCGGCGGCAGGCTGACATCGTTGTGCAGCTTGGCCAGGTTCTGTTCCCAGGCGCGGCCCGGCTGGGGCGCCAGCAGCACGTTGCCGTGCCGGCGCGCGGGGAATACGAAGTGCGGCACGCCATGGGTGTCGCGCCACAGCACGGGCGACGTTTCCGGCTTGCCCCACGCCGCTTCCACCGCCGTGCGCAGCGCGGCCGGCAAGGCGTCGTACCAGCGTCGGTAGTCCGCCAGCGGCACCAGCAGCGCTTCGCCGCTGCGTGCCAGCCGCGCCAGGCCGGCCAGGTACTCCTTGCCGCCCTTGCCGGGGTAATTGCCCCACTGCTGGATCTCGGCCTGCAGCGCCGCCGGCGTGGCCGGGTAATGCACGCCGAAGCGGTAGCCGACCGCCTGCAGCCGCGCGCCGATCTGCCACAGGCTCTCCGGCAGCACGTTCAGGTAGGCCGCGCCGATGGTTCCGGAACCGTGCGGATAGTTGTAATACAGGATGGCGATTTTTTTCTCGCCGTTCGGCGTGCGGCGCAGCGCCAGCCAGGCCGCCACGCGCGCGTTAAGGCGTTCGATGCGCCCGGCGATGGGCTGCTCTTCCACGTAGACCAGGCCCGTGGCCTTGTCGCGCACGTTCTCGCGGCTGGCCACGACGGTAGGCTGGATCAGCCCCGCGATCTCGGCGCCGGCCATCTGCCACGTACGCTCCATCAGGTCCAGGCCCGTCTTCGACGCTTCCCACTGGGCCGCGCTGTGCTGGCTCAGGGTGATGGCATTGATGGCGGGCACGCCGATCCGTTCCAGCAGCCCGGCCGTGGCGGCCGTGCCGCCCACCTTCATGCCCAGCGCCACCAGCAGCTCGATGCGGCTGCGGCCCGCGCCGTCCAGGAACAGGCGCAGCGGCACATCGTAGGGATAGCCGTAGGCCGGCAGCACGTTGTAGCCGGACTGCTCCAGCCGCGCGACGATGGCCGCCAGCGGCAGGGTCTGCCCGGCCACCAGGTTCGAGCGGTAGAACATCACACCGATCCATGGCGCGCCGGGGCGGTGGCGGGCGTAATGCGCCACGAAATCGTCGAAACTGGCCGCGCTGCGGTTCGCGGCCACGTCGTACAGGCCGTGTTCCGGCATGGCCTGCACGGGCGGCACGGTGACATTTGCGCCGAAGGATTGAACCAGCACGTGGCGCAGTAACCCGGCCGCATTCTCCACGCCGCCTTCGCGGTGATAGGCCTGCACGGCAGTATCGACCGTGAAGCCGAGCGCGCGCTGGGCGTCGTCCGGCGTGGCGCCGACGGCCAGCACAGTGGCGCCACGCCGCCGCAAGGTTTCCAGCTCGGGCGCGATGGCCTGCACCAGCTGGCTGCCCTTGACGTTGACGATGGCGACATCGGCACTGGCCAACGCGGCGTGATCGCCCGCTGTCATGCCGCTGGCGGGAATGATGCGCACGGCCACGCGCGCTGCGTTCAGCTCGGCGCCCAGTTCGCGCGCGGCCAGCACGGCGGGCCGCGATTCGACGTCGCCCAGCAGCAGCGCCAAGGTGCGCGTCTGTGCCTGCGCGCCCAGCGATGCCAGCAACGCGCACAGGGCGAACAGCCAGCAGTGCAGCTTATTCCGGCACATACACGACCTTCCCGTCGGGCAGCTGGTAGGCCGTGCCCAGGCGCTTGCCGTCGCCGGACAGGGGCTTGTCGCTGACCCGGCTGACCTTGATCTCGGCGCCTTTTTTCGTCAGGATCTCGACCTTGCCGTCCGCGCCCTTCTTGGCGATGGTGACCTCGGAATCGGGGTCGAGCAGGTCCATCATGTTCCAGGCCGAGAACAGGGCCAGCATCATCGCCACGATAAAGACGATGCTGGCGTCGAACAGGTTGGCGACGCCGGCCAGCGGATCGTCGCCGCTGTCGGCATGGCGGGCGTGCCGGGTGCTTCGCATGAAGCGCATCAGGAATCCTTCCGCACCAAGTGTAGACCGCCGCGCCGGGCGTGCAGGATCTCCTCGGCGCAGAAGGCCACGTCCGTCATGTCGGCCCGCAGCCAGTGCTCGCGCGCCAGCGCCAGCACGTAGGCCAGCACGCTGCCGGCCAGGCCGACGACGGTGGCCGTGAAGGCCGTGGTCATGCTCTCGGCCATCTTCGGCACATTGCCCTGGGCCAGGCCGGCCAGCGCGATGCCCATCGGGATCAGGGTGCCCATCAGGCCCAGCGCGGGGCCGACGCGCACGACGAAGCGGACCCGGTCCAGGCGCCGCAGGCCCAGGCCGTCGGCACGCTGGACGATGCGTTCCAGGCGCGCGTCCAGCGGCGCCGCCGCTGCGTCGTCACCGTCGCCGTCGGCGGCACAGGCCAGCATCTGGGCCCGGGCTGCGTCGACCAGCATGCGCACCCCGCAGCGGCGCTCGCGCCACTCGCCAGCGAAAACACCGAGGCAGACCAGCATGTACAGGGCCAGCGCGGCGATGCCCAGCAGGACGGGCAGGTACAGCAAGGTGGAAACGGAGTACAGCAAACTCTCGACGGTGCGCACGGCGCCATCGGCAGGCAGGTCGAACATGGAGGTCCCGGTCAGCAGGCAAGCGCGCCGACTTCCCCGTGGGCGCGCCTGAACAGAGCGCATGCCCATCCTCGCGGACAGCATGTCGCTCCACCTGTCTGGCCGGTATCCGGGCTGGCAAGTCCGAACCCCTCACCTTCCCATCCGCTTGCGGCGAACAGTGGTTTACGAAGAGGCTCTGCCGTCATCGACGGCGCTTGCTTACCGTTGCGGGGGCAGCACACCCTGGCGTCACGCCATGTGTTTCCCGTTTAACTGCGCTCGTGGACACGGGCGCGGGCACCAAACGGGGCGGATTATACGTTGGTGGCGAGGGTTTGCAAGATCAGGCAGTCGGGCCGCCCGTCGCCGTGGCGGCAATGCGTCGCCGCCTTGGCCCGTTCAGCGTACCTCGCAGTCGACCGCCCCGGGCGCCGCCGTGCCGGGCCGGCCTGCCGCCTGCGGCCCGGTGCTCGCGTTGAACACGGGCGGCGGCGTGAACTGGATGCCGGGATTGGCCGGCACGATCACCGGCGGCAGCACGGCATTGGGCACGAAACCGAACTGACCCGCGTTGAAGCTGGCCCCGCCGCCCGGGTTACTGACGTAGATCATCCCGTCCAGCACCTGCACGTACAGGCCAGGGCTGCGGCTGGCCGAGCCTGCACCGGGTGCCGTCGGGACGCCAGGCGGCACGAACTCGGCGACGAAAGTAGTGCCGCGAATGCCGATCGTCGCCGTTGGCGTCTTCAGCTCGAATTTTTCCTTGCTGCGCTTGCCCAACAGGCCCGTGACGGAACGCAGGCCGCCCTTGACGAGGTTGAAGCGGGCCTGGTCGCCTTCGGGTCTGGCACTGTCGAAGCTGAAGTTTTCGATGACGAAGGTGGAGGCCGGGCGCAAGGTGATTTCGCTGCTGTCGATCATGCGGATCTGGGCGTACGTGTTCTTCTCCGTGACCAGGGTGTCGCCGTTCTCCACTTCGGATTTGAGCGACAGGATCTTGACGGCGCCCCCGGCCTTCTTGGCCAGCAGGGGGCCGCTCAGCTGGACGACGACGCCGGCCACGGGCGCGGCCCAGGCCCCGGCCGTGGCGAACAGCGTCAAGGCGAGCAGCAGGACCGACAGCATGGCCGACCGCGGGGCGGATGGCCGCGCGGCGATGGCTGCCTTAGTTGCAGTAGTTCTTGATCGCGGGTTTTTCATTTGGCGCTCCCTTTGCTGCGTCGGCGCTGCCGTCGCTTGTTGTCTTCTTCTCGGCCGGTTCCCCGGCCTGGCGTTCTTCCTGTACCGGCTGCGATTGCTGCACGGCGGCGATGACCTGGTTGGCCGCACGCTGGACCGGCTTGTCCGGCTCCGTCACCGACGGCGGCGCAATCACCGTGCAAGCGGGCAGCGTCGGCGTCAGGCGGCACTGGTCCACGTTCGTGATGGGCTCCCCGACCGGGGGCGTGACCGGCGGGGTGACGGGCGGCGGCACGGGGTCTACCGGTGGCGTGACGGGCGGCGTGACCGGATCCACTGGCGGCGTCACCGGCGGGACGACCGGGGGCACCGGCTCCACCGGTGGCGTGACCGGCGGCGTGACCGGCGGCGTGACTGGCGGGGTGACTGGATCGACGGGCGGGGTCACCGGCGGCACAGGGTCCACCGGCGGTGGTGCCGCGCCGTTGAGGTTTTCCGTTGTCGTGATACCCGCGCCGGCGCCGACAACGGCGGCCGCATCGACGGTGACGGTGGCGCCGGCCCGCAGCGCGATGCGGCGGTCGGTACTGATGCGCGCGCCCGGGCCCACCGTCAGGCGGTCCAGCGGCGAGCCGCTGGGGGCCGCCTCCAGCGTGATGTCGCCCTGGCGCGACGTCACTGCGCCGAAGATCGTCAACGGGCTGTGCGCCGTCACGGCGATGTCGCCGCTGTCGCTGGTGATCTGGCCGTCCTCCTGCAAGGTCACGGCGCCATAGTTGTTCAGCGTGATGGCGCCGCCGTTGCCCAGGCCCAGCTTGAGCCGGCGCACCGTCAGCCCGTTGGCGAGACCCGGCGTGTTGTTGCGGATGGCGATCGGCGACGTGCCGCTGGCGGCCGTGCTTTCTGCGTCCAGTTGACGGACAGCCGTCAACAGGGGCCTGGCGCTGCTGCCGATGGCGCCGCCGGCCGTGATGGCCAGCGTGTCGCCGGAGATTACGGCATCGGCCACGTTGCTGGACGACAGCGAACCGCCCGTTGCCAGCATGATGTCCGTGCCGCGCACGCCAGCGATGGCCAGGTCGGCCGCATTGGCGAAGTTGACGGTGCCCTCGCTGTCGACGGTCAGGCTGCGTACCCGGTTGTCTTCCCTGTCCAAGGCGACCGAGGCGGCGCGCACCGCCAGGCTGTCGGCCGCGATGCGGCCGCCCTGCGTCACGTCACCGCTCGTCAGCAGGGACAGCTTGCCCTGCGTGACCAGCGGCGCGTCGATGGCGATGCTGCCGCCGGCCAGCGTGAGGCCGTTGGCCGCCGTCTGTCCCAGGCTGATGGCGCCCGTCACGGTGACGGCGCCGGTGTAGCCTTCCCACGTGCCGATCGCCACCTTGGGCGAATCGATGCGGGCCAGAGCGGCATTGCTCAACCAGGCATCGGCGGCGCCCAGGGACAGGGCCGTATCGAACCCGTAGGCGTCGGCATACACGGCGTCCGCCGCGATGCGGGCCGCATCCTGCAGCACCAGGTGATCCGAACGCAGGCGCACCGAGGGCGCCGTCACGGCGGCGGCGCCACCCAGCACGACGCGACCCGCGCCGTCCTGGTTACCCAGGTAGACCAGGCTGCCGGCACGGCTCGTGCCCAGTGCCGCGCTCACGGCGATGTCGCCCTGCGATTCGACATACAGGGCGTCCACGCCGTCCAGCGCCACGGCCCCAGGCACGTTCACGCCGCCCGTGTGCAGGCTCGATCCGATATGCAGGTCGCCCGTGCCGATGCGGCGCAGTTCGGTGCCGGTCAGCCCCATCTGGCCGGCCGTCTCGGCGCCGAGCGATATCGGGCGCGAGGCCGTTGCCGTCGTCAGCGACACGGTGCCGCCCGGCGCGGACAGGTCGCTGCCAAGGTTGATGGCATCGGCCACCAGCGAGATATTGGCGGCGGTGACAGGAGCGCCGATCGCCACGGCCGCGCCGCTCATCGTCACGTCGCCCGTGCCGGTGCGGATCGCGCCGCTGGTGGTGACTGCGCCGCCCGTGAAGCCGCCGGCGGCGGCCGGATCGTCGGCCGTCAAAATGACGGCGCCGCCGTGCGTCGTGACCGACGCATTGATGTTGATGTCGTGTCCGGCCTGCGCCGTCAGCCCCACGCCCTGCGCCGCCACGTTGACGGCATGGCTGAACGTGATGTCGTGCTTTGCCTGCAGCACGACGTCGGCCTGGGCATCCGACAGCAGCGCCGTGTCGATCTCCGTTACGCCCTGGGCTGCGCCAGCGCCGAAATCGGCCACGTCGGCCAGGCCGGCGCCGCCGTTGACGGGCACGCGCCTGACGTCGATATCATAAGGGTCGAGCAGCCAGGCACCATTGCCGCCCGGACCGCGCGCGTCGACCCGAACTCCGGCCACATCCAGCACATGGCCGGAGGTCTCCACGCGGCCGCCCTTGCCGCCACCGGCGCCGCGCGCCGACAAGCTGCCGTGCACGCGCGCTACTTCGTCGCCCCAGGCCACCACCGTGCCGCCGGCGCCATCGACCAGCGCATCGGCGGTGACGACGGCGTCAGCGCCGACGAAGGTACGCGCCGCGTTCGGCACGGCCGCATCCCTGCCCTGCCAGCCGCCGCCCACCAGCACGGTGCCGCCGCCCTGCGCGCCCGAGGCATCCACTTTCGCGTTGCCCGTCAGGCCCACCTGCGGCCCCAGTACCTGGATGCTGCCACCGTTGCCGCCGGTGCCGCTGCGCGCGCTGGTGACGCTGCTGCCTTCGAGCAGCGCCTTCTGGCTGGCCTTGAGCACGACCTTGCCGCCGGGGCCGATGACGGCGCTGTCGGCATTGACGGTGCCGCGCTGGTTCAGCAGCGCACCGTAGATGCCCACCTTGCCGCCGGCGGCGACGATGCTGCCCAGGTTCAGCGCGGCGTCGCTTGGTGCCGACACCACCACGTGGACGGCCGGGTTGGCCGGATCGACCAGCTGCACGCTGCGCCCCGCGGCCAGCAGCACCTCGCCCTGGGGCGACTGGATGATGCCGCTGTTCCGTACGTCCGGTGCGATCAGCATCACCTGGCCGCCCTGCGGCGTGACGATGCGCCCGGCATTGGCGACGGCACCCGGCGTGCTGCCGTCACGGGCGGCGAAGCTGTCCTTACCGGCCAGGAAATCGGCATTGGCCATGCCCAGGCTGGACGCGACGAGGCCATTGACGTCGATGCGGGCGTCCTGCCCGAACAGCACGCCGTTCGGGTTGATCAGGTAGACCTTGCCGTTCGACTGCAGCGCACCGAGGATGCGGCTGGGGTCCTGGCCCGTGATCCGGTTCAGCACGCGGCTGTCGGCGTTCTGCTGAATAAAGCGGGTGATTTCGTCGCGCCCCACCGAGAAGCTTTGCCAGTTGATGATGGTATTGGGGGCGTTCGTGATCGAGAATACCTGGCCCTGCTGGCTGAACGCGGCCTGGCCGGCAACCACCTGCGGGGCGACGGGGTTGCCGTGCGCGGCGCCGCCGAAGCTGGCGGCGATCAGGGCCGGCAGCAGCTTGCGCCGCAAGGTAGTGCGCAGCGTGCGCGCGGAAACGAAGTGGGACAGTGTTTTCATCATGGTGCCTCAGTAGGTCATGCCAAGCCGCAGGTGCAGGCGGTCGGCGCCGGCACGGGCCGTGGCGCCGGCGCGGACCACGTGGCCGTAGTCCAGTTGCAGGTTCAGGTTGCGCGCCACGAACAGGCGCAGGCCGAGGCCGGCGCTGGCGATCGCCGTGCTGGCCAGCTCGCCCGGCAGCGCCTCGACGCGGCGCAGCCAGGCGGCATCGTAGAAGGCCAGCGCGCGGCACTGGCCGTTCAGCCGGGCGCACAGGTTGGGCGTATACAGCTCCACGTTGGCGCCCAGGCCCCGGTCGTTGGCGACCTCGCGTTCCGTGAAGCCCCGCACCGAGGCGGCGCCGCCCGCGCCGAACTGCTCGCCGGGAATCAGCGCATCGTCGGTCCACTGGCCGTTGGCGATGGCGCGCACCTGCCAGTCGCGCGGCAGCACGCGGCTGTAGCTGGCGCCGATGCGCAGCAAGGTGTAGTCGTCCGGTGCGCCGGCGCGGGCGCGGGTGAAGTCGGCTTGCTTGCCGCGCGAGCCGCCCGGCAGGTTGCGCACCAGGGTCACGCTGCCGGCCAGCTCGCTCGTCTCGCGCACCAGGGTGCCCTGGTAGGCAATGCTGGCGGGGCGCACCGTGACGTCGTTGCCCAGCTCCTGCCCGAACAGCACGATGCTGTTCCTGAAGCCCTTGTAGTCGATGCCGTACAGCAGCTTGGCCTGGTAGTCGCCGCGTTTGCGGAGATTCTGCGTCCAGCGCGCGCCGTACACGGCGCCCTTGCCGCTGACGGCCAGGTCGAACACGCCCGCCGTCACGGTGCCCGAATCGATGTTCGAGTAGCTGCCATAGAAGTCCAGCGCGTCGCCCAGCGCATACAGGGGAATGTGGTAGCCGATGCCGTACACCTTGACTTTCCCCGGGTGCTCGACGGTGGTGGTGTACTGGAGGCTGACGACATGGTCCAGGTTCCACAGGTTGGCATGCTGCAGCACGACGCCGGCGCGGGTACGGCCGGTCTGGCCCGTGCCCGTATTGTCCAGGTTCAGCATGGCCTGCCAGGGCCGCTCGTCCGTCACCTGCAAGGTGGCGTCGACTTCGCCCTCCGTATCGCTGCCCTGCAGCTTCAGGCTGACCTTCTTGGCCGGGTTGTCGTTGGCCAGGTTCAGCGCCGTCGAGATCGCGGCCACGTTGGGAGTACGCCCTGCCTCCAGCCGGGGCACGCTGCGGCGGATATTGGCTTCGTCGAACCAGGCGTTGCCCTGCACCTTGACGCTGCCGATGCGCGTCTGCACGACGCGCAGGCGCACCACGCCCTGGTCCAGTTCCTGTTCCGGCAGTTCCACGGTGACGACGGTGTAGCCGGCCTGGCGATAAGCCCCTTCCAGCGCTTCCAGCGCGCGCTGCACGTCGCCGAAATCGCGCTGCGGCCCGGCGAACGGCGTCACGGCCGCATCGACGGCAGCAGCCGGCAGCAGGGTATTGCCGCTGACGTCGAAGCGGCGGATGTCGAAGCGCACGACGGCGGGATCGCCGGCGTCGGCGGGCGCGCCGGCGCGGGCACCGGCGGCGAAAGTGGCGCAAGTGGCGCCCAGGAGGGCGCCGGCAACGAGACGGGTGAAGCGGTGGGTCATTGTCAGCTCAGGTTACGGTGGACGACGCGGGATCGGGGCGGCGCCAGTTCGGTTGTACGGCCTAACGGGTTGAATCCGGCTGATTCTCTACAGGCTGCCTGCAACAGGTCGCTGGCTACAGCCGATTATCGTCCTTTTAACGGCCGAAACCTTGCGTTCTTTAATGCTTTTGAGAAATATTTGACGGAATCGATACACATTTCGCCTCTATTGATGCAAAGCCGTCAACTCTGCCAGGTACCGTCCCGGAAAGGCTTGATTGATTAGCCACGCTAATGACGGCATGCGGGTTTCGGCGGCTAATAGTATTCTGCCAATCCCGGTAGAGTGTCCGTGGTTCAGCCCCGTAGTCGAGCCCCTATTCCAGCCCAGCGAGGACGCCCATGAAATTCGACACGCCCGCGACACGCAACCCCATCGACCGCCTGAAGGTGGTGGGCCACGCCACCGAACGCATCGACGGCCCGAAGAAGACCACGGGCACGGCAACCTATGCCCACGAGCAGGACGTGCCCGGCGCGGCCTACGGCTGGATCGTCGGCGCGGCCATCGGCAAGGGCAGCATCCGCGCCATCGACACGCAAGCGGCGCGGGCGGCGCCGGGCGTGCTGGGCGTCGTTACGGCCGCCAACGCGGGCCCGCTGGGCACGGGCGCCTTCTTCGTGACGCGGGCGTTGGCCGGACCGAAGGTCGACCACTACCACCAGGCCGTGGCCATCGTCGTGGCCGAAACCTTCGAACAGGCCCGCGCCGCCGCCGGCCTGCTGCGTGTCGATTATGCGCGCGACAAGGGCAGCTTCGACCTGGCGCAGGCGAAGGAAAAGCCGCCCACGGGCCAGCCCTTGCAGCCCAATCCCGCCCTGGCATCCAGGGTGGGCGACTTCGACAAGGCATTCGCGGCCGCCCCCGTCACGCTGGACGCGGCCTACACGACGCCGGACCACGGCCACGCGATGATGGAACCGCATGCCACCATCGCCGCCTGGGACGGCGACAAGCTGACCCTGTGGACGGCGATCCAGCTGGTGGCCTGGGGCGTGCGCGATGTCGCCCGCACCCTTGGCATCGCCAGGGAAAACATCCGTATCGTCTCGCCCTATGTCGGCGGCGGCTTCGGCGGCAAGGGCTCGATCCTGGCCGACGCCGTGCTGGCCGCCGTGGCGGCGAAGCAGTTGGGCCGGCCCGTCAAGGTGGCCCTGCAGCGGGCGCTGATGTTCAACAATACGACGCACCGCGCCGCCACCATCCAGCGCATCTGCATCGGCGCGGGAACGGACGGGCGCATCACGGCCATCGGCCATGAAAGCTGGTCCGGCAACCTGGGACCGCGGCCGGAATCGGCCACGGCACCGACCAAGCTTTTATATGCTGGCGCGCACCGCATGACGCGGCTGCACGTGGCCCACCTGGACCTGCCCGAGGCCAGCGCCATGCGCGCGCCCGGCGAGACGCCCGGCATGATGGCGCTGGAGATCGCGATGGACGAAATGGCCGAAAAACTGGACATGGACCCGGTGGCCTTCCGCATCCTGAACGACACCCAGGTCGACCCGGAAACGAAGCTGCCCTTCTCGCGGCGCCAGCTGGTCGAGTGCCTGCGGACTGGCGCCGCGCGCTTCGGCTGGGACAAGCGCGCCGGCAAGCCCGCCAGCCGGCGCGAAGGCGACTGGCTGGTCGGCATGGGCGTGGCGGCGGCGATCCGGGGCGCGCCCGTGGCCAGGTCGGCCGCGCGCGTGACGCTCGATGGGCGCGGCCACGTCACGGTCGAGACGGACATGACCGATATCGGCACCGGCACCTACACCATCCTGGCCCAGACGGCGGCCGAAATGCTGGGCGTGGGCCTGCACCAGGTGACGGTGCGGCTGGGCGACTCGCGCTTTCCCGAAGGCGCCGGCTCGGGTGGCCAGTGGGGCGCGGCCTCGTCGACGGCGGGTGTGTACGCGGCCTGCGTCAAGCTGCGCGAGATGGTGTCGAAGCGCCTGGGATTGATGTCGGTGGACGCCGAATTCACCGCGGGGCGGGTGCGCGCCGGAGGACTCTCCCGGCCCCTGCTGGACGCCGTCGCCGCCGGCGAACTGGTGGCGCAAGAAGCGATGGAATACGGCGACCTGGCCAGGCGCTACGCCCAGCAGACCTTCGGCGCCCACTTCGCCGAAGTGGCCGTGGACATCTACACGGGCGAAATCCGCCTCCGCCGCATGCTGGCCGTGTGCGCGGCCGGGCGCATCATCAACCCGCTGGCGGCGCGCAGCCAGATCCTGGGCGGCATGACGATGGGCGCCGGCGCGGCCCTGATGGAACACCTGGTGGTGGACAAGCGGGCCGGCTTCTTCGTCAATCATGACCTGGCCGGCTACGAAGTGCCCGTGCATGCCGACATCCCGCACATGGACGTCATCTTCCTCGACGAGGTGGACGCCACGGCCGGGCCCCTGAAGGCCAAGGGCGTGGGCGAACTGGGCATCAGCGGCGTGCCGGCGGCGATCGCCAATGCCGTGCATCACGCCACCGGCATCCGCGTGCGCGACTACCCGATCACCCTGGACAAGCTGCTGCACCGGCTGCCGCCGCCGTGATACGCGACCCGCCCTACTTGCTGTCGAAGCTCGTCACGCCATCCCAGTCCGGGCCGGGCGGGTGGGCGCGGTAGAACGCGACCCGGTCCGCATACAGCGCGTACAGGCTGCGTTCGGGCGCCAGCGCGCGCAGCGACGCCAGCGCATGCTCCGCCTCGCTCCAGCGCTGCGCCCGCACCAGCGCCAGCGCCTCGTGCCAGCCAGCCAGTTCGGCGCGGGCGGGGCCGTCGAGTGTGTCGAACGGGCCGACCGGCTCGAAGATGGCCACCGGTTCCGTCTTGCCCTTGACCCGCACCAGGTCCAGTTCGCGCCACGCGAAGGCCGGCGCGGCCGCGCGCGTGTTGGCGCCCACGGCGATGCCGACGCCATACACCTTCGTGATGCCTTCCAGCCGTGCCGCCAGGTTGACGGCGTCGCCCATCACCGTGTAGGCACGCCGGATCGACGAGCCCATGTCGCCCACGTGCATCAGGCCCGTGTTCAGGCCGATGCCGATCCGCAGGGGCGGCCAGCCGCGCTGGCGAAACTCCCGGTCCAGCCGGGCCGCGCTGGCCTGCATCCGCAAAGCCGTGGCCACGCCCCGGCTGGCGTGGTCGGGGAAGGCCACGGGCGCGCCCCAGAACGCCATCACGGCGTCGCCGATGTACTTGTCCAGCGTCCCCCGGTGGCTGTCGCGGATGTCTTCCGACATGGCCGTCAGGTAGCGGTTGATGTATTCGCGCAGCTCGCGCGGCGCCAGGCCTTCCGAGATGGTGGTGAAGCCCCGCACATCGACGAACATCACCGTCAGCTCGCGGCTTTCGCCTTCCATCGTGTAGCGCTCGGGATTTTCCGCCATTTCCGCCACCAGCTCGGGCGCGACGTACTCGCCGAAGCGCGACACCAGCGCCTGGGCGCGCCGCACTTCGAAAAAATAGCCCCAGGCCAGGTTGAACACGAACAGCGCCAGGATCAGGAGCACGGGCGCGGCCGCGTTCAGCACGGCATCGTGGCTCTGGTACAGATAGAAATTGAACCACGCCGTGCCGGCCAGCGCGGCCAGCGCCAGCACGATCGACCACAGGGGCGCCAGCAGGGCCAGCGCGACGGCCAGCACGACGCCCGTGACGAGCACCTGCAGCAGCTCGACACCGACGGCGTAATCCGGCCGCGCCTTGAAGCTGCCGTCCAGGATCGACCTGACCAGGTTGGCGTGCACCTCGACGCCGGGGTAGACGGCGCTGACGGGCGTGGCCCGCAGATCGTTCAGGCCGGCAGCCGTCGTGCCGACCAGGACGATGACGCCATCCAGTTGCGCCTTCGGCACGGAGCCGCGCAGCACGTCGATGGCGGACACGTAGCGGAAGGCGCCGCCGTGCGGGCCGCCCGTGCCGCGAAACTGCACCGTCGTGGACAGGCCTTCGCCCACGGGAATGCGGATGGCACCCTCCGGATGGAACAGCGCGATGGCATCGAGTCCGCCGCTGGCGCGCTGGGCATCCGTCAAGGTGTCGACGCTGTCCTGCCACAGGGGTGCGATGGCGCGGGCCTGCAGCGCGGCCGCCACCGTGGCCAGGGACAGCGTCGGGTAGTAGCCGTCGCCGATCCGCTGCAGCAGCGGCGTCGAACGCACGACGCCGTCGCGGTCCGGCAGCACGCTGAAGATGCCGGCGCCCCGGGCGGCCGCCTGCAGCCGCGCGATATTGGCTTCATAGCCGCGCGACTGGTAGGCAGTCAGGGTGCGCCCATTGAGCGTGTCGCGGGTAAAGGCCGGCGGCGGCAGCACGCCGCGCCGGCCGCCGCCGCCCGTGGCGTAGCCCAGCACCACCGGCTGGCCGGCCATGGCCGCCGCCATCAGGCCGTCGTAGTCCATCCGCGCGCGCAGCCGCTCCAGCTGGTCCGGCAGTGCCGCCACGTCCTTCAGTTCGCGCCGCGCCAGCCCTTCGAGCACGTGGAAGCCGGAGCTGTTGTCCGGCTCGGGGAAGGATACGTCGAAGCCGACGGCGGCCACGCCGTAGTGACGCGTCAGCTGCGTGACGAGGCGCGCCATGACGTCGCGGCTCCACGGAAAGCGCCCCACTTCGGCCAGGCTGCGTTCGTCGATATCGACGATGACGACGCGCTCGTCCAGCACCGCCGGCTCGACGCGCATGCGCAGGCCGGCGATGAAGGTGTCGAGGCGGTCGATCGGATCGCTGTGCAGCCAGCCCGTCACCTGCAGCGCGCAGGCGACCGTGATCGAGAGGCCGACCAGCCAGCGCGCGCCGTGGCGGCGCAGTCCGCGCAGCAGCGCCGTCACGGCACGTAGCCGGGAATCGCCGCTTCGTCCACCGCGTCGATCTGCGACGGGTCCAGGTTGGCGCGGGCGAAGTCCAGGTACACCTTGCGGCGCACGAAGATGTCGAACAGGTCAGGATCGATATGGCCGTTCTGGCTGAAGCGGCCCAGGATGCGCAGCGCCTCGGACAGGGGTTTCGGCGTCTTGTACGGCCGGTCGTTCGCCGTCAGCGCCTCGAAGATGTCGGCGATCGCCATCGCGCGGGCGGGAATCGACATCTCGGCCCCCGTCAGGCCTTTCGGGTAGCCCTTGCCGTCCATCCGCTCATGGTGGCCGCCGGCGAATTCCGGCACGCGGCGCAGGTGCTTCGGCCACGGCAACGATTCGAGCATGCGCACCGTCATGACGATATGGTTGTTGATGATCTTGCGCTCCTCGTCCGTCAAGGTACCGTAGCGCACCGTCAGGTTGACCACCTCGTCGGCGCTGAGGAAGGGTGCGTCCTGGCCGGACGGGTCGGTCCAGCGGCGCGCCGCGATGCGGTGCACGCGCTGCATGTCTTCCTCAGCCATGCCCTCTCCGCCGATATTGGCGCGGCGCAGGAACTCGCGCTCGTCGCGCAGCCTGGCCTGCTCCTGGTGCAGACGCTCGCCGATGGCTTCGGCGTCGCCGCCGGCCAGCTGCTGCCTGAGCGCGCGGATCTCGGCGTCGCGCAGCAGCACTTCGAAGCGCGTATCGACTTCCTCGATGCGGTCATGGATGGTCTGCAGCTTCGTGGCCTTGTCGACCACGTGCACGGGCGTGGTGATCTTGCCGCAATCGTGCAGCAGGCTGGCCAGGCGCAGCTCCTTGCGGTCGGCGTCGTTCATGTGGAAGTCCGCCAGCGGCCCTTCGCCCGTGGCGCTGGCCGCTTCGGCCAGCAGCATCGTCAGTACCGGCACGTGCTGGCAGTGCCGGCCCGTGTACGGCGACTTCTCGTCGATGCCGATATTGATCAGGTTGACCAGTGCCTCCAGAAGCTCCTCCAGCTGGCGCACCAGCTGGTGGTTGGCCAGCGCAACGGCCGCCTGCGCCGCCAGGGCCTCGATGAAGCGCTGGTCGGTGGGCGAAAACGTCGTGATGGCGCCGCTGGCCGGGTCCTTGGCGTTGATCAGTTGCAGCACGCCCAGCAGCTCGCCCGCGTGGTCGCGCATCGGCACCGTCAGGAAGGACTGGGAACGGTAGCCGAACTGCTGGTCGAAGGCGCGCATGCCGGAAAAATTGAAGCCGGCGGCCTGATAGACGTCGGCGATATTGACCGACTGGCCCATATTGGCCGCGTAGGCCGCCACCGACGCCAGGTTCGGTTCGCCGTGCTCGCCGGCCAGGGGCACGGGCGCGATGGCCGCATCGGCCGCGCCGGAGCCGCCCACGTGCAGGCCCAGGGTGTCGTTGACGGACAGGTGAAAGCGCAGGCTGCGCCGGTCCGGGCTGGGCCGGTAGACGGTGCCACCGTCGGCATTGGTAATGCTCTTGGCCACCAGCAGTATGCGCTCGAGCAGCAGGTCGATATCGTGGCTGGCGCCCAACGCGACGGACAGCTCGGTCAACTGGTCGAGCCGCTGGGCGATTTGCTGTTGATTCAATACTTGCATGGTGAGCGAGGTGGCTGCTGGCCCAAGAAAACAATGGACGGATATTACACCCTAGCAACGCAATGGCACGCGCCGTTGACCGCCGTCGGGCCAGAAAACAGGGCAAGCGGGGCGGTTAATTGCAACTTCGAAAGCAGAAAGCGCAGAAAAACCGCTATGATCGCGCTAAACGACGAATCAGCGTCAAGCATACCGCCGCCACGCGCCGGCGGCGCAACATGCTGTAAAAAAGCGACCAGGGGTTCTTTACAATGAAATTCAAATTCTGGGGCGTGCGCGGTTCGATCCCTTCGCCCGGACCGCGCACGGTGCGCTACGGCGGCAACACCACCTGCATCGAAGTGCGCAGCGACGACGACACCTTGATCGTCCTCGACGGCGGCACCGGCCTGTTCTGCCTGGCGCAATCGCTGCTTGCCGGGGGCAAGCGGCCGATCGACGCCAATATCTTCATCACGCACAGCCACTGGGACCATATCCACGGCCTGCCCTTCTTCACGCCCCTGTTCGTCAAGGGCAGCCGGGTGTGCCTGTACGGCGTGGCCGATCCGCACAGCGGCGCCGGCATCGAGCACATCATGGGCGTGCAGCTGCAGCACAGCTATTTCCCCGTCAGCGAAGCGCAGCTCAATGCCACCCTGGAATACCGCACCGTGCAGGTGGGCGAAGCCGTCACCGTGGGTGACGCCGTCGTGCGCAACGTCGTCATGGGCCACCCGGTCACGGACCTGGGCTACCGGGTCGACTGCAACGGCAAGTCCGTGTTCTTCACGGGCGACCATGAACCCCTGTACAACCTCTATCCGGCCGGCCACCCGGAGCACGAGGCCTGCGCGCGCCAGGTGGCGCAGCGCACCGAGGCCATCGACGCGATGGTGCGCGGCATCGATGCGCTCATCGTCGACTGCTCGTACACGCGCGAGGAATACCCGGCCAAGGTGGGCTGGGGCCACGGCACGTTCGACGCGGCGCTGGCCATGGCGCTGCGCAGCGGCGTGCGCCAGCTGTACTGCACCCACCACGAGCCGACCCGCAGCGACGACGAACTGGAAGCCGTCTTCGCCGAAGTGATGGCGCGCCACGCGCCGCTGCTGGGCGGGCTGCAGGTGTTCCTGGCCTACGAAGGCCTGGAAGTGACGCT
Source organism: Pseudoduganella buxea (assembly GCF_009720835.1). GTDB lineage: Bacteria > Pseudomonadota > Gammaproteobacteria > Burkholderiales > Burkholderiaceae_D > Rugamonas > Rugamonas buxea. The sequence continues at coordinate 67,282 of NZ_WNKZ01000022.1, forward strand.
CTGATTGGCGCCGGCGATGGAACAGCTTCGGGGTATCGTCAGCGACCTGCGGCACGGCAAGACCGTGATGTACAAGAAGGAGACGGGCACCAGCACCCTGCACGCGGCCGTGTTCAAGCTGGGCGAGCAGCCGTGCAAGATCGTCGCCAATCATCCCATCGTCATCAACGACGGCGATGAGATGCTGTTGTCCGGCACCCTGCGCGGCGACAAGCTGTTCATCGCGCTGGCCCACCGCAACCTGACGCGCAAGGTGGAAGGCCACGAAGGCTGGGCCACGCGCCTGTGCCTGACGGTGCTGCTGGTGGCGGCCGGCATCTGGTTTGCCACCGTGATGCTGGGCGGCGGCTACGCACTGGTGCTGACGCTGGCCCTGCTGGCGGCCGGCGTGCTGATGGCGGGACGGTCGATCCAGGTAATCCTGGCAATCATGGCGCTGCGGCGCAGGAAGGGCAAACAATGACGATGATCAGTGTGGCGGTGGACGGCGAAGTGGTCGCCGCAGCCGATACGGACGGGCTGGCGCTGCTGTCGGTGCGCCTGTTCGGCAGCGTGACGGAGCCGCATGCGGCGATGCTGTCCTTCGACGGCACCGTGGCGGCCGGCGGCGCCGGCGGTTACCGCACCTGGCTCGAAGCACTGCGACTGCGGGCCGGCCAGGCCGTCACCGTGCGCTTCGGCGCGGACGGCACGGCGGCCACGCCCGTGCGCACCCAGGCCGGACTGCACCCGGGCCAGCCGCCGGACATCCGCACGGACGTCAAGCCCACGCCCCAGCAGACGGCGGCGATGCGCAGCCAGCCGCGCGTGCGCGCCGGCTTTTCCTTCGTCATCACCACCTCCACCGGCACCGAGTGCGAAGTGCGCAGTGGCCCGGAAGACGAGAACTTCCAGTGCCTGGTGCTGTGGACGCTCGATGCGCTGCCGGACGTGGCGCGCATCCGCGCCTCGGTATCGAACCGCGAACGCATCGTGCGCCGCGAGCACGGCACGCCGGCGTTCGAAGGCCGCCTGGCGCTGGGGGACAGCGTGACGATCCGCTGCGGCGACTGATGATCTCCCATGTTTTCATCGGCGTGACCGATTTCGAGCGGGCCTTCGCCTTTTATGCGCCGCTGATGGCCGTCTTGGGCCAGCCGCTGCGCTTTCGCGACGACTCTCGCCCGTGGGCCGGCTGGATGCCGGCAGACGCGCCCCGCCCCCTGCTTCTGATCGGTGCGCCCCAGGACGGCCACGCCGCCACTGTCGGCAACGGCGCCATGACTGCCCTGCTGGCCCCAAGCCGCGCCACGGTGGACGCGGCCCACGCGGTGGCGCTGGCGCAGGGCGGCAGCTGCGCCGGCGCGCCCGGCCTGCGCCCGCAATACCACGCCCACTACTACGGTGCCTACCTGCGCGACCCGGACGGCAACAAGCTGTGCGTCGTCTGCCACCAGTCCGAATAGGCAAGACCCCAAGAGCTTCAGGCGCGCCCGTCCAGTGCCGACAGCACCAGCGCGAACAGTTCCGAGGCGCGGTTGGTCGCCCCGAGCGCCCCGGCGCGCCGGGCTTCCTCCTGGTGCGCCGCCGCGTTCGAGCCGGCGTAGATGACGTAGGGCGTCGTGTCGCCCCGCTCGCGCAGGGCCCGCAGCAGGGTGTAGCCGGCACGGGCGTCGGGCGGGCGGCCCATGTCGGAAATGATGACGTCGAACTTGCGCCGCGCCGTCTCGCGCAGCGCCTCCTCGGTCGACGTGGCCAGCACGAAGGACATGCCCAGGGTTTCGAAGGACTGCCGCTCCAGACGGTTGTTGTCGGGCCGGTCGTCCACCCACAGGGCGGTGGCGCCCTGGGCCCGCCGGATCGTGCGCGTATTGACGGCATCGGTGGCGGCGCTGGCGGCCTGGCTGGCCTGGCGCAGGGTCGGCGCCGCCTCGGCCGTGCGGCCCACTTCGGCCGCCACCAGCCCCGCTTTCACCTCTTCCTTCACGCGCCGCGCGCTGGCCTCGAAGCCGCCGCCCTTGAAGCTGAGCTCACCCAGGTCGAGCAGGAAATCCTTCAGCGCGGGCGTGAAGCGCACCAGCACGAACAGCACCACCAGCGGCCACGCCACGGCGGCCACCAGCGCAGTACAGGCTTGCACCAGCCTGATGAAGTCATCGAAGGTCATCGCGCGCTCCCCAGTGCACCATGCAGGCTTCGATTCTACCCCTGCTGGCCGAGCCCCTTGCCGAAACAGACGGCGGCCGGATTGCCCGCGTACTTGCCGTAATTGGCGATGCGCCGGTAGCCCTGCCGCTCATAGAACCGGATTGCGCGCGTATTGACGGCGCGCGTTTCCAGCCACAGTTCCGCATAGTCCAGCGCCACGGCGCGCTCTTCCAGCGCGGCCAGCAGGGCGGCGCCGGCGCCGCTGCCGGGCCGCGCGTACATCCGTTTCAGTTCGCCGATGCGGCCATCGAGCGGACGCAAGGCGCCGCAGCCCACGGCGGCATCGCCGGCCCGGGCCAGCACGAAGGC
>NZ_WNKZ01000230.1 GCF_009720835.1 Pseudoduganella buxea
CCCAGGTGCCGGCGCCCAGCACGGCCAGGCCGCGCGCGGTCGGCCGGCGCCACCAGCGGCGCGGCGTCAGGAAGGCCGCCAGCACCAGCGTGATGGCCAGCGCCAGCAGGTAGGCCGGCGCCCCGTGTCCGGCTTGCAGCATGTCGGTGACTGCCATCGCGCCCCCTCAGGCGTCGAAGCGCAGCACGTAATGGCCCGCCACGACATGGTGCCCGGACGGCAGCACGAAAGGCGCGGCGGCATCGTCAGCGTCGATCATGCCGACGAAGCCGAGCTGCTCGTCCAGGTGATACAGGGCTTGGCCGGGGGACACGCGCACCAGGGCCAGGCCTTGCGCGACGGGTTCGAAAGTGAAGGCGCTGCGCGACAGGCCGATGCGGTCGGCGCCCGCGACGGGCGTATCGCCGCCGTCGAGGTCGTCGCGCGCCATGCAGGGCGCCGTGTCGAGCACGCGCAGCATCGCCAGCGCGGGGCTGCCACGGCCGAACGTGGCCTTGCCCGTCATCGGCGCGGCGACCGGCTGCGGCAGGCTGACCAGTGCACTGTAGCGCTCCGCCAGGGCAGGCGGCACCGCGCTCACGGCCAGGCTGCGCTCGCCGTGGGGGCTGAAGCTGGCCGGCAAGGTGATGCGCAGGCTGCCGGCGGGCGTCACGGCATGCAGGCCGTCGGCGGCGTCGACGGCAATGGCGATGGCCGGCACGCCGCCCGGCGCGAAGGCCAGCGTGCGGTCGAACGGCACCTGCAGCCGCGTCACGCCAGTGCTGCGGTAGCAGA
>NZ_WNKZ01000231.1 GCF_009720835.1 Pseudoduganella buxea
ACGGGCCTGCATTGGGAGACAGTGCGTCGGATCGAGCGACTTTATTTGGAACGGCGTTTGGCGGCGCTGCCAAGATCGGAGCCGGTTCGCTTGGCCATGGACGAATTTGCCCTATTCAAAGGGCATCGCTATGCCACGGTAGTACTCGATGCTGACACCAGACAGGTGTTGTGGGTAGGCGAAGGCCGTAGTCGGGCTGACATTCGTCCCTTCTTCGAGTGGCTGGGCAAAGAGCGGTGCGCCAGGATTGAGGCCGTGGCGATGGATATGAACACCGCTTTTGACCTGGAAGTGCAGGCTCACTGCCCCCAGGCTCGCGTTGTCTATGACCTGTTCCACGTGATTGCAAAATATGGGCGCGAGGTGATCGATCGTGTTCGGGTTGATGAGGCAAATCGCCTGAAAAACGATCGTCCGATGCGCCGCATCGTCAAACGTGCTCGCTGGCTGTTGCTGCGAAATCGGGACAACGTACCTGCCGCTCAGCAGCCTAAACTCGATGAACTGCTGGCAGCGAATCAGGCATTGATGACCACTTACGTCATGAAGGCCAGTCTCAAGGATCTATGGCAGCCGATGACGGCCTGGCAATGGCGAGCAGCGTGGAAAAACTGGCTGACGATGGCCCGCACCAGCAATATCGATCCGCTCAAGCGCTTTGCTAACAAACTCGCGCCTTACTGGCGCGGCATCCTCGCGCGCGTGCGCTGGCCGCTGCACACCGGACAATTAGAAGGCATCAACAATCGCATCAAAGTCATGAAGCG
>NZ_WNKZ01000232.1 GCF_009720835.1 Pseudoduganella buxea
CTTCGGCTTGTTTCAGGATGGCGATGATCTGGCTGTCGGTAAAGCGGGACGTCTTCATGTAGAGCTTTCTGTTCTTAAGTAGAAAATTCTACTTCTAACGACGCTCTTTTTGTGGGGGGATTACCGATTGGCGCCGCAAGCGATATTACACAGCGCAAGCTTGCGGAAGAACGGCTGAAGGACGGCGAACAGCGAAAGGATGAGTTCCTGGCCATGCTCGCGCATGAGTTACGAAATCCACTGGCCCCTATCAGCTCGGCGGCGGAACTGTTACGAATGGCCGTGCTCGACCGGACGCGTGTGCAGCAGACAAGTGAAGTCATCATCAGGCAAATCAAACATATGACCAGTCTGGTGGATGATCTGATGGATGTCTCGCGGGTTAGCCGGGGACTGGTGAATCTCGACAAAGCGCCCTTGGACATGCGGCAAATCGTGAATGAGGCGGTAGAACAGCAGACCCCGCTTATTCAGGCAAGGCGTCACCATCTTCGATTGCATCTCGTTCCAGGTAGCACTGAGGTACCCTGACTTTTTCGGACACTTCCGATTGATAAAATTGTCGGAAGGGGCAAGCACATGAAATTGAAAACATACACGCCCGAGTTCAGAGCCGAAGCAGTCATGAATCGCCACGACTATCGTAGACACTCCTGAGCCATAATGTCGGGCACAAGGAGAAGATATGAGCGGTAAGCGGTACACAGAGGAATTCAAGATTGCAGCGATCAAGCAGGTGGCGCAGGGCGGTC
>NZ_WNKZ01000233.1 GCF_009720835.1 Pseudoduganella buxea
CCCCGGCCTGCGCGGCCAGCTGCGCCAGCACGTCGTCGCGGCCCACCAGGCGCTGGCGCGGCAGGCCGGGGAGCTGTACGTCGGGTACGGCGGGGGGCAAGGGCGCGGGCGCGGCGGGAGCGACGGGAACCACCGGGGCGACGAAGCAATAGCCCCGCCCCACCACGTTGTCGACGTAGGCCTGATCGGCGCCCAGCACCTTACGCAGCGCGCCCACATGGACGCGCAGGTTGCCTTCCTCGACGACGGTATGGGGCCAGACGCGGGCGATCAGTTCGTCCTTGCCGACCACGGTGCCGGCCCGCTCGACCAGCGCCAGCAGCACGTCGAAGGCACGGCCGGCCAGGCGCAGCGGCTGGCCGGCGCGGTACAGGGCGCGCTCGTGCGGCACCAGGTGAAAGTCGCCGAAGGCGAAGCCGGAAGGGACGTCACCAGCCGCGCCCGGCACCTGCCCCTGCTCGCCGCCGGGCTGCGTCGGGTGTTCCGGAACATGCATGGGCCGCATCGCGCTTACCTCGAAAGCCAGATTGATTTTCAGACCAGGGGATTTTAACGTATCGAAGCATGCAATTTAACCACTATTTACAGGGAACGGCCGACTGCCGGAAAGGGGTAATGGAGACTCGTCACGATGCCATGCCGGGGCTGGCCGCGACGGCACTGGCCCTGGCCGCCACCAGCGCCGGCCGCCGCGCCGGCCTGCTCGACGCCATCGGCGGCGCGCTGGACGGGGTGCGGCAGC
>NZ_WNKZ01000234.1 GCF_009720835.1 Pseudoduganella buxea
CGCGCCTGGCCGGTCGCCTGCATGCCTGCTGCGCCGACCTGTCGGCCGCCGCCGATGGCGCCGCGCTGCCGGCCGTGCTGGCCGCATCCCTGGGCCTGCCACCCGGCCCCGATCCCTTGAACGACGTCCTCGCGCTGCTGCACGAACGGCAGCTGCTGCTGGTGATGGACGGCTGCGAGCACGTCATCGATGCTGCTGCCGCCCTGTGCGAGCTGCTGCTGCGCCATGCCGCGGGACTGCGCATCCTGGCCACCAGCCGCGAGGCCCTGCGCGCGGCCGACGAATGGGTACAGCGCCTGGCACCGCTGGACTGCCCGCCGCCCGATGCCGCCGATATCGTGGCCTGGCCCGCCGCCGCCCTGTTCGTGCGTCGCGCCACCCAGGCCGGTGCCACGATCACGGCGGCCGAACTGCCCGCCGTGGCCGACATCTGCCGCCGCCTCGACGGCGTGCCGCTGGCGCTGGAGCTGGCGGCGGCCCGCACCGACCTGTTCCACGTGCGCGAACTGGCGGCCCGCCTCGACGCGCCGCTGCAACTGCTGCATGGCGGGCGCCGCACGGCGCCGGCCCGGCACCGTTCCTGGCGCGCCTGCCAGGAATGGAGTTACGCAACCCTGGCGCCGCTGGAGCGGACCGTGCTGGCGCGGCTGGCCGTGCTGGGCGGGGAATTCACCCTGGCCACGGCGGCGGCGGTGGCCAGGGTGAATTCCCCGCCCAGCACGGCCAGC
>NZ_WNKZ01000235.1 GCF_009720835.1 Pseudoduganella buxea
GGCCCCGGCCACGCCCGGCGGCGAGGAACTGCGCTTCCACGGCGTGCGCGCCACCGACACGGACGACGCCATCGACAGCTTCAGCGCGAAGCGCCGCGTGCAGGCCAACGCCGTGACGATCGCCAGCTGGGACCCGGCGCAACTGCTGGCCCCCGCCGCCGAACAGCAATCGAACCTGGACGCCGGCGAGCTGCCCGTCTTGGCCCTATACGACGGCAGCGGCGAAAGGATTGCCAGCGGTTTTGACAACGGTGCCGCGGCCGACCCGCACAGCCGCCTGATGCTGCAGGCCCTTGAACTGGACAACAAGCTGTTCGAAGGCGCCGGCGCCGTGCGCCGCCTGGCCCCGGGCCACGCGTTTACGTTGACCCAGCACGAACGCTACGGCCCGGATAGCGACGCTTTCGTCGCCTTATGGGTCGAGCACGAAGCGCGCAACAACTTCCAGGCGCAGATCAAGACCGCCGCGAATGCCGATCTTGTGGAGAACGGCACCTACCGCAACCGCTTCGGCTGCGTGCGCGACGCCGTCGCCATTGTGCCGCGCGCGGCCGCCGCCGCCCATCCCGTCACCGCCCTGGGGCCGCAGACCGCCATCGTCGTCGGCCTGGCCGACGCCGTCGCCCACACGGGTCGCGATCACCAGGTACGCATCCAGTTCGCCTGGCAGCGCGGCGAAGGCG
>NZ_WNKZ01000236.1 GCF_009720835.1 Pseudoduganella buxea
CGCTGGGTGTTCACGGTCGACAGGGCGGCATCGGCGATCTTGATGGCAGCCTGGGCGCCTTCGAAGGTCGAGATGTCCAGGCTGGCGACGGACTTCAACGTCGAGGTATTGCCGCTGGCCAGACCGGAGGTATCGGTGACCTTGAACGCGCCTTCGGAGTCATAGCTGATCTGACCGTTGACGACGGCCGTGGCGTTGGCAGCCGCAGCGCTGTACGGCGTTCCCTGTGCGGCGCCGGCGGCATCCAGGCTGCTGATGTCGAACTTGGTGGCGACAGTCTTGTTCTCGATCTGGATATCCGCGCCGCTGGCGTGGGTCAGCTTCAGGCCCTTGTTGGTGGCATCGTACTCGGCCGTTACGCCCGTCTTGGCGGACTGGGCATTGATGGCGTTGATACCGGCTGCAAAGTCCGAAGCGCTCGATGCGGTACCGCTGACGGTGAAGTTGACCTCGACTGCCGTGGCGTTGTCACCTTTCAGTGCGAACGAGTAGGCCTCAGCACCCATCTGCAGGGCAACTTCAGTCTTGGCCGATGCGGTCACGCCGGTCGATGCGGTCTGGGAGTTGACCTTGGCGGCCAGGGTTTTCGCCGTGTCGGTTGCCTCGACGTCGATGGCCGCACCGCTACCACGCATACCTGCGACTTGCATTGCCCCAACGCCTGCGGCGACGTTGGT
>NZ_WNKZ01000237.1 GCF_009720835.1 Pseudoduganella buxea
GTCTTGACGGTGTCGATGATGCCGACGATTTCGATTTCTTCGCCGACCTTGATGATGCCGCGCTCAACACGACCGGTCACCACGGTGCCGCGACCCGAGATCGAGAACACGTCTTCCACTGGCATCAGGAAGGCGCCGTCCACAGCGCGCTCTGGCGTTGGGATGTAGCTGTCCAGTGCGTCGGCCAGACGGATGATGCAGTCTTCGCCCATTTCGCCTGGCTGGCCTTCCAGGGCCATACGTGCCGAACCCTTGATGATTGGCAGGTCGTCGCCTGGGAACTCGTACTTCGACAGCAGCTCGCGCACTTCCATTTCGACCAGTTCCAGCAGTTCTGCGTCGTCGACCAGGTCGCACTTGTTCAGGAACACGATGATGTATGGAACGCCAACCTGACGGGCCAGCAGGATGTGCTCGCGGGTCTGTGGCATTGGGCCGTCGGCGGCCGAGCACACCAGGATCGCGCCGTCCATCTGGGCAGCACCGGTAATCATGTTCTTGATGTAGTCGGCGTGGCCTGGGCAGTCAACGTGCGCGTAGTGACGGGCAGCCGTTTCGTACTCGACGTGGGCGGTGTTGATGGTGATGCCGCGGGCTTTTTCTTCCGGTGCAGCGTCGATCTGGTCGTAGGCTTTCGCTTCGCCGCCGAATTTCTTCGACAG
>NZ_WNKZ01000238.1 GCF_009720835.1 Pseudoduganella buxea
CCAGTCGACGGCGGCGAACAGGTCGACCGCCCCTGCCGCGCCGCCGGCATCGGCTGCGCCGGGCGAATGCGCCGGAGCCGCTGCCGGTGCCGCCGCTGCTATCGCCGCAGGGCGCACAGCCACCGACACCGCTTCCACCGCTTCAACCGCCTCGACCGGCTGCAGCTTGCGCCAATGGGTCCAGCCGCTGGCGCCCACCGTCAGCAGCAAGGCACCGGCCAGCAGCAGCGGGCGCGCCTTCACGGCCGCCTTCATGGCTGCCCCCGGAAATAGGCGGTGAACTGCAATTGCGCTTCCACCCGTGCATCCTCGCGGCCCGGGCGGCTGATGGCGATGCTGTCGAGCGCCAGGTGCGGCACCGCCGCGTGCAGGCCCAGCACGAAGGCGCGCACGTCGGGATAGCGGCCCTGCACGGGCAGGCTGACGGTATAGCGTTCGAGCATGCCGTCCGACCCGGCGGCGAGCTGGTAGGCTGCGCTGTCGAAGCGCAGCTGGCGCTCCTGCGCCTGCTGCTGGATGGCCGCGACCGTGGCGACGATGGCATCGCTGCCCGCCGTGGGCAGGCCGGCCAGTTGCGCCGCCAGCCGGCCCTGGCCGGGGTCGGTCGCGGGGGGTACGCGCCGCGCGGCGGCCTGG
>NZ_WNKZ01000239.1 GCF_009720835.1 Pseudoduganella buxea
TCTAGCGCGCCGCGCCGCGCTGGAACGGCGCCGCACGGCCCTGCTGGACGGCGAACGGCTGTGGAGCGAACTGGCGGCGCAGACGGCACGCACCGCAGCGCTGGACGGCGATGCGGCGCGCCTGCGCGACACGCTGGCACAGGCACAGGCGAAACTGCTCGATGCGGAGCGCGAGCACGCCGTGCAGAAGGCCGGGCTGGCCCAGGCCGAACAGGCGCTGGCCGTGGCCGAGGCGGCCTGCGGCGACAGCGTGGAAGCCTTGCGCGACACCTTGCAGGACGACGTGCCCTGCCCCGTGTGCGGCAGCGCGGAGCATCCCTATCACGGCGACGGCAATGACAAGCTGCGCGCCATGCTGGCCCGCTTCCGCCAGGACGTGGCAAGCCGCCGCGAAGCGCTGGAACAATTGATCGCCCATGGGGCCACGCAGCGCGCGCTGGCCAATACCAGCACCGAGCGGTTGGCGCAGGTGGCCACGGAACGGGCCGCGCTGGCGGCGGCGATCGGGACGTTGACGGTGCGCTGGCAGGCCGCCCTGGCGGCCATCGCCGCAAGCGGCGCCGGTGCGCCGGCGGACGATCCCGCCCTCTGGCTGGCGCA
>NZ_WNKZ01000023.1 GCF_009720835.1 Pseudoduganella buxea
GGCCGGTGCACCGTGGCCGTTCGCGCAGGTCGCGGCCGAACGGCGCGCCCGGCAGGTGGACGGTCTCGCCGCGCGCTTCGGCCCCGATGCTTGCGGTCCGTATGAGGAAGCGCCCCGGTCGGCCGTGGTGCTGCCCGTCGTGCTGCCGGGGCAGCAGGAGCCGTTCGGCTTCGTCGTGGCCGGCGTCAGCGCCCGCCGCGCGCTGGACGAGGACTACCAGAACTTCCACGCGCTGCTGCTGGCCGCCGTCAACACGGCCGTCAGCAACGTGCTTGCCTACGAGCAGGAGCAGCGCCGCGCCGAGGAGCTGGCCCAGATCGACCGCGCCAAGACGGCCTTCTTCTCGAACGTGTCGCATGAATTCCGCACGCCGCTGACGCTGATCCTCGGGCCGCTGGAGGACGCGCTGGCGGCCGAGGACGAGGCCTTGAGCCCGCGCCAGCGCCAGCGGATCGAAGTCACGCAGCGCAATGCCCTGCGGCTGCTGAAGCTGGTCAATTCCCTGCTGGACTTCTCGCGCATCGAGGCGGGCAGGGTGCAGGCCCGTTACGTGCCGGTGGACCTGGCGCGCGTGACGGCCGACCTGGCCAGCGTGTTCGAATCGGCCATGACGAAGGGCGGCCTGGCGTACCGGCTCGACCTGCCGGCGCTGGACGAGCCGGTGTACATCGACCGCGAGATGTGGGAGAAGATCGTCTTCAACCTGCTGTCGAACGCGTTCAAGTTCACGCTGGCAGGCGCTGTGACGGTGACACTGCGCCGGCACGGGGCGATGGCACGCCTGTCCGTCAGCGACACGGGCAGCGGCATCGCGGCCGCGGAACTGCCGCGCGTGTTCGAGCGCTTCCACCGCATCGAGGGCGCACCGGGGCGCACCTACGAGGGCAGCGGCATCGGCCTGGCACTGATCCAGGAGCTGGTGCGCCTGCACGGCGGCACCATTGGCGTGCACAGCACCGTCGGCATGGGCACGACCTTCGACGTCGATCTGCCTTTCGGTTGTGCTCACCTCGATCCGGCGCGCATCGGGCCGCACGATGTCTCGGCCGCCGAGGCAGCCGAGACGCGCATCGGCGCCTCGTACGTGGAAGAGGCTCTGCGCTGGCTGCCGGATGGGGATGAAGCGGCGGTCGCCGGCGCCGCGCATGCACTGCCCGCGAGCCGGCCCCGCATCCTGGTCGCGGACGATAACAACGACATGCGCGCCTACGTGAAGGCGTTGCTGGAGCCGTACGCCGACGTTGTCGCCTGCGCCGACGGCGAAGCGGCATTCGAGCGGTTGCAGCAGGACCAGCCGGACCTGTTGCTGAGCGACGTGATGATGCCGCGGCTGGATGGCTTCGGCCTGCTGTCCCGCATCCGTGCCAGCGACGACTTGCGTCACCTGCCGGTCATGCTGCTGTCGGCCCGCGCCGGCGAGGAGGCTCGCATCGAAGGCCTGGGGGCCGGGGCGGACGACTACCTGGTGAAACCCTTCTCGGCCAACGAACTGCTGGCGCGGGTGCGCCACCAGATCGACCTGGCACGCGAGCGCCAGTCGCACCGGCGCGAAGCGCAGCTGCAGGAGGCCTACTTCCGCACGCTGATCGATGCCTCACCCGTCACGCTGTGGACCACCGACGTCGACGGCTGCTGCACCTACCTGAGCCGGCGCTGGTATGACTACACGGGCCGCACGCCGGAGCAGGACCTGGGCCTGGGCTGGCTGGAAAACGTTCATCCGGACGACCTGCCGGCCACGCGCGAGAAATTCCTCGCGGCCAGCGCAACCCAGCTGCCCTTCTCGATCGACTACCGGCTGCGGCGCCACGACGGCAGCTACCGGTGGGCCATCGATGCGGGCATGCCGCTGGTCGACGGCGACGGCCGTCCCGCCGGCTTCGTCGGCACCGTCATCGACGTGCACGAGCGCAAGGTGCTGCAGCAGCGCTTCGAACGGGTGGCGCAAGCCGGCGATATCGGCGTGTGGTACGCCGACGCGCCATTCACGAACTTCCAGATGAACGAGCAGATGGCGGCGCATTTCGACCTCGATGGCCGGCGCGACATGGCACTGGCCACCTTGCTGGAACAGGTCGACGCCGGCCAGCGCGCCGCCCTTGCCGACGGCATCGCGCTGGCGGTGGCGGGCGGTCCCGCGCTGGACGTGGAACTGCGCGTGGCGGGCGCCGGCCAGCGCTGGCTGCGCGCCGTCGGCTGGTGCGACCTGGACGACACGGGCACGCCCCTGCGCTTCGATGGCGTGACTTTCGACATCAGCACGCACAAGCTGGCGCAGCAGGAACTGCAGCGCCTGGCCACCGAGCTGGCGGAAAAGAACCGCATGCAGAGCGAATTCCTCGTCACCCTGGCACACGAGCTGCGCAACCCGCTGGCGCCGATCCGCACCGGCCTGGAACTGATGCGCGCCGGCGCGCCGGCGGCGGCCCTGCCGGACGTGCGCAACATGATGGAGCGCCAGGTCGACCACATGGTCCATCTCGTCAATGACCTGCTGGACGTGGCCCGGCTGACCCAGGGCAAGCTGACCTTGCGGCGCGAATCGGTGGCGCTGGCGGACGTGGTGCACCAGGCCGTGGACATGAGCCGGCCGCTCGTCACGGCACGCAAGCATGAACTGGCCGTGCATTTGCCGGAACGGCCGATACTGCTCGATGCCGACCGCCACCGCATCGCGCAGGTGCTCAGCAACCTGCTCAACAACGCGGCCAAGTACACGCCGCCGGGCGGGCGCATCGTGCTGGACGTGAACGCCACGCCGGCCGGCGTGACGATCTCGGTGTCGGACAACGGCGTGGGCATCGGGCCGGAGCTGTTGCCGGCCGTCTTCGAGCTGTACACGCAGGCCCCGCACCGCGAAGGCGTCGTGCAGGGCGGCCTGGGCGTGGGCCTGAACCTGGTGCGCAAGCTGGTGCAGCTGCATGGCGGCGACGTGGCGGCGGCCAGCGACGGCGCCGGCAAGGGCAGTACGTTCACCGTGACGCTGCCGTGCGCCGATGCGGTCCGCGCGCCGCGGCAGGACGCCGAGCAGGTGCCGCTTGCCGCGAACGCGCTGCGCATCCTTGCGGTGGACGACAATGCCGACGCCGTCGAAAGCCTGGCCGCGCTGCTGGCGCTGCAGGGGCACGAGGTGCGGGTGGCTTACGACGGCACCAGGGCGCTGGAGCAGGCGGCACTGTTCGCGCCGCAGGTGGTGCTGCTCGATATCGGCCTGCCCGGCATGGACGGCTACGACACGGCGCGGGCCATGCGCAGCCTTGCCGGCATGGGCGAGGCGACCTTGATCGCCGTCACCGGCTGGGGCACCGAGCAGGATCGCCGGCGCTCGGCGCAGGCGGGCTTCGACCTGCACCTGACCAAGCCGGTCGAACTGGCCCGGCTGCAAGCCATCCTGGCCGCCCCCGGAGCGCGGCGGTAGGGCAGGCTGGCCGGATCAGACGCTGTCGGCGGCGACCGGCAAGCCTTCGCTGTTCCAGCGCAGCATGCCGCCGGCCAGGTTGGCGACCTGGCCGAAGCCGGCCTTGGCCAGCAGCACGCAGGCCTGGGCCGAGCGCACGCCGGAGCGGCACACGGCAATGACGGGGCGCTCCCGGTCCAGCTGCGGCAGGTACTGCGGCAGCTGCGACAGCGGTACCAGCCGGGCACCGGGCAGGTGGCCCAGCCGGTCGATGAACTCCGGCGCTTCCCGTACGTCGACGATCTGCGCATCCACCGCATGCTCCAGCAAGGCCATCGGTTCGATTTCCCACACACCGGAGAAACGCAGGGTCAGTGGCGCCCACGCGGGCGTGTCGAGGGGCAGCTCGTCGCCTTCGGGCCGGCCGCAGCGCAGGTTGGCCGGCACGGCCACGGCGATCAGCTTCGGGTGCGGCAAATGCAGGTTGTTCATATGTCCCGTGAAGTCGCCCACGTCGACGGCGCCGCCCAGGCGCGGATTGAAGCGGCGCTCCTCGGCCACGCTGGTGACGGTGATGCCCCGGTAGTCGTGCGCCGGATACAGCAGGCAACCATCGGGCAGGGTGAATATCTGCTCGTGCACGGAAGCAAACAGCTGCTGCGGACTGCCCTGCTGGAAGTCGGTGCGCCCGCAGCCCCGGATCAGCAGGCTGTCGCCCGTGAAGGCCATGCTGGCGTCGTCCAGTACATAGGTCAGGCAGCCGTTCGTGTGGCCGGGTGTCGCGCGCACCTCCAGGTGGCGGCGGCCGAAGGCGATGCGGTCGCCATGGTGCAGGGGCCGGTCGACCGGCGCGGCGCCGGCCGAGGCCGACAGCCCGATGGCGCTGCCGCAGCGCTGGTGCAGGCGCCAGGCGCCCGTCACATGGTCGGCATGCACGTGCGTATCCAGGGTCGCCACCAGGCGCAGGCCCAGCTCCTGCACCAGCGCCAGGTCGCGCGGCACCTGCTCGAAAACTGGATCGATCAGCACGGCCTCGCCGGCGTCGGCAAGCAGGTAGGTGTAGGTCGACGACGTGGGGTCGAACAACTGGCGGAAGATCATGGGCAGCTCCGGATAGGTTGTGCAGGGCATCCGGCGCGCGCGGTTGGCGTGCGCCGCCGCGCGATTATCCCATATCGAAGTCCCGGCCGGCTCAGGCGGCCGGTGCCGCCGGTATCGGTACGGCCGGCAGCGCCTGCAGGCGGTGCAGGGCCAGGAACTGGGCGCAGACGAGAGCCGAATAGGCGTACAGCTCCAGCAATTCTTCCCATACCTCCGCGCGGGGTGCGTCCAGGTGCAGGCCCAGAGCGAAGTGGCCTTCGGCGCCGGTGGACAGCACGGCCGCCACGACGGCCAGCACGATCTGGAAGGTGGCGCGGTGGCAGCCGGCGCCGATCATGCGCAGCAGCCGGTCGACCCGGTGACGCCATGCGTTCGACAGCGACCATGCGAGCATCAACAGGATCACGGGTGCCACCGCCGGCTTGTACCACAGCTCATGGGAGGAGTACACGGGCTGGGCCTGGTCGAAGCCGACCGGCGCGAAGAACACGGCGCCCCAGCTCAGTTCCCGGCCGACGAGGACGGCCCATACAGGGGCGGCACTGAGGGCCAGGGTGGCCACCGGCATGCCGCGCCGCCGCAGCGCCACGAAGCCGGCCCACAGGCAGCCCACCAGCAGCACGGCGACCTGGGCGTTCTCGATGAGGCCGTCTTCCCACGCCCATTCGGCCGGCAGGAGGCTGGACAGCTGGTAAGACAGCAGCAGCACGAGCACGCTGCAGGCCTGTGCGATGCGCACGCGGAGGGGAATCGGTCGATACATGGTTTCGCGTTAGAAATGAATACAGGGAATAGAAAACAGGCGATGCAGATGTCGGCGAGGCATGCCGCCGACGGCGAGCGAGCCTGTTGCCGACCGGTTGGTCATTAATGAATATTAGCGAAAGTTACTCAAACCGGCGGCACGATTGAACGCCGTTTGCATCGACGGATTGGCAGCACGGCGCGATGGTGGCGTCGCGGCCCGCCATTACGGCCGAGCCAGGTTGACAAAAAAGCAAACGGCACTAGGCTGGGGTCAGCGCGACCATTGTCGGCGCGCCCCTCTGCAACGACGTTTCTTTGGAGTTGATATGCGATCACCCACGTTTGTCAGATGGACGGGCGCGGCGGCGCTCGCGGCATCCCTGGCGGGGCCGGCCCTGGCCGAGACCCGGTCCGTTACCTATACCGACCTGTCAGCGAGCGCTACCGTAGAGGAGGCGCTCGGTGCCGGCGACAACCTCTTCGTCGACACCTTCACCACCCGGCACGGCGCGCTCTACCAGAGCACCAGCTTCACCTTGAGCGAACGGGGCGACATGAACGGCCTGGCGGGCTGGATTATCGACACGGCCGACGGCCAGGGCCCGCTGCTGGTGGGTGTCAATATCGATATCCTCGACCAGTGGCGTTCCGTCGTTGCCAGCGACAGCTTCACGGGTGTACTGGGCGGCTTTGGGCACTCCAGCTTCCTCGGCAGCCTGGGGCCGGGCAGCTATACGCTGGTGGCCACGGGCGACGCCGTGCGCGATGCCTCGCTGGACATCTCGCTGTCGTTTACGCAGCCCATACCCGAACCGGAGACGTACGCCATGATGTTGGGTGGACTGGCGCTGCTGGGCGCCGTGGCGCGACGGCGGCGCTGACGTCCGGCCTGGCCGGGGAGGGCGCCGCGCGTGCACGAGCGCCGGCTACCCGCGTCGAGCGGGCGGCCAATGGCACCGTGCGTGATGACGGCGCCTGCGATTGCCTTCGCTTATTCGTCGAAGTCTTCGGCCAGGTTCTTCCAGCCGCGGCTTTGCGCGAAGGTGGTGAATTCCTCCGGCGCTTCCAGCACGATCAGCTTGCTTTCCTGCAGGCCCGGATCGCCCAGGCCGAAGTCCGGGCCCTTGTAGCCCAGGCTGCGCAGGCGCTCGACGATCGACTTCAGCAGAACGCTGTCCTTGTGGCCGCAGTCGATGGTCCTGGCGAAATCGACATACACGTCGATGATGCCGTAGCCTTCGTCGAAGATACGGATGGCCTTGACGTCGTGCGCATGGCCGCTGCTGTCGGTGGCCTTGAAGGGGCCGGAGAGTTCGATATCGGATTCGGTGGTCATGGCGCCAGCATAGCAGATGATGGCGTCTCCCATGGCCTCGCACGCCCACCCTTGTCCGCTTCCTGGCATCAGGTACCGGCCGGGTTGCGCACGCCTTCCCAATAGCCGGGGCCGTTATAGATGGCCCGCAGGTAGTCGATGAAATGCCGGATCTTGGCGGGCAGGTAGCGCTGCTGCGGGTAGACGGCCTGGATCGGGTATTCCTGCACGGCATACTGGTCCAGCACCGTCACCAGTTCACCACGCTTGAGCTCCGACTGGATTTCCCACGTCGAGCGCCAGCCGATGCCCAGGCCCTGGCGCACCCAGTCGAACAGCAGTTCGCCATCGTTGCAGGCCAGGTCGCCGTCCACGCGCACGGCGATCAGCTTGCCGTCGCGCAGGAAGGTCCAGCCCCGTTGCTGGCCGCCCTGCAGGTTGAAGGCCAGGCAGTTATGCCGCACCAGGTCTTCCGGCGCCTGGGGGATGCCGTGGCGCTCGAAATAGGCCGGCGTGCCGCACACGACACGGCGGTTCGGGAACAGGGGCACGGCCACGTAGTTCGGGTCCGTCACCTCGCCGATGCGGATCGCCATGTCGTAGCCTTCGCGCACCAGGTCGACGACGCTGTCAGTGAAATTGAACGACATCTTCAGTTCCGGGTGGATGGCGCGGAACGGCGGCGCGTGCGGCGCCACGTGCGAGCGTCCGAACGCGGCCGGTGCCGACACCACCAGGTGACCCTGCACCGTGCTGCGCCCGGCGCTGATGCTGTTCTCGGCGATATCGAAGTCGCGCATCAGCTGGCGGGCCGGCTCGATGAATTGTTCGCCCAGCGCCGTCAATGTCAGGCCCCGCGTGGAGCGGTGCATCAGGCGCACGCCCAGGCGCTTTTCCAGGGTGTCCAGGCGGCGCCCCATCACCACCGGGGTGACGCCCTCGGTCAGGGCGGCGGCGGCGAAGCTGCCTTTTTCCGTGACCAGTAAAAAACTGCGAATTTCAGTGTAGCGGTCCATTCAATACTCCAAGTATCGACTGATCGGATAGTAGCAGCAATTCAACAGGGTGGGGTTTGTCCGTATGCTGATTTCACTGAACCAACATTACCAACATTTGCAGCATCTACCCATCTGTCACACTACTGGAGACCAACCATGGCCCGCATGAGAGCAATCGACGCAGCAGCAGAAGTATTGCGCAAGGAGGGAGTCAGCACCGTATTCGGCGTACCCGGCGCGGCGATCAACCCGCTGTACTCGGCAATGAAGAAGAACGGCGGCTTCAACCACATCCTGGCACGCCACGTCGAGGGCGCCTCGCACATGGCCGAAGGCTATACCCGCGCCAAGGCCGGCAATATCGGCGTGTGCATCGGCACCTCCGGTCCCGCCGGCACGGACATGATCACGGGCCTGTACTCGGCCTCCGGCGACTCGATTCCCATTCTGTGCATCACGGGCCAGGCCCCACGTGCCCGCCTGTACAAGGAAGACTTCCAGGCCGTCGACATCGAAGCCGTGGCGAAGCCGGTCAGCAAGTGGGCCGTCACCGTACGCGAACCCGCCCTGGTGCCACGCGTGTTCCAGCAGGCCTTCCACGTGATGCGCTCGGGCCGCCCCGGCCCCGTGCTGATCGATTTGCCGTTCGACGTGCAGATGGCCGAAATCGAATTCGACATCGACACCTACGAGCCGCTGCCGATCTACAAGCCGGCCGCCACCCGCGCCCAGGCCGAGAAGGTGCTGGAGATGCTGCAGGCGGCCGAGCGTCCGCTGATCGTCTGCGGCGGTGGCGTCATCAATGCCGACGCGGCCGCGCTGCTGCAGGAATTCGCCGAAATCACCAACGTGCCCGTGATTCCGACCCTGATGGGCTGGGGCGCCATCGCCGACGACCATCCGCTGATGGCCGGCATGGTGGGCCTGCAGACCTCGCACCGCTACGGCAATGCGACCCTGCTCGCATCGGACCTGGTAATCGGCATCGGCAACCGCTGGGCCAACCGCCACACCGGTTCCGTCGACGTCTACACTGCCGGCCGCAAGTTCGTCCACATCGACATCGAACCGACCCAGATCGGCCGCGTGTTCGGCCCGGACTACGGCATCGTCTCCGACGCCGGCGCCGCGCTGGAACACCTGATCGCCGTGGCGCGCGGGCTGGACTCCGTCAAGTCGCTGCCGGATCGCAGCGAATGGGTCAGCCAGTGCCAGGAACGCAAGCGCACCTTGCTGCGCAAGACCCACTTCGACGCCGTGCCGATCAAGCCGCAACGCGTGTATGAAGAGATGAACCGCGCCTTCGGCCAGGATACCTGCTACGTCAGCACGATCGGCCTGTCGCAAATCGCCGCCGCCCAGTTCCTGCACGTATACAAGCCGCGCCACTGGATCAACTGCGGCCAGGCCGGCCCGCTGGGCTGGACCATTTCCGCCGCCCTGGGTGTGCGCGCCGCCGACCCGGAACGCAATGTCGTGGCCATCTCGGGCGACTACGACTTCCAGTTCATGATCGAGGAACTGGCCGTGGGCGCGCAATTCCGCCTGCCTTACCTGCACGTCGTCGTCAACAACGCCTACCTGGGCCTGATCCGCCAGGCGCAGCGCAACTTCGACATGGACTACTGCGTCCAGCTGGCGTTCGAGAACATCAATTCGCCGGAACTGGCCAACTACGGTGTCGACCACGTCGCCGTCGTCGAAGGCCTGGGCTGCAAGGCGATCCGGGTGCGCGAAGTCGAGGACATCGGCCCGGCCTTCGCCAGGGCGCGCGAGATGATGAAGGAGTTCCGCGTGCCCGTCGTGGTCGAGATCATCCTGGAACGGGTGACGAATATCTCGATGGGCACGGAGATCAATGCCGTGAACGAGCTCGAACCGCTGGCCCAGGACGATGCCGACGCACCGACCGCCATCGCACTGCGCTGAAAGCGTCAGTTATTAGCTTCAACTAGGAGAAGAAGATGCCAAGATTTGCCGCCAACCTGACCATGCTGTTCAACGAACTGCCGTTCCCGGAGCGCTTCGGCGCCGCCGCCGAAGCGGGCTTCAAGGGCGTTGAATACCTGTTCCCCTACGCCTTCGACAAGGACGAACTGGCCGCCCGGCTGGACAAGTTCGGCCTGACCCAGGTGCTGCACAACCTGCCGGCGGGGTATTGGGAAAACGGCGAACGTGGCATCGCCTGCCATCCGGGCCGGGTCAGCGAGTTCCAGGACGGCGTCGGCCGCGCCATCGACTACGCCAAGGCGCTCGGCTGCAAGCAGGTCAACTGCCTGGCCGGCATCGCACCAGGCGGCACCAGCGAGGATGCGCTGTACCGCACCTTCGTCGAGAACCTGCGCTTCGCCGCGGGCAAGCTGAAGGAAGCCGGCATTGCGCTCCTGATCGAGCCGGTGAATACCTTCGACATTCCCGGCTTCTACCTGAACCGCACGGACCAGGCCATCCGCGTCATCGACGAAGTGGGCTCGGACAACCTGTTTCTGCAATACGACATCTACCACGCCCAGCGCATGGAAGGCGAGATCGGCAAGACCATCGAACGCCACCTGGGCCGTATCCGCCACATCCAGCTGGCCGACAACCCGGGCCGCAACGAGCCGGGTACGGGGGAGCTGAACTGGCCGTGGCTGTTCCGTCATATCGACAAGCTGGGCTACGACGGCTGGATCGGCTGCGAGTACAAGCCGGCGGGGGCCACGCGCGACGGCCTTGGCTGGATCGAACAACAACGTTAAACTCTGGAGACTATCATGGCAAATATCGGATTCATCGGCCTGGGCATCATGGGCACCCCAATGGCGGGGCACCTGGTCAGCAATGGCCACACCCTCTACACCTACTCGCAGACGCCGATTCCATCGAGCCTGATCGAGGCCGGTGCGAATGTCTGCGCCAACAGCGCGGACGTCGCGTCGAAGGCCGACGTCATCATCGTCATGGTGCCGGACACGCCGCACGTCGAGGATGTACTGTTCGGCGAGACGGGCGTCGCCAAGGGTCTGTCGGCCGGCAAGATCGTCGTGGACATGAGCTCGATCTCGCCTGTCGCGACGAAGGATTTCGCCAGCCGCATCAACGCGCTGGGCTGCGAATACCTCGATGCCCCCGTGTCGGGCGGCGAAGTGGGCGCCAAGGCCGGCTCGCTGACGATCATGGTGGGCGGCAGCGAAGCGGCCTTCGACAAGGTCAAGCCCCTGTTCCAGCTGATGGGCAAGAACATCACGCTGGTGGGCGGCAACGGCGACGGCCAGATCACCAAGGTGGCCAACCAGATCATCGTCGCGCTGACCATTGAGGCGGTGGGCGAAGCCCTGCTGCTGGCCGCCAAGGCCGGCGCCGATCCGGCCCGCGTGCGTGAAGCGCTGATGGGCGGTTTCGCCGCCTCGCGCATCCTGGAAGTGCACGGCGAGCGCATGGTCAAGCGCACCTTCGACCCGGGCTTCCGCATCGACCTGCACCGCAAGGACCTGAACCTGGCCCTGACGACGGGCCGCCAGCTGGGCGTGGCACTGCCCAACACGGCCACCGCGCAGGAACTGTTCAATACCTGCGCCGCCCACGGCGGCGGCAACTGGGACCACTCCGCCATGGTGCGGGCACTGGAAATCATGTCCAACTTCGCAATCGGCCAGGGCCAGGCGGAAAAATGAACATCACGCCGCGCGACCTGCTGAAGAATATGTTTGCTGCTGCGGTCGACGCGGCGCAGCCCGATCTCTGTATCCCGAAATACCTGCCGCCGCCGCCGAAGGGCCGCACCGTGGTGATCGGCGCCGGCAAGGCGTCGGCCGCGATGGCGCGGGCCCTGGAGCGGCACTGGCCGGCGCCCCTGTCCGGCGTCGTGGTCACGCGCTACGGCTACGCCGTGCCGTGCGAAACCATCGAAATCGTCGAGGCGGCCCACCCCGTGCCCGACGCGGCCGGCCTGCAGGCGGCCGAGCGCATCCTGCAAACGGTGCAGGGCCTGACGGCCGATGACCTGGTGATCTGCCTGATTTCCGGCGGCGGCTCCTCGCTGCTGCCGCTGCCCGGGGCTGGTGTCACGCTGGAGGACAAGCAGGCCATCAACCGCGCGCTGCTGAAAAGCGGCGCGACGATCACGGAAATGAACTGCGTGCGGCGGCACCTGTCGGCCATCAAGGGCGGCCGCCTGGCTGCCGCCTGCCATCCGGCGCGGGTGGTGACGCTGTTGATCTCCGACGTGCCGGGCGACCACCCGGCCGATATCGCTTCCGGCCCCACCGTGGCCGACGCCAGCACCTGCGCGGACGCGCTGGAAATCGTGCGGCGCTACGGCATCGAGCTGCCCGCCGGCGCCCGCGCGCAGCTCGACAGCGGTGCCGGCGAAACCGTCAAGCCGGGCGATCCGCGGCTGGCCAACGCGACGGCGCACATCATCGCTTCCCCGCAGATGGCGCTGGAAGCGGCCGCCGAGGTGGCGCGCCAGGCCGGCATCACGCCCGTGCTGCTGGGCGACAGCATCGAAGGCGAGTCGCGCGAAGTGGCCCGCGTGATGGCCGGCATTGCGCTGCAGGTGCGGCGGCACGGCCAGCCGTTCCCCACGCCGTGCGTGCTGCTCTCCGGCGGCGAGACGACGGTGACGGTACGCGGCAACGGCCGCGGCGGACGCAATGTCGAATTCCTGCTGGCCCTCGCGCTGGCGCTGGACGCAGCACCGGACGTGCATGCCGTGGCGGCCGACACGGACGGCGTCGACGGTGCCGAGGAAGTGGCCGGCGCTTTCGTGACGCCGCACACCCTCGCGCGCGCCTGGGCCCAGGGCCTGCGTCCCCGCGACAGCCTGGATAACAACGACGGCCACGGCTTCTTCGGCGCGCTGGGCGATGCCCTGGTCACGGGCCCGACTCTGACCAATGTCAACGATTTCCGCGCCATCCTGGTGCTGTGACCGAACGACTCATTAAAGGAAAACCATGGTACGCAATCGACGTTCCCGCATTCTGGCCACACTGGGGCCGTCCAGTTCCACGCCCCAACGCATCCACGCCCTGGTGCAGGCCGGCGTGGACGTATTCCGCCTGAATTTCAGCCACGGCAGCCACGAGGATCATGCCGAGCGCTATCGCACCATCCGCGCCGTCGAACGCGATATCGGGCGACCCATCGGCGTGCTGATGGACCTGCAGGGACCGAAGCTGCGCATCGGCCGCATGGCCGGCGGCAAGGCCGTGCTGGAGCAGGGCAGCCGATTCCGGCTCGACCTGGACCCGGCCGAAGGCGATGCCGCCCGCGCCAACCTGCCGCATCCCGAGATCTTCGCCGCGCTGGAAGTGGGCACGGCCCTGCTGCTGGACGACGGCAAGCTGCGCCTGCGCGTGGACGCCTGCGGCCCCGAATATGCCGACACCACCGTCATCACGGGCGGCGTGCTGTCGGACCGCAAGGGCGTCAACGTACCCGGCGTCGTGCTGCCGATCTCGCCGCTGACGGCCAAGGACCGCGCCGACCTGGCTTTCGGCCTGGAGCTGGGCGTGGACTGGGTGGCGCTGTCGTTCGTGCAGCGCCCCGAGGACATCACCGAAGCCAGGGCCCTGATCGGCGACAAGGCCTGGATCATGGCCAAGCTGGAAAAGCCGGCCGCCATCGACGCATTGACCGATATCGTCGCGCTGGCCGACGGCATCATGGTGGCGCGGGGCGACCTGGGTGTCGAACTGCCGGCCCACCAGGTGCCCGTGCTGCAGCGGCGCATCGTCCACGCGGCCCGCGCCGCCGGCAAGCCCGTGGTCGTCGCCACGCAGATGCTCGAATCGATGATCGCCGCGCCCGTGCCCACGCGCGCGGAAGTGTCCGACGTGGCCACGGCCATCTACGACGGCGCCGACGCCGTCATGCTGTCGGCCGAATCGGCATCCGGCCAGTTCCCGCTGGAAGCCGTCGTCGTGATGGACAGCGTCATGCGCGAAGTCGAACAGGACCCGGGCTGGCGCGCCGGCCTGGACGCCAGCCATACGCCGGCCACGGCCAGCACGGCCGACGCCATCTGCTGCGCACTGCGCCGCGTGGCCCGCCTGATCGAGCCGGCCGTCACGGTCACGTACACCTTCACGGGCGCCAGCTGCCTGCGCGCCAGCCGCGAACGGCCGGACACGCCGATCCTGGCCCTGACGCCGCAATTGTCGATCGCCCGCCGCCTGTCGCTGGCCTGGGGCGTGCACCCGGTACCGTTCGACGAAGCCCGCACCCTGGGTGAGATGGTCACGGACGCCGCCGCCGCGGCCGTCAGCCACGGCCTGGCCAAGACCGGCGACGACGTCGTCATCGTCGCCGGCTTCCCCGCTGGCCACCCCGGCAGCACGAACCTGCTGCACGTCGTGCGCATCGGAGAGGATCCAGCCACCGCCTGAAAAAACCGGGGACAGTCCCCTGTTTCGAAGCAGTAGAGAAGGGCGCCTGCGGGCGCCCTTTGCCGTTCACGCCCCCTGCACAGCCGAGACCGTGTCCACCTTGGGGGCGGAGGCGGGATTTCGAGGAGCGCAGCTCCTCGCCGACGTCGCGGGCACCGGCTTACAAGCCGGTGCCTCCTTCCAGACCCCGACATGGACACGGACTCGTCTACAAAAATCACTGAGCCTGTGTCCTTGCCCGTGCCTGGAGGGCGGTGCCCGCTTGCAAGCCGGCGTCCGCTGCGTCGGCGAGGCGCTGCGCTTCCCGAAACGCCGCCTTTGTCCCGGATGTTGTCGCGGGCCGAGCCCCTGTACGCGGCTGAGCTTGTGTCCATGTTGACGCGAACCCGGCGGGTTCCCGGCAGCAGAGAATGGCGGGCGAAAAAAAACGGACGCCGCGGCGTCCGTCTTGTCCCGATGCGGAAAGCTTAGTCGAGCAGGTCGAACAGCGTACGGGCGACGACTTTCGTTGCGCGGCGCAGGTCTTCCAGGTCGATATGCTCGTCGGCGCGCTTGGCGTTGCTTTCGCCGACCGTGCGCGGGCCGCAGCCGTACAGCACGGCCGGGATGCCCTGTTCGCCGAACAGGCGGGCGTCCGTGTACAGCGGCGTGCCGGCGGCGCCGATCTGCTCGTCGAAGACGGCGGTGGCGTGGCGCGACAGGGCATCTACCAGCGGCTGGTTGCCCGGCAGCGGCTGCAGGGCGTTGGCCAGCAGCATGCGCTTGATGTCGACCTTGACGCCGGCGAAATCGGCCACGGCGTCCTGGATCACGCGCTGCAGCGTCGCTTCCACTTCCAGCGGATTCTCTTCCGGGATCATGCGGCGGTCCAGCTTCAGCACGACCTTGCCCGGCACGACGTTGGTATTGGTGCCGCCTTCGATCAGGCCCACGTTCAGGTAGGGGTGGGTGATGCCCTTGACCTGGCTCGTGATTTCCTTGTACAGCACGTTCTGCTGGTACAGCGCCGTCAGGATCAGGTTCGCGGCGTGCAGCGCATCGATGCCCGTTTCCGGCACGGCCGCGTGGCCCATCTTGCCGTGGACCGTCACTTCCATCTGCAGGCAGCCGTTATGGGCCGTCACCACCTGGTAGCTGAAGCCGGCCGCAATCAACAGGTCCGGCTTGACGATGCCGTTTTCCAGCAGCCAGCCCGGTCCCAGTTCGCCGCCGAATTCCTCGTCGTACGTGAAATACAGCTCGACGCCGCCCTTGCGCGGTGTGCCCAGCGCTTCCAGCGCGCGCGTGGCGAAGGTAAACGTGGCGAAGTCGCACTTGCTGACGGCGGCGGCGCGGCCGAACAGTTTGCCGTCGACGACATCGCCGCCATATGGCGGGTGGCTCCAGCCTTCGCCCGGCGGCACCACGTCGCCGTGGGCGTTCAGCGCCACGGTGCGGCCTTCGCCGTACTTGCGGCGCACCACCAGGTTGGTGATGGTCTGCAGGCCGGCCTGGGCAACCCGGTCGGCCGGCACCACGTGCTGCTCGGCCTCGAAGCCGAAGTCCTGCAGCAGGGCGGCCGTACGTTCGGCGTGCGGCGCATTATTGCCCGGCGGGGTGTCGGAAGGCACGCGCACCAGCTCCTGCAGGAAGCGCACCTCCTCGTCGAAATGCGCGTCGATCCAGGCGTCCAGGTTTTCGTAGGGAGTAAGAGTGGTCATGTCAGGTCCGTGGCTGGTTGTTGTCGAGTTGATTGAGCAGGTGCTGGAACGCGCGCACGCACAGTTCCGTGTCGTCGTTGGTGATGGCTTCGAGCGGGTTGTGGCTGATGCCCGCGTTCAGCCCGCGCAGGAACAGCATCGCCTGCGGCATGATCTGGTGCAGCATCATGGCGTCGTGGCCGGCGCCGCTGGGCAAGGTGAATACGGGCAGGCCGATCGATTCGACGGCCTGTTCCCAGCGCGCCTGCCATGCCGGCGCACTCGGCGCGGCCGCCGCGCGCATGGTCTCTTCCAAAGTGTAGCGCAGGCCGCGGCGCTGGCAGATGGCGGCCAGTTCGGCCTGGATATCGGCGGTGGCGGCATCGCGTACTTCGTTGGTGGTGGCGCGCACGTCCAGGCTGAACTTGCAGCGGCCGGGAATGACGTTGATCGAGCCGTTCGGCACTTCCAGCATGCCGATGGTGGCCACCAGGTCCGGTACGGCCGCACCGCGCCGCTCCACGAAGAGGGCCAGTTCGGCGGCCGCGCACGCGGCGTCGCGGCGCATCGACATCGGCGTCGTGCCGGCATGGCTGGCCGTGCCGACGATCTCGCCCAGGAACCGCACGCTGCCGTTGATCGACGTGACGACGCCCAGCGGCAGGTCCAGGTCGTTCAGCACGGGGCCTTGCTCGATATGGACTTCGACGAATCCCAGGTAGTTCGCCGGATCGCGCTTGAGCGCATCGATGGCGGCGATGTCGCAGCCGGCATCGAGCATGGCCTGGCGCATCGTGATGCCGTCGGTATCGGCCTGCTCCAGCCAGCCCGTGTTGAACTGGCCCGTCAGCGCGCCCGAACCGAGGAAGACGGCCTTGTAGCGCTGGCCTTCCTCTTCGGCGAAGCCGACCACCTCGATGCCGTAGGGCAGGCGGCGCCCCTGGCGGTGCAGCTCGCGCACGCAGGCCATCGGCACCAGGATGCCCAGGCGGCCGTCGTACTTGCCGCCGTTGCGCACGGTGTCGTAGTGCGAACCGGTGAGCAGGCGCTTTGCCTGCGGGTCGCTGCCATGGTAAATGCCGACCACGTTCCCGACGGCGTCGATACGCACGTCGTCGAAACCGCACTCGTCGCGCATCCACACGGCCAGGCGCTGGGCACTGGCGCGGTGCGCCGCCGTCATGTAGGTGACGCACAATTCTCCCCGTTCGGCATAACCGGGGTCGCTGTATTCGGCCAGTTGCTCTGCCCAGTCCCACACCTGGTTGCCCAGCAGGGGCTCCTGGCCGAACTTGTCGTTCAGGCGGATTTCCGCGATGCGGTGGATATTGCGCAGCGCTTCGGCAAATTCGAAGTCGGCCGAGTTGTCCAGGCGGCGCGCGAAGGTGTCGATGATTTCCTGTTTCGGCAGGCCCTGGCCGCGCGGGCCGCGCACGGCCAGGATGAACGGGAAGCCGAAGCGCTCGTTGTAGCTGGCGTTGAGGCGCTGGATCGCGGCGAATTCCTCCGGGGTGCACTGCGTCAGGCCGGCCTTGTTCTGCTCATTGGTCGACTCGGCCGTCAGCGACTTGGCCACCATGGCCTTGCCGGCCAGCTCCGGGTGGGCACGGATCAAACCCAGTTGCGCCTCGCGCGGCGCGGCACGCAGCGCCTCGATCAGGCCGCGCTTCAGGTGCGCCAGGCTGCGGAAAGGGCGGGCCAGCCAGGCCTGTTCGGCGATCCACGGCGAATGCTCGTAGACGCCGTCCAGCAGCCGGGTGAACTCGGCCTGGCTCGAATCGTTCAGTACTTCCAGAGTCAACATGTTTACTCCCACGCGAAGGCGCTGTCGGGGTTGAAGGGATGCGCGCTTTTCCAGTGCCGCGCAATATCGACGCGGCGGGTCACCCAGACGCGATCGTGTTGTTCTATATAGTCGAGGAAGCGCTGCAGCGCGCGCATGCGGCCCGGGCGGCCCAGCAGGCGGCAGTGCAGGCCGATGCTCATCATCGACGGCCTTTCCTCGCCCTCGGCGTAATGGACGTCGAAGGCGTCGCGCAGGTACTGGAAGAACGGGTCGCCGTGCGAATAACCCTGGGGCAGGGCGAAGCGCATGTCGTTGCAGTCCAGGGTGTAGGGCACCACCAGCTGCGGCGCCTGGGTGCCGTCCGTCTTGCGCACGTTCAGCCAGAACGGCAAATCGTCGCCGTAGTAATCGCTGTCGTATTCGAAGCCGCCGAAGTCGGCCACCAGGCGGCGCGTGTTGGGGCTGTCGCGGCCCGTGTACCAGCCCAGTGCGCGCTGGCCCGTCAGGCGTTCGATGGCCGCCATGCCCAGCGCCATGTGCTCGCGCTCGACGGCCTCGTCGACGTTCTGGTAGCTGATCCAGCGCCAGCCGTGGCAGGCGATCTCGTGGCCCAGCTCCGTGAAGGCGGCCGTCACGTCCGGGCAGCGTTCCAGCGCCATGCCGACGCCGAACACCGTCAACGGCAGGCCGCGCCGCTCGAATTCGCGCAGCAGGCGCCACACGCCCACGCGCGAGCCGTACTCGTAGATGCTTTCCATCGACAGGTGGCGCGCCGGGAAGGCGGCGGGGTTGAACATCTCGGACAGGAACTGCTCGCTGCCGGCGTCGCCGTGCAGGACCGAGTTCTCGCCGCCTTCTTCGTAGTTGAGGACGAACTGCACGGCGACGCGGGCGCCGCCGGGCCAGCCGGCGTGGGGTGGATTGCGGCCGTAGCCCGCCAGGTCGCGGGGATAGGATGAAGTCATGGTTTGCCTTGGGTTGCGGTTATTTGCCGAGGATGTCGGCCAGGTCCACGCGCTGCGGGTCCAGGTTCAGGTTGTGCTGTACATTGACCAGGTGCTTGCCGACGAGGCGCACGGCGGCCTTGGCGTCGCGCCGCTCGAAGGCCTCGACGATGGCCACGTGCTCGCTGTGCGACTCCTCGGCCGAATGCGAGGACTGGTGCATCAGCGCGATCAGCGAGGAGCGCGTCAGCAGTTCGCCCAGCATCTGCGTCAGCACCTGGTTGCCCAGCATCTGGGCCAGCACCAGGTGGAAGTCGGCCAGCAGGCGCGTGCGGCCCGGCACTTCGGCGTTCGTCACGGCCGCCTGTTCCTGGCGCAGGTGCTCGCGCAGCTGGGCGACCTGCTCGTCCGTGATGGTGGCGCACAGCCGCTTCGTCACGGCCGTCTCGAGGATACTGCGCATTTCGAACACGTCGCGCGCTTCCTCGGCCGTGGGCGTGGCGACAAAGGCGCCGCGCGCCGGTTCCAGCACCACCAGCCAGTCGCGGCTCAGCTGATTGAAGGCCTGCCGCACGACGGTGCGGGACACCTTGAAGATGTCGCCGATCTTCTGCTCGGACAGTTTCGTGCCCGGCATCAGGCGGCGCTCGGCGATGGCGTTGGTGATAGCGTCGACGATGCGCTGCGTGGCACCGGCCGGCGGACCGGCGGCGTCGTCCGGCAGCACGTCGACATCGAACGGATTGCTTGCGACGATTTTCAGCGGTGTGCGGGTCCTGGCCATGGAATTTGCTAAATAAGTTGACATCGAATCTGAAGTGTATACACTTTTCAAAAAAAGAAAAGCGGAAAGTGTATGCAATCTGCATCGGCAGCACTTCCGCCCCCCAGTTTATTCACCTTGAAGGAAGCACTAGAAAATGGGACACCTCAGCACACACGTACTCGACACGATGAACGGCTGCCCTGCCGCCGGCATGCGCGTCCAGCTGCTGCGCCTGGATGGCGACACCAGCACCACCATCAAGGACATCGTCCTCAATGCCGACGGGCGCAATGACGGCGGCCCGCTGCTGGATGCCTCGACGATGGCCGTTGGCCGCTACCGCCTGGTGTTCTCGGTGGCGCAGTACTTCCGCCAGCGCGACGTGCGCCTGCCGGAACCGGCCTTCATCGACGAAGTGCCGATCGACTTCGGCATCGCCGACGCGGCCGGCCACTACCACGTGCCGCTCCTGGTCAGCCCATGGGCGTATTCGACGTACCGCGGTTCCTGATCCGTCCATACGTCAAAAAACTTATACCCTTATTATTCAAGATCGTATACAGTTGGATTGCGTCGCCGCGGAGCACACCGGACCGGACACGGAAAAGTGGTTGCGATGTTTTGCCCCTCACAGAGCCCGCTGTGGTGAAGGGACTGTACGGCGTCATGCGCCGTGCTTCCTATATGTTTGAGGCTCTATGGAAATGTACCTGCTTGACTGGGTCAACCTGCTGCTGCGGTGGACCCACGTAATCACGGCGATCGCCTGGATCGGCGCATCGTTCTACTTTGTCTTCCTCGACAACAGCCTGCACAAACCCACGGCGCCCGACCTGGTTGCCAAGGGCGTGGACGGCGAACTGTGGGCCGTGCACGGCGGCGGCTTCTACCACCCGCAAAAATACCTGGTGGCCCCGAAGGCCATGCCGGACAACCTGCACTGGTTCTACTGGGAGAGCTACGCCACTTGGCTGTCCGGTTTCGGCCTGTTCACGGTGCTGTACCTGTTCAATGCCGGTACCTTCATGGTCGACAAGAGCGTGCATGACTGGTCCGCCAGCGCCGCCGTCGGCAGCGCGCTGGCCTTCCTCGTCGTGTTCTGGCTGATCTACGACATCATCTGCCGCACCTTCGGCCGCAAGAAGAACGGTGACCTGATCGTCGGCGTCATCGTGTTCGGCTTCGTCGTCTTTGCCTCCTGGCTGGCCTGCCAGCTGTTCGCCGGTCGCGCCGCCTTCCTGCTGGTGGGTGCGATGTTGGCCACGGCGATGAGCGCCAACGTCTTCGTGTGGATCATTCCAGGCCAGCGCAAGGTGGTGGCCCAGCTGAAGGCCGGCCAGCCGGTCGACCCGATCTACGGCTGGCGCGCCAAGCAGCGCAGCGTGCACAACACCTACTTCACCCTGCCCGTGCTGATCGCCATGCTGTCGAATCACTACGGCTGGCTGTACGCCGGTGAGCACAACTGGGTCGTGCTGGTGCTGATGATGCTGGTCGGCGCGCTGATCCGCCACAGCTTCGTGGCCCGCCACAAGGCGCTGGTGCACGGCAAGCGGGTACCGTGGGAACACGCCGGTGCCGGCGTCCTCGTGCTGCTGGCACTGATCGTCTGGCTGGTACCGAAACCGGAACCGGTCGCCCCGGCCGAGGCCAGCGCGCCGGTGACGGCGCCGGCCGACGGCTCGGCCCCTGCCGCCGCCAACGGCGTTACGTTCGCCCAGGTCAAGACCATCGTCGACCAGCGCTGCGCCATGTGCCATTCGGCCCAGCTGCAAAGCAAGGGCATTGCCCTGGATACGCCGGCCCTCATCAAGCGTCACGCCCAGGGCTTGTACCAGCAGGCCGTGGTGCTCAAGCTGATGCCCCTCAATAACGCCACGCAGATCACCGCGGGCGAGCGCGACCTGCTCAAGCGCTGGTACGAGGAAGGCGCGACCGTGAACTGAGTGTAGTCCGGAGCCCAGGGGCCCCGCGGAGGACAGGCAGCATGCATTGATATGGTTTTTGAATCGCGTTCAATAACAATCAGGAGACAAGCATGACCCACCACAGCGTCGACCCGGTCGACGAGCGCTTACCTCTCGGGCGCCTCAGTGCCCTGGGCCTCCAGCACGTGCTGGTGATGTACGCGGGCGCCATCGCGGTGCCCCTGATCGTCGGGCGGGCCCTGAAGCTGCCGCCCGAGCAGGTCACGATGCTGATCTCGGCGGACCTGTTCTGCTGCGGCATCGTGACCCTGATCCAGTCGTTGGGCCTGTCGAAGTGGTTCGGCATCAAGCTGCCCGTGATGATGGGCGTGACCTTCGCCGCCGTCGGCCCGATGGTCGCCATCGCCAACGCCGTCCCCGGCGCGGCCGGGGCCCAGGCCATCTTCGGCGCCGGCATCGGCGCCGGCGTGCTGGCCATGCTGCTGGCTCCCTTGATGAGCCGGATGCTGCGCTACTTCCCGCCCGTCGTCACGGGCACCATCATCCTCATCATTGGCGTGAGCCTGATGCGCGTCGGCGTGGGCTGGGCCATGGGTGGGCCGGAATCGGCCGCGCAATCGGTCAACGTCGAAGCGCTGGTGCCGATGGTCGAGCAGGCCAGGGCGACGGCCGCGGCGCTGCCGGCCGATGCCGCCGCGCCGATGAAACTGCCGGGGAAGATCCCGATGGTGGACAACCCGAACTACGGCGCGCTGGACAACCTGGGCATCGCCGCCTTCGTGTTGCTGTTTATCCTCGCGCTGGTCCGGTACGGCCGTGGCTTCATCTGCAATATCTCCGTGCTGCTGGGGATCGTGGCCGGCTGCGCGGTGGCCTACGCGATGGGCAAGATGACCTTTGCCAAGGTCGCCAACGCCCACTGGTTCGACATCGTCACGCCGTTCGCCTTCGGCATGCCCACGTTCGACCCGGTGATGATCCTCACGCTCACCGTCGTCATGGTGGTCGTGATGATCGAATCGGCCGGCATGTTCCTGGCCCTGTCTGACATGACGGGCAAGCAGCTCGACCAGAAGCAGCTGGCGGCGGGCCTGCGCACGGACGGCCTGGGCACGCTGCTGGGTGGCATCCTGAATACCTTCCCGCACACGAGCTTCTCGCAGAACGTGGGCCTGGTGGCCGTCACGGGTGTTAAGAGCCGGTGGGTTTGCGTGGCCGGGGGCATCATCATGATCGTGCTGGGTATGCTGCCGAAGGTGGCGTCGGTGGTGGAAGCCATTCCCCAGTTCGTGCTGGGCGGCGCCGGCCTCGTCATGTTCGGCATGGTGGCGGCGGCGGGTATCCGCATCCTGACGCGGGTCGACTTCAAGGGCAACCGCTTCAACCTGTATATCGTCGCGCTGTCGATCGGCTTCGGCCTGATTCCGCTGGTGGCGCCGCGCTGGACCCAGCAGATGGCGCACAGCCTGCACCCGCTGCTGGAATCGGGCATCCTGCTGACGGCCATCGCCGCCGTCGTGCTGAACCTGTTCTTCAACGGCGCCGGCGAGGAAGTGGCCGAAGCGCACGAGGAAGTGGCGATGTCGGGCGCTTGACGTCAAGCGCCGGGGTGGAGGAGGGCGGGCGCGAGCCCGCCTTTTTCGTTAACGCCGCCTTTACAGCGCCGTCCAGCGCGACCCGGCGGCATGGCTGGCCAGTACCGCATCGATGAAACGCATGCCCGCCACGCCATCGATCACGGTCGGCAAATCCTTCGCTGCATCCGGAAGCGGCAGCCCCGCCTGCACCGCGTGGATGCAGGCCGCCGCATCCCGGTACAGCTGGGCGAACGCTTCCAGGTAGCCTTCCGGGTGACCGGCCGGCACACGGGTCGCGTGGGACGCGGCGGCGCCGCCAACCCGGCCGCGCGTGAGCCGCTGGGCCGTGCCGCCCTGAGGTGTCAGCCACAGTTCATTCGGATTCTCCTGGTCGAAGGCGATGCTGGCCTTGCTGCCGAAGACGCGCAGCTTCAAGGCATTCTCGCAGCCCGTCGCCATCTGGCTGGACCACAGCATGCCGCGCGCACCGTTCGGGTAGCGCAGCATCACCTGCACGTGGTCGTCCAGCACCCGCTCCGGCGTAAACGAGTGAAGTTCCGCCAGCAGCTCGCCAGGCTGGATACCGCTGACGAAGCCGGCCAGGTGGAAGGCATGGGTGCCGATATCGCTGGTGCAGCCAGTGGGGCCGGCGCGCCGGGGATCGTTGTGCCAGTCGTTCGCCTGGAAGTGGGCACCTTGCTTGTCCGCCTCGGCCATCCAGTCCTGCGCATACTCGACGTGCACCAGGCGCACGTCGCCGATGGCGCCGGCGGCCACCAGTTCGCGCGCATGCCGCACCATCGGGTAACCGCTGTAGGTATGCGTCAGGGCGAAGACGCGATTGCGTTCCCGCGCGAGGCGCGCCAGCGCTTCGCCTTCGGCCAGCGAAATGGCCAGGGGCTTGTCGCAGATGACGTGGATGCCTGCCTCCAGGAAGGCGGTGGCCACCGGCGCGTGCAGGTGATTCGGCGTGACGATGGCCACGACGTCGATACCGTCCGGGCGCGCCGCTTCCAGCCGGGCCATTTCACGGTAGTCCGTGTAGCTGCGCGACGGCTCGAAGCGCAGGGCCGCGCCGCTGGCCAGCGCCCGATCCGGATTGCCGGACAGGGCGCCGGCCACCACCTCGTAGCAGTCGTCCAGCCGCGCGGCGATGCGGTGCACCGCGCCGATAAAGGCGCCGTCGCCACCGCCCACCATGCCCAGGCGCAGCCTGCGGGGTACCTGATTGCTCATGTTCTTCCTCTTGTCCTATTGAATTCCCATCAGCTGGCGCAGCGCCGCCCCGTCCACGCCGCTGCCGGCAAAATCGTCGAAGGCCCGGTCGGCCACGCGGATGATGTGCCGCCCGATGAACTCCGCGCCCTCGCGCGCGCCGGCTTCGGGGTGTTTCAGGCAGCACTCCCATTCGAGCACGGCCCAGCCGGCGTAATCATACTGCGCCAGCTTCGAGAAGATGGCGGTGAAGTCGATCTGGCCGTCGCCGGGCGAGCGGAAACGGCCGGCACGTTCCAGCCAGCTGCCGTAGCCGCCGTACACGCCCTGGCGTCCGTCCGGGCGGAATTCCGCATCCTTGACGTGGAAGGCCTTGATGCGAGCGTGGTAAAGGTCGATGAACCGCAGGTAGTCGAGCTGCTGCAGCAGGAAGTGGCTGGGGTCGTACAGGATATTGGCGCGGCGGTGGCCGCCCACGGCGTTCAGGAAGCGCTCGAAGCTGACGCCGTCATGCAGGTCCTCGCCCGGGTGCAGCTCGTAGCACACGTCCACGCCGGCTTCGTCGAAGGCATCGAGGATCGGGTGCCAGCGCCGTGCCAGTTCGGCGAAGGCTTCCTCGACCAGGCCGGCCGGCCGCTGCGGCCATGGATACAGGTAAGGCCAGGCCAGCGCGCCGGAAAAGGTGGCGTGCGTGGCCAGCCCGAGACGGTGCGAGGCCCGGGCGGCCGCCTTCAGCTGGCCTACTGCCCACTGCTGGCGTGCGGCCGGGTCGCCCCGCAGCGGCACCGGGGCGAAGCCGTCGAACAGCTGGTCGTAGGCGGGGTGCACGGCCACCAGCTGCCCCTGCAGGTGGGTCGACAGTTCCGTGATCGCCAGGCCGTGGCCGGCCAGCATGCCGGCGATATCGTCGCAGTACGCCTGGCTGTCGGCCGCCACGTCCACGTCGAACAGGCGCTTGTCGGTGGGCAGCTGGATGCCCCGGTAGCCCAGCGAGGCGGCCCAGCCGGCCAGGTGCTCGAGCGTGTCGAACGGCGCCTTGTCGCCGATGAACTGGGCCAGGAAGATGGCCGGTCCCTTGATGGTCCGCATGGCGTGCTCAGTAAGGCGAATCGGGGAAGTAGAACTGCTGGGCGTTGGCCCGCGTGATCAGCACGGACGGGATGATGGTCCGCGCGGGCAGGGCCTCGCCCTTCAGGCGTGCGCTAGCCGTCATCCTGATGGCGTCGTAGATGAACTTCGGCGAGTACGACACATTGGCCTGCACCAGCGGATCGCCGTCGATGACCTTTTTCACCGCGAACTTGGCGCCGGCGCCGCCGAACACTTCCTTGATGTCGGTGCGCCTGGCCTGGCCGATGGCCTTGATGGCGCCGATGGCCATGTCGTCGTCGGCCGCCCACACGGCGTCGATCTGCTTGAAGCGGGTCAGGTAGTCCTGCATCACCTTGAAGGCATCGTCCCGGTTCCAGTTGCCGTATTTCGCGTCCAGCAGCTTGATGCCCGGGTGTTTCTTCATCTCGGCCTCGAAGGCCGTCACGCGCTCGTTGTCGATGGTGCTGGGCATGCCGCGCAGGATCACGAGATTGCCCTTGCCGTTCAGCTTTTTCGCCAGGTACTCGGCCGGCAGCCGCCCGAAGGCCGTGTTGTCGCCGGCGACGTAGGCATTCTGCGCGGCCGGGTTGGCCAGGCCCCGGTCGACCACCGTCACGTAGACGCCCTTGTTCTTCAGCTGCGCCACGGGCTGCGTCAGCGAGCTCGATTCCAGCGGCAGGATCACCAGCGCATTGATCCGGTTCACGGCCAGCAGGTCCTGCACCTGGTTGGCCTGCTCGGGCGTGCTGGCGGCCGTCTTGACGATGATCTTCAAGCCCGGGTTGGCCGCCTCCAGTTCGCGCCTGGCCTGGTTGGCCCACCACACGATGCCCCCGGTGAAGCCATGGGTGGCGGTGGGAATGGCCACGCCCAGCGTGACTTTTTCGGCGGCCAGGGCACCGGTGGCGGCGCAGGCCAGCAGGCAGGCGGCCAGTGTTTTCAATTGCATGTCGGTCCTCGTTGGATTGAATGTTCAGCGGCGGCCGCGCTGCAGGTAGGCCACCGCGACGATCACCACGCCCTGCACGGCGGCGTTCAGGTGCACGCTGATGATGCTGGTCAGGTTCAGGATATTGCCAATCACGGACAGCAGGATGGCACCGACGACGGTGCCGACGATGCGCCCGGAACCGCCCCGCAGCGACGTGCCGCCCACGACGACGGCGGCAATGGCTTCGAGCTCTCACAGGATGCCCGTGGTCGGCGTGGCCGAGCCCAGGCGCGGCACGTACAGGATCGTGGCCAGCGCCACGCACACGCCCAGCAGCAGGTAGGTGAGCAGCTTGACCCGGTCGACGCGGATGGCGGCGTAACGCGCCACCTGTTCGTTCGAGCCGATCGCCTGGACGTGCTGGCCGAAGGCCGTGCGGTTCAGGATCACGACGCCGGCCAGCGCCACCAGCGCGAAGACCCAGACGGGAACCGGCACGCCCAGCAAGCTGCCGTAGTACACGGGGCCATAGGCTTCGGACAGGTTGAAGTCCAGGGTCAGTGCGCCGCCGTCGGACAGCCATGTCAGCACGGCGCGGAAAATGCCCAGGGTGCCCAGGGTCACGATGAACGCCTCGATCCGTCCGTGCGTGACGAGCAGGCCGTGCGCCAATCCGGAAGCGGCGCCCAGTCCCAGTGCCAGCGCGATGCCGAGCGCGATGATGGCCGACGCCCCGGGCGGCGCGGCGCTTGAGGCCAGCGCATTCATTGCCACGATCATCACGCCGGCGATCAGCGCCGCCAGCGAACCGACGGACAGGTCGATGCCGCCGGAGACGATGACGAAGGTCATGCCGACGGCGATGATGCCGATGAAGGCCGTGCGGGTCAGCACGTTGAGCAGGTTGTCGACGGTGGCGAAGTCCGGATTGAGCAGGGCGCCGGCGATGCACAGCAGGACCAGGGCGACGGGCGGGCCGATGCCGCGCAGGCGGTGCAGCGCGGGCAGCGTGAGCGGTGCTTTGCCGGACAAATCAGTGGCGGGTGTTGGTGGCATGGCGGATCAGGTTTTCTTCGGTGAGTTGGTCCGGCCCGAGCACGGCCTGCAGGCGCCCGCCGTGCAGCACGGCGACGCGGTGGCACAGGCCGATCAGTTCGATCAGCTCGGAGGAGATGACGATCACGGCGCGGCCTTCGGCGGCAAGCCGGTGGATCAGCGCATAGATCTCGCGCTTGGCGCCGACGTCGACGCCGCGCGTGGGCTCGTCCAGCACGATGACCCGGGGATCGGTGCGCAGGTATTTGGCCAGTGCCAGCTTCTGCTGGTTACCGCCGGACAGGGCGCCGCCCACGCAGTCCGGGTCGCGCAGGCGGATGCCGAAGTCCGCGATGGCCCGCTCCAGCGCGGCGCGTCCGGCCTTCACGTCCAGCCAGGGGCCGTCCCGTTCCAGGGTCATCATCGTCAGGTTCTCGCGCAAGCCCAGGCCCACGTGCAGGCCCTTGCCCTTGCGGTCTTCGCTGAGGTAGGCCAGGCCGTGGCGCATGGCGTCGCGCGGGCTGCGGATGTCGGCGCGCTGGCCGCAGATATCGACAGTGCCGTCGCTGCGGGGTCGCAGCCCGATCAAGCCCTCGAACGCTTCCGTGCGGCCCGCGCCGACCAGCCCTGCGAAGCCGAGGATTTCGCCGGCACGCACGGCAAAGCCCAGGTCCTGCACCCAGCCCGGCACCGTCAGGTTCGATACGCGCAGCAGTTCCGGCGCGTCGTGCGGCGGGGGGCTCCTGGGTGGGAACATGTCCGCTACATCCCGGCCCACCATCAGGTTCGCCATCTGGCGCCGGTCGACATCGGCCGTCGCGGCGCGAGCGACGAACTTCCCGTCACGCATGACGACCACTTCGTCCGTCTGCGCTTCCATCTCGTCGAGCTTGTGGGAGATATAGACGATGGTGACGCCTTCGCTTCTCAGGCGCGCCATCAGCGCGAACAGCCGGCCCGTCTCGCCCGCCGACAGGCTGGCCGTCGGCTCGTCCATGATCAGCAGGCGCGCCTTGCGCGACAGGGCCTTGGCGATTTCGACCAGCTGCTTCTCGGCCACGATCAGGCTCGACACGGGCGTGTCGGGATCGATGTCCAGCCCCACCAGTTGCAGGCAGGCGGCCGCTTCCCGCGCCATCGCGCGCTTGTCCAGCAGCCAGCCGCGCCGCTTTTCGTGGCCCAGGAAGATGTTCTGCGCCACCGTCAGGTGCTCGGCCAGGTTGAATTCCTGGTGGATCAGCGCGATGCCCAGCGCCTCGGCCTCGCGCGGGCCGGCGAAGTGCCGTTCGACGCCGTCGATCAGCAACTGGCCCCCCGTCGGGCGCTCATGCCCGGCCAGGATCTTCATCAAGGTCGACTTGCCGGCGCCGTTCTCGCCCAGCAGCCCGACCACGCGGCCGGCCTCGAGCCCGAAGTCCACCCCATGCAGCACGCGCACGGGGCCGAACTCCTTGACGATATGGTGAAAACGCACGGACAGGCTCACACTGAATGCTCCATCGACTGTTACTGGGCAGGAAGCGTGGCCAGGACGGCCTGCAGTCCCTTCAGCGACGCGGCCACGGCTTCCAGCTGGCCCATGCCGTTCGGGTATTCCTCCTGCTCGATGATGATCCAGTCGGTGCCGCCTTCCTGGCGCACGGCGCGGGTCAGGCCGGCCCAGTCGGTGCGGTCCTGGCCGATGATGGGCGTGCCGCTGGTGCCGGCCGCGAACTTGGCCTTGTAGTGGGTGCTGACGGTGCGGCCCGGGTAGCGCCGCACGTAGGCCGCCGGGTCCTTGCCGGCATACGTCGTCCAGCCCACGTCCTGCTGCAGGATGGCGGCGGCCGGCGTGCCGCGCGCGATGACGTCCCACGGCGTCTCACCGACCTTGCCGGCGAATTCCTCGGCGTGGTTGTGGTAGCCGATGCGCATGCCCTTGCCGGCCAGGCGAGCCGCCAGCGCGGTGAGTTCCTTGCTCATCGCGGCGCTGCCCGCCGTGCTGGCGCCGCGCTTGTCCATGGCGATGATCAGGTTGGTGCAGCCCAGCGTCTTGTAGAACGCCGTCGTGGCCTCGAAGCGCGCGTCGGCCAGGGCGTCGAAGCCCAGATGGGCGCCGGCACAGCGCAGGCCTTGCCCGTCGAGGAAAGCCTTCAGGCCCCCCGGGTCGTCCTTGTACGGTCCGAATTCGCCGGCGAACTCCACGCCCTGGAAGCCCAGCTGGCCGATCTTCGCCAGCGTACCCTTGAAGTCCTGCCGGATCTCGTCCTTGACGGACCACAGCTGCACGCCCAGGCGCGGGGCGGCCGGTGCCGCATGGGTGGTGGCGGCCGCCAGCATCAGCCAGGCCAGCGCTAAAGTCTTCTTCATTGCGTCTCCGTCTCCGTTCGAATCAAATCCTGCCCGCCTTGAGTTCCTCGGCCACATGGGCGCAGGCCCGCGCCGTCAGTGCCATGAAGGTCAGCGACGGGTTCTGCCACGCGCCGGAGGCCATCGCCGCGCCGTCCGTGACGAACAGGTTCGGCACGTCATGGGCCTGGTTCCAGCCGTTCAGCACGGAAGTCTTCGGGTCGCGCCCCATGCGCGCCGTGCCCATTTCGTGGATGGCCAGGCCGGGTGGCCATTCGTCCAAGGTCCTGACATGCTTCTTGACGTCCTTTACGCCCAGCTCCTCGAGAATGGTGGCCGCCGTGTCGGCGATATCTTCCAGCATGCGCCGGTCGTTGTCGGAGTAGCTGCAGTCGATATGCAGCAGCGGCATGCCCCATTTGTCCTTGCGGGTCGGATGCAGGGAAACCATGTTCTCGTAGCGGGGCAGCATCTCGCCCTGGCCGCCCAGCGAGAAATGCCAGGGGCCGGGCTTTCTCAGCATGGCCTTGAAGTCTTTGCCGAAGCCCGGCTTCCACGCCGCCGACTGCCAACCGTCGCGCCCGGCGCCGCCGGACAGTGCGTAGCCGCGCAGGAAGCGGGGGTGCTGCTCCAGCACGTTGCGGAAGCGGGGAATGTACGGCGCCGTCGGCCGGCGGCCCTGGTAGTAATCGTCCTCGAAGCCTTCCACGCGACCGTGGGCGCCGGCACCGAACAGGTGGTCCGTCAGGTAATGGCCCAGCGCGCCGGAGGAATTGGCCAGTCCCGTGGGGAAGGCAGCCGACGTGGAATTGAGCAGGATCGCCGTCGATGCCAGGGTCGAGGCGCACAGCACGACCACCTTGGCGTGATACTCGCGCGTGGCCATGGTCTTGGCGTCGATCACGCGCACGCCCGTGGCCCGGTTCGTGGCCGGGTCGTACAGCACGCTGTGCACGATGGCGTCGGTGGCGATGCGCAAACGTCCCGTCTTGACTGCCGCCGGCAGGGTCGAGCTCTGCGTGGAGAAATAGGCGCCGAACGAGCAGCCGCGCTGGCACTGGTGGCGCGCCTGGCACTGGCCCCGGCCCTGGGCCAGGTGCGCGTCGGACGGCGTGCGCAGGTTGGCGGTGCGGCCCATGATCATTTTCGCCGGCGCGAAGCGGGCATCGAATTTCTGCTTCAACGCCAGTTCGACCGCGTTGAAATCGAAGGCGGGCAGGAATTCGCCGTCCGGCAGCACGGCCAGGCCCTCGCTGCCCCCGCTGATGCCGACGTGGCGCTCGACGTGGCTGTACCACGGCGCCAGGTCGGCATAGCGGATCGGCCAGTCCACGCCATGGCCGTCCTTCAGGTTGGCCTCGAAATCGAGGTCGCTCCAGCGGTAGGACTGGCGCGCCCACATCAGCGACTTGCCGCCCAGCTGGTTGCCCCGTATCCAGCTGAACGGCCGGCCCTCGGGGGTCGAATACGGCATGTCGCGGTCGTTGTTGAAGAACTGCTTGGTATGCTCGTCGAAGGCGTAGCACAGCCGCTGGTTGAAGAACTGTTCCGCCGCCTCCGTGGCATCGACCATGCCCCGGTTCGGCATGGTCCACGGGTCTCGGTTCTCGCCGACGTAGTCGACGCCATGTTCGACCGGCCGTCCGCGCTCGACCATCAAGGTCTTCAGGCCCCGTTCCGTCAGTTCCTTCGCGGCCCAGCCGCCCGTGATGCCGGAGCCGACGACGATGGCGTCGAAGCGTTCGGCGCTTTCCTTGATGTAGAACGACGATATGGGTTCCATGTGTTCCTCAGATGGCCCAGGCGCGGGTGGCCGGGGTAACCTTGATCCTGCCCGTAAAACCGCCAGGGACGGGCAGGTAAGCCAACTCGCGCGAAGCGCCCGCCTCGGACGTGTAATAGGCGAACGTCACGTGGCCCTTCAGCTGGCGGAAGAACTCGCGGTCGGCGGCAGTGAACGGCTCGGCGCCGGCATCGAGCCGATGCAGCAGCGCCGCCTGGCGCGTCGGCGTCAGGGCGGCGAAGCCCTTGCCGGCGTGAGCCTGCGCCACGGCGTCGATGCGCGCCAGGCCGGCCCGGAACTGGCCTTGATGCGCCGCCGTCGAACAGGCGTGCAGCAGGTGATCGATGGTGCGGTGCGCGCCCACGGCCAGCGCGCCCGGGGTGTCCGTACGGGGGATGATCAGTTCGGCGAGCACGCCCGTCAGCGCCAGTTCCGTGGGTGTCAGCAGCAAGGGTGGGCCGGCCTTGCGGGATCCGGCCACGGCGGCCAGCACGTCGCCCGACAGGGCCAGGCCGCACAGCGCGCCCAGTTGCAACAGGGCGGCGCGGCGCGAAGGCGACAGCGTATCGTCGGCCGGTACCATCATGCGGCCATGCCGGCACGTCCCGCCGCCAGCGAGCGCTGGTACTGCTTCGGCGTGATGCCGACGACGGTGCGGAACTGTTTCGTGAAGTAGCTCTGGCCGCCGAAACCCGTCTCCAGCGCCACGCGGGCGATATTGTTCGCCTGGGGCAGCAGGCGGCAGGCCTCGTGCACCTTCAGGTGCAGGATGTACTGCTTCGGCGTCATCGAGAAATGCTGCTTGAACTTGCGCTCGAAGGTCGACAGCGACATGCAGGACAGCCTGGCCAGGTGGTCGATGGCGATGTTCTCCGTCAGGTGCTGCTGCACGTATTCGAGGCAGGCACGGAACTGGTGGAAGGGCGCCATGATGTCGTGCGAACGCTGGGCATCGCGCGAAAAGCCTTCGATGCCGACGACCTTGCCGTGCCGGTCGCGGATCGGCGCCTTGGTGGTGAAGAGCCACGTCAGCGCGCCGTTCTCGCCGCCGATCACTTCGAGCTTGTTGCGCACGGCCAGTCCCCGGTCCATCACGGACAGGTCGTCGGCGCGGATGCGGTCGGCCAGATCGCGCCGCAGGAAATCGTGGTCGGTCTTGCCCAGGATGTCGCGCACGTCGGCCAGCGCGTGCTGCTCCTGCAGCAGCCGGTTGCCCCAGACGAACTGGCCGGCGCGGTTCTTGGCGAAATAGTAGGTATCGAGCAGGCTGTCGAACAGCGCACTGGGCGTCGGGATGCCGTGTTCGGCGAAAAAACCCGCGCAATCGTCCCCGTCGAACACGATGGTGTCCATGGTGTCTAGTCCCCGTATTGTTATGGGGCGATAGTAGCATTCAGTTAAGTTCGGAAGTGTCAGGAAATCGGAGATTTTTATAAGGAATTCGGCAAGGACGGCGGCAAGCCGGGACAGCGGGCACGCCAGCCAGGGGTCCCGTGCATTGCGCCCAATTCATGCTATCCCGGCGCGCCGGGCAGTTGTAAGATTGCGCTACCATCCACGATCAGAGACACCCATGACGACACCCAACCCGATCCGACGCCTCGGCCTGCTGGCCACGATGCTGGCGCTGTGCGCGCCGCTGCATGCGGCCGAAAATCCCTGGCAGACGCTGTTCAACGGCCGCGACCTGACAGGCTGGACGACGTGGGTCAGCATGCAGCCCACGTCGGACAATATGAAGTGGCCGACGTCCGTGCGGGGCGCCGGTGTCGATCCGAAAGGCGTGTTTTCCGTGGTGGACGGCAGCTTGCGGGTCTCGGGCGAGGAGTGGGGCGCCGTGACGACGACGGGCGAGTACGAAAACTTTCACCTGAAGTTCGAGGTCCGCTGGGGCACGAGGAAGTGGGCGCCGCGACTGGACGCGCCGCGCGACAGCGGTTTGCTGTACTACGCCGTCGGTCCGGCCGACGCGCAAAGCGGGCACTGGATGCGCAGCCACGAATTCCAGATACAGGAAGGCGACTGTGGCGACTACCACAGCCTCGATGGAGTGACGGTCGACGCCCACGTGGGCGACGCCAACCAGGGCGACTGGAAGTTCTACCGCTACGATCCGGCGCTGCCGCTGCGCACGAATATCGCCGCCCGCATCCTCAAGCGGGGCAATTTCGAGAAGGCCTCAGGCCAGTGGAACACGATGGAAGTCATCGCCGACGGCAGGACGCTCATCCATATCGTCAACGGCCACGAGGTGCTGCGGGCGGAAAATTCACGCCAGACCGTGGACGGCAAGACGGTGCCGCTGGCGCGCGGGAAGTTCTCGATCCAGTCGGAAGGGGCCGAGACCTTCTACCGCAATATCCAGGTGCGCAAACTGGACGGCCCCGCCGCGGCTCAATCGGCGGCGGGCGCCGTCACGACGGCCGGCAGGTAGGCCGCGCAGAATTCCGGCGGCATGCGGCGCGGCTTGCCGCTGGCGATGTCGATGCAGACCAGCTGCCAGCGCCCGCGCATGACGGTGGCGCCGTCGGCGGCGCGCAGCAGCTGGAAACGGCGCTCCATTGCCAGGCGGCCGTCGGTGGCGCACAGCCACGTCCCCAGCAGCAGTTCGTCGCCGGCGCCGGTGGGCAGCAGGTAGTCATATTCCGCGCGCTGGATCGCCATGGCGCGGTCCAGGCGCTGGTAGTCGGCCAGGTCAAGGCCCAGCGCCTCGGAATGGGACCAGCCGGCCAGCTCGCACCAGCGCACGTAGACGGCGTTATTGGTGTGCTGCAGGCCGTCGATATCGCCGGCGGCCGGGCGGACGGGCAGGATGTGCGGGCTTGGGGTGTCCCAGTTCAAGGCGGCTCCGTTGGTGCGCAAAGGCCCAATTGTAGCGTGGACGGCCTGCGGGGGCGCGGTCGCCCTTGACGAACTGGCAAGCAGCGGCCATCATTGCGCGCTTTGCAGGCGACAGGGCAATCCGAACACATGGCACTTCTGACCGTAACCGAAGCGGCGCGGCTGGCACGGCGCAGCCGCGCATCCATC
Source organism: Pseudoduganella buxea (assembly GCF_009720835.1). GTDB lineage: Bacteria > Pseudomonadota > Gammaproteobacteria > Burkholderiales > Burkholderiaceae_D > Rugamonas > Rugamonas buxea. Next base: position 34,027 of record NZ_WNKZ01000023.1, read on the forward strand.
TACCGCGACCTGGAAAAGGGCCGGCTGGAGAAAGTCTTCACCGCCGATGGCGCGCTGAAGATCGATTCGGCCGACCTGGCCCGCTGCTACGGCGCCATCGGCGCGCCCGAGGGCGGACCCGGCGCTTCGCCCAGGGCCACGCACAATGCCATCCACGCCGTGCTGCGCCAGGTGCAGGACACGCCGCCAGAGCCACCCGCCGGCGCGGCGCTCGAGGTGGCCCAGCTGCGCGCCCAGCTGGCCGCCGCCGAACAGCGCATGGCACTGCTGGAACGCATCGCCAAACTCGAAAAGAGCGCCCGCCAGGCCGCCGACGCCAGCTGGCGCGTGCGCCTGGAAGCGAAGGAAGAAGTGATCAAGGCGCTGACCCTGGCGCTGTCGAACGACAGCCGCTGGCCCACGTGGCACCGCGCGGCGGACGAAAAAAGCCTGGCGCTGAACTAGCCTGGCCCCTGGCGGGGGCATCGCCGCGCCGCACCGTTTGAACGATTCCGGGGCTGCCCCGGGATCGGCGGGGTTGTCGTGCATATTGCCGATCGCAGCCGCTTCATGGCTCAGGGATGCTCGCGCATATAACTATTGATTTCCTTGCCGTTCAGCTCGGTTTTCATTTCGTACCTCATGCCCAGGCGCTCGGCAACACGACGCGACGATTCATTGCCGGAATCAACCAATGCCCGGACCTTCGGCTCACGCCGGACCTCGAACGCATACTTCAGGACTGCCGCCGCCGCTTCGTTCGCGATGCCTTTTCCCCAGAATGGTCGATAGGTATTCCACCCCATCTCCATCACAGTCGAGTCGCAGCGAAAGAAGGCGCCCACGCTGCCCACCACCTGGCCGCTGTGCCGGTCCTCTACCGTCCACCAGCCGGCCCGGTTCAGGAGCCATGCTCCGGCCTGTGAATTGAAGATGCGCCAGGCGGTCTGACGGTCCGCAGCGCCCAGATACGCCGAGCTTTCAGCATTCGACAGGTGCTCCGCGAATAATGCGAAGTCTTCGACACGATATTCCCGAAGCGTCAGCCGGTCTGTGTGAAGGCGGGGCACGAAAATCGTCAGGGCGTCATTCATGAGAAATGCATCCTTTCATTGATTGGTTGCCGTCCGTTTCTGGCCGGTAGCGAACGATCGGTATGACTCAGTGTACGAGCTTGGTTGTCGCCGGACAAGCTGCAGGACGTCACCAGCTCCGGGTTGCGGCATTCCCTGGTTCGCGGTCAACTCGATCAGCGCCCACCGCGGGCCCGAATTTTCCGAGGGGTGCCGGAATCTACGGGGACTGTCCCCGAATTTTCCGGCCGGTGTAGGAATTGCCGGGGACTGTCCCCGGGTTTTCCGGGCGGTGTAGGAAGGTCCTTCCGACGGGGTGGCAAGCGCGCGTTGGCGTCCTTCGCTACAATGATTTGCTGAACCCCTACAGGAGAATCTTGATGACGGAAGTATCGAATTACGTCCCGCCCGAGGTCTGGAGTCCGCCTGCCAGCAGCGGCGGCACCTTCGGCAACATCAACCGGCCCATCGCCGGATCGACGCACGAACGTGAACTGCCGGTCGGCAAACATCCGCTGCAACTGTATTCCCTGGGTACGCCGAACGGCGTCAAGGTAACGATCATGCTGGAAGAGCTGCTGGCCCTGGGCCATGCGGGCGCCGAGTATGACGCCTGGCTGGTCCGCATCACGGAAGGCGAACAGTTCGGCAGCGGCTTTGTCGGCATCAATCCCAATTCGAAGATCCCGGCCCTGGTCGACCGCAGCGGCGACGCGCCGCTGCGCGTGTTCGAGTCCGGTTCCATCCTCGTCTACCTGGCCGAAAAATTCGGCGCCTTCCTGCCGACGGAGACGCGGGCCCGCACGGAGACCCTGAACTGGCTGTTCTGGCAGATGGGCTCAGCCCCCTTCGTCGGCGGCGGCTTCGGGCATTTCTATGCCTACGCGCCGGAGAAGCTGGAATACGCCATCAATCGCTATGCGATGGAAACGAAGCGCCAGCTCGACGTGCTGGACCGCCAGCTGGCTGAGCAGCGCTTCGTCGCCGGTGCTGACTACACCATTGCCGACATGGCGACCTGGCCGTGGTACGGCGGCATGGTACGGGGTGAGCTGTACTCGGCGGGCAAGTTCCTGTCCGTCGACGACTACCGCCACGTGCGCCGCTGGGCCGACGAGATCGCCGCACGCCCGGCTGTCCAGCGGGGCCGGCGCGTCAACCGCACCTTCGGCAACCCGGACGAGCAGCTGGCCGAGCGGCACGACGCCGCCGACTTCGACCAGCCCGCCCAGGGATAGCGCTATCGATACTTCCATCGCAGTAATCTTGCTCAAAAAATGGGGTCTGTCCCCATTTTTTGGGCAACGCTTCCCGGCGGCACTCGTCGCCCGGCCCCTTCTGTAGCGAATCCGACTTTTTTTGTGTCTTAAATGTAATCTTGCGTTATAGTTAGCGCTATCGCAATGGTTCGGTCAACGGCCGGACCGCGCGTGCGCGCTCGCCTTGCATCGGCGGCGCGATGGGGCCTTCAGGGCGGGAACCTATACCCGCTCGCCGTTACAGAGACATTCAAACTTCCGATGACTACCTTCTCCACCCTCGATACCGTTGTCTTCCTGGTGTATTTCCTGATCGTCGCCGGTTATGGACTATGGATCTACCGCAAGAAAAAGAGCACGTCCGGCCAGGCCTCGCACGACTACTTCCTCGCCGAAGGGTCGCTGACGTGGTGGGCCATCGGCGCCTCCCTGATCGCGTCGAATATCTCGGCCGAGCAGTTCATCGGCATGAGCGGCTCGGGCTACCGCATCGGCATGGCCATTGCCGTCTACGAGCTGATGGCGGCCGCCACGCTCGTCATCGTGGCCGTGTTCTTCATGCCCGTGTACCTGAAAAACCGCATCTACACGATGCCGCAGTTCCTCGAGCAGCGCTACGGCAAGGCCGTGGCGACGACGATGGCGCTGTTCTGGCTGGGCCTGTATGTGGTGGTCAACCTGACGTCGATCCTGTACCTGGGCGCGCTGGCCATTTCCAGCGTGGCCGGTCTGAACGTGTTCGCCTGCATGGTGTTCCTGGCCGTGTTTGCCGCCATCATCACGCTGGGCGGCATGAAGGTCATCGGCTATACGGACGTGATCCAGGTGCTGTGCCTGGTCGTGGGCGGGCTCGTGACGACGTGGATCGCGCTGGACCTGGTGGCCGCGCTGTCGGGCGGGCAGGGCGCCATCGTCGGTGCCAGCGAGCTGATGAAGCGCGCCGGCGGCCACTTCGACATGGTGCTCGACCGGGGCAATCCCAACTACATGGACCTGCCGGGCCTGTCCACCCTGATCGGCGGCATGTGGATCGTCAACCTGAACTATTGGGGCTGCAACCAGTACATCACGCAGCGCGCGCTGGGCGCGGACCTGCATACGGCCCGCAAGGGCCTGCTGTTCGCGGCCTTCCTGAAGCTGTTAATGCCCGTTATCGTCGTGCTGCCAGGCATTGCCGCTTATGCGCTGGACAAGTCCGGCACCCTGGGCGATGCCATGCGTCCAGGTGGCGAAGTCAACCCTGACCGCGCGTACCCGACCCTGCTGGCACTGCTGCCGTCCGGCCTGAAAGGTGTCGCGTTCGCCGCCCTGACGGCGGCCGTCGTCGCCTCGCTGGCCGGCAAGGCCAACAGCATCGCCACCATCTTCACGCTCGACATCTACCGCCAGCACTTCAACAAGGAAGCGAGCGAACAGCGCATGGTGTGGATCGGCCGCGTGACGGTCGTCATCGCCATCGCCATTGCCGTGCTGATCGCCCCGCTGATGGGCATCGACAAGAAGGGCGGCTTTGCCTACATCCAGGAATACACGGGCTTCGTGTCGCCCGGCATCCTGGCCATGTTCCTGCTGGGCTTCTTCTGGCGCGAGACGACGGCCGCGGCCGCCATGTTCGCCACCATCGGCGGGCTCGTGTTCTCGATCTTCCTGAAGTTCCTGCCTGGCATGATGGACCTGTCCTTCCTGGCCCCGATCGGCTTCGCCGCCGACAACGGCACGGGGGTCTACGAGATTCCTTTCCTGGACCGCATGTTCATCGTGTTCTGGGTCGTCGTCGCAGGCATGGTGCTGATCAGCAAGTTCGGCAAGGCCGACGGCAGCGTCAAGCGCATGATCGTCGAGCGCCGGCTGTTCCGGGTCGATGGCGGCTTCGCGGCGGGCTCGGCGTTGATCTGCGTCATGCTGGCGGCGATTTACGGCGTCTGGTGGTAAGGTAATCCCATTCGACTTTTTACTGTCCGAGATTCAGAAGGAGAAGCATGTTCAACCCCTCAGACCATCCGCACCGCCGCCTCAACCCGCTGACGGGTGAATGGGTGCTGGTGTCGCCGCACCGCAGCAAGCGCCCGTGGCAGGGCGCCCAGGAGGCGCCGGATACGTCCGTCAAGCCCGCGCACGACCCTACCTGCTACCTGTGCGCCGGCAACACGCGCATCAATGGCGTCAAGAATCCCGATTACACGGGCACCTTCGTGTTCGAGAACGACTTCGCCGCCGTCATGCCCGATACGCCGGCCGCGCCGGCCGAAGGCGACGGCGACGCGCTGTTCCAGACCATGAGCGTGCGCGGCACCAGCCGCGTGATCTGTTTCTCCCCGGATCACAGCAAGTCGCTGCCGCAGCTGTCGGAGCAAGCCATCGAAGGCGTCGTGGACACGTGGTGCGCGCAGGCCGCGGAGCTGGGCGCCACCTATCCATGGGTGCAGGTGTTCGAGAACAAAGGCGCTGCGATGGGTTGCTCGAATCCCCACCCGCATGGCCAGATCTGGGCCACCAGCTTCCTGCCCAACCAGCCGGCCACGGAGGAACGCCAGCAGCAGGCCTACTTGGCCGAGCGGGGCACGAACCTGCTGCTCGACTACGCCGAGCGCGAGGCGGCCGACGGCGAACGGGTCGTCGTCATGACGGAGCACTGGCTGGCCGTGGTGCCGTATTGGGCCGGCTGGCCGTTCGAGACCCTGCTGCTGCCGCGCTTTGCCGTGCAGCGCCTCGATGCGCTGACCCAGCCCCAACGGGCCGACCTGGCCGTCATCCTGAAGCGCCTGACGACGCGCTACGACAACCTGTTCCAGACCTCGTTCCCGTACTCGATGGGCTGGCACGGCGCGCCGTACGACGGCTCCGCGCCAGGCGGCGACGATGTCCAGGCCTGGCAGCTGCACGCCCACTTCTATCCGCCGCTGCTGCGTTCCGCGTCGGTGCGCAAGTTCATGGTGGGCTTCGAGATGCTGGCCGAGTCGCAGCGCGACCTGACACCAGAGCAGGCTGCCGCCCAGCTGCGCGCCCAGTCCGAAGTCCATTACCTTCAATCCAGCCAATAAGAGCAAAACAGAACAATGAGTGAACAACTGATCTCCCACACCCGCGCCGTGTTCGACGAGACCTTCGGCGAGGCGCCAGCGATCGTCGTGCAGGCGCCGGGACGGGTCAACCTGATCGGCGAGCACACGGACTACAACGACGGCCTGGTGCTGCCCTGCGCGCTGGACTACCGCACCGTGATCGCCGCGCGCGAGCGGGACGACCGCATCGTCCACATCGTCGCCGCCGACTACGACAACGCCGTCGACGAGTATTCGCTGGATGAGCCCATCGAGCGCCTGGAAGCGCCGATGTGGGCCAACTACGTGCGCGGCGTCGTCGACGTGCTGCAAAAGCGTGGCCTGCCGCTGCGCGGCATGGACATGGTGATCTCCGGCGACGTGCCGCAAGGCGCGGGATTGTCGTCGTCGGCGTCGCTGTCGGTTGCCGTCTGCACCCTGTTCGCCACCTTGCCCGGCTTCGAGGGCCTCAGCCCCATCGACCTGGCCCTGATCGCCCAGGAGTCCGAGAACGATTTCGTCGGCTGCAAGTGCGGCAACATGGACCAGATCATCTCCGCCACGGGCCTGGCCAACCACGCCGTGATGATCGACTGCCGTTCGCTGGAAACCCAGCCCGTGCCCGTGCCGTCAGGTGCCTCGATCATGATCTTCCACTCGCACGTGGAACGGGGCCTGGTCGATTCCGAATACAACACGCGCCGCCAGCAATGCGAGACGGCGGCGCGTCACTTCGGCGTCAAGGCCCTGCGTGACGTCGACATGGCGCTGCTGGAAGAACGGGGCGGCGAACTCGATCCGATGGTGCTGCGTCGCGCCCGCCACGTCGTCACGGAAAACGCCCGCGTGGCCGCCGCCGTCGACGCGCTGAGGGCCGGCGACCTGGCCCGCATGGGCGAACTGATGGCCGCTTCGCACGTGTCGATGCGCGACGACTTCGAGATCACCGTGCCGCTGATCGACCAGCTGGTCGACATCGTCAAGGGCGTCATCAAGACGACGGGCGGTGTGCGCATGACGGGCGGCGGCTTCGGCGGCTGTGTCGTCGCACTGGTGCCGGACGACCAGGTCGAACACGTGACGGCGGCCGTGGAGCGCGCCTATCGCGGCCCGAAGGGCGAGCTGGCGACGATCTATGTGTGCCGGGCTGCCCGGGGCGCGGGCCGGCTGCCTGCGTAGGCGCTCTGGCCTGACCAATTGTTGTATTCAGGCTGCACCGGCCTGACAGAACATCATTTGGTCAGGCCGAATTCAAATTTCTGCACGTCCTCTTTCGGCAAGTTGAACGACAAAGCCGACACGATCCCCGCACGTTAATGCAAAAGATATCGCATAACGCTGCAAGCATTCAAAATTGCTATTTGTCTATCTGATTTGCTGCTTGCATGATGGCCCCATCATGCTTACCAAAAAGCACAAGCTCGCGCGACAGCCCCCGCCGGCAGGTCGCGCGGACCATAATCAGAAAGGGAGACAAATGCAAACCCGATACAACCTCACCCTGACGGCACTGGCCTCGGCCCTCCTCGCCATCGGCAACGCCGCCGCCCAAACCCAGGAAGCTCCCGAGGACGCCCAGAGAGTCGTCGTCACGGGCCTGCGCGCCTCGCTGGAAAGCGCCCTGAACGCCAAGCGCAGCGAGAACAGCATCGTCGACGTCATCAAGGCCGAGGATATCGGCAAGTTCCCCGACACGAACCTGGCCGAGTCGCTGCAGCGCGTGCCGGGCGTGGCCATCGACCGCGATGCCGGCGAAGGGCGCAGCATCACGGTGCGCGGCCTGGGCCAGGATTTCACGCGCGTGCGCATCAACGGCATCGAAGGCCTGGCCACGACGGGCGGCAGCGACAACAGCGGCGGCATCAACCGGGGCCGGGGCTTCGACTTCAACGTGTTCGCCTCCGAGCTGTTCAGCTCCCTGACGGTGCGGAAGAGCTCCTCGGCCGAGGTGGAGGAGGGCTCGCTGGGCGCCACCGTCGACCTGCAGACCATGCGTCCCTTTGACATGGCGAAGCGCGGCTTCAATGCCACCGCCATGATCAAGGGCCGCTACAACGACCTGGCCAAGAAGACCGACCCGCGCGGCGCGTTCATGATGTCGGACACCTTCAACAACAACACGATGGGCTACCTGGTGTCTGCCGCCTGGGGCAAGCGCAACCTGCTGGAAGACGGCTTCTCGACGGGCCGCTGGGACAACGGCCCGTCCGTCGGCGGCTGGTGCGCGCCGATGGGCGTGGGCAGCTCGACGTCGCCGAATTGCAGCACGTCCGCGCCGGGCTTCCCCGTGGCAACGCGCCTGCCGGCAAGCCAGGCCGCCACCGACGCCTACAACGCGGCCAGCAATCCGGCCAACTACCACCCCCGTTTCCCCCGCTACGGCCGCATGGTGCATGAGCAGGAGCGCCTGGGCATCACGGCCTCGTTCGAATGGAAGCCGCGCCGGGGCACGCGCCTGTCGCTGGACATGCTGTATGCGAACCTGGACGCGACGCGCGAGGAAAACTACCTGGAAGGCTTCTCGTTCAGCCGCAACCTGACGTCCGGCGGCAAGCCGCAGACGTCGGTGGTGCAGGCCCAGTACGATGCTCTCGGCCGCCTGCAGTACGGCGTCTACAACGGCGTGGACATCCGCTCCGAGACGCGCTACGACGAGATGAAGACGCGCTTCACGCAGCCGACCTTGAACCTGTCGCACCAGATTAACGACGACCTGCGCCTGACGGCCGCGCTGGGCCGGGCCAAGTCCGTGTTCGACAACCCGATCCAGACCACCGTCACCCTGGATGCGCCGAACGTGAACGGCTACACGGTGGACTTCCGCCAGAACGACCGCCTGCCCGTCATCACGTACCCGTTCGACGTCACCAGGGGCGGCGTACTGAATATCTACGGCGTGCCGGCCGGCGCCACGGCGGCCGCCAATTCCCTGCCCAGCGAGATCCGCATCCGCCCGCAAGGCACGTCCAACGTCAACGACGTGCTGAGCGTGGACCTGGCCTGGCGCGCCAGCGACACGTGGACCGTCAAGGGCGGCGTCAACGCCAAGCGCTACAAGTTCACCACGTGGGAATCGCGCCGCGCCAACACGGGCGAAACCATCTACGGCCTGCCGGCGGGCGCGGACATCACGAACCTGACCTCGCTCGTCACGGGCTTCGGCGCCAAGCAGGATATGCCCGCCGGGAATGCCACCAGCTGGGTCATGCCGAACATCGGCGCCATCACGGCCCTGTATGACGCCTATTGCAACTGCCTGAAGTCCGGTCCGGCCGGCGGCCCCGGCGACTTCACGTTGACGTCCACCAGCAACGCCAGCGCGCGGGGCAACAACCGCGCCATCGAGGAGGAAGACAAGGGCCTGTACCTTCAGGGCGATTTCGACAGCACGCTGTGGGGCCTGCCCGTGCGCGGCAACGTGGGCGGGCGCTACGTGAAGACGGACCTGACAGCGCAAGGCTATGTCAGCACCGGCAACGGCACCTCCGTCACGGCGGAAAACTCGTACAAGGACTTCCTGCCGTCGTTCAACCTGACGGCCAACGTCACGCCGGAGTTCCTGGTCCGCCTGGCGGCCGCCAAGGTCATGTCGCGCCCCGTGCTGGGCAACCTGAACCCGGGCGGGTCGGTCAGCACCGTCGGCGCGCTGGGTATCACTTCCGGCAACCCGAAACTGGAACCGTTCCGCGCCAAGACTTTCGACGCCTCGTTCGAATACTACTTCAAGGACAAGGCCTTCCTCGGCCTGGGCCTGTTCCAGAAGAATATCGCGAACTACATCCAGGGCGTACGCCAGTCGATGCCGTACAACGAGACGGGCCTGCCGTTGTCGCTGCTGCCGGCCAATTTCAACGGCACGGAGATGTTCGACGTGACGAGCTTCCTGAACACGCCGGGCGGCAAGCTGCGCGGCTTCGAGCTGAACTACCAGCAGCCGTTCACCTTCCTGCCGGCGTGGGGCCGCAACTTCGGCCTGATCGCCAACTACACGCGCGTGTCGTCGAAGATCGACTACATCATCTCGGCCAACACGGCCAACAGCGGCACCGTGCGCGACGAGCTGGTCAACCTGTCGCCGAAGTCCTGGAACACCACCTTCTACTACGACGACAACCGCTTCAGCGCGCGCCTGACGGGCGCCTACCGGTCGGCCTACCTGCAGATCGTGCCGGCCCAGAACAACAACGACGTGCAGGGCAAGAACGAAACCTTCAACGTCGACCTGTCGCTGTCGTACAAGTGGAACGACAAACTGGAATTCACGCTGGAAGGCGTCAACCTCACCAACGAGTCGACCGACCAGTTCGTGGGCCGGGCCCGCAACAGCGTGATGGTGCATAACGTGACGGGTCGCGAGCTGCTGCTCGGCGCGCGCTACAAGTTCTGAGGACGACGATGGTTTCACGACGCAATGCCCTGAAAGGGGCGGGGCTGGGAGGCCTGCTGCTGGGGGCGCGAGGCGCTGGCGCAGCAGAGCCCTGTGGCAGTGCCGCGGCGCCGGCATGGGCGCGGGGCCCGGAGGGCCAGCGCAAGGCCGACCTGGGCAACGGCACGTTCCTGAATCCCCTCGTCGCCGGCGACCACCCGGACCCGTCGATCCTGCGCGACGGCATGGATTACTACATGACGTTTTCCACCTTCGATGCCTATCCGGGCCTGGTGATCTGGCATTCGACGGACCTGGTCAACTGGCAGCCGCTGGTGGCGGCGCTGCGGCGCAATATCGGCTCCGTGTGGGCGCCCGAGCTGTGCAAGCACAAGGGCCGCTACTTCCTGTATATCCCGACGAAGAAGACGGCCGAGCCGGGATCGAAAACGACTTCGTGGGTGATCTGGGCCGACGATATCCGCGGGCCCTGGTCCGAGCCCATCGACCTGGACCTGCCGCGCCATATCGACCCGGGCCACGCCGTGGGGGAGGACGGCTCGCGCTGGCTGTTCCTGTCCGGCGTCGACCGGGTGCGGCTTGCCGACGACGGCCTGTCCACCGTCGGCAAGCCGGAAAAAGTCTACGAGCCGTGGCGCTATCCGGACGACTGGGAAGTGGAAGCCTTTTCGCCCGAGGGGCCGAAGGTGCTGCGACACAATGGCTATTTCTACCTGATCCTGGCCGTCGGCGGCACGTCCGGCCCGCCCACGGGCCATATGGTGATCGCGGCCCGTTCGACATCCATCCACGGACCGTGGCAACACCATCCCCGCAATCCCCTCGTACGCACCGGGGACGTGGCCGAGAAATGGTGGTCGCGCGGCCACGCCACCATCGTGCAGGGCCCGGCGGGCGACTGGTGGGGCGTGTATCACGGCTATGAGAACGGTTACTGGACCCTGGGCCGGCAGGCCTTGCTGGCCCCCGTCACGTGGGCGCCGGACGGCTGGCCGGAGTTCGGTGGCGGCGACCTGTCGCGGCCCATCCGCAGCCCCGCCGGCGGCAAGCCCGGCCCGCACGGCATGGCCCTGTCGGACGACTTCAGCACCGACAAGTATGGCGTGCAGTGGAACTTCTTCAGTCCCGCGCCGGATGAAGTGGCCCGGCTGGCGCGCAAGAATGGCGTGCTGCACCTGAAGGCCAGCGGCGAGCAGCCGTCGGCGTCGTCGCCGCTGGTGTTCGTCGCGCCGGACCAGGATTACGAATTCCAGTGCGAGATCGACGTCGATCCCGGCGCGCGCGGCGGAATGCTGCTGTTCTACGACCACAAGCTGTATTGCGGCATCGGCTTCGGCGCGGACAAGCTGGTGCTGCACCGCTACGGCACGGAACATGGCCAGCCGGACAATCCCTTCGGCCGGCGCCTGTTCCTCCGCATCCGCAACCGGCGCCACGTGGTCAGCATCCACCTGTCGAAGGACGGCAGGACGTGGCAGCGGGGCCCACGTGGCTACGAAGTTTCCGGCTACCACCACAATGTGCGGGGCGGCTTCATGTCGCTGAAGCCCGCGCTGTATGCGGTGGGGCAGGGCGAAGTGCGCTTCCGCGATTTCCGCTACCGGGCGTTCGCGTGAAGGCGCACCTGGCAGCGCTGGCGCTGACCTGGGCGGGCGTTGCCCACGCGGGCGTGATCGGAACGACGACGACGGCGGCACCGCTCACCGAGGCCCGGGTTGCCGGCCTGGATGTAACGGGGCAGGGCCCATGGCGCGCGTACCTGGAACGTTCGCGCGCGCTGATGGCGGCGGACAAGGCGACTTTGGCGGCCGAACGGGCGGGCGGCACGGTGCCGGCCAGCGCGGCAGCCCACCTGAAGGGCGAATCGGGCATGCCGCTGGACCGGCCTGCGGCGTGGTATGCCTCCGCGCAGGCGGCGCACGTGGCGGACAATATCGTCAGCTGGCAGACGCCCGCCGGCGGCTGGGGCAAGAACGTCGACCGCGGCGGGCCGCTGCGCCGGCGCGGCGAGCACTACGCACCGGTGGACGACGATCCCGCCGGTGGTGTCGTCGCGCGGGCCGATGGCTGGAGCTACGTGGGCACCATCGACAACGACGCGACGACGACGGAACTGCGCTTCCTGGCGCGGGCGCAGGCTGCCCGGCAGGGGCCGGGTGGCGCAGCGTGGCGCGCGGCGTTCGTCAAGGGCGTGCGCTACCTGCTGGATGCGCAATATCCGAACGGCGGCTTTCCCCAGGTGTATCCGCTGCAGGGCGGCTACCACGATGCCATCACGTACAACGACGACGCGCTGGCCACCGTGGTGGCGCTGCTGGACGCCGTGGCTGCGCGCGAGGGCGACTATGCCTTCGTGCCGGCTGGCCTGGCGGCGCAGGCCGGTGCCGCCGCCGAACGGGCCGTGGACGTGGTCCTGGCCAGCCAGATTGTCGCGGGCGGGGTGCTTGCCGGCTGGTGCCAGCAGCACGATGCCTTGACCCTGGCGCCGGTGGGTGCGCGCAATTTCGAGCCGGCGGCCCTGTCGACGGCGGAGAGCGCGCGGCTGCTGTCGCTATTGATGCGCCGGCCGAAGCCGTCCGCGCGGCTGGTGGCCGCCGTCGATGCCGGGGTGGCGTGGCTGAAGCGCGCCGCCGTGTACGACGTCGCCTGGGTGCGGCAGGCCGATGGCGGACGCGTGCTGGTGGCGCGGCCGGGCGCCGGGCCGATCTGGCCGCGCATGATCGATATCGCCACCGCGCGACCCGTTTTCGGCGACCGCGACGGCACCATCCACACGGATGTCAACGAACTCAGCCTGGAACGGCGCAGCGGCTACGGCTGGTTTGGCGACCGGCCCGCCGCCGCCCTGGCGGACCATGCGCGCTGGACGGCGCGTCGTCCATGACGCAGGTTTGGATTCTGGAAATTGTTGCAGTTGTTGCGTGACCGTTCCGACCCGGCGGTTGGGTCCAGTCCTACGCGCCACTGGCCGGATGACTTATAAAAACAAAGTTCGATCGCCGTTACCATGGACTCACCTTTTCGAGACAAGCCGACAGCGGCAGGTCACTTAAAGGATGTGTATCCTGAAACCAATCTCAAGGAGTTCATCATGGCAAAGAACCAGAATCAGAACCATAATCCTGAAGGCCACAATCAGTACACCAACAACGCCGGCAACAGCCAGTCCAGCGGCGGCCAGCGCTCGGGCAATCAGCAGTTGGGCAACCAGTCGGGCAATCAATCCGGCAATCAATCCGGTAACAAGCAATCCGGCAACCAGGGTTCGGGCTCGGGCAACCGCGGCGCCGGCGTGCAGGGCGGTACGCCCGAGCAGCACGCGGCGGCCGGCCGCCAGAGCCACAAGAACGACAAGCGCTGATTTCGCGCTGCGTTCCTGATGCGACAGCCGCCCCTCGGGGCGGCTTTTTTATGGTGGGTTGCTTCCTCAGTTGCCCCGATACGTCGAGTAGCCGAACTGGCTCAGCAGCAGTGGGATATGGTAGTGACGGCTCGTTTCATCCACGGTGAACTCGACGGGGATCTGCGGGAAGAAGGCCGGCTTGCCCAGGCGCTTGTAGTGCTCGCCCGTGCGGAACACGATGCGGTAGGTGCCGGTGCTCAGCTTGCGGTCGGCAGGGTACAGGGCTGGGATACGGCCGGCCTCGTTGGTCCTGCCCGTGGCGAGCTGGCGCCATTGATCGCCATCCTGCTGTTCCAGGCTGACGGCGATATCCGTACCGGGCGCGCCCGTCTGCAAGTCCAGCACGTGGACGCTCAGGGGATTCGGGGTGGTTGCGGGGGCGGCGTGGGCATGCAGGGCGAAGGCGGCCAGCAGGGGCAAGGTAAGCTTGATCAGGTTCATGGCAGGGTCTCGTGTGGAAAACCGTTACCTTAGCGGGCGGCAGGCGGGGGCTGGATGACAATTCCGTCATCCGTGGCGCAAACGTCGATATTGCAAGCCGCACGCCTGCGGGCGCTTGTCGAGTCGACAAGTTGGGCGCATGCTTGGCAAGGCTTTACCCAACAACCACGGAGGCTGCAATGATTCGTAAAAGAAATGCGATTCGTCCGTTCCACCGCGCTGTACTGTTGACTGCCCTGGCCTGCGGTACACCCGCCGCGCTGGCGCAAAATACCCGCTTGCCCGACCCCATTCCCGGCACCTTGCCGACGGCCCCGTTCTCGGTCACCTTGCGACCGCTGCTCAAGGGCCTCGTGTCGCCCGTGGCGGGCGCCGTCGCCCCGGGCCAGCCCGGCAAGCTGTATATCGTCGACCAGGTCGGCATCGTGTGGCAGGCGGCAGTCGACGCCAGCGCCACCGAAAAAAACCGGGCCACCCCGTTCCTCGACGTGCGCAACCGCCTCGTCACCTTGGGCGCGCGCGACGAGCGCGGCCTGCTGGGCCTGGCGTTCCACCCGGACTTCGCCAGCAACGGGCGCTTCTACACATATACCTCCGAGCCGGCGACGGCCGCGCCGGATTTCAGCACGCAACCGGCCGGCGTGGCGCCGAACCATCAGAGCGTGCTGACGGAGTGGCGCGTAACGACTGCCGGCGCCGTCGATCCCGCCAGCGCGCGAGTGCTGATGCGCATCGACCAGCCCCAGTCCAACCACAACGCGGGTGCCCTCGCGTTCGGGCCGGACAAGCTGCTGTATGTCGCGCTGGGCGACGGCGGCGCGGGCGACGACCAGGGCCCGGGCCACGCGCCGGAAGGCAATGCCCAGAGCCTCGCTCCCGGCAATGTGCTGGGCAAGATCCTGCGCATCGATCCGCTGGGCAGCAATGCCGCCAACGGTGCTTACGGCATCCCGGCCGACAATCCCTTCGTCGGCAAGCCCGGCGCGGATGAGATCTATGCCTATGGCCTGCGCAATCCCTTCCGCATGTCCTTCGGCCCGGACGGCACCTTGTGGGCCGGCGACGTGGGGCAGGGTGCCATCGAGGAAGTCAACCATATCATTGCCGGGGGCAATTACGGCTGGCGCATCAAGGAAGGCAGCTTCCTGTTCGACGCCAACGGCACGGGGCCGGGCTTTGTGTATGCCCATAGCCCGAATTCGCCGCTGGGGCTGCTTGACCCCGTGGCCGAATATGATCATGCGGACGGCGTCGGCGCGCCCGTGCTGCGGCAGGCCGTCATCGGCGGCTATGTCTACACGGGCACAAGCATCGGCGGCCTGCAGGGCCAGTATGTGTTCGGCGACTATATCGGCTCGACCGGCTCGGGCATGCTGCTGACCCTGGGGCCCCGCAATGTCGTGCAGCGGCTGGCGGTGCAGCGGCGTGATCCCCTGGGGATGGCCGTGCTGGGGATGGCGCAGGATGCCTCGGGCGAGCTGTACGTGTTGGCCAGCGAAAACGGCAGCCTGACGGGGACGACGGGCGTCGTGCTGCGCATCGCGCCGCCGCCACCCCTGTAGCCGGCGGCGGTTTGCTACACTGCGGCCTTTTGCGAAGAACCTTGAAGACCGCATGAGCAAGAACGCCGAACTGCGCGCCGCCGCGCTGCAATGTCTCATCGAAACCGATCCGGCCGTCAAGGCGGCCGGGGTCGGCGCCATCGCGCAAGCGTCGCAGGACGGCCTGCTGACGGCGGACCCGGCTGCCCAACTGGCAGAATGCGCCGGCATTCCCGGCCGCCCCGCGCGGCCGGCACTGGTGCCGCCCCGTCAGGTGGGGCGCCGGGCCATGAACACGGTGGAAGGGCGCGCCATGCTGATCCACGCGCTGGCCCATATCGAGTTCAACGCCGTCAACCTGGCCCTGGATGCGCTGTGGCGCTTCCCGGACATGCCACCCGAGTACTACCTGGACTGGCTGCAGGTAGCGAAGGAAGAGGCCTATCACTACTCGCTGCTGGCGGCGCACCTGGGCACGCTGGGCTACGCCTACGGCGACTTCACGGCCCACAACAGCCTGTGGGAAATGGTGGAAAACACCCGGCACGACGTCGTCGCGCGCATGGCCCTCGTGCCGCGCACCCTGGAAGCGCGGGGCTTGGACGCCATCCCGCCGCTGCGAGCCAAGCTGGCTCAGGCTGGCGACGCGGCCGCCGCCGCCATCCTCGACATCATCCTGCGCGACGAAGTAGGCCACGTGGCCATCGGCAACCGCTGGTATGGCTGGCTGTGCCAGCAACGGGGCCTCGACCCCGCCGCCACCTACGACGAACTGGTCGTGCGCTACAGGGCGCCCGTGCCGAAGGGCCCGTTCAACCTGGATGCGCGCCGGCTGGCCGGATTCACCGACACGGAACTGGCCAGGTTCTCCTGAACGCCGTCGGCCCCGGCGATATCGGCATCGGCCAGCGCTTCCCAACGCCCGAACAAGTCGAGCAGGTCCGCATGGGCGTTCGTGAAGGGGCCGGCAGGCAGGGGCTGCTCGGCGTGGAAAACGTGGGGAAGACTGTTGCTCATGCTGACTCCTGGATGCGGCAAAACCGTGCGTCATTATCGAAGGCGCTGTCACCCGGTCGCAGTGAACTGTCCACCCAGCATTCAACTTCCTGCCGGGAATAATGCAGCCCGTAAAAATTGCTGCGGCGTGCTCAGGTGCCGACAGTCGAGTCCGTGTATCCAGCCCAGGTAGTGGGGCAGGTAGTGGCTGGCCACGCCATGGAAGCGGATCAGCCAGTTCTTGAACATGGCGTGATAGCGGTTCACGTTCTGGACATGAATTTCCCCCAGCACCCGCTCGCCCTGGCGCACATTGACGGCCCGGTGCGCGATGCCGTGATGTTTCGCAAAATCCCGATACGCTGCCGCCGCATCGGTCGCCAGCAGCACGGCCTTGTCCAGTACGGGTAATAAATGCCGCTGCAATCGCGCCACCGTGACGGGCCCGCGCCCCGGCACGAAATCGCACGTGCGCCCTTGCCGGTCGCGCGCCACCAGGATGCAGTCCAGTTCGCCGCTGATGCCCCGCTTTCTCGCGTGGCCGCCGCGCCGCCGGGCCGGGCGGGTCAGCTGGCGCGAGCCCTTCTGCGATTCCAGCAAATATGTTTCGTCCGCCTCGACGATGCCGCTCAAGGGCTTGGGCCGATCGTCCTTGGCCATGGCGAGGAAGCGGTGACGCCAGCGAAAACTGGTGTTGCGGTGGATGCCGGTGGATTCGGCTGCGGCCCGTACCGTCATCGAACCGAGCATGCACTGCAGGAACGGTAGCCATTTTTCACGCAGTCGGATAAAGGCCAGCGGCGTATCGGTCAGCGCGTTGAAGGAGCGACGGCACTGGCGGCAGCGGTAGCGCTGCAGGCCACGCAGGATGCCGTGACGGTACAGTTTGTCGCCTGTGCAGTGCGGGCAACAGCGCATGCGCGCGCCGCGCTCTTCGATGATCGCCAGACAGTCGGCCAGCGAGGCACACCCTTCAAACAGCCGTCGCAAGCCTTCGCCCTGTTCCCCGGTCAGCCTGGCCAGCCACGCCAGGCACTGCGTCCGTACGGCTTGGTACTCGTCGATTTCCATGCCCGCCTCCGTCTTGGCTGATGCCAACTCACGGTATGACAATGGTCGAGCCAACAAGTTCCTTGCGACCGGGGCACAGAGCCTTATCGAACCCCCTGCCCACCGGCGATGTAGGAGCACACGCGCCGATGCTGTCAGCGCGCCCCGTGATGGTGCATCGCCGCGCTCAAAAGCAATTCTGTGTCAGACCGCCGCGGCGCACCGACCGGTTTTGGACAAACATTTGCCGGGAAATCCGTGTCGGAACAGACCGGGCGACCGGACGGTGCGCAGGCAAGTTGTGCGTCTGCGTGATGACAGCTATATACTTTTTGATATAGCTCATGGCAAATATTGCATTGGTAATCCGTCAATGCCGCCTCTAGCATGGTGCCTTTCGAGAACCTTGAAAGGGACCCGTCGTGCCTGGGCCAATCTCTTCCGTATCCGCACCTGCCGGACAAAGCGTCGCTCCCTCCAGCTACAAGTCCGCCATGGCGTTGCTGGCGAGCCTGTTTTTCATCTGGGGCTTCATCACCGTCATCAACAACACGCTGCTGCCGCACCTGCGCAGTGTCTTCGAGCTCAGTTATACGCAGACGACCCTGATCGAATCGGTCTGGTTCATCGCTTATTTCGTCGCGTCGATTCCGTCGGCCAAGCTGATCGAGCGGGTCGGCTACAAGAAGTCCATGGTCATCGGCCTGTGCATGATGGCCGTCGGCGCGCTGGGCATGATTCCCGCCGCGCGGCTGCCGTCGTATGGCGTGACCCTGTTCGCGCTGTTCGTCATCGCCTGCGGCATCACCCTGCTGCAGGTGGCCGCCAATCCCTACGTGGCCGTCGTCGGTCCCGCCAATACGGCCTCGTCGCGCCTGAACCTGGTGCAGGCCTTCAATTCGCTGGGCGCCACGCTGGCGCCGCTGTTCGGCGGCTACCTGATCCTGGGCCGTTCGACGGGCGGCACTGCTACCGCCGAGCAGGTGCTGACACCGGCCGAACGGCTGGCCGATGCCCAGGCCGTGCAACTGCCGTACCTGATCGTCGCCGTCGTGCTGATCCTGCTGGCCATCATGATTGCCCGCTATCCACTGCCCGCCATGGGCGGCAAGCGGGTCGAAAAGAGCGAGCGCGGCAGCCATTCGCTGTGGCGCCACCGTAACCTGGTGTTCGGCATTCCGGCCATCTTCATCTACCTGATCGCCGAAATCGGCGTGGCCAACCTGTTCATCAACTTCGTGTCGCAGCCCCATATCGGCAATGTCACGCATGAAAAGGCGTCGCACTACCTGTTCCTGCTGTGGGGCGGCATGATGGTGGGCCGCTTCGCCGGCAGCATCCTGATGCGGTCGATGTCGGCCGAGCGCGTGCTGGCCGGCGCCGCCATCGGTGCCTGCATCGTCATGCTGATCGCCACGTTCACGACGGGCCCGACGGCCATGTGGGCACTGATCGCCGTGGGCCTGTTCCACTCGGTGATGTTCCCCACCATCTTCACCCTGGGCATCCGTGGCCTGGGGCCGTTGACGGAAGAAGGCGCGGGCCTGTTGATCATGGCCATTGCAGGTGGCGCGCTCGTCGTCGTGCAGGGCTGGCTGGCCGATATGTACGGCCTGCAGATGTCGTTCCTGCTGACGGCGGCCTGCGAGCTGTACGTGCTGTTCTACGCGCTGTGGGGCGCCAAGCCCACCAACGCCTTCCCCGACAACCGCTGATTTCCTTGCGCGGCGGTCCCCCGGCGGCGATGGCGGCTCCTGCAACCATCGCCGCCAGCGCATACAATGGTCGCTTTCATCAACGGGAACATCCATGAGCAATCTGATCGTCGTCGCCACCATCGTCGCCCATGCGGGCCAGGAGAACATCGTGCGCGCCGCGCTGGAACAGGTGGTGCCGCCAAGCCGCGCGGAAGCGGGCTGCCTGCGCTACGAGCTGCATGTCGATCACGCCGACGCGGCCCGCTTCGTCATGCTGGAAGAGTGGACGGGCCTCGATGCACACGCCGAACATGAAACCACGGCGCATTTCAAGGCACTGGTCGCGGCCGTGGGCGGCAAGGCCGATATCCGCGTCGACAAGCTGGCCAAGCTGGCCTGACACGGACGCCGGCAAGAAAAAAGGGCGCCGCTGGCGCCCTTGTCACATCCGCCGACCGGATCAGCCCTTGCGGCGCCGCGCGGCCGCCAGCATGCCCAGGCCGGCGAGCATCATCGCGTAGGTGCCCGGTTCCGGCACGGGCAGCGGCACACCGTCCAGGGTGACGCCGTCGAAGGCCAGTCCGGACTGGTAATCGCTGTCGTCCCAGTTCGTCACGCCGAATTCCAGGTAGTACTGGCCCGCGTTGGCGATCGCGTAGGCCGATTGCACCCAGCCCGTGTAGCCGCAGCCGGCGTCGTAGCATTCGCCCGAGTTGGGGCCGAGCGGGGACCACACGGGGCCGCCGGCGACGATGTCGACCTCGGCCGGGGTCAGCGTGGCGGCCGCCTCGGGCATCTCGAAGCCGGGAATGGCGCTGCCGCCCGACGAGGTGCGGGCGGTGAACAGCAGCGCGACCTGGTCGCCGCTGGCGTCCAGCAGGCGCGCCCAAGCGTAGTCCGTGAAGCCGGCGCCGTCGGTGGTCACGTAGTTGAACTTGAAGTCCAGCGCTTGGCCGGCCGCGGCCGTGAACAGGTTCGAGCGCAGCACGCTGCCGTTGATCGACGTGCCGGTGCTGCCCACGCCGGGCAGGGCCACGCCGTCCTGGCCGTTGTCCGTCGAGACCCAGCCGTACTGGCTGCCGCCATTCGGTGCCAGGGTCACGACGCCGTCCGCGCCGGCCGTGCCGCAGCTACCCTGGCACTGCCAGCCGCCCGGGATACCGTTTTCGAAGCCCGTCGCGGCAGCGCTGCCCGCGCCGAACAGGCCAGCCATGCACGCTGCCACTCCAATGAGACGCACTGCTTTCATTTCTTCTCCGATTAATAAAATAGTAGGTGTTGCCTGCGTGGTGCACACGCTGTACTTGAAGAGAAAAATGCAGGGCCTTTGCTCTTCATCAAAGGATGGGTGAATTGTAGCTTGATATTGTTGATAAAAGTCTATCGGAATGTCACGTGTAGCGCCGATGCTTCGCTGCTGAACGATCTCCACGCTGCTATAGTGCAAGGCATCCACCGCCACGCAGGAACACCGCATGACACCAGAATTCATCGCCCCCGTCGAACTGGCCAAGGCCTACCGGCTGCTGAACCACGGCCCCACCGTGCTGGTGTCGGCCAGCCATGACGGCACCAGCAACGTGATGGCAGCCGCCTGGGCCTGCGCCCTCGATTTCGACCCGCCGAAAGTGACAGTGGTGCTGGACAAGAGCACCCGCACGCGCGCCCTCGTCGAGGCCAGCGGCAGCTTCGTGCTGCAGGTGCCGACCGTGGCGCAGTTGCGGCTGACGCAGGCCGTCGGCAGCACCAGCCTGGCCGAGGACCCGGACAAATTGCGCCGCGCCGGTGTCCAGCTGTTCGAGCTCGAAGGCCACGCCGGGCCGTTCGTGGCAGGCTGCTCGGCATGGCTGGCCTGCCGGCTGGTGCCGGAGCCCCACAACCAGCAGGCGTACGACCTGTTCATCGGCGAGGTCACGGCTGCCTGGGCCGACACGCGCATCTTCGCCAACGGCCACTGGCGCTTCGAGGAAGCGCCGCCCGAGTGGCGCAGCCTGCACCATGTGGCGGGCGGTCATTTCTACGCCATCGGCGCGGCCATGAAGGCCGAACCGGAAGGCTGAGCGGGCCTCTACCAGTCCACCTTCGCCGTCAGCTTGACGGTGCGGGGCAGCCCGGCCGCCAGGCGCGTGCCGGTGCCGGCCCAGTAGCGCTTCTCCAACGCGTTGTCGACATTCATCTGCCAGGTGGTGCGCCGTCCGGCCAGCTGCGTCACGTAGCGCGCACCCACCGAGAACAGCGTGGTGCCGCCGATGAAGGCCTGGTTCAGATCATTCACGGGCCGGCGCCCCGTGTAGTAGGCGCCACCGTTGACGACCAGTCCCGCCAGGCCGGGCACGTCCCAGGCGAGGTAGGCGCTGGCCGTCTGCCTGGCCGCGTTCTCCGGCAGCTTGCCGTCGTAGGCGGCGCCGATATCGTGGAAGGCCGGATCGATCGCCTGGGCCGAGGCCTGCCACGCCATCGTGCGCGTCAATTGGCCCTGGGCGGACAGTTCGACGCCCCGGTAGCGCTGCTCGCCATCGGCCGTGAAGCGGTTCGCGGCGTTCGTATAGTAGCCGGGCCGGTCGATATCGAACCAGGCCAGTTGCAGCAGGCTGCCGTTCGGCGCGCGCCAGCGCAGGCCCAGTTCCTTCTGGCGACTGACGCCCGGCGCCAGGCGCTCGCCCTGGTTGCCGGTACCGGCGGGCGCCGTCTCGCCTTCCTCCAGCCCCTGCGCGGCCGACGCATACAGCGACAGGCTCGCCGCCGGCCGGTAGACCAGGGCCGCCATCGGCGTCGTCTTGCTGACGTCGTAGCGGTTGCTTCCCTGGTCGCTGGCGAACTTGACGGCCCGTGCGCCGGCGATGAACTGCCACCGCGGCGACAAGGTCATCCTGTCGACGGCATACAGGCCCGTGTCGCGGCTCTCCAGCGCGGCCGTCGTCGGCGCCGCCGGTACCGCGCCCAGGGTCACGCCGGCCATTCCCGTCACGAAGATGGGCTGATAGAGGTTCTGCGCGGCGATGGTGTAGTTGGCCTGATAAATCGGGGCCTGGCCCTTGTCGTTGCGGCTGGCGCCGAAGGTCAGCTCGTGCCGTACGGACCCCGTCGCCACGGTGCCGAACAACTCGGCGCGCAGCATGTCCGCGTCGACGTCCAGATGCTGCATATTGCCGGCGATGCGTCCCGCGCCCGTGGCGATGGCGGCGTTGTTCGCGAAGCGGAAGATGGCCAGATTGCGTTCCCGCGCCGTCTCGGCACGGCCCGCCTCCAGGGTCAATACCCAGTCATCGTTGACGGCATAGTCGGCCCGCAGCTGGACGTTCTTCGTCTCGGTCCTGAACAGGGCCCAGTCCGGACCGATGGCCTGGCGCGCATCGACGGGATGGGGCAGGGCGATGACACCATCGACGGCGCTGGGCAGGGCGACGCCGGCCTGCTCGGTGACGCGGCGCCGGTCGTACTCGACGTCCGCCTTCAGGCGCAGGCGCGGGCTGACCTGCCAGTCCAGCGCGACCGATGCAAACGCCCGGTTGCCGTTGCCGACACGGTCCATGTGCGAACCCAAGGTGCCGCCGGCGCCGTTGACGCGCACGCCGACATTGCCGTTCGGGCCGAAGCGGCGCGCCACGTCCACCGAGACGTTGGTGCTGCCGTTGTCGTCCACCACCAGCGCCGTGCTGGTGACGGGCTTGCCGCCTGCCCGCTTCGTGACGAAGTTGACGACACCGGCCGGCGACGTGAAGCCGTAGTACAGGGCCGTGGCACCCTTCAGCACTTCGACCCGCTCCTTGTTCTCCATCGGCACCTGGGAGAAGTTCATGACGGGCAGCGTGCCGTTCAGCCGGTAGTTGGCGCGGTTCTCGACGGCGATGCCGCGGATGACCAGCTGGTCCCACGTTTCGCCGCCGTTCTGCTGGCGCGTCACGCCCGCCGTGTTACGCACGGCGTCATACAGGCCGCCGGCCGCCTGCAGTTCCAGCACCTCGCGCGTGATGACGTTGACGGTGGACGGCACGTCCATGATGTCGCCGCCCCGGAAGGTGCCCGCTTCCACCGTGTAGGGCGTGAAGCCGCTGGCCCTGGCAGCCGTGACCTTGACGCGTTGCGGCGGCTCGCCGTCGGCCTGGGCATGGACGGAAAATGGAAAAGCGATGGCCAGGGCCAGACACAGGGGATGCAGCGAAACGGGAAACGGCATGAAGGTGACCTGGAATTATCAACAGGCCGCATCATGCCGTAAATGAGAATCGTTATCAAGTAACGGACAGTGCCCGTCAGCGCGCCCCGGTGAAGTTCTTTTTGATCCCGGCCCAGCAATCCTGGTAGTCGCGCTGCAGCTGCGGGCACTGTTGCGCGTGCTCGGTCGGCACGATGACGTTGCGCGTCTCGAACATGAAGGCCATCGTGTCGGCCACCTTGACCGGTTTGCTGGTATCGGCGGCGCTGGCCTTGTCGAAGGTGGCCGCGTCCGGGCCGTGTCCGCTCATGCAGTTGTGCAGGCTGGCGCCGCCCGGCACGAAGCCGCCGCCTTCCTTGGCATCGTAGGCGCCGTGGATCAGGCCCATGAATTCGCTGGCCACGTTGCGGTGGAACCAGGGCGGCCGGAAGGTGTTTTCGCCGGCCAGCCAGCGGGGCGGGAAGATGACGAAGTCCAGCGTGTCGACCCCCGGCGTGTCCGACGGCGACTGCAGCACGAGGAAGATCGACGGGTCCGGGTGGTCGTAGCTGATCGAGCCGATCGTGTTGAAGTGGCGCAGGTCGTAGCGGTAGGGCGTGTAGTTGCCGTGCCAGGCCACCACGTCCAGCGGCGAGTGCTTGATCGGCGCCTGCCACAGGTTGCCGCAGAATTTGGCCACCAGCGCGAAGTCGCCTTCGCGTTCCTCGTAGCCGGCCACGGGCGCCTCGAAGTCGCGCGGGTTGGCCAGGCCGTTCGAGCCGATCGGGCCCAGGTCCGGCAGCTGCAGCAGCGCGCCGAAGTTCTCGCAGATATAGCCGCGCGCCGCGCCGTCGGGCAGGTCCACGGTAAAGCGCACGCCGCGCGGGATGACGGCGATCTGCTGCGGCTCGATGTCCAGCAGGCCCAGTTCCGTGCGCAGGCACAGGCGGCCCTGCTGGGGCACGATCAGCAACTCGCCGTCGGCACTGTAGAAATACCGGTTTTCCATCGAGCGGTTGGCTGCGTACAGGTGGATCGCGCAGCCCGTCATGGCCTCGGGCGAGCCGTTGCCGGCCATCGTCACCCAGCCGTCGATGAAGTCGGTGGGGGCGTCGGGCAGGGGCAGTGGGTCCCAGCGCAGCTGGTTCGGCGGCGCCGCATTCGTGAAGCTGCCGACGATGCGGCCGTTGTCGATGCGTTCGAACGTGCCATGCTGGGCGGCGGGGCGGATGCGGTACAGCCAGGAGCGGCGGTTATGACTGCGCGGGGCCGTGAAGGCGGTGCCGGAAATCTGTTCGGCATACAGGCCGTAGGGCGCCCGCTGGGGCGAATTGCGGTGAGCGGGCAGCGCGCCGGGCAGGGCCTCGGTGGCGAATTCGTTGCCGAAGCCGGACTGGTAAGCGGCCGTGAAAGCGGTCATGCGGGTCTCCTGGAAGGTTTTCAGGCATGGTAAGCCTTTTGGTGTGCATTTACGCCATCCATATAGAAATGTAGACTATTGATTTCGTAAATAACCAAGGCATTCATGTTCGAGCCCGGCCACATCGACCTGAACCTGCTGGCCGTGTTCCAGCACGTCTACCGCGAGCGGCAGATCTCGTCGGCCGCGCGCCGGCTGGGCTTGACGCAATCGGCCGTCAGCAATGCGCTTGCCCGACTGCGGCGCGTGTTCGGTGACGAACTGTTCGTCCGCACGGCCCAGGGCATGCAGCCGACCCCCTTCGCCGAACAGGTGGCCGAACCCATCGCGGCGGCGCTGGCCAATGTGGCGCTGGCGCTGAACTGCCGCAGCGGCTTCGATCCGGCCACCAGCATGCGCCGCTTCACCCTGGCCATGACGGACGTGGGCGAAGTCTATTTCATGCCCGTGCTGGTGGAACGGTGCCGCACCGTGGCGCCGGGCGTGCGCCTGCGCTCCGTGCGGGCCGGCAGCGTGGCCCTGAAGGAGGAGATGGAAACGGGAAGGGTCGACCTGGCCATCGGTGCGTTCGACGACGTGTCCGAAGCGCTGTACCAGCGCCAGTTGTTCCGCCAGCGTTTCGTGACGATGCTGCGTGCCGGCCATCCGCTGAGGCAAGGCGACATCGACCTGCCCCGTTTCGTGGCGGCGTCGCACCTGGTGGTGGAATCGATGGAGAGTCCGTACGACCGCATCAACGCGCTGCTGGCCAAGGCCGGCATCGCCGCCAGTGCCACCGTGCCGCACTTTACGGCGGTGCCGTATATCGTCGGCGCGGGCGAGCTGGTCGTGACGGTGCCGCACAAGCTGGCCGAGCGGGCCGCCGCGCCGTTCGGCCTGGCGTGGATCGAGCCGCCGTTGGCGCTGCCGAGCCTGCAGACGAATATGTTCTGGCACCGCCGCTTCCACCAGGACCCGGGCAACACGTGGCTGCGCGAACTGGTGGCGGCGGAACTGGGAGAATAGGATCGCAGGCCTGGGCTATGCCGGGCGGGTGCCGCCCAGCCGTGGCGCGCGGCGCAAGGCCTCGTCCTCGCCGTCCGCTTGTTCGGACGTTGCCACGGCGCGCAAGCCACGGGGCACGTCGACGGAGACGCGCTGCACGGGCCGCACATTGCCCACGCCCAGCTCCTCCATCAGCTCCAGCGTGTCGAGCAGCACCTGCTGCTGCGTGTTCATGAACACGCCATAGGCCGGCACCAGCACGAAATACACCACTTCGAATTCCAGCGCGTCCTGCGTCACCGCCTTCAGGTGGGCGCGGTCGAAGCGCACGGACTCCTGCCGTTCGACGATTTCCTTCAGCCGCGCGGGCAGCTCGCGCGCCGTGGCCACGGGCGTGGCCGGGTCGAACGACAGCGAGAAGGCCACGCGGCGGTTGGCCATGCGCTTGTAGTTGCGCACCGTGTTCTTCAGCAGGTCGGCATTGGCGATGACGACCTGCTCGCCGCTGTCGGCGCGGATGCGGGTAGTCTTCAGCCCCACCTTCTCCACGGAGCCGGAGACGCCGTTGACGACGATGGCGTCGCCCACTTCGAAGGGCTTGTCGACGGCGATCGACAGCGATGCGAACAGGTCGCCCAGGATGTTCTGCACGGCCAGCGCGACGGCGATACCGCCGATGCCCAGGCTGGCGACGAAGGCGGAGATATTGATGCCCAGGTTGGCCAGCACGGCCAGCAGGAACACGGTCCACAGCACCGTCTTCATGGCCCAGCTCAGGAGCGTATGGGCCACCGTGGCCGGCGCCTCCGGGTCCTTGGCATGGGTGCGGAAATAGCGCTTGGCGGTGACGGACAGGGCGTGGTCGATATACAGCGCCAGTTGCGCACCCAGGGTGATGAACCACAGGTGACGCACGCGCAGGTCCCACGGCGCCGGCAGGTCCAGCACCGTCAGGCCGATCAGCAGCGCCGTCAGGGTCACGGCCAGCATGCTGGTGCGGCCCAGGGTCGCGGCCAGGATTTCCGCGTACGGCCGGTCGGCCTTGCCGGCGTCGGCCAGCCTGGCGATGCGGCGGCGGCTCCAGCGGATGGCGGCGTGCATCAGCAGGAATGCGCCGACGGCGACGGCAATGGCCGTCAGCCAGTTTTCCAGCTCGATGGTACGGACAAAGGTGAATTGATGTAGGAATTTCATGCAGCCTCCTTCTTTTTCTCGGCAGCAGGGTAGCAAGCACGACGGCAATTCAGTCGCACCGTTCAGTCAGGCAATATGAAATTGTCACAAAAAAGAAATACCAATGATGATCCAGTTGAACTAGTATACAGTCCAATCCAATACCGGTTGGCTTATGGGCTGCTACCGGTACGGGCCTGGCATCAGCACATTGACGGGGGATCCATGAAGCGTTTGTGGTGGTTCGCGGTATTTTTCCTGCTGTATGAATTGACGGTCTATCTCACCAACGACATGATCATGCCGGGCATGCCCCGGGTGATGGCCGAGTTCGGCGGGCCAAGCCGGTACATCGGCCTGTCGCTCAGCCTGTACATCCTGGGCGGCTGCACCTTGCAGATCGTGCTGGGCCCCCTGGCGGACCGCATCGGCAAGCGCCGGGTCATGCTCGGTGGCGCCGCCTTCTTCCTGCTGGCGACGGCGCTGGTGCCGCTGGCCCAGTCGGCAACCCAGTTCCTGGCCATCCGCTTCTTCCAGGGCATGGGCTCCTGCTTCATCTTCATCGGCTACGCGGCCATCCACGAGCTGTTCGACGACACCCGCGCCGTCAAGCTGACCACCCTGATGGGCAACACCACCGTGTTCGCGCCGCTGATCGGGCCCGTCGCCGGCAGCGCCGTCGTAGCGGTCCTCGACTGGCGCGCCGTCTTCGTCACGGCCTTCGTGCTGGGCGCCGCGGCATGGCTCGGGCTGCATCGCACGATGCCGGCCGAAGCGACGCCCCGACCGCGCGCCAACGTGGCGCAGCTGGCGGCCGGCTACCGCGCCATCTTCACCAACCGCACCTTCATGCTGGGCATCCTCGTCGCCGGCCTGGCCATCACGCCGCTGACGGCGTGGATCGGCCTGTCGCCGGCCATCCTGCTGCAGCATGGGGGCGCCAGCCACGGCACCTACATTGCGTGGCAGTGCGCCATCTTCGTCGGCTTCGTCCTGAGCACTTTCGCCATCCAGCGCCTCGGTGGCGAGCTGCCGCTGGGCCGGCTGCTGCGCCAGGGCGGCCTGCTGGCGCTGGCGGGCCTGGGCGGGGCCGGCCTGCTGCATGGGCAGCCGGGTCTGTTCATCGCCGGCATGTTCGTGTTCTCGGCCGGCTTTGGCCTGTTCAACGGTGCACTGATCCGCATCGCGCTGACGGCAACTGGCCAGTCGATGAGCCTGACCTCGGCGGCGATGAGCCTGCTGTACTGCCTGTATATCGCGCTGGGGCTGGAAATGTACAACGCCGTCTGCGAACGCTTCGGCTATGCGCTGCAGGCCTACGCGCTGTGCGGCATTCCCGTGGCGCTGGCCGTCTGTGCGGGCCTGTTCCACCTGGCGCGGGGCTACGATGCACGCGTGCGCGGCACCGTGCCCGTGGCCGCGTGAGGGGGGCGGCCATGAGCTTCGAACTGGAATACGACCTGCTGATCGGCGAACTGAAGGCCGATTTCCTGGCCTGCCGGCAGTGGGAACTGCTGTGCCAGGACGGTCCCGCCGACCCGGCCCACGTGGAGCGCCTGCGCCTGCAGCAGCAAGGCTGGCGCCACCGGCTGGCGGCGCTGCGGCGCCACGTGCGCGACCATTTCGAATGGTTCGACGCGCGCCGCGTCTCTTCGCTGCTGGGCATTCCCACCCGCGCGCTGGCGCCGGACGAGCTGCTGTTGCACCGCATCTGGATGGGTGGCCCGGTGCCGGACGGCGTGCGCCAGGCCGTCGGCCAGTGGGGCGCTGCGCTGGACGAGCTGGCCGCGCCGCCGGGGCGGGGCTACCGCTCGATCCTGTGGGTGTGGGACGCCGCGCAACTGGCCGCCGACCCGTGGTTCCGCCCCGGCGCGGATGGGGCGCGGCCCTTCCACCTGGGCGGCTATTGCGCCGGCGGCGACACCATCGACGTATGCTCGCTGGCCGCGCTGGTCGAACGCCACGCGCCGGCGCTGGCCGGGCGCCTGGCAGGGCTGCACGCGGGGCGCTGGTTCGTCAACCTGTCGGACTACCTGCGCATCCTGCTGCTGCGCGAATGCGGCGGCATCTACCTGGACGCGGATACGATGCCATACCGGGCCGCCACCGTGTTCCTGGCGCGGCCCGAGGTGCCGGACTATGTGCATTTCGCACTGGTGGGCGGGCGCGTGCAGGCCAGCGTCGTGTCGTGGCTGAACCTGGTGCGCGACGAGAACGGCGTGCTGGTGGCGCGGCGGGGCGATGCGGCCGTGCGCGAACTGGCCGCCGCGATGGAAGGCGCGCTGGCGGCCCTGCCGGAGGTGCCGCTTGTGCCCACTGCGCCGTCGCCTGCGTTCGCCCGGCTGCTGCAGGAGGCCACCTATCACCAGTGGCGCCGCCACCTGGGAAGCACCTTGCTGAGCTATCAGGAAATGGTGGAAGCCCATGGCGTGCTGGCAGACGGGCGGGCCGAACCCGTGGTGGCCGGCGTGCGCGGCATGCGCCTGGACTTCGACGGCGACACGGGCGCGCCGCTGCCGCTGTCGCCCGAGGAACGCCATTGGCGCGAGCGCTGCGTGGCGGCGCTGGCGCAGCGGGGCTGGCGTCTCGGTCATCCGCTGGCGCTGGAACGGCTGGTGGAGCTGGACTGGGTCAGCGAAGTGGCGCCGCCGGCGTATGCGCCCCAGCTGCGCGCCAACCCGGCCTGCTGCAATTACTACTCTTTCCTGTCGACCGACGGAGAGCTGGACCGCGTCAACACCTTGTTCGCCGCCTACCTGCTGGCCAGGAACGACGACGCCATCGCGCGGGGCGGCTTCTGGTGCCGCATCCGGGGCGCGTTGGCCGGGGGCGCGGCGTGGCCGGCGCCCCGCCAGCGGGAGTTGCCCGCCCATGCGTGATGCGAATTTTGACACAGGCGTGGACGCGGACGCGGCCGTGTCGACGGCCTTTATTCCCGGCACCGACGTGCCCGGGCGCGACCTGGACCGGATGGCGGCGCTGCTGTTCGAGACCAGCTACCTGGAGTACTGCTCGGCCGGCAACGCGCTGCGGCTGCACCCGCGCGCGCTGCAGCGGCGCCAGAACATCGACCCCTGGCTGCGCCATATCCGCGCCCTGTACGTGGACGGCCGCTTTGCCGGCTTCTACAACGCCGCGCCTTTGCGTGAATACGGCGCGACGGCGGTCGTCAATCACTACCGGGCGGACGTGCAGGCGATGGACGCGGACTACGATGCATTCGTCGGCAACAGCGTCGCGCCGGAGGAATTGTTCGTGGCCAGCCTGGCCATCGAACCCGTGTGGCGGGGCCGGGGCCTGGTCAAGCTGCTCCTGGCCGAACTGGAGGATGCGGCCCGGGCTGCCGCGTGCCCGGGCATCGCGCTGACGGTGTGGCAAAGCAGCGCGGCGCTGCCCGTCTACCTGCGCCACGGTTTCGCCGTGCGCGCCACCTTCGACGCCGCCTGGCCCCTGTTTTTCGACCGCCTGCTTTGCATGGGGCGAGCGCTGGACGCTGTTCCCGAGGAGAGACAATGAATCTCGCTACCGACAAGATTGCCGCCATCGGCAAGCACAGCATCAAGGACCGCAATCCTTCCACCGTGACGCACGGGCCGGCGCGGCTGGCCCCGCGCGGCGACCGGCGGTTGCGCGTGTTGACGGAGAACGACTGGCGCCACTGGGTGGAAAACGGCTATGTCGTCATCCGCCAGGCAGTGCCGCTCCATACGGTCGCGCGCATCGAAGGCCTGATCTGGGAATTCGAGGAGATGGACCCGCGCGACCCGTCGACCTGGTACCCGCCGGAAAAGATGGCCCTGCGGCGCACGGAACTGAGCTACAACGCCGGCATGGTGGAACTGTACAACCACCAGTACCTGTGGGATGCGCGCCAATCGGAACGGGTCCATGGCGCTTTCGCCGACCTGTGGGGTCTTGACGCGCTGTGGGTGTCGATCGACCGGGTCAACCTGAACCTGCCGCCGGCGCCGGGCTTCGAATTTCGCGGCTTCATGCACTTCGACCACGACCCCGACGGCGCGGCCGACAGCGTGCAGGGCGTGCTGGCCGTGACGGACCAGCTGGACCCGGAAGTGGGCGGCTTCGCCTGCGTTCCCGAGCTGTTCCGGGATTACCCGGCCTGGCGCGCGCGGCAGGGCGATGACTGGGACTGGTACCGGCCCGACGTCAGCGGGTTCGCGATCGAGGCCGTGCCCCTGCGCGCCGGCGACCTGCTGATCTTTAACAGCCGGCTGTGCCACGGCATCCGCCAGAACGTGTCGCGCACGGGTGTGCGGATGGCGCAGTACATCGCCATGCTGCCGGCGCAGGAACACGACGCCGCCACGCGCGACTGGCGCATCCGCTGCTGGCGCGAGCGGCTGGCGCCGCAGGGCTACAGCCTGCACGGCGACCGCCGCAATATCGAACAAAGCCGCTACGATACGGCACAATTGACCCCGCTGGGCGAACGCCTGCTGGGATTGACGTCCTGGGGCCAGGACGCGGCATTTCACGAAGAGAGGAAGTAGACATGGCAGTGCAGAACGAGATCGGTCAGTTGTTCATGGTGGGCTTCGATGGCCTGGAACCGGATGCGGCGATCACGCGGCTGATCCGCGAACGCCGCGTGGGCGGCGTCATCCTGTTCCGGCGCAACGTCCACACGCCGGCCCAGGTGGCCGCGCTGTGCCGGCGCCTGCAGGAACTCAATGCCCAGGTCAGCGACGAACCGCTGCTGATCGCGCTGGACCAGGAGGGCGGCATGGTGATGCGCATCGAACAGGGCGTTACACCCATTCCCGCGCCGATGGCCTTCCAGGCCGCCGGCGACGAGGGCGACTGCGAACGGCTGCAGTTCGTCAACGCCGACGAAATGCGCCGCATCGGCATCAACATGCTGCTGGGTCCCGTGCTGGACGTGAACAATAATCCGGCCAATCCCGTCATCGGCGTGCGCGCCTTCGGCGAGGATGCCGACACGGTGATCCGCTTCGGCGGCGCGGCCGTGCGCGGCATGCAGCGCGCCGGCGTCATCGTGACGGCCAAGCACTTCCCCGGCCACGGCGACACGGCCGTCGATTCGCACCACGCGATGGCGCTGGTGGCGCACGACCAGGCGCGCCTGCAGGCCGTCGAGCTGGCGCCGTTCCGGGCCGCCATCGCCCAGGGGGTCGACGCCATCATGACGGCGCACGTGGCCTTTCCCGCCTTCGAACCGGATGCGTCGGTACCGGCGACCCTGTCGCGCGCCGTGCTGACGGGCCTCTTGCGCAACGACATGGGCCACGACGGTGTCGTCATTTCCGACTGCCTGGAGATGGGCGCCATCGCCGACGGCGTCGGCGTGCCCGAAGGGGCGGTGCGTACCTTGCTGGCCGGCGCTGACATCGTGCTGGTGTCCCACACGGAAAGCCGCCAGCATGGCGCAATCGATGCCGTGCTGGCCGCGCTGGAAGAGGGACGGCTGGCGCCCGAACGCATCGCCGAAGCGCTGGCCCGCGTGCGCAGGCTGAAGCGCGTCGCCGCCGTGCGGGCCTGGCGCGAGTTGCCGGCCCAGCCGGTGGGCCTGATGTCGCCCGAGGCGCTGGCACTGGCCGGGGAGGTACAGCGCCGCGCCTTGCGTGCCGACGGCGCCTTCCGGCCGCTGGACCCCACGCTCGCCGTCACCCTGATCACCTTCGAGGTACGCGACCGCACCGAAGTGGACGAGGTGGCCAGCGCGCGCAACCGCGAGGCGCGCAGCTCGATGGTGGACGCCCTGGCGGCGGCCGGGCTGACGGTGCGCGAGTTCGCCCTGTCGGCCCAGCCGGACGAAGCGGACATCGACGCCGCCATCGCCTTTGCCGGCGAGGCCGGCCAGGTCGTCGTACAGACGTATAACGCCGTGCTGGTGCCAGGCCAGCAGCGCCTGCTCGACGCGCTCGACCCGGGCCGCCTGTGGGTGGTGGCCGGGCGGTTGCCTTACGACCTGGCACTGGCGCCCGCGGCACAGGGCCGGCTGGCCGCCTTCGGCTGTCGTCCTGCCGCGCTGGCGCCGGTGGTGGCGCGCCTGCTCGGCAACTGAAGCGGCGCGCGCGGCCGGCGCGCTCGTGGTAACGTGTGGCCTCCAACACAACAGGAGACTTCCGTGCCGGCACGTCTTTTCCTCCTGGCCGCGCTGGCCTGCTGCACGGGCCTGCGGGCGGCGCCCACCTATACCAATCCGCTGCAACTGAAGCTGCCCGGGGGCGAGCTGGCGCAGAACTGCGCCGACCCGGCCCTGTTGCGCGACCCGGACGCGGCGCGGCCCACGTGGTACCTGTACTGCACCACCGATCCCGTCAGCCGGAAAGAACGCAGCGGAACGGGCTGGCGCTTCCGCCTGATGCCCGTATTCCGCTCGCACGACCTGGTGCAGTGGGACTTCGTCACGGACGCTTTCGCCGACCGGCCCGCCCCGGCCACGCCGACGGCCGGGCTGTGGGCGCCCGAGCCGGTGCGCATGAACGGGCGCTACTACCTGTACTACACCATCACCGACGTGGCCGATGCGCGCAGCCCGGAGCCGGGCTGCGACAAGGACAGCGCCATCGGCGTGGCCACCAGCGCCTCGCCCGTGGGGCCGTGGCAGGCGGCGGCCGTGCCCGTGGTGGCACCCCGGCGCGCCGGTCCCGGCTGCCAGTTCCACTGGACCTACGATCCGGACGTGCTGGTGCTGGAGGACGGGCGCAAGTACCTGTACTTCGGCAGCTACGGCGGCGGCATGTTCGTGCAGCGCCTGGCCGACGACGGCATGGCCGTCACGGGCCAGCCGAAGAAGATCGGCGCCGGCTGGCGCTACGAAGGCGCCGAGGTGGTGCGCCATGGCGACTATTATTACCTGTTCGCTTCCGCCACCAACTGCTGTGCCGGGCCGCTGACGGGCTATGCGCTGTACGTCGGCCGCTCGAAACAGCCCGAAGGCCCTTTCCTCGACCGGCTCGGCGCCGACATGGCCGCGCCGCGCGCGGGGGGCACGCCGGTGCTGCCCCAGAACGGCAACCGCTGGATCGGCCCGGGCCACAACACCGTATTCCAGGACGGCGCCGGCCAGTGGTGGACGATCTACCACGCGGTCGACCGCAACGAGCCGTATTTCGCCGCGCCCGACCTGACGCGCCGCCTGGCCCTGCTGGACCGGATCGACTGGGTCGACGGCTGGCCCGTCGTGGCGGCCGGGAGGGGGCCGTCCGATGCGACCCTGCCGGCGCCGGCGGTCGTCGGGGGTGACGCCGACGTGCTGCGCCCGCCGCTGGGGCCGCCC
>NZ_WNKZ01000240.1 GCF_009720835.1 Pseudoduganella buxea
GGGTCCTTGCAGCGCCAGCATGGCACCGCCGGCGGGCAAGGCTCCCATCAGTTCCGAGCGCAACAGCAGCAGGCCGAAGGCATCCTCCAGCGAGAACACGCCGGCCACGTGCGCGGCTACGTATTCGCCCACGCTGTGGCCGATCACGGCGGCCGGTTCGATGCCCCAGGACCGCCACAACTGCGCCAGCGCGTACTCCAGCGCGAACAGGGCGGGCTGGGTGTGCTCGGTACACGCCAGCGCGGCCTCGTCACCTTGCCACATCAGGGCCTTCAGGCTGGTGCCGCGGCGGGCCAGGTACAGCGCCTCGCAGCGGTCGATGGCCGCGCGAAATGCCGCGTGGCGTTCGTAGAGTTCGGCGCCCATGCCGGGGTATTGCGCGCCCTGGCCGGTGAACACGAACACGGGGCGGGGCGCTCGGCCCTTGACCTGTCCCAGCGCCACGTCCCTGCTGGCGCCGCCGCCATCGGCGATGGCGTCGAGGGCCTCGGCCAGTTGCCGGCGCGATTGGCCCACGGCCGCCAGGCGCCAGCGGAAATGCTCGCGGCGCGTGGCGGCCGTATAGCAGATGTCGCGCAGGCTCGCCGTGT
>NZ_WNKZ01000241.1 GCF_009720835.1 Pseudoduganella buxea
CGATTACATCGAGATGTTCTACAATCCGAAGCGCCGGCACAGCTTCAGCAATGACTTGTCGCCGGTCGAGTATGAAAAGCAGTATTTCAAGCGGCTCGCGAGTGTCTAGGAAACTCGTGGCGATTCACTTCATGAATACGCCCGTCACGACGTCGCCGTTGTCGCAGGCGATCTCGAAGCCGTCCGAGCACCAGCGCTGATTCGATTCCTCGACGGCTACCTTGCCATCATGCGCGCGGCCGCTATCTCGGCGCTTAGGCGACTTCGGCAGCAGTAAACCCTGGGCCTTCATCACGCGATACATGCGCTTGTGATTGACTGGCCGCAGGCCCATCAGGCTGCGCGTGCGGTTCACCAAGGCGCCGGCGCGGCGATAGCCGTAAGTGGGCAATGCCGTGATCTCGGCACGCACGGCATCGGCAATCGTTGCGTCAGCGGCTGGATCAAGCCTGGCCAACGCACGACCATCGATCCAGTCTACAGGACGCGCAAGGCGATCAATAATGTTCGAGCGCGCTACACCAAGAACAGCGCAGACCGGCTTCACTGGCCGTCCTTGTCCAATAAGGGTGAGCGCGCAATCCACT
>NZ_WNKZ01000242.1 GCF_009720835.1 Pseudoduganella buxea
GCCAACGCCACCGTCTGGTGCGTCTTGGCCGCCTCGCTGAACGTCTCGCCCAGTTTCACGGCCTGCTTCATCAGCGCGATGCCGGCGGCGTTGTCGCCGGCCGGGTCGCGGTTGGTGGCGCCGTGGGCGACCTTGTAGCTCGACACCAGCAGGCCGGCGCCGCCGCGCACGGCGCCGTAGGCGTCGGTGCGCAGTTCGGCGCCCTGGCCGCGCAGGCTGCCCCGGTAGTTATCGGCGCTGTGGATCAGGTGACCCAGCGACAGCTCCGATCCGGCATGGGTCGAGCGCAGCTGAACCCGGCCTTGCGCGTCCGTGTCGTCAAACAGCAGCTGGTTGTAGCCCGAGCCACCAAATTCCTTGGTGCGCACGCCCCATTGGGCGGCGGCGTTGCGATGGCCGTCGTTGGCGCTCGAGGCGCCGTGCCATACGGGGCTGTTGCCGGCCGCGAGGTTGCCTTGCGCCGACGGCGCGTGGTCGCCGGCCGGCTGGAAGACGGCCGCCGGGTCGTCACCGTCTGCCGCTTGCCCACCGGGCGTGGGGGCGTGGCCGCCCTCGCCCTGGCCGTTGTACAGGGCGCCGATGACGAT
>NZ_WNKZ01000243.1 GCF_009720835.1 Pseudoduganella buxea
CCGGCCCTGCGGCAGCGGGCTGGCACAGGGCCTGTGCGAGCGCACCGCCCCGGGCGAGGCGCCGGCCTGGCAGGCGGTCGACCTGCGCGACGAACGGCACAGCGCGGCACTGGGCACCTTCACGGGCGCGGCGATGGAGACGGGACAGGGCTTCCTGCCCCTCAGGCGGCCCCGCTACATCGTCGAACGCCTGCCGTACCGCCCGCCCGGAGCGGAAGTGGGCGTGGACGGCGGCTACCTGTACCGGGTGACGGCGATCGGCTTCGGCAGCCGCGAGGGCACCCAGGTGGTGTTGCAGGCAACCCAGCGCCGGCCGGAAGACTGAGGCGGCCATGGCTTCCCCTTACGGCGGCGCCGCGCCTTCTCTGCCACGCTGGCCCGTCGTGCCGCCACGCCGGCAGGGCGGCCTGGGCACGCTTTACCGGCCGCGGCGCTGGCACCTGCATGTACGCCTGCTGCATGCCGCAGTGGCCGCGGGTGCGGCGCTGGTCCATGCGATTGCCGCGCCGGCCCCGCGCCTGGTCGAGCCGTCGGACCGGCAGGTGGCGCTGGGGTGCGCGGCCGCCAACCAGACCGTGCGTGGCCC
>NZ_WNKZ01000244.1 GCF_009720835.1 Pseudoduganella buxea
CAGCGCTGGTGCTCGGACGGCTTCGAGATCGCCTGCGACAACGGCGACGTCGTGACGGGCGTATTCATGAAGGATTGCTGTGACCGTGAGATCATCGCCTGGCGTGCCTGGATCGGCCGTGGGCTGCCTGGCGAACCAGTGCGTGACATGATGATTGAGGCGGTGGAAACACGCTTTGGAAGCACGGACGAGCGGGCGGTTACGCTTGAATTCTTGAGTGACAATGGCGGCGCTTTCCGGGCAATTGAAACGCACGCCTTGGCACATGAGCTGGGCATCAAACCGGTGCACACGCCTGTCAACAGTCCGCAATCGAATGGCATGGCCGAGAGCTTCGTGAACACCTTCAAACGCGATTACGTGGGCAGCATGGACCGCAGCTCTGGCATCGTCGTGCTGGCCCAACTGCCCGACGCGTTCCGGCATTTTAACGAGGTGCATCCTCACTCCGCGCTGGGCTATAAATCGCCGCGTATGTTTAGAAAAGAGCGACCGTGTCAGGCTCTGGAAACTGACGCTAACTAAGCATCAGACTGTGTCCGGGAATAG
>NZ_WNKZ01000245.1 GCF_009720835.1 Pseudoduganella buxea
GCCGGTGGCGCTGGCGGCAGTGGCACGGGTGGCATGGGCGGCAACGGTGGCGGCAACATGGCCGGCGCGGCCACCGGTGGCGCCGGTGCCGGCGGTACCGGCGGCGCGGGCGGGAGCAATACCGTCAACGCCGGCGTGTTCAATATGTCGAACACGATGAGCGGCGTGGCGCAGTCGGCTGCCGGCGTTTCCGTCATCAGCCAGAACAGCGGCATCAGCTCGCTCGTGCAGCAAAGCGTCAACGTCCAGGCCAACCTGGCCGTGGGCCGCTGAGCGGGCCCTCGGCATAGCTGCGCGCCCCGGCCACCGTGCAAGCGGCGGCCGGGGCATGTCGACATCCGCAAACGAGTTTGGGAGGAAGGCCATGAATCATCCGAACAGCGACGCTGCCGCCCCGGTGGTCGCGGCGTGGGTGCCGCACCGGGTGCCGCTGCGTACGCCGCATGGGTTGCCGCAATGGGTCGCCGCCACGGCCGGCCGCCTGTGCGCCATCTTGCTTGCCGTGGCGGGGGCAATGCTGGCCGCGCACCCCGCCCACGGCGCGG
>NZ_WNKZ01000246.1 GCF_009720835.1 Pseudoduganella buxea
GCCGCATCGCAGGCGCCGCGCAGCCGTGCTTCCACTTCCTGCACGGGCGCGCCGTTCCACAGCGCGACGCGGCCGTTGCGGGCTTCGCGCAGCGCGTCGTCGGCCTTGGCGAAGGCCAGGCGCGCCGTCTGCTCGTCCGCCGCCGCCCGCGTGTGGGCTTCGGCCAGTGCGTTCAGTTCCACTTCCAGCGCGGCCAGGTCGGCATTGCGCTTGTCGATGGCGGCGTGCTGCTTCTGCCACTGGCTGCCTTCGGCCTGGCGCAGCGCCTGGAAGTGCTGCGGGTTGGCCCGCCACGCTTCCTTCCAGTCGGCGTCGGGTTGTTCGACGCCGGCAAACGCGGGCTCCAGCTCGTCCAGCAGATGGTCCAGCCGCGCCGCCGCCTCCAGGTGCTGCGATTCCAGCGCTTCCAGCTGCGCCGCCATCTGGGCCAGCGCCGTCGCCGCCGTGGTGGCCGCCGCCTGCCACTTCGCCTGCGCGGCCATCGCGTCGTCGTAGGCCCGCTGCACGGTGTCGCGGGCCTGGG
>NZ_WNKZ01000247.1 GCF_009720835.1 Pseudoduganella buxea
CGCTGGCTGGCCCGGCCTGCCCGGCCAGCCAGCGCGCGAACTCCTCGGGCGGCCGGGCCACCACGTCCAGCGCCATGCGGGCATGCTGCTCGCCGCAGTACTCGGCGCACTGGCCGCGGTACACGCCGGCGCGCAGCGCGTGCAGCACGAGCCCGTGCAGGCGGCCCGGCACCATGTCCACCTTGCCGGCCAGCGCCGGCACCCAGAATGCGTGGATCACGTCGCCCGAGCCCAGCGACAGGTAGACCGGCTGGCCGACGGGAATATGCAGCTCGTTGGCCGTGGCGAACTCACGGCCCGTGGCGGGGTCCGTGTAGCGGATGTCCCACCACCACATCTTGCCCGTGACGGCGATGCGCAGCGGGGTCTGCGACGTGACGTGCGCCAGGCGCGCCGTCGTCACGCTGCTCCAGGCCAGCAGCACGGTCAGGCCGACGACGGGAAAGGCCAGGCCGCCGCCGACGATCCACCAGCGGGTGGCGACGGGCCGGCGCCTGCCGCGCAGCGCCGCCAGGGCCAGCCA
>NZ_WNKZ01000248.1 GCF_009720835.1 Pseudoduganella buxea
ACAATTAGAAGGCATCAACAATCGCATCAAAGTCATGAAGCGAATGGCATACGGTTACCGTGACAGTGAATTCTTCTTCCTGAAGATCAAGGCTGCGTTTCACGGAAATCCGTGAAGAACCAAAAAAAGCCAGCCCGGAGGCTGGCAGAAAAACTATTCGTGATAACGGAATAGTCGGGACGCTGGTGCCGTCTCGAGAACCGCCTGGGCTGCGGACCGTGCTGCGATCCTGTCTTGCCCGTGTTCCCGTACGATGGACTGTACGGACGATACCGGCGCCAGGCTACCGCCTTGTGACAGGCTGCGCGAATCGGGGCGCGAACTGTCGAAATCGCGCAGTGGATGGCCGGCTGCGCCCATCAGCGCTCCCGGGCGTTTTCCTGGCGGGGGCTGCGCTCGTTGCCGCGCGGTCCCCCCTGGGGTGGACGGGGCGGCGGTGGTGCCTGCACTTGCGGCTGCGGCGCTGCCTGTGGGGGCGGCGGCGGTGGGGGCGGCGGTGGAGGCGGCGGTG
>NZ_WNKZ01000249.1 GCF_009720835.1 Pseudoduganella buxea
TCGTCGGCGACGCCGTCGGCGGTATCGGCGCAGTCGTCCAGGATGCCCGACAGCTTGCCCATCGCACTGTCGACGAAGGTCTCGATCTCGCCGGCCAGCCTGGCGTTAAGGTGCACGATCAGCACCTCGATCAGCGCGGCGCCGATATCCCTGGCGCCCAGCGCCAGCTTTTGCCGCACCAGGTGCAGGGCCGGCCGCAGGGTCATGCGCGCCGCGCTCATCGCCGGCGGCACCGGCACCACGCCGATCAGGTTGATGCCCAGACTGACCCATGCCAGGAATTCGACTTCCTTTTTGGCGATGGTCTTCTGGACGATCCCGACGACATCCATGATGGCGTCCACCAGCGCCATGATGTTGCCGACCACCGGCAGGCTGCCGGCCACGGTGCTCAGGCGCTCCAAGGTGACGTAATCGTCGCTGATCTTGCGCAGCCATTTGTCGAAGGCGGCGGCGCCGGCGCCGACGTCCCGCTGGTCGATCGTGTTCAG
>NZ_WNKZ01000024.1 GCF_009720835.1 Pseudoduganella buxea
CGCGCCACCCTGGCCGCCCATCTGCCCCATCTGGCCGCCCTGGCCATTGCCCTTGCCGCCCCCCAGCAAACCCGGCGCGAACTGGCGTGCCGCCGCCGTGGCGGCCTGCTGGGCGATCTGGCGCGGGTCGCCGCCCCGGGCCTGGGCCGCCTTGTTGACGGTATCCGCCGCCAGCCGCACGAAGGTCTTGGCGCCTTCGAACTCGCGGTCCTCGCCGGACAGTTCGCCTTCGGCCTCCAGGCCCAGCGCGCTGCCCGCCGCCGACGCCAGGCCGCTTCCGATCTTGGCGCCCAGGGGGCCGCCGAAGTAGCCGCCGATGGCACCGCCGGCCAGCGGAATGGCCTTCTTCGCCACGCCCTTGAGCACGCCGCCGACGGCCTGCCCGATGGGCGACTTGATGACGCTGCCGGCGACGGAGGCCGCCTTCTTCAGGAAGTTGCCGAGGAATTGGTCCAGTTCCTGCTCGTTGCTGACCGACAGCAGCTCGTTGGCCAGCTCCATTTCGTCCGCTTCGGACAGCAGGCCGCCGCCCTCCCCGGTCCATTCGCCCTGGCCGAATTCGTACTGTTCCATTTCATAGCCGGTCTCCTGACCGAATTCCAGGGTGGTGCGATCGATGTCGTGCATGATGTGCTCCCGATAGAAGTAGACTGCGATTGAACTTCGGTGAAACCGCGAAAAGCCGGACCAGCCGGGCGCCGACCCTGCCTAACACTCCAGTACCACGATGAGATTGCCCTGCCGTTGCCAGCGCCCCGCCTGGGGCACCGCTGTCTGCGCGCGCTGGCGCAGCAGCCCGGGTGCATGGCGCCGCGCGGCGTGCAGCAGCGCCAGTTGCACGGCCTGGCCGGGTTCCTGGGCCGGCCGCCGGCGTGCTTCCTCGACCGTATCGCCGGCCAGGCGCACGAAGCGGCGCGCCACTTCGAACTCCTTGTCCTCCGGGCTCAGGCCTTCCAGCTCCATGCCGAAAATGGCCGCGGCCTTGCGTTTCAGGTCGCCCGGCGCGCGGGTGGCGTTGACGGGAAAGACCATCCGCGCACTGCGCTGCAGCACGCCCATCAGCGGCCGGGCGATCGGGCCATGGCCGCCGGCGCGCCCTACCAGGTCAGTCAGCGCGGCGGCCAGCGCAGCCGGGCTTTCCGCTTCCAGCAGGCGGGCGGCGAAGGCCATTTCGCCGTGGTCCTCGCGCCATGCCGTGGCAGGGTTGACGGAGGCGCCACGCCGCGGCGGGATTTCCAGTTCGGGCTTGTAGTCGATCAGGCGGCGGTCCATGGAGCACTCCCGGCTGCGGCGCTGCGATGTGCCGCGCCCATGCCGATAAGTGCAAAGGGCGTGCCAACCGGATTTCAGGGCTCGGGATGGGGGATTTGCCGAGGTGTGGCGAACGTGACTTCGCCCGGCACGGGGGCCGGGCGAAAATGGGCGAAAGACGTTTCGCCGCGAAGGGAAATTGCGCTTACGCGGCGATGGCGACCGTCAGGGTGGCGACATAGCCGCTTGTGGCGTTGCCGGTGACGGTGGCCAGCTGCAGCGAATAGCCGTCGCTGAAGACGTTGTCGGTAGCGAAGCTGATGTTGGCCAGGTTGCGCACGCTGGCGCTATAGCCGGTCGTCGCATACACCTCGTTGCACGCCGCCAGCGGGAAGGCGAACTGCGACGTCTTGATGCGGTTGCCGGCGCTGGCCGCCTTGGCCAGGCTCGGGTAGACCTCGAAGTGCACGTGCGGCATGCGGCCTGCATAGCAGCCGGGGAAGATGGTCGTAAACGTGATGTCGCCGTTGGCGTCCGCTTCCTGCACGCCGCGCAGGTAGTTCTGGTTCGTCACGCCGTTCGAATACAGGGAGTAGTTGCCGTCGCGGTCGCAGTGCCACAGATAGACGGCGAAATTGCCAGCCGCGGCGCAGGTGGCGTTGGCGTTTACGATGCGCAGCTTGATCGTCAGCGGCACGCCGGCGGCCACGCCCGTGGCGCCATTGAAGCTGGCGCGGATATCGCTGCGCACGACGCCCGTCTGCGTCAGCACGTTGACGGTGCCGCTGCTGTTGCTGTTGGTGCCGTCAGCCGGATACGGGCCACCTGTCTCTTCGGGGATGACGGAGCAGCTGCCGCCTGTCGTCGTCGTGGTGCCGGTGCCGGTGCCGGTCGTGCCGGTGGTACCCGTCGTGCCGGTGCCGGTCGAGCCGGTGCTGGTGGCGGTGGTGCCGGTCGTGCTGTCCGACGCGCTGCCGCCGCAGCCGAGGATGGGCAGCGCCGCGGCACTGGCGAAGAGCCAGCGCAGGGACTGGCGCCGGCCGGCCGTGGTGTTCAGCATGGCTTGCAGGTCCTGCTCCAGGCTGTGGTCGTGGTCGTCGTGATGGTGCATGGGTGTCTCCTCAGGCGGTAGTGTTGATCAGGTTGCCGGTGTTGCCGGCGGCGGGCAGCTTGCCGGACAGAGCTTGCAGGAAGCTCGTCAGCTGGGTCTTGGTGTCGCTGCCGTCGCCGCCGTCGCTGCCCAGGGCCGTCAGCAGTTCCTTGAAGGAGCCTTGCAGCGCGCCGGTACTGTCGGTGGCGCCGGTGCTGTCGCTGCCCAGCGCGGAAATCAGGCCTTGCAGATCGGTGGAAAGCTGGCCGGGGCCGCCCTGCGGCGCTTCGCCGTAGCTAGGCTCGGTTGCGGTGGACTGGCCGTGCAGCGCGCCCATCAGGTCTTCCATGAAGCTGCCGAGCGCCTCAGTGGCTTCGTCGGTGGACGCGGCGCTGCCGTCCACGCCGATCGACGTCAGGGCGTCGACGATGGCCGAAGCGAAGCCGCCGCCGTCGGGTGGCGGTGGCGGCATCTCTCGGGTCTGCCGCGTACTGGAGGTGACGGAGGTGCCGGACAGGCGGCTGGTGGCGCCCAGCTGGCTGGCGGTGCTCGACGTCAGGGAACTGATATTCATCGTGGTCCTTCGATTGCTGGCGTTCGGGTTGACTTACTTATGGGCGCGGGACGCGGGCCACGAGGCCGGCATTGCGTTCATCGACCTGCTTGCGCTGCTCCGGTGTCAGCACGGCCAGCACCTTCTGCTGCGTGCGCAGGTGCTGCAAGGTGATATTGGCCATGGCCTGGGCCGAAGCCTGTGCCAGTCTGGCGGCGGCGGCGTCGTCGAACCTGGCGGCGCCATGCAGTGCAAACAGGGCCCGCTCGGCTTTTTCGTGCGCCCTGGACTGCTCGCGCAGGTAAGGCACCTGGCCGTGCAGGATGGCGAACACCTTGTCCTGCTGCGCTTCGCTCAGTTCGACGCCACGCAGGAAGGGAGGACCATCGGGACCGGGGCCGAAGCCGAAGGGGCCGTCGCCGCCGCGCGGGCCGCCGGAGCCACGGCCGGGAGGACCGGCGCGGTCGTCCGGGCCGCGGGCGTGCGGCGCGCCGTCGTCGCCCGCATCGAGGTCGGCGGCATTGACGGCCAGCGGCAGCGCCAGCACGGCGGCTGCCAGGATGCTGAGCAGTTTGTTGTTCGAATTATTCATCG
This sequence comes from Pseudoduganella buxea, assembly GCF_009720835.1. Classification (GTDB taxonomy): domain Bacteria; phylum Pseudomonadota; class Gammaproteobacteria; order Burkholderiales; family Burkholderiaceae_D; genus Rugamonas; species Rugamonas buxea. Next base: position 3,489 of record NZ_WNKZ01000024.1, read on the forward strand.
GGCTTCCTTGTCAACGATTGGAGCCGCCATTCTTCCCGTGGGCCGTGTAAAGCGCGGTTAGCGCAATGTAAATCGGGGTAAAGGGCGTGGGGGAATACCCTGTAAAACCGCGTAAATGGGGCATTGCCCGCCGCTGCCCTGCGTTATGATGGCCGCTTCACGACTCACCCCAAACGCTGCAATGAGCAAGGTTCTGCTGATAGACGACGACATCGAACTGGTTGGCATGTTCCAGGAATACCTGGAGCAGGAAGGCTTCGAGGTCAAGACGGCCAACGACGGCGAGGCCGGCACGGCGTGCGCGCTGACGGGCCAGTACGCCATCGCCATCCTGGACGTGATGATGCCGCGCATGAACGGGCTGGAAACCCTGCGCCGCATCCGCGCCGCCAGCCGCATGCCGATCCTGATGCTGACGGGACGCGGCGACGACACGGACCGCATCGTCGGCCTGGAACTGGGTGCCGACGATTACGTGACGAAGCCGTGCACGCCGCGCGAGCTGACGGCGCGCATCCGCGCCATCCTGCGCCGCACCCAGGGCACGCCGATGGACCAGCTGGCGTCGGCCCCGATCGTCGTCGGCCAGCTGACCATGTGGCCCGAACAGCGCCGCGCCAGCTGGGCCGGCGCCACCCTGGAGCTGACCAGCACCGAATTCAACCTGCTGGAAGTATTGGCCCGCAACGCGGGCAAGCCGGTCAGCAAGAACATCCTGTCCGAGCAGGGACTGGGCCGGCCGATGGCGCGCTTCGACCGCAATATCGACGTGCACCTGTCCAGCTTGCGGCACAAGCTGGGCACCCTGGCCGATGGCCGTTCCTGCCTGCAGACGGTCTACCGTATGGGTTATCAACTGATCAAGGACTGACCTTCCCGCCATGGGCCGCCTGTTCTGGAAATTCTTCTTCTCGATCCTGCTGGCGCAGATCGCCGCCACCGTCGGCATCGGCGGCGCCATCTGGCTGAAGAACCGCGACAGCGCCCAGCAGCGGCGCCTCGATATCGACACCAGCCCACCGGCTGAAATGGCCATCGAATCGGCCGCCGCCACCCTGGACGCGGGCGGCCCGAAGGCGCTGGCGCGGCTGCTGGAGAACATGGGCCGGCACCGCGTCTACGCCGTCGACGGTGACGGCAAGGAGCTGTTGGGCCGCATCGTCGACCCGGCCGCGCTGGCCAAGGCCCGTGCCACGCTCGATGGCGGCGACACCCGCGTCGTGCGCAAGGTCACGCTGCCGAACGGCCATCCCTACCTACTGTTCCTGCCGGCACGGCAGCGCCAGGGCGGCCTGAACCCGGGCGATACGCGCCCCCTGCTGGCCGGGACGGGGCTGGCGGGACTGGGCATGGACGGGCCGGGACCGGGGCAGCCGCCGATGGACGGCCCGCGCCCGGGCAGCGAACCACGTGACGGTGCGCGGCCGCCTCCAGGCGCGCCCGGCCCCGGCGGCCCCTATGGCCCGCGCTTCCAGCCCCTGACACCCTTCGTGCCGCTGGCCGCCGCGCTGATCGCCAGCCTGCTGTTCGCCGCCCTGCTGGCATGGTACTTCGCCCGCCCCATCCGCTCGCTGCGACAGGCTTTCGAGGCCGCATCCGGCGGCGACCTGGCGCCCCGCTTCGCCGACAGCGGCAAGGGCGGCGACGAACTCAATGCCCTGGGCCGCGATTTCGACCGCATGACGGCACGCCTGCGCAGCCTGATGGACGGCCAGACCCGCCTGCTGCACGACGTATCGCACGAGCTGCGCTCGCCGCTGGCCCGGTTGCAGGCCGCCATCGGCCTGGCGCACCAGCGCCCCGACCGGGTGCTGGCGTCGCTGGACCGGATCGAGCGCGAAAGCATCCGCATGGACAAGCTGGTGGGCGAGTTGCTGACCCTGTCGCGGCTGGAAGCGGGTGCGCTGGCGCCGAACCGCGAGGACATCGACATGGCCGAGCTGCTGGACGGGATCGTCACGGATGCCCGGTTCGAGGCGCAGACGCAGGGCCGCACCGTGGAGCAGCGGGGCGAGGCGGAAGTAACCCTGCTGGGCGAGCCGGACATGCTGGCCCGCGCCATCGAGAACGTCGTGCGCAACGCCATCAAGCACAGTCCCGAAGGGGCGACGATTACCGTGGAAGCGGCTGCGGCAGGCGGCCGGCTGCGCATTGAAGTACTGGACCGCGGCCCGGGCGTGGCGCCCGCCGACCTGGCCGCCATCTTCCAGCCCTTCTTTCGCAGCAGCGGCACGGAAAAGGACGTGGAAGGCCACGGCCTGGGGCTGGCGATCGCCCAGCACGTTGTGCAGCAGCATGGCGGCACCATCGCGGCGCACAACCGCCAGGGCGGTGGCTTGCGCGTGGAGATCGTGCTGCCGCTCGACTGAGCGGCAGTTTCCTATTACATCACGCCTTCGGCAGGGTCACGCCGTGCTGGCCTTGGTATTTGCCGTTGCGGTCCTTGTACGACGTTTCGCACACCTCGTCGCTTTCGAAGAACAGTACCTGGGCGCAGCCTTCGCCCGCATAGATCTTGGCCGGCAGCGGCGTCGTGTTGGAGAACTCCAAGGTCACGTAGCCTTCCCATTCCGGCTCGAACGGCGTGACGTTGACGATGATGCCGCAACGCGCATAGGTCGACTTGCCCAGGCAGACCGTCAGCACATTGCGCGGGATGCGGAAGTACTCGATGGTGCGGGCCAGCGCGAAGGAATTCGGCGGAATGATGCAGACGTCGCTCTTGATGTCGACGAAGGAGTTCGAATCGAAGTTCTTCGGATCGACAATGGTGCTGTTGATGTTCGTGAAAACCTTGAACTCGTCGGCACAGCGGATATCGTAGCCGTACGAGGACGTGCCGTAGGAGATCACCTTGCGGCCGTCTTCCATCCGCACCTGCTCCGGGTGGAAGGGTTCGATCATGCCGTGCTGCTCCGCCATGCGGCGGATCCATTTGTCGCTCTTGATTGTCATCGCGCGTTCGATTCTCTAAAGTTGCTGGAGGCCGGCGCACGGGGCGCCTGGGCCGGATCGCAGCGATTTTACGCGATGACGGCTTGCCAATGAAGCTCTTTCGCCCCTTTTACGCTTGCAGGCGCCGCGGCGCCGCCGCCTCGCCCAGCAGCTCCGTCACCATGTCGCGGATGGCCTGGGCCGTCAGCGCGGGGAACTCCATCGGGAACAGGTGCCCGCCCGGCATCATGTGCAGGTGCTCGCCCACCAGCGCGCGCGTGGCGGCCAGGCCGGCCTGCCGGTTCTCTTCCGACGTGCGCCCGGCCAGGTAGCCGGCCGGCACGGGGAAGCGCCCCGCCACCATGGCGCCGATATGGTGCGGCAGGGTGCGGTACACGGCCGTTTCGGCCTCGCGGGTAAAGCGCAGCTGCACACCCTCCGGGTGGGGTTCCAGGCCTGCGTCCAGGTAATCCTGCAGCACACCCGGTGCCCAGGCCGCGAACAGCCGCTTGCTGGCGAAATGCGTCATCGCCTCCTCGACGCTGGGCCACACATTGCGCCGCTTGACGGACAACTGCGCCGGCGACAACCGCTCGCCCTGCCCCGCCAGCTTGGCCAGGCGCCACACCAGCGCGCGCCACCCCGCCACGACGGGCGAGTCGAGCATGACGACGCAGCGCGCCAGCTCCGGGCGCCGCGCCGCCGCCATCACGCTCAGCATGCCGCCCAGCGAGTGCCCGACGAGGATCACGGGCTCGCCCCGATACCGCTCGGTCAACTCGTCTATGAGCTCATCGACCAGCATCTCCCACCCGTCCCGCACGGGAAAAGAAGGATTGTGCGCGTGGCGGTCCAGCGCCCCGACCTCGAAGTCACGGCCCAGCAATTCGAACAATTGACGGTAGGTGCCGGCCGGGTAGCTGTTGGCGTGGGAGAAATGCAGTTTCGGTTTCATCATGGTGGCAATTGTAGGGGGATTGCCTGGGGAAAATTGGTGGGGGTATTCTAATGGATGGGGCGCCTTATCGTTTATACCAGTAGCGCCGGTTCAGCAACCGGACCTCCTCGACGCCAACATGGGATCCAGTTTCCACCGTCACCGCCCCACTCACATCCGTCCGCAACCGCCGCACCCCCAGCTTCCCATACCGCTCGAACACGGCCGCCTTCGGATGCCGGTAACGATTCCGATACCCCACCTGGAAAATCGCCACCGAAGGCTGCACGGCGGCCAGGAACGGCTCCGTGGACGACGTGCCGCTGCCATGGTGCGGCACCAGCAGCACGTCGGCGCGCAAGCGTGAACCTTCGCGAACCACCAGTTCCGCTTCCTGCGCCGCCTCGATATCCCCCGCCAGCAGCACGGTGCCGCCCGGCGCCGCGATGCGCAGGGTGCAGCTGCGGGCGTTCGTCTTCAGCGCGCTATCGCCATAGCTGGCGGGCAGCGGATGCAGCATCTCGAAGCGGACGCCGTTCCACGTCCAGGCCTGGCCGGCGGCACAGCGCAGGTGGCGCGGCACTGCGGCAAGGGCCGGGTGGTCGTTCGGCAGCGACGACAGCAGCCAGTCCGTCCGCACGCTCTCCAGCACGGCCCGGGCGCCACCCACGTGATCGGCGTCGCCATGGCTGACGATCACGCCGTCGAGCCGGTCGATGCCGCGGGCGCGCAGGTAGGGCACGATAATGCGGCTGCCGGCGTTGGAGTCCGGTCCGTAGGCGGGGCCGGTGTCGTACAGCAGCCGGCGGCCGGCCGTTTCGACCAGCACGGCCATGCCCTGGCCCACGTCGAAGGCGACGATGCGCACGGCGCCGGGTGGCGGGCTGTCGGGTACGGCCGCCAGCAGCGGCGCCCACGTCAGCAGGCCCAGCCACCGTGACGGCCAGCCGCGCGGCGCCAGCAGCCACAGGGTGCCGGCGAATGCCAGCGCGAACAGCCACGGCGGCGGGCTGGGTGCCGACCAGACGGCCAGGCGTCCGGCACTGAACCAGTGCAGCAGCTCAGCCAGCGCCTGCATCAGCGCATGGGCCGCCTGCAGCAACGGCGTGCCGACGGGGTCCGGCAGCAGGCCGCCGGCCAGCGCCAGGGGCGTGACGAGCAGGCTGACGACGGGAATGGCGATGGCATTTGCCAACGGGCTGACCAGCGACACCTGGGCGAACAGCAGCATCGTCAGCGGCACCAGGCCCAGCGTGACGGCATACTGCGTAATCACGGCCGCGTGCAGGATTTGGCCCAGCCGCTGGCGTCGCGTAAGAGGCCGGCCCCGCCTGGCCTCGCCATCCGGCGCATCCGGTGCCGGTGCCTGCCTGTGGACGGCCGTGCGGCCGACGGTGGCGTACAGGATCAGGGCCACCGCGCCGAAGGACAGCCAGAAACCCGGCCACATGACGCACCACGGGTCGAGCAGCACGACAACGCCGGCCGCCAGCGCCAGCACGTGGGTCACGCTGGCCAGCCGGTCCGTCCACGCAGCCAGCGCGACGACGCACAGCATGTACAAGGTGCGCTGGGCCGGCACGCCGAAGCCGGCCAGCAGCACGTACAGCAGCGCCGCCAGCACGCCGGCCAGCGCCGCCACCTTCTGCGCGGGCAGCCGCAGGGGCAACTGCCAGCCACGCACGAAGAACGACCGCCGCCACAGGCTGGAAGCGATCCACGCCACCAGGCCGGCGATCATCGTGATGTGCAGCCCGGAGATCGACACGAGGTGGCTGATGCCCGTGCGGTTGAACACCTGCCAGTCGGATTGGTCGATGGCGCGCTGGTCGCCCACCACCAGCGCGACGATGACGCCGGCGTATTCCCGGCCCGCCAGCGCCCCGAGGATGCGCTCGCGCAGCGCGGCGCGGCAGCGCTCGACCACGTTGTGCGGCGTAAGAACAAAGCTGTCGAGGCGCTGGTTGGCCCCTTCGACGCGCACATAGCCGGTGGCCCGGATGCCCTGGCCCAGCAGCCAAAGTTCGTAGTCGAAGCCATGGGGATTGGCGTTGCCGTGGGGCCTTTGAAGGCGCACCTTGAGGCGCCAGCGCTCGCCGGGCTGGACCCGGGACCCCGGCAGTTCGCCGGCTGCCCGGCTGGCGGCATACCACGATAGCGCGATGCGGGGCGGCATCACCAGCCCGGTCGGGCTGACGACCTGTTCGACGGCGAAATAAAAGCGTTCTCCCTGCGTACCCCGCGCCGGCAGGCTGTCGACGGTACCGATGACAACGGCATCGCGGCCTTCATCGGCCGCCGACAGTGACGGTGCCAGAGCCCGCGCAGCCACGAATGCGGCCCAGAAGAAGCCCGCCAGCAGGCCCGCGACCATGCCATGGGCCAGCCGCGCCCGGCTGCGCAGGAAGCGGGATAGCAGCAACGCGCCGGCCAGGACCAGCACGAGCGAGGCGCCGGGGACCGGCGGCAGCACCGGCTGCAACTGCAGCAGCGCGGCGCCGCCAATCAGGCCAAGTATCGTGCACCGCATGCGTCAACTGCCGGAAAACGCTGCGCTTGGGCGGTTTCGTATTGCTAGTTCAAAGGCCAGAACCAGATTTCCGCCGCACCGAAGAAGCATTGGCTGGCGCATTCGGAAAATCCATTGCTTCTCGGTTCGACCAGATCGATGTGACCTTGTGCGGTCGTCGCCTCGGGGTGTATCCGGAAGAACGAAATAACGCCACTGCGTTTCCCGATCCCCGCACGTGCAGCCGTCTCTGAGCGGTATGTCTCCGGCTTCCCCCAAAGGTGCCGCAGGATATGGGAAAGCTTCGCTTGGCCAGGTTCGATCTTACGATCTCGCGTGAGTCCGCCGGTCCCCCTCATCCGGGAACCCACCAACCTGACACCGGACAACGCCAGCGCAGCACTCAAGCGCATGGCGCAAGTGTCCTCGAAAGCACGGTTGTCGAGCAGATCGTCCCAGCCCAGCACTTCCGTGAGAAGTTTTTCCCGGGGATACCGAGCGCGCGTGGGAAAGTTACTGCGCACGACAGCGTAGGCTGGACGGTTCATCGAATGACTCCTTTCGTACACGGGTATCGGGAAGCGAGGAATGAAAGCAGCATTTGGGCGGCGTTGCCTTTCCGGGCCTCGGCGGGCAGCCCCCTGATATGGTCGGCCGCGTCATAGGCCAGCTCGAAGGTCTTCCGCGGCTTGGCAGGGCACCAGAACGTCCCTACCCCCGCATCCTTGACGCCATCGAGATAGCTGTACGCCTTTTCCCGGTCGCGATAATCCAACTCGCCCATCGGTTCCGCGTGGGACATCCACTGGACGAATCGATCGCCGGTGAGCTCATACGGCATGGCTGCGGCAGGATTCCAGGCAGTTAGAGCGGCGGCAAATGCCACCGGAAGGAGAAGGTCTGGTCGCGTCATGAGGCACCTCGCTGCTGATAAGCATCATAGGTGCGGGCAATTCAGCAGCCTTGCGAAGGGTCAATGGCCGGCATCAAACGAAGGCGGCAAGAACATCAAGCGCACTTTGCGTCTTAAGACGCCGCCAACGCTACGCCGCCAACAAAGCGCGCAGCCGGGGCATTACATGATGGGCATTTGCCGTGGTGGCGGCTTGAACTTCGTCAAGGCCGATGCCGCGCAGCTGCGACAGCACTTCGGCGATGCGGGGCACCTGGTCGGGCGTGTTGACGCCGGGATGCAGCCAGTGGGGTGCGATATCCGGCGCGTCGGTCTCCATGACGATGGCCGACAGCGGCAACTGCTCTGCCAGGCGTCGGATCTGCAGCGCGCGCGTAAAGGTCAGGTTGCCGCCGAAGCCCAGCTTGAAGCCGATGTCGATATAACCCTGGGCCTGCTGGAAGCTGCCGTTGAAAGCGTGGGCGATGCCGCCGGCCGGCGGGATCTGGCGGATGTGCTTCAATACCTGGTCCTGCGACTTGCGCACGTGGGTCAGGATGGGCAGGCCGAATTCGCGGGCGATTTTCAACTGCTCGCGGAAGAAGTAGACCTGCTTTTCGCGCATGGCCGGTTCGACCAGGTGCGGCAGGAAGAAATCCAGTCCCACTTCGCCGATGGCGACGAAATTCGGGTCGGCCATGGCCGCCGCCACGCGGGAGCGCAAGGTCGCCAGGTCGTCCTCGCCCGCCTGCGGCACGCAGATCGGGTGGATGCCCAGGCCGTACGACGCGTTCGGCGCCGTGGCCGCCAGTTGGGCGACGGCGTCGAAGTTGGCCACGTCGATGGCCGGGATGACGATCATCGACACGCCGGCCTTCCCTGCGTCGGCCGCCACGCGCAGCGACTCGCCGCCGAATTCGCGGGCATCGAGGTGGCAGTGGGTATCGATCCACATGGCGTGCCCCTCAGGCGTCCTGGCGCAGGCCTTCGTCCGTCAGGCGCAGTACGCGGTCGCAGCGGCGCGCCAGTTCCGGATCGTGGGTGACGATGACGAAGGCCGTGCCCAGCGTGCGCGACAGCTCCAGCATCAAATCAAAAATGGCTTCCGCCGTGGAGTGATCCAGGTTGCCGGTCGGCTCGTCGGCCAGCACGCAAGCCGGTTGGGTGACGAGGGCCCGGGCCAATGCCACGCGCTGGCGTTCGCCGCCGGACAGTTCGCCCGGCACGTGCGTGACGCGCTTGGCCAGATTGACGCGCGCCAGCATCGCCTGCGCCTGCTCCTGCGCGACGGCGCGCTTGATGCGCCGGATCATCAGGGGCATGGCGACATTGTCCAGCGCCGAGAATTCCGGCAGCAGGTGGTGGAACTGGTAGACGAAGCCCAATGCCTCGTTGCGCAGGTCGCCCCGTGCCGTTTCCGAAAGGGTCGCGAAATCCTTGCCGCGCAAGGACACGCTGCCCGTGCTGGGCGTATCGAGGCCGCCCAGCAGGTGCAGCAGGGTCGACTTGCCGGAGCCGGAGGCACCGACGATGGCGACGCGCTCGCCCCGGTGGACGGCAAAGTCGATGCCGCGCAGGACGTCGACGGAATAACTGCCCTGGGTGAAGGTCTTGCCCAGGTTGCGGCAGGCCAGCACGGGTTCTTGGTGGTTGTGGTTCGTCTGGTTCATGGTTCTCGTTTCATTCATAGCGCAGCGCCTCGGCCGGCTTCACCCGCGCGGCCCACCAGCTGGGGTAGATCGTGGCCAGGAAGGCCAGGATGACGGCGATGATGCCGATCTTCGTCACGTCCGGCCAGCGCATGTCGGACGGCACGGTGCTGATGTAATAGATGTCCTTCGACAGGAACTGCACGCCCAGCAGCTGCTCGATGAAGGGCACGATGACGTCGATGTTCGATGCCACCAGCACGCCGCCCGTGACGCCGAGGGCCGTGCCCAGCAGGCCCACCAGCGCGCCCTGGATGACGAAGATCTTCATGATCGAGGCGGGCGACGCGCCAAGGGTGCGCAGGATGGCGATGTCGGGCTGCTTGTCCGTCACCGTCATCACCAGGGTCGAGACCAGGTTGAAGGCCGCCACGGCGACGATCAGGGTCAGGATGATGAACATCATGCGCTTTTCCGTCTGCACGGCGGCGAACCAGTTGGCATTGAGCTTGGACCAGTCGCGCACCGTCAGGTGGGCCGGCAGCATTTTTTTCAGTTCGTCCGCAACCTGCGGCGCGCGGTGCATGTCCGCCAGGCGCAGGCGCAGGCCGGACGGCGCTTCCATGCGCAGCATGCGCTGGGCATCCTGCAGGTGGATGAAGGCCATGCCGGCGTCGAACTCCTGGTGGCGGGCCGAGAAGATGCCGACGACGGTAAAGGAACGCATGCGCGGCACCAGGCCGGCCGGCGTCACGGTCCCCTGGGGCAGCACCATCGTCACCTTTTCACCCAGGCTGGCGCCCAGCGCACGCGCCAGGTCCACGCCCAGTACGATATTGAACTGGCCGGGGCGCAAGGCGTCCAGGCTGCCCTCCTTGACCTGCAACGCCACGTCCGACACCTGCGGTTCTTCCGCCGGCAGCACGCCGCGCACGATGGCCGGGCGCAGCGCCTCGCCGCCGTGCATCAGGCCCGCCTGCGTCTCGGAGAACGGCGCCGCGCCCCGCACCTCGGGATGCTTGCGCACGGCCGCGGCCTGCTGCTGCCAGTCCGGCATGCCGGCCGCCTTGTCGAATACCTCGACGTGGGCCAGCACGGACAGCATGCGTCCCGTCACGTCCTTCTGGAAACCGTTCATCACGGACAGCACGACGATCAGGGCCCCCACGCCCAGCGCGATGCCGGCCATCGAGATCAGCGAGATAAAGGAGATAAAGCTGTTACGGCCGCTGCGCTTGCCGGCGCGCGTGTAGCGCAGGCCGACCAGCCATTCGAACGGCAAATTCTTCAACATGGGATTGCTGCCTTTGCTGGGTTATTCATAGCGGAGGGCCTCGGCCGGCTTGACGCGCGCGGCCCACCAGCTGGGATAGATCGTTGCCAGGAAGGCCAGGCCGACGGCGGTGGCGCCGATGGCCGCGACGTCCGGCCAGCGCAGGTCGGACGGCACCGCGCTGATGAAGTAGATGTCCTTGGCCAGGAACTTCACTCCCAGCACGCTCTCGATGGCCGGCACGATGACGTCGACATTCATCGCGATGAGCACGCCGCCGGCCACGCCCAGCGCCGTGCCCACGATGCCGACGAGGGCGCCCTGGATCATGAACACCTTCATGATCGAGCGGGGCGACGCGCCCAGGGTGCGCAGGATGGCGATATCGGCCTGCTTGTCCGTCACCGTCATCACGAGCGTGGCCACCAGGTTGAATGCGGCCACGGCGATGATCAGCGTCAGGATGACGAACATCATGTGCTTTTGCGTCTGCACGGCGGCGAACCAGTTCGTGTTCAGCTTGGACCAGTCGCGGATCAGGAGTTCGCCCGGCATCGTCTGCTTCAACTGGAATGCCACCTCGGGCGCCTTCTGCATGTCCTGCACCTTCAGGCGCAGGCCGAAGGGGCCCGTCATCTTCAGCAGCTGCTGGCCGTCTTCCAGGTGCACGTAGGCCAGCGTGGAATCGAATTCGTTGTGACCCGCCTCGAAGATGCCGACCACGGTGAACGTGCGCATGCCCGGGGCGCTGCCCGACAGACCGCCTTCTGCCATCGCCATGGCGACACGCCCGCCCACCTTTACTTCCAGCGCGCGCGCCAGCTCGATGCCCAGCACGATATTGAAGGCGCCCGGTTTCAGGTCGGCGAAGCTGCCCTGCTTCACCTGCCTGACGATGTCCGATACCTTCGGTTCCTCATCGGGCAGGATGCCCCGCACGATGGCCGGACGCAGCACGTCGCCGCCGTGGGCCAGCAGGGCCTGCGTCTCGACAAAGGGCGCGGCCGCCTTCACTTCGGGATTGCGCAGGGCGGCGGCGGCCGTGGCGCGCCAGTCCTGCATGGGGCCGCCCATCTCGTAGATTTCGATATGGCCCAGCACGGACAGCATGCGCGCCGTGACCTCCTTCTGGAAGCCGTTGTAGACCGACAGCACGATGATCAGCGCGGCCACGCCCAGGCCGATGCCCGCCATCGAAATGGCGGAGATGAAGGAAATGAAGCTGTTGCGGCCACTGCGCTTGCCGGCCCGCGTGTAGCGCAGGCCGACCAGCCATTCGAACGGCAGATTCTTGGTAAAACTCATGGACGGAGAAATCCGGGACGCGAAAATGCGCAGTTTGCCATATAAACAGCATTTCATGCTGGGAAACACCATTCCAGCCGTGCCTAGCGGGATCCGGGGCCGATTTGAAGGGCGGGCCGGAAAAAACGTACAATGGCGGGATGGCTTCCACGACTGTCGTAATTCCCTTCGCCCTTCCCCCCGCTCCGATGGCCCCCGACCTGATCCGCGCAATGCAGGCGCCGGCGCTGGCCGCCCTGTTGTCGCGCCACGGCTCGCACGGCTTTCACGCCTTCGAGGCCGACAGCCGCGTGCTGCCCCATGAGGCCTGGCTGGCCCACGCGCTGGGGTTGACGGCTGCGCCGCTCGATGCGCCCGTGGCCGCCGCCGTCATGGCCGGCACGGGCGTGGCGCCAGGCACCGGCCACTGGTTCCTCGTCCATCCCATCAGCATCCAGGTCGGCAACCACCTGCAGATGGGCGATCCGGCCCAGCTGCGCCTGGAGGAAGACGAATCGCGCACCCTGTTCGACGCGGTGCTGCCCCTGTTCGACGGCGACGGCCACCAGCTGGTGTACGGCGACGCCCGCACGTGGTTCCTGCGCGCCGACGCCTGGCAAGGCCTGGACACGGCCTCGCCGGACGCCGCCAGCGGTGGCAACCTGCACCCGTGGATGCCGACGGGCGACGCCGCCCGCGCCTTCCGCCGCCTGCAGAACGAAGTGCAGATGCTGTGGTTCGCACACCCCCTGAACGCCACGCGCGAGGCCCGGGGCCTGGCGCCCGTCAATTCCTTCTGGCTGTGGGGCGGCGCCGGCGCGGCCATGCAAGCCAAAGTACAGCCTGCCACGGCCGACGTGCCGCACTGGCTGGCGGCATTGGCCGACCCGGCCCGCCGTGCCGCGACGCCCGCCCAGCTGCGCAATGGCGATATCGCCGTGGCCGGCCACGCGCTGGCCGCCGGCCTGGCGGAAGACTGGTCCACGTGGCTGGGCCGGATGCAACAGCTGGAAGACGAATGGTTCGCGCCCCTGCTGGCGGCCGTCAAGTCGGGGGCAGTCAACCAATTGACCCTGGTGCTGTCCAATCGCCATGGCTGGCTCGAGACGCGCACGACGAAGCTGGCGCAATACCAGTTCTGGCGCACCAACACCCTGAAGAACCTGCTGACCGAATTGACACCATGACCCGCATCGCCACCCGTTCCTGTCCGTTCCGCGCGTCCGAAATGCTGCGCCAGGGCGGCGTTCACCCCGTGCTGGCGCGCCTGTTCGCCGCGCGGGGGCTGACGGACCCGAAGGAATTGTCGTCCGAACTGTCGGCCCTGATCCTGCCTTCGGGCCTGCTGCATATCGACGCGGCCGCCGTCTTCCTGGCCGACTCGATCGGCGCGAACAAGCGCATGGTCATCGTGGCCGACTACGACTGCGACGGCGCCACTGCCTGCGCCGTGGCGCTGCGGGGCCTGCGCGCAATGGGCGCCAATGTCGACTTCATCGTGCCGAACCGCTTCGAGTACGGCTACGGCCTGACGCCGGAAATCGTCGCGCTCACCGCCCGGGAGAAATCCCCGGACATCATCATCACCGTCGATAACGGCATTGCCAGCATCGACGGCGTCGAGGAAGCGAAGCGGCGCGGCATCGAAGTGGTCGTCACGGACCACCACCTGCCGGGCGACCATTTGCCGGACGCGCGCGTCATCGTCAACCCGAACCAGCCCGCCTGCGGCTTCCCGTCGAAGAACCTGGCCGGCGTGGGCGTCGTGTTCTACGTGCTGCTGGCCCTGCGCGCGGAACTGCGCCGGCGCGGCGTGTTCGACCAGCAGACCCAGCCCAAGCTGGACAACCTGCTCGACCTGGTGGCGCTGGGCACGGTGGCCGACGTCGTCAAGCTCGATGCCAACAACCGCATCCTGGTGGCCCAGGGCCTGAAGCGCATGCGGGCCGGGCGCATGCATGCGGGCGTGGCGGCGCTGTTCCGCGTGGCAGGCCGGCAGGCGCGCAGCGCCACGCCGTTCGACCTGGGCTTCGCGCTGGGGCCGCGCCTGAACGCGGCAGGCCGGCTGCAGGACATGTCGCTGGGGATCGAATGCCTGATCACGGACGACGAAGGCCGCGCCTGGGCCCTGGCCCAGCAGCTCAACGAAATCAACATCAAGCGCCGCGAGATCGAGGCGGAGATGCAGGACGCGGCCCTGCTGCACCTGGACGACTTCCAGCCGGCCGACAGCACCACCATCAGCGTGTTCGACGACAGCTGGCACCAGGGCGTAATCGGCATCGTCGCCTCGCGGCTGAAGGAGAAGTTCTACCGCCCCACCATCACCTTCGCGCCCGCCGGCGACGGCTGGATCAAGGGCTCGGGCCGCTCGATCGCGGGCTTCCACCTGCGTGACGCGCTTGACCTGGTGTCGAAGAAGGCCCCGAGCCTGATCGACAAGTTCGGCGGCCACTCGATGGCGGCCGGCCTGTCGATCCGGGCCGATGCCTTCGGCGCCTTTTCCGATGCGTTCGAGACCGTCGGCCGCTCCTGGCTCAGCGAGCACCAGCTTGAGCGGGTCATCGAGACGGACGGCCCGCTGGAGGACGCGTATTACTCGACCCAATTTATCGAACTGATGGACGGCATCGTGTGGGGCCAGGGCTTCGCGCCGCCCGTGTTCTGCGACGAGTTCCGCGTCGTCAGCCAGCGCATCCTGAAGGAGCGCCACCTGAAGCTGCAGCTAGAGAAGAACGGCGCCCGCTACGACGCCATCTGGTTCGGCCACACGGATGCCATCGGCGAACGCGCCCGCGTCGCCTTCCGCCTCGATGCCAACGAATACAACGGCACCACCCGCGTGCAATTGCTGGTCGAGCACGCCGAGACCTGCTGACCCACCCCTGGCCGGCGGGTCAGCGCCGCGACGGTGTTTTCTTGAGCAGGCAGTCGCAGGCCGGTTCGCCCTTGTCGAACACGATGCGCCACGTGCCGGGCGACTCCTGGCGCCAGACCGAATTGAAGCGGGTCGTGACCTTGCCCTGGCCATCGCGCACAGGCCCGCTGGACTGGGCCAGCGTGCCCGATGCCAGCACGACCACCCTGTCCGGCTCCCACGAGAACGGCGCCTGGGGCCCGTCGAAATAGTCCTTCCATGCGGCCGCCACGGCAGCCTTGCCGCGCAGCGGCTGGGCGCCGCCGTCGAAGATGGCCTCGTCGGCCAGGAAGGCCTTGAAGCCTTCGAAGTCGCGCCGCGCCATGGTTGCGGCGAACGCACGTTCCGTGTCCGTGACCTGCCGCGTCAATGCGGCATTATCGACCGGCGCCATGGAGGCGCAGGCACCCAGCAGAAGGGGGGCGCCGAGGGCCAACACGGCCGGCAATCCAGGGTATCGGGTCATTTGCACTCCTTTCGACGATTTTCTTGTCGTTCGAGCAAGCATCTCAGCCAATTCTACGCCGCTGCCGGTTCGCACGCCACGTTGGCGGGGCATGGCGGCCGCGTCCATCTCGCCACATGGAATTGCCTGTTGCTTGCGCCGCCACAAAAAGACTGACTTGCATTTGCTCCGGAAACGGAGTATAACGACTGCACATAAGGAGGTTTTATGCATTCTGCTTACGCCTATCCGAAGAGTCGCTATCAACCGCAGAACCCCGTCGACCTAAACGCACGCGAAGAACGCGAGCGCCTGTCGCAGTCCGCGCTGAAGGGCTTTTTCAAGCTGGCGACCGCGTGGAAGCTGCGGGACGACGACGCCCGCGAGCTGTTGGGCGGCCTGTCCAGCAGTGCCTATTACGAATGGAAGAGAAACCCCGACCGGGTACTAGAAGTGGACCGCATCACGCGCATTTCCTACCTGCTGGGCATCTACAAGACGCTGCACATCATCTATGGCGACAAGCTGGCCGACGAGTGGGTCAGCCTCGCCAACAGGAATATCATCTTCGGTGGCCGCACGCCGCTTGCCTATATGCTGGCAGGCGGCCTGCTGGCCATGCAAACTGTCCGCAAACTGCTCGATGCGCGGCGTGGAGGCCTGTAATTGCCCGTCTTGCCCATTCCGCCGCTGCGGCAGCTGCGCCAGTTCGATACCTGCCGCCTGATTCCGTCGCGCTTCGCCGATGTCGAGGATTCCGTGCTGGCACCGCTGGCCGACAACGACGCCGAGCTGCGCGACCTGTTCGAGCTCGATAACGCCACCAATGCCCGCCTGCTGTCCGAGCATGGCGGCGCCGTCGGCATCGGCATCGAGGAACTGCTGTTCCACGTGCCGAACTACCGCATCGTCAATGCCGCCTATACCTACGCCCGTCCCGAGGGCAGCCGCTTCAACGACGGCGACCGGGGCGCGTGGTACTGCGGCTTCGCGATGGAGACGGCGCTGGCCGAAGTGATCTTCCACAAGACCGTGGAATACGCCGAGATCGACCGCTTCGACGACAGCGTCAGCTACCAGGCCATGCTGGCCGATTTCACGGCGCAGTTCCACGATATCCGCGAGCAGCCGGGGTTTTCCGGCTGCCTCGATCCGGCCAGCTACATCGAGTCGCAGGCGCTGGCCGAGCGGCTGCTGAACGCCGGGTCGACGGGCATCATCTACCCCAGCGTGCGCCACGCGGGTGGCACCTGCCTGGCGTGCTTCCGCCCTGCGCTGGTGGGCAATGTTCGCAAAGGCCCGGCCTATCGGTTAACATGGCGGGGGGAGCCGGCGCCCGCCGTCGAGGCGATAGCCACCCCTGTCCCGAAACCCGCGAACCAAGGTTAGAGCTGCAATGCAATTGAACCCCGACAAAGACATCGAACTGCGCCAGAAGGTCAACCGCGAAACGGCACGGCTGCCGTGGGCGGAACTGATGCGCCATTTCGCCTCCGGCAATGTGGTGTGGGTGGCCGATGAGCTGGACCTGGTGGAAGTGGCCGTGCGCATCTCGCACGACGACAAGGCCAGCGTCGGCCAGTGGATGGCGGCCGGCCAGATCGCCAAGGTGTCGGACCAGCAGGCGCAAGGCTGGCTGGAGACGGAAGCGGAGCTGTGGGCCTGCGTCGTCAGCCCCTTCATCCTGGTGCAGCAGCAGAAGCGGCCGCACTAAGCGCGTCGATGCTGGCGGCGCTGGACAGGCACCTGACGGACGCGCGCGCACGGCCCCTGGCGGGCTGGCGCCGCGCGCTGGCCGAGTTCCTGTATTTCGGCGTCAAGGAAGCGCGCGCCTGCCTGTTCGTCGCTCTGTTCTTTGCCTGCGTGTTCTGCGTGCCCCGTGCCGGCCTGCTGGGCATTGCCCGCTACGACCTGCTGTTCGCCGCCGCGCTGGCCATCCAGGCCGGCATGATCGCCACGCGCCTGGAAACGTGGGACGAACTGAAGGCCGTCAGCTTGTTCCACGTGGTGGGCTTCGCGCTGGAAGTGTTCAAGACCTCCGGCGCGATCGGCTCCTGGAGCTACCCGGATGCCGGCATCACGAAGCTGTTCGGCGTGCCCCTGTTCGCCGGCTTCATGTACGCCGCCGTCGGCAGCTACATCATCCAGGCCTGGCGCCTGTTCGACCTGCGCATCCGTCACCACCCGCCCTACCCGCTGGCGGCCGGCATCGCCCTGCTGATCTACGCCAATTTCTTCACCCACCACTACATCGGCGACTACCGCTGGTACCTGGCCGCGTGCGCGCTGGGACTGTACGCGCGCACCACCGTCATCTACCGCCCGCTGGACCGCGACCGCCGCATGCCGCTGCTGCTGGCCTTCGTGCTGATCGGCTTCTTCATCTGGCTGGCCGAGAACATCGGCACTTTTTTCGGCGTATGGCGCTACCCGAACCAGCTGGGCGCCTGGTCGGCCGTCCACGTGAGCAAATGGAGCGCCTGGTCGCTGCTGGTGGTGATGACGTTTACCATTGTGGCCAACCTGAAGCACGTGAAGGCGCGGATTCACGTGCCGGAGTGATTGCCGGGTGAGTGCCGCTAGAAGATCGAGGCCCGTTTCGCCGTGTTGGCGATGCCATGCTGGCTGTACCACACCGTATTGCCCCAGCCCGTCGTGGTCGACCAGCCGCTCATCAGGTCGAGCCACGCATTCGGGCCGTCGTTGCCGGCCGTGGACCACGCCACGTAGCCGACGCCGAATTGCTGCGACCACTGCATCAGCCGCAGCGCGTCGACGCGGGAACCCAGGTTGTTGTTGCCATTGTTGTGGTCGTAGCCGAACTCGCCGAACAGCAAGGCCAGGTTGCCCTTGCGGTAGTTGACGATTGTGTTGTAGATGTCGTCCGGGTTGTTGAAGGTGCCGTAGGCGTGCACGGAAAACAGCAGGTTATGGCGGGGGTCATGGTCCACCAGGTCGCGGCCGTACCACAGGCCGCCGTTCGGATTGCCGCCGTAATCCGGGTTGTCGATGACGAGCGTTGTCGTCAGCCCCACGTTGCGGATGGTCGTGATCGGCTTGAGGTAGTCGTCGCGCCACTGCAGCGGCGTCTTGCCGGCGTCGCCCCATTCGTTGGCGATATTGATCATCACCGTCCGCTCATGCTTCTTCAGCACGGCCGCGACATCGGCCCTGGCCCAATAGTCGGCCATTTCCTGCAGGACGGCCGCGTCGTTGTTGCCGGTGCCGTCATGCAGCTCGACGATGGAGACCATCTTCTGCGGCGCGATGGCCGCCAGGATCTGGTCGAGCCGCGCCGCGCTGCCGCCCAGGGTCCAGACCACGCGAATCAGGTTGGTCTTGCGCGCGGCCAGGTTCGGCAGAACGTTGAAGGCTTGCGCGTCATACCAGGCATGGGGATTGTTGACGCCGCGCGCGACGAAGGCGTTGCCGTTGGCGTCGTTGACGACGCTGCCGCTGACGCGAAAGCCCTTGAAGACGACCCGGCACGACAGGCTGTTTTCCCAGCCCCAGCCGTCGCCATCCGGGTCGGAGGCGGCATTCGCGCAGTCCGGGGCGCCCGGGGCCGTGGCGGCCACCTTGCAGGACTGGCTGTTTTCCCAGCCCCACCCGTCGCCATCGGGATCGGACGCCGCGCTGGCGCAGGTGGGCACGGCAAGCGCCGGTGCCGCCGCCACGCACAGCAGCGTGGCGGCGATCAGCAGTCGTTTTGGAAGGTGATGCATCGAAGTCTCCTGGTCGGGTTGCGGGGAATGCAGCCGGATTATAGGGAGACCGATCGCGCCCGTAACACCCGGGCAGCCTGGCGGCCCTCAGTTTAGCGGCGACCCGACTAAACGGAACCCCGGCGCGGTCTATCGGGACAGGTCGATCGCATACAGCGCCAAGCCCTTGCCGCCGCCATCGTCGGCGCGCAGCTCGCGCACGTTCGCCAGCCCAACCTCGCGGGCCAGGTCCACCTTGCCCGGCGCCGAGTGGAATACCACAGGCCCCTGCGTCGCTACGCGCGCGAAGCGCCAGCTGCGCGCAGTGCCGTTGGCCGCGCGGCGCAGGTCCTTGTGCTGCTTCACATAGGAGATCAGCACGTCGCGGTTGTTGTCCGGCGCGTTGACGACGGTGCGGCTGCCGTCCAGGCCAGGGAAGGCGCCCCCGCCGGCGGCGCGGTAATTGTTCGTCGCCACGAGGAATTCCTGGCGGGGATCGATGTCCCTGCCCTGCCAGCGCAGCCTGGCGATGCGGCTGCCCGACGGCTGCGTCACGTCGATCTCGTACTGCAGCCGTGCGTCGGTTGCCATGTCGAAGTTAAAGCCTGGGAAAGCCGTGTCCACCAGCTCCTGCGCGTCCGAGCGGCGCGGATCGATCGTGTTGAAGCGCCCTGCCGCCTTTTCCAGCCAGGCTTTGAGCCCTGCCCCGTCCACCTTCACGCCCACCAGTGAGTTGGGGTACAGGTACAGGTCGGCCGCGTTATTGAGCGCGATGGCGCCGGCCGGCACGTCGGTGAAATCCTTGCCGCCGTTCGATCCCGTCTTGAAGGGCGAAGCCATCGACAGCACGGGCAGGCCGGCCAGCGCCGGCTGGTTGGCCTTGACGTAGTCCGCAAGATACGCGGCCTGGGCCTGGTTGACGACCTGGATCGCGCTGGTATCGCCCACGTCGGCGAAATAGGTCGACATGCGGAAGTCCGTGGTGCCGATCGGCGTCTTCACATAGCGGATCGTCGCCTCGTGCTCCGCCGCGACCAGCGCCGGCACGGCGGCATCGGCGCGGGCCGGGTCGATGGTCCGCGCCTCCACCATCGTGCGCGACTTGTCGACCACCCACTTGCCGCCTTCCCGGCGCAGCTGCAGCTTGACCACGCCCAGGTGCTTGCCCCATACGCCGGCCATCACCGTCGGCACGCCGTGCACGGTGCCACGGGCCTTGTCGACGCCGGGCAGGTCGAACTGCGCCACGGTGCTGGCAGCGTTCGGGAACACCTGGTGCGAGTGGCCGATCAGCAGCGCGTCGACGCCTGGCACGCGCGCGATCTGCCAGCTGCCGTTTTCCAGGGTCAGCGTGTACGGGCTGTCATCCAGGCCGCCGTGCGAAATGGCGACGACGATGTCCGCGCCCTTCGCCCGCATCTCGGGTACGTAGCGCTCGGCCGCCTCGCGCACGCCGATGGTGCTCACCTTGCCCTCCAGGTGGCGTTTGTCCCACGTCATGATGGTGGGCGGCGTGAAGCCGATGATGCCCACCTTGACGGTGGCGCGCACGGGCTTGCCGTCCGGGCCCGTGGCCTGCACTGCCTTGTCGAGGATGGCGTAGGGCTTGAACAGGGGCTGGCCGGACTTGACGCTGATGACGTTCGACAGCACCAGCGGGAAGTTCGGACCGGCGCAGCCGCTGCGCCGCGGATCGACGCCGTCGACGTCGAAGCGGCTGCCCGTGACCTGGTTCAGGTAGGCCAGGCCGTAGTTGAAATCATGGTTGCCGATGCCGCCGCCGTCATAGCCCAGCGCGTTGAACACCTTGTAGATGCCCAGCGTCTCGCTGCACGGCACGGGCGCGACGACGGCCTGGTAGTCGGCCAGCGCCGTGCCCTGGATGGTGTCGCCATTGTCGAGCAGGACGGTGTTGGCATACTGCGCGCGCGCCGCCCGGATCAGCGCGGCCGTGCGCTCCAGCCCGAGGCTGGGGTCCGGTGCCAGCTTGTAGTAATCGTAACTGGCGACGTGGCCGTGCAGGTCGGTCGTTTCCAGCAGGGCCAGCGTGACCTCGCTGCCGGCGGGGACAGTGGGCGGCAGCGCGGCGCAGCCGGCGAGAACGATGGGCAGGGACAGCAGGGTCAGGGATTTCATGGGCGGGAACGGAACAGGGAGGGTCGGACGGCACGGGGATCACATGATACGCACGGGCGCGCGCAGCGGCAAGGCCGGGCACCGGGCTGGAGCCACGTAGCGTATAATCCGGGGTTTGATCGCACTCTACAGAGACATAAAAATCATGGAAGCCGAACGCATCAACGCCCTCTCCGCCCAGCTCGCAGATCTGACGACCCGCGAAGCCGAACTACGGAGGTATCTTTGACTTCGATAAGAAGTCGGAGAAACTGGAACAACTGAACGCCGAGCTGGAAGACGCGGCTGTCTGGAACGACCCCAAGAAGGCCCAGGAAATGGGCCGCGAGAAGAAGGCCCTGGAAGCCATCGTCGACACGTTGACGAAGGCGCAGAGCGACCTGGCGGACATGGCCGAGCTGTTCGAGATGGGCAAGGAAGAAGCCGACGACGAGACGCTCGAGTCGGTGATCGCCGATACGGCCGAGATCCAGAAGGTCATCGAAGGCCTGGAATTCCGCCGCATGTTCAACAACCCGATGGACCCGAACAACTGCTTCATCGACATCCAGGCCGGCGCCGGCGGCACCGAAGCGCAGGACTGGGCGTCGATGCTGCTGCGCCAGTACGTGCGCTACTGCGAACGCAAGGGCTTCAAGGTCGAGGTGATGGAACAGTCGGACGGTGAAGTGGCCGGCATCAAGACGGCCACCATCAAGGTCGAGGGCGACTACGCCTACGGCCACCTGC
The DNA here is from genome assembly GCF_009720835.1 of Pseudoduganella buxea. Taxonomy (GTDB): domain Bacteria; phylum Pseudomonadota; class Gammaproteobacteria; order Burkholderiales; family Burkholderiaceae_D; genus Rugamonas; species Rugamonas buxea. Next base: position 24,898 of record NZ_WNKZ01000024.1, read on the forward strand.
GCACGGAAACGGGCGTGCACCGCCTCGTGCGCAAGTCGCCGTTCGACAGCGCCAACGGCCGCCACACGTCGTTCACGTCGCTGTTCGTTTATCCGGAAGTGGACGACTCGATCGAGATCGAGATCAATCCGGCCGACCTGCGCATCGATACGTACCGCGCGTCCGGTGCCGGCGGTCAGCACATCAATAAGACCGACTCCGCCGTGCGCCTGACGCACGCGCCGTCCGGCATTGTCGTGCAGTGCCAGAACGACCGCTCGCAGCACCGCAACAAGGCCGAGGCGATGGAAATGCTGAAGGCCAAGCTGTACGAAGCGGAGCTGCGCAAGCGCATGAGCGAGCAGCAGAAGCTGGAAGACTCGAAGACGGACGTGGGCTGGGGCCACCAGATCCGCTCCTACGTGCTGGACCAGTCCCGCATCAAGGACCTGCGCACGGGTTTCGAGACGGGCAATACGAAGAACGTGCTGGACGGCGACCTGGACGACTTCATCGCCGCCTCGCTGAAGCAGGGCGTCTGATGACGACACCCGTGACGCCCCCGCGCGCCTTCATCTTCGACATGGACGGCACCATCGTCGACAACATGGCCTTCCATACGGAGTCGTGGCTGTCCTTCTTCGCACGCCGCGGCCATGCCATCGACGCGGACGAATTCTTCCGCGCCACGGCCGGCCGCCAGGGCCATGAAATCATGCGCACCTACCTGGACCAGGACCTGAGCCGGGAAGACGCGGCCGTGCTGGACGCCGAGAAGGAAGCGCTGTACCGCGAACTGTACGCGCCGCACCTGGAAACGGTGGCCGGCTTCGAGCAGTTCATCGCCGACGCCCAGCAGGAAGACGTGCGCCTGGCCGTGGCCACGGCCGCGCCACCGGCCAATATCGTCTTCACGCTGGACGGCCTGGACCTGCGCCGCCATTTCGATGCCGTCGTCGGCGCTGCCGACGTCGCGCGCGGCAAGCCCAATCCGGATGTCTTCCTGCTCGCCGCCGAGCGCTGCGGCGTCGCGCCCGAACACTGCATCGTGTTCGAGGACGCGCCGCTGGGCGTGGAAGCGGCGCGCCGCGCGGGCATGCGGGCCGTGGTGCTGACCACCACCCTGCCGGCGGCCGCGTTCGCGGAATTCGACAACGTCATCATCGTCGCCCGCGATTTCTCCGAACTGAATATCGCCGCGCTGTTCGCCAGCGTGGCCAACACCTCCCCTACCGAAGCAGAACAATCATGACCACGGAAACCCAAGACCAGGCACCAGGCCAGGACGACAACAAGATCATCGCCGAACGCCGCGCCAAGCTGGCCGCGATCCGCGAAAAAGGCGTCGCCTTCCCGAACGACTTCCGCCCCGAGCACAAGGCAGCCGAACTGGCCCTGCAATACGGCGACAAGTCGCGCGAGGAACTGGAAGCGAACCCGGTACCCGTGGTCCTGGCGGGGCGCATGATGCTCAAGCGCGAAGCGGGCAAGAAAGCGGCCTTCGCCACCTTGCAGGATTCGTCCGGCATCAAGTGCGACGGCCGCATCCAGATCTACGTCACGCTCGACAGCACCGGCGAAGCGGCGATGGACGCGTTCCGCACCTTCGACCTGGGCGACATCGTCGGCGTCGTCGGTACGCTGTTCAAGACCAAGACGGACGAGCTGACCGTCAAGGTATCGGAACTGCGCCTGATCACGAAGTCGCTGCGCCCGCTGCCGGACAAGTTCCACGGCCTGGCCGACCAGGAAACCAAGTACCGCCAGCGGTACGTCGACCTGATCATGAGCGAGGACACCCGCCGCACGTTCAAGGCCCGCACCGCCGCCATCTCGTCGATCCGCCGCTTCATGCAGGACAACGAGTTCATGGAAGTGGAAACGCCGATGCTGCACACGATTCCCGGCGGCGCGGCGGCGAAACCCTTCATCACCCACCACAACGCGCTGGACATGCAGATGTTCCTGCGCATCGCGCCCGAGCTGTACCTGAAGCGCCTGGTGGTGGGCGGCTTCGACCGCGTGTTCGAGATCAACCGCAACTTCCGCAACGAAGGCGTGTCGATCCGTCACAACCCCGAATTCACGATGATGGAGTTCTACGCGGCCTATACGGACTACCAGTGGATCATGAACTTCACGGAAGCCGTGATCCGCCAGGCCGCCGTCGACGCCCACGGTTCGGCCGTGCTGACCTACGGCGGGCGCGAGCTGGACCTGTCCAAGCCCTTCCATCGCCTGACGATCGTCGGCGCCATTAACAAGTTCGCGCCGCACTACACGGACGTGCAACTGAACGATGCGGAGTTCATCAAGGCCGAGCTGAAGAAATTCGGCGTCAAGCCGCACGCCCACTCGGGCCTGGGCGCGCTGCAACTGGCACTGTTCGAGGAAACGGCCGAAGCGCAGCTGTGGGAGCCGACCTTCATCATCGACTACCCGGAAGAAGTGTCGCCGCTGGCGCGCGCCTCGGACACCCGCAAGGGCATCACCGAGCGCTTCGAGCTGTTCATGGTGGGCCGCGAGATCGCCAACGGCTTCTCGGAGCTGAACGACGCGGAAGACCAGTCGGCCCGCTTCCTGGCACAGGTGGCCGCGAAGGAAGCCGGCGACGATGAAGCGATGTTCTATGACGCCGACTATATCCGCGCGCTGGAATACGGCATGCCGCCGGCCGGCGGCTGCGGCATCGGCATCGACCGCCTGATCATGCTGCTGACGGATTCGCCGAACATCCGCGACGTGCTGCTGTTCCCGCACCTGCGCAAGGAAGACTGAGCGCGACCTCGGCGTCAACGAAAAAAAACGCAGCTTCGGCTGCGTTTTTTCATGTCGGGCTTTGGCCCGGCATTGCCGCGGCGTCCCTTGCTCCCCGCGCGCCGCGCGGCGCCTAGAACGTGGCGGCCGTGCCGCCAGCCAGCGCCCGCTGCGCACGGGCGTGCACGGCCGGCGCCACCGCCGGCGCTTCCTGGGCCAGTAGATCGAGCTTGTCGCGCACCACGGCCAGGTACTGCGGTTCCTGCGTGGCGGTGCCGGCGGCGTACATCGATTCCAGCTCGCGCCGGATGGCGCCGTAGCGGGCGCCGAAGGTCTTGTGCTTCTCGGCCCGTTCGGCGAACTTGAAGAAGGTCTGCAGACTGGACAGGATCGCTGCGGTCACACTGAGCGCACCCACCATCAGCGCCACCGGCACGGAGATGGCCTCGGCCGCGACGGAGGCGAACACGGACGTGCCGACGACGCCGCTGATGACGATGACGGGCACGCCCAGCCAGTGGCCGCGCCGTTCCAGCATCATCGCCATTTCGTAATGCCCCAGCTGCGACTCGCGGGCGCGGCGCAGCCATGCCAGCATCAGCGCGCCCGGGTCCGCAGGCGGCTGGTAGTGATCTCCCGTCATCCGCTTAGTTGTCCGCTTACTTGATGACGCGATAGCACGGCGTGTAGGCCTTGCCCGGCAGCTTCATGCGGCTCTGTGCCACGAACGATGCGAGCAGCGCGTCCATCGGTTCCATGATGGTGCTGTCGCCGTGGATCTCGAAGTGGCCGTGCTGCTCGATGGCACGGATGCCTTCGTCCTTGACGTTGCCCGCGACCACGCCGGAGAAGGCGCGGCGCAGGTTGGCCGCCAGCAGGTGCACGGGCTGGTTCTTGTGCAGCTTCAGGTTGCGCATGTTCTCGTGCGAGGGCGCGAAGGGACGCTGGAATTCGGGGTCGATCTTCAGGGCCCAGTTGAAGTAATAGGCGTCGCTGCGGCCCTTGCGGAACTCGCGCACCTGCTTGATCCCTTCCTGCATCTGGCGCGCCACCGCTTCCGGATCGTCGACGATGATGCGGTAGCGCTGCTGCGCTTCCGGTCCCAGGGTGGTGCCGATGAATTCATTGATCTGCACGAAGTAGTCGCGCGACGATTCGGGGCCCGTGAAGATCAGCGGGAAGGGAATATCGGCATTGTCCGGGTGCAGCAGGATGCCCAGGATGTACAGGATTTCCTCTGCCGTGCCGGCACCGCCGGGGAAGACGATGATGCCGTGGCCCGTGCGCACGAACGCTTCCAGGCGCTTTTCGATGTCCGGCATGATCACCAGGTCGTTGACGATCGGGTTCGGCGATTCGGCCGCAATGATGCCCGGTTCCGTGATGCCCAGGTAACGCCCGCTCATGAAGCGCTGCTTGGCATGGCCGATGGTAGCGCCCTTCATCGGACCCTTCATCGCGCCCGGTCCGCAACCGGTGCAGATGTCCAGGCCTCGCAGGCCCAGCTGGTAGCCCACTTCCTTCGAATAGTTGTATTCGGCGCGGTTGATCGAGTGGCCGCCCCAGCACACCACCAGGTTCGGATTGATCTGCGGGCGCAGGATATTGGCGTTACGCAGGATATGGAAGACGGCATCCGTGATGCCTTCCGTCGACGACAGGTCGAACTTCGGATTGTCCGTTACCTCGTTGCTGACGAAGACGATATCGCGCAGCACGGCGAACAGGTGCTCGTGGATACCCTTGATCATCTTGCCATCGACAAAAGCAATGGCCGGCGCGCCGCGGATTTCCAGCTTGATGCCCCGTTCGCGCTGGATGATGTTGATCTCGAACGACTGGTAGCGCTCCAACAGTTCCTTGCCATCGTCGATGGTGCTGCCGCAGTTCAGGACCGCCAGCGCGCAGTTGCGGAACATCGTGTACAGCCCGCCCTTGCCCGAATCGAGCAGCTTGTTTACTTCTGCCTTGGACAAGACTTCAAGTTTGCCCTCCGGTGAAATCAGTGTATCGACAAAGCCTTGTTCCATGGTGCCTGCTTCCTTATTCAGTTTCGTTCTGGCGCGCCCCCGCGCCTGCGCAAGGCAGGCCGGTCCGCGAACCGTCAATATACGACATCCCGCACGGGTCCGGCGGCAAAGCGCGTGGCGTGCCGACTGCAATCTTTCCAAATATACTACATTGCTGCAATGCACCACCTGAATTCATCGACAATTCCGATGGGTACATTACAATGGCGACTTTTTTTCAGGAGGTTCCGCATGAGCGGTGCAACCAATACGGCGAAAGAAACGGCGATCCCGGAATTCCGCCAGATCATGGGACATCCCAGCCCACTCTGGATGTTGTTCATGACGGAATTCTGGGAACGCTTTGCGTTCTACGGAATTCGCTGGGCCCTCGTGCTCTACATCGTCGCCCAGTTCCACGGCGGCGCCTCCTCGGGTGAGGCCGATGCCAACCTGACCTACGGTTCCTACCTGGCGCTCGTGTACGCGGCCGCGCTGTTCGGCGGCTATATCGCCGACCGCGTGCTGGGCTACCAGCGCTCCATCCTGATCGGCGCCACCTTCATGGCCGCCGGCCTGTTCATGATCGCCTACCCGGACCCCACCGTCTTCAAGCTGGGCCTGGCCACGATCATCACCGGTAACGGCCTGTTCAAGCCGAACATCTCCACGATGGTGGGCAAGCTGTACTCGGCCGCCGACTCGCGGCGCGACAGCGGCTTCACCATCTTCTACATGGGCATCAACGGTGGCGCCTTCATCGCCCCGATCCTGACCCAGTACCTGGCGCAGTACGTGTTCAACACGGGCGACACGCCGGCCTACAAGGTGGTCTTCATCACCTCCGGCGTCGGCATGCTGATCAGCCTCGTCTGGTTCTTCATCGGCCGCCGCGGCCTGAAGGGCATCGGCTACCCGGAACCGCAAGCGCAGGGCATGGCCCGCGTGCTGTACGTGGTGCTGGGCTGCCTCGTCACGATCCCCGTCGTGTTCGCGCTGCTGGCCGTCGGTGCCCAGCAACTGCAGGTCGTGCTGACGGTGCTGTTCATCCTGCTGGCCATCATGCTGATCGTCGAAGGCTTCCGAAACGGCCCCGTGGCGCGCGACAAGGTGTTCGCCATGCTGATCATCTTCTTCTTCAATATCCTGTTCTGGATGTTCTTCGAGCAGGCCGGCAGCTCGTTCACCTTCCTGGCCGAGAACATCGTCAACCGCGATTTCGGCGGCTGGATCTTCCCGACCGCCTGGTTCCAGAGCGTGAACTCGATCGCCATCATCACGTGCGCGCCCATCATCGCCGCCACGTGGATCTTCCTGGCCCGCCGCAACAGCGATCCGTCGATTCCCCGCAAGTTCGGCCTGGGCCTGATCTTCAACGGCGTCGCTTTCGCGTTGCTGGTGTTTGCGCTGCAGACCATGGTCGTGGACGGCAAGATCCCGTTCTGGACCCTGTTCATGGTCTACGTGATCCAGTCCGTCGGTGAGCTGTGCCTGTCGCCGATCGGCCTGTCGATGGTGACGAAGCTGGCCCCGACCCGCCTGGTCGGCCTGGGCATGGGCGGCTGGTTCCTGTCCACCGGCATCGGCAACAACCTGTCCGGCATCTTCGCCTCGCACGTCAGCGGCGAATCGGGCATGTCGGTGGCCTCCGCGCTGTCGGGCTACACCTTCGGCTTCTGGTCGCTGGTGGGCGGCGGCGTCATCCTGTTCCTGGTCGCTCCACTGATCCAGAAGCTGATGCACGGCGTGAAGTAAGACGTTTCGCGCAAATGAAAAAGGCGGCCGCTTGGCCGCCTTTTTTTACGCCTGCAGCACAGGATGCCTGTCCAGCCAGGCCTGCAGCGCCGGCACCGCGTCCGGCCCCAGGTGCAGCCCCAGCTTGGAGCGCCGCCACAGGATATCCTCGGCCGTCACGGCCCATTCGTGCCGGCGCTGGTAGTCCACTTCCGCCTCGAACAATCCGGGCAGGATCGCTTCGCCCATCGCCGCCACGTTGGCGCGGCCGCGCAGCAAAGTGTGAATGCGGGTGCCGTAGGCGCGCGCGTAGCGTTTCACCAGCGCGGGTTCGAGGAAGGCGTAGTGCACCTGAAGGCTGGCGCTCCACTGGTCGAACTCCAGCACGGAGCGGTTCTGCGGCACGGCGCCGAACAAATCGCCGCCGGGCAGGCAGGCGCGTTCGGTCCAGGCGGGCGCGGGACGGCCCAACTGCCGGCACAGGCTGTCGACGGCTTCCTCGGCCAGGCGCCGGTAGGTGGTCAGCTTGCCGCCGAAGACGGACAGCAGCGGCGCGCCGCCGTCGGCGTCGAGCGCCAGCCGGTAATCGCGCGTAACGGCCTTGGCGTCGCGGGAAGCGTCTTCCAGCAGCGGGCGCACGCCGGCGTAGCTCCACACCACGTCCTGTGCGCGCACCGGCTGGCGCAGGCAGGCACTGGCCGCGTTGCACAGGTAGGCGATTTCCGCATCGTCGATGGCGACCTTGCCCGGGTCGCCCGTGTATTCCACGTCCGTCGTGCCGATCAGGGTGAACTCGCGTTCATAGGGAATGACGAAGACGACGCGCCCGTCCACGTGCTGGAACAGGTAGGCGTGATCGTGCTCGAACAGGCGGGGCACGACGATATGGCTGCCCTTCACCAGGCGCAGCCGGTCCGGCTGCGGAAGCCCCAGCGCGCCGGCCAGCAGCGCCGCCGTCCACGGCCCGGCCGCGTTGACGACGGCGCGCGCCGTGAGCTGCTTTTCCTTGCCGTCCGGCTTGCGCAGGGTGACGTGCCACATGCCGCCCTCGCGCCGCGCCGCCGTGCAACGGGTGCGGGTCAGGATGCAGGCGCCCTTTTCGGCCGCGTCCATCGCGTTGAGCACCACCAGCCGGGCATCATCGACCCAGCCGTCGGAATACACGAAGGCCTGCGTGAAGCGCGGCTGCAGCGGCCGCCCCGCCGGATGGCAGGACAGGCGCACGCCGTGCGAACCGGGCAGCAGCTCGCGCCGCGCCAGCCGGTCGTACAGGAACAGGCCCGCGCGCACCAGCAGCGCGGCACGCTGGCCGGGACCGTGCGGCATCACGAAGCGCATCGGCCACATGATGTGAGGCGCGGCGCGCAGCAGCACTTCGCGCTCGGCCAGGGCCTTCCGCACCAGGCCGAACTCGAAGTATTCCAGGTAGCGCAGGCCGCCGTGAATCAGCTTGGTGGACGCGGACGACGTGTGCGCGGCCAGGTCGTCCTGCTCGCACAGGGCCACGCAAAGGCCGCGCCCGGCCGCGTCGCGCGCGATGCCGGCGCCGTTGATGCCGCCACCGATCACCAGCACGTCGCAATCGACATCCTGACCGCGCCGGCCGGCGCACGATGGCGCCGCGACGGGCCCTGCGCCCGCCGCCGCCCCTCCGGAATCCTTGCCGCCCCTGTCATGCGCCACTGCCATCCCCGACCCCTGGCTAAATAATTTCTATCAAGATACGACAATTCTCCTTGCTTGCGCAAGGGCGCGCGCCGGACCCGCCCGGGGCGTGGTCTATAATGGCCCCGTTTTGCAACCCTGGGAACCCATCTTTTGAAGACCTCCGCTTCCTGGCTCAACCGCCGCAATGCCCTGCGTGGCCTGATCGTCGTCGGTGTCGGCGGCCTGCTGGCCGTGCTTGCGCTGCTGGCCTACCTGTTCCTGATCGTCAAGCCACGCCTGCCGTCGCTGGAAGCCGTCACCGACTACAAGCCCAAGATCCCCCTGCGCATCTACACGGCCGACAATGTGCTGATCGGCGAATTCGGCGAGGAGCACCGCGACTTCGTGCCGATCGCCCAGATTCCGGACATGATGAAGAAGACCGTGCTGGCCATCGAGGATACCCGCTTCTACGATCACGGCGGTATCGACTGGATCCGCGCCGTCGGCGCCATGAAGGCCAACCTGGCCGGGGGCTTCCGCCAGGGCGGGTCGACGATCTCGATGCAGGTGGCGCGCAATTTTTTCCTGACGCGCGAGAAGGTCCTGTCGCGCAAGCTCAATGAAGTGATGTTGACGTACAAGATCGAGGACGCGCTGACGAAGGACCAGATCCTGGAGCTGTACATGAACCAGATCTACCTGGGCCAGCGGTCCTACGGCTTCGCCGGCGCCGCCCAGGTCTACTTCGGCAAGGAGCTCAAGGAGCTGACGATCGCCGAGATGGCGATGCTGGCCGGTCTGCCGAAGAATCCCTCCCGCCACAACCCGGTGGTGAACTTCAAGCGCGCCAAGGCGCGCCAGGAAGTGGTGCTGCGCCGGCTGCTGGACCTGGACGACATCACGCAGGAACAGTACGAGCAGGCCAAGGCCGAAACCATCAAGGTCAACCACAAGGGCCAGGAGTTCGACACCCACGCCGAATACGTGGCCGAACTGGCGCGCCAGGCTGCCTTCGCCGAATTCGCCGAGGATGCCTACACGCGCGGCATCGTCGTGCGCACCACCATTCTCAGCGCGGACCAGAACGCTGCCTATGAATCGGTGCGCCGCAACGTCATCGCCTACGACCAGCGCCACGGCTACCGGGGGCCGGAAGCCTTCATCACCCTGCCGGACGACGAGGCCGAGCGGGATGAGGCCATCGACGAGGCGCTGGGCCAGCGCCCGTCCAGCGACGGCCTGATCGCCGCCGTCGTACTGAGCGCCTCCACCCGGGAACTACGGGTCGAGACGGCCGACGGCGAGGACATCGTCATCAAGGGCGACGGCCTGAAGCTGGCCGCCGGGGCCTTGTCGGCCAAGGCGAAGGAGTCGGTCCGCCTGCGCCCCGGCGCCATCGTCCGCGTCGCCCGGAGCGGCAAGGAAGGAAGCACGCGCTGGGCAATCACCCAGGTGCCGAAGGTGGCCGCCGCCTTCGTGTCGATCGACGCCGCCACGGGCGCCTACCACGCCATGGTGGGCGGTTTCGACTACAACCTGCAGAAGTTCAACCACGTGACGCAGGCGTGGCGCCAGCCCGGTTCTTCCATCAAGCCCTTCGTGTATTCGGCGGCGGTGGAAAAGGGCTTTGCGCCGGCCACCCTGATCAACGACGTGCCGATCGAGCTGCCCGGCGGCGCCAACGGCGAGCCATGGCGCCCGCAGAACGACGACTTCAAGTTCGACGGCCCCATCACGATGCGCGAGTCGCTGTCCAAGTCGAAGAACGTGCCGTCCGTGCGCATCCTGCGCGCCGTCTCGGTCCCGTTCGCGCACGACTATCTGGGCCGCTTCGGCTTCGACCTGGCACGCCATCCGCAGAACCTGACGATGGCGCTGGGCACGGGCGCCGTGACGCCGCAGCAGCTGGCCGGCGCCTATTCCGTATTCGCCAACGGCGGCTACCGGGTGCAGCCCTACCTGATCGAGCGCATCGAGGATGCCACCGGCAAGATACTGAAGGCGTCGCCGGCGCCGGCACGCCTGGATGAAAGCCAGCGCGTGCTGGACGGGCGCAATGCCTTCATCGTCGACAGCATGCTGCGCGACGTGGCCAGGAGCGGCACCGGCGCCACGGCCTGGCAGCGCATCGGCCGCACCGATATCGCCGGCAAGACCGGCACCACCACGGATGCCGTCGACGGCTGGTTCGGCGGCTACGGCGGCGGCATCGTCGCGGTGGCGTGGATGGGCTACGACGACCCGAAATCGCTGGGCAGCCGCGAGTTCGGCTCCTCGCTGGCCCTGCCGATCTGGATCGACTACATGAAGGTCGCGCTGGTCAAGCGCCCCGCGGTGGAACGTGCCGTGCCGGAAGGCGTGGTGCAGGTCAACGGCGACTGGGTCTTGGAGGAATACGCCAACGATCCCACCGTGGCCGGCATCGACCTGGGCGAAACCGTGCCGGGCGACGTGGCCGCCGATGGCGCCCTGCCCGTCCCGGGCGCACCGGCGGCCCCGGTCGTGCCGGTCACGCCGGGCGCGCCCGCGTCGAATATCGTGCCCGTGCCCCCTTCGGCGCCGGCCACGCCGACCTTCCCGCCGCCACCGGGCGACTGAAGGCGCGCCATGGCCGACTGGAAGCCGCTCTCGCCGCCGCGACTGCACCGCCTGCCGCTGGGCGTGGCCTTCGGTCGCAGCGTGACGGGGCCGGTACGGCAGTCGAACCAGGACAACCTGTTCATCGCGCCGGAACTGAACCTGGTCGCCGTGGCCGACGGCATGGGCGGCCACGCGGCCGGCGACGTGGCCAGCGCCGCCGCCATCGAACTGCTGTGCGAACGGCTGGCGGCGGCGCGTGATCCGGATGCCACCTGGCCCGGCGCGGCGGCACCGGCGCTGCGCACCTTGCGCGACGCCGTCGCGTTTGCCAACGACACCATGTACCGCCGCAACGTGGCGTTGGGCCACGGCGACGGCACCGGCATGGGCACGACGTTGACGGGCATGTGGCAACCGTCGCCGCACGCCCCCGCGCTGGTCTTCCACGTGGGCGACAGCCGCCTGTACTGCCAGCGGGCCGGCGTGCTGACCCGGCTGACCCGCGACCAGACCCTGTACCAGCAGGCCGTGGACCTGGGCCTGCCCGAGCCACTGCCGCCCCGCAACCTGCTGCTGCAAGCCGTCGGACCCGGCCCCACCGTGGACCCGCAACTGCTGGCATACGACACGGCGCCGGGCGACGTCTACCTGCTGTGCAGCGACGGCCTGCACGGCGACTGCGCCGATGCCGACATCGCCGGCATCCTCGCCGGCGCCACGCCCGCTACCTTGCAGGCCTGCTGCGACGCGCTGCTGGCACTCGCCGAACGGGATGGCAGCAGGGACAACATCACGGCACTGCTGTTGTACTGCGGCTGAAAGGGGCCGCCACGCCTTGCAATCGCCGCGCCTGGCCGCTATCGTGGAGATATCGCCACGCTTCGCGGAGGTCGCATGTCGTCGCTGTCGTCGCTGTCGTCGCTGTCGTCGCTGTCGTCGCTATTGTCCCTCTCCTGGCTGCGCCGCCTCGCCCTGGCGATCGTTGCGTCGGCACTGCTGGCCGGTTGCGCCAATGCGCCCTACCGGCCCTATGTCACGGCAGGCTCGGAAGGCGCCGACTGCCCAGGCGCCAGCGTCGGGACCCCGGCGTCCCTGACGACGCCGGAAGTCGGCCCACCGCCCACGCCCACCTACACGCTGCATTTCCTGGAGTTCGACGACCAGGGCTGGCCCTACCCCGACCCGGCCGGCAAGGCCAGCCCCGGCCACAAGATCGACTGCGCCATCGGCGACCTGGTCCAGCGGCTCAAGCATTACAAGGTCATGACCTTCGTCTACGTGCATGGCTGGCATCACTCGGCCGCGGAACATGACGAGGATGTGGCGAAGTTTCGCGCGCTGCTGGACAAGCAGGCAAAGCGCTGGAGCGGAACCCGGCAGGTGGTGGGCTACTACATCGGCTGGGATGGCGAAACCTTGGACGTGCCGGGCCTGAAGCACGCCACCTTCTGGACCCGCAAGAATGCCGCGCACAAGGTCGCAGAAGGCAGCGTGCGGGAGTTCTTCGCGCGCATGAAGGCGATCCGCAACCACGCGAACCGGCCGCGCGTGGCATCCCTGACGGACCGGCACCACCAATGCCGCTACAAGGGCGATTTCCTCGGCCCGGACTGCCCCTTGCGTACCGTCATGATCGGACACAGCTTCGGCGCGTGGATCCTGTTCGCCTCGACCTCGCCGTTTGTCATGGAGACCCTGGCCGGCGGCAGCGATGTGCTGGACGAGGAACCGACGGAGACGGAGCGCGAACGGGGCATCGCCGACCTGATCCTGCTGCTCAACCCCGCGTTCGAGGCGACCCGCTACGACCCGCTCTTCAATGCCGCGCGGCGCTACCGCAACCCCCGTTACCAGCCGCCCCTGCTGGTGTCGATCACGTCGACCGCCGACTGGGCCACCGGCATGGCCTTCCCGGCCGCGCGGGTGATCAATTCGATCCTGCAGCACCCGGCCAAATCGACCTTGGAAGCGCGCGCCATGAAGCGCACGCACGGCCACATGGATGAGTATTTGAGCCACGAACTGACCCTGGCCGGCCCCTGGCCGCGCGAGCAGATCGAGGCCGACCAATGCCCGGCCCGTCAAGCCCTGCCCTACCAGAGCAGCGCCCACGAACTGCGCAAGGAGTTCATCGCCGCCATGCGCGATGAAGTGGCACCGCAACGCACGCACATGCCGGTGCGGACCTTCTGCGGCGACCTGCACCTGGCGGGGCTGCCCAACCCGGCGGTCGGCCCGTTGAGCATCGTCTGGAACATCCGCACCCATGCCGACATCATTCCCAACCACGACCGCATCCACGAGCCCGTGCTGGAATACTTCCTGTCGCAGCTGTACGAGGACATCCGCGAAATGCCCCGGTTCGAACTGAAGCGCTGACCCGGCCGGGCGGGCGACGCGCCAGGAACGCTTCGACTATAATTGCGCCACCGCGCCCCCTGCGGCGCCCGTCTACCGCCTTCGTCTGCCGCTTCGCCTGCATGCCTTTCGACCTGAAAAAAGTCCTCCCCAAGCCCGGTAACCGGTTCCTGCTGCCGTCCCTGTACGGTTCGTCCGATGCGTGGGCGCTGGCCCAGGCCGCGCAGGAACTGACGGCGCGGGGCCAGATGCTGGCCGTGATCGTGGCGCAGGCCAGCGACGGCCAGCGCCTGCTCGACGAAATCGCCTGGTTCGCGCCGCAACTGCGCTGCCACCTGCTGCCGGACTGGGAAACGCTGCCCTACGACGCTTTCTCCCCGCACCAGGACCTGGTGTCCGAGCGCCTGGCCACGCTGCACGAAATCCGCAGCGGCCAGTGCGACGTGATGATCGTGCCGGCCACCACGGCGCTGGTGCGCATGGCACCGCCGTCGTTCCTGGCGGCCTACACCTTCTTCTTCAAGCAGGGCGAGTCGCTCGACGAAGCGGCGCTGAAGGCGCAGCTGACCCTGGCCGGCTACAGCCACGTGACGCAGGTGATGTCGCCGGGCGAATACTCCGTGCGGGGCGGCCTGATCGACCTGTTCCCGATGGGCTCCGCGCTGCCGTACCGGCTCGACCTGTTCGGCGACACCATCGAAACCATCCGCACCTTCGACGCCGACACCCAGCGCTCGCTGTACCCCGTGCGCGAAGTGCGCCTGCTGCCGGGCCGCGAATTCCCCATGGACGAAGCGGCCCGCACCACTTTCCGCAGCCGCTGGCGCGAGACCTTCGAGGGCGATCCGTCGCGCGCCGTGGTCTACAAGGACATCAGCAGCGGCATCGCCTCGGCCGGTATCGAGTACTACCTGCCCCTGTTCTTCGAAGAGACGGCCACGCTGTTCGACTACCTGCCGGAAGGCGCGGCCCTGGCCATGCTGGGCGACATCGAGGGAGCCATTCGCCGCTTCTGGTCCGACACGGAATCGCGCTACCGCTTCCTCAAGGCCGACCGCGAGCGCCCGCTGCTGCCGCCCGAATCGATCTTCCTGCGCGACGAGGCCTTCTTCACGTGCGCCAAGCTGCACGCGCGGGTGGCGGTCAGCCGCGACCTCGATGGCGCGCCCTCCGAGCTGTCGGCGCCGATCCCCAACATCGCCGTCAACCGCCATCTGGACGACCCGCTGACGAACCTGCGGGCCTACCTGATGCAGCCGGGCCGGCGCGTGATGATCTGCGCCGACTCGAACGGCCGGCGCGAAACCTTGCAGCAGTATTTCGGCGAGTTCGGCCTGCAGCCGGCCCTGGTGGAAGGCTACGAAGGCTTCCTCGCGTCGAACGCGCCGCTGGCACTGGGCGTGGCGCCGCTGCAGGCCGGCTTCGAGCTGCTGGCTAGCCAGCCCCTCGTGTTCATCACGGAGACGGAGCTGTATGCCGGCACGGGCCGGCGCGTGGGCAAGAAGAAGCAGGAAGCTGTCACGCAGGTCGAGTCGATGGTGCGCGACCTGTCGGAGCTGAAGATTGGCGACCCCATCGTCCACATCAACCACGGCATCGGGCGCTACATGGGCCTGACCAGCATGGACCTGGGCGAAGGCGAGACCGAGTTCCTGCACCTGGAATACGCCAAGGACACGAAGCTGTACGTGCCCGTCTCGCAGCTGCACGTGATCTCGCGCTACTCGGGCGGCGCGCCGGAAGACGCGCCGCTGCATTCGCTCGGCTCGGGCCAGTGGGAAAAGGCGAAAAGGAAGGCGGCCGAGCAGGTGCGCGACACGGCGGCCGAGCTGCTCAACCTGTACGCCCGCCGCGCCGCGCGCCAGGGCCACGCCTTCGAATACTCGTCGCATGATTACGAACGTTTCGCCGAAAGCTTCGGCTTCGAGGAAACGCCCGACCAGGCCGAGGCCATCAACAATGTCATCCGCGACATGACGTCCGGCAAGCCGATGGACCGCCTGGTGTGCGGCGACGTCGGCTTCGGCAAGACCGAGGTGGCCCTGCGCGCCGCCTTCATCGCCGTAATGGGCGGCAAGCAGGTCGCCATCCTGGCCCCCACCACCCTGCTGGCCGAGCAGCACGCCCAGACCTTCGCCGACCGCTTTGCCGACTGGCCCGTGCGCATCGCCGAGATGTCGCGCTTCCGTACCGGCAAGGAGATCAACACTGCGATCAAGGGCATGGCGGACGGCACCCTCGACATCGTCATCGGCACGCACAAGCTGCTGTCGGAGGACGTCAAATTCACGCGTCTGGGCCTGGTCATCATCGACGAGGAGCACCGCTTCGGCGTGCGCCAGAAGGAGGCATTGAAGTCCTTGCGGGCCGAGGTGGACGTGCTGACCCTGACAGCCACGCCGATTCCCCGCACCCTGGGCATGGCCCTGGAAGGCCTGCGCGACTTTTCCGTCATCGCCACGGCGCCGCAGAAGCGCCTGGCCATCAAGACCTTCGTGCGCAGCGAAGGCGAGTCGATCATCCGCGAGGCCGTGCTGCGCGAACTGAAACGTGGCGGCCAGGTGTACTTCCTGCACAACGAGGTCGACACCATCCAGAACCGCATGGCCCAGCTGACGGCCCTGCTGCCGGAGGCGCGCATCGCCGTCGCGCACGGCCAGATGCACGAGCGCGACCTGGAAAAGGTGATGCGCGACTTCGTCGCCCAGCGCTACAACATCCTGCTGTGCACCACCATCATCGAGACGGGCATCGACGTGCCGACGGCGAACACCATTATCATGCACCGGGCCGACAAGTTCGGCCTGGCCCAGCTGCACCAGCTGCGCGGCCGGGTCGGGCGCTCGCACCACCAGGCCTATGCCTACCTGCTCGTGACGGATGTGCAGACCCTGACGAAGCAGGCGCAGCGCCGGCTCGACGCCATCCAGCAGATGGAAGAACTGGGCAGCGGCTTCTACCTGGCCATGCACGACCTGGAAATCCGCGGGGCCGGCGAAGTGCTGGGCGAAAGCCAGTCCGGCGAAATGCTGGAAGTGGGCTTCCAGCTGTACACGGACATGCTCAACGAAGCCGTGCGCGCGCTGAAGGCGGGCAAGGAGCCGGACCTGGCCGCGCCGCTGGCGACGACGACGGAAATCAACCTGCACGTGCCGGCCCTGCTGCCGGCCGACTTCTGCGGCGACGTGCACGAGCGGCTGTCGATCTACAAGCGCCTGGCCAACTGCTCGACGCAGGAAGCGGTGGACGGCCTGCAGGAAGAACTGATCGACCGTTTCGGCAAACTGCCCGAGCCGGCCAAGGCGCTGGTGGAAACCCACCGCCTGCGAATTGCCGCAAAGACGGTGGGAATTGTTAAAATCGATGCCCATGGCGAAGCAGCGAACCTGCAGTTCATGCCGAAACCGCCCATCGACCCGATGCGCATCATCACCCTGATCCAGAAGAACCGCCACATCAAGCTCAATGGACAGGACAAACTGAAGATCACCGCCAGCATGCCGGACCTGCCGTCCCGCGTGGCCCAGATCAAAACCGCGATCAAACAACTGCTGCCCTGATGAACAACGCCAAAGATTTCACGATGAACCTGGTCCTGCAGGGCCTGGACGACTGCATGCCGCGCCTGGAGCGCATCGCCGCGCTGACGGCGCCGCAAGGCGTGACGCGCATTTCCAGCACGGCCCTGCGCTGCGAAGGCATCGCCTTCTCGCCCGCGCTGCGCCAGACCATCGAAGTGGCGGCCCACGCTGCCCAGCTGGACGCCACCTACATGATGGGCATCCGCCACCTGAACGAGTTCCGCCTGGTGGCGATGGACATGGATTCGACCCTGATCACCATCGAGTGCATCGACGAAATCGCCGACATGCAGGGCCTGAAACCCCAGGTCGCCGCCATCACGGAGGCGGCCATGCGGGGCGAGCTCGATTTCGCCGAAAGCCTGCGCCGCCGCGTCGCCCTGCTCGAAGGCCTGGATGCTGCCGCGCTGGAGCGCGTCTATGAAGAGCGGCTGCGCCTGTCGCCGGGCGCCGAGCGGATGCTGGCGGCCGTGCAGGCCGCCGGGCTGAAGACCTTGCTCGTCTCGGGCGGCTTCACCTACTTCACGGACCGCCTGAAGACCCGCCTGGGGCTGGACTACACGCTGGCCAACCAGCTGGAAATCGTCGACGGCAAACTGACCGGCAAGGTGCTGGGCGATATCGTCGACGCCGAAGGCAAGCGCGCCGCCGTCGAACACGTGTGCGCGGGCCTGGGCATTTCGCCGCTGGAGGCCATCGTTATGGGCGACGGCGCCAACGACCTGAAGATGATGGCGATTGCCGGCATGTCGGTGGCGTTCCGGGCCAAGCCGGTGGTGCGCGAACAGGCCACGGTCGCGCTCAATTTCGTCGGACTCGATGGCATCCTGAACCTGCTGGCCTGAGTACGGGCTCAAGCACGCTCACTGCACCACGCCGCGCTCCCTCAACCGCGCGATCTCGCCGGCCGTCATGCCCAGCCGCGCCAGCACGGCATCCGTGTGCTCGCCCAGCATCGGTCCCTGCCAGCGCACGGCGCCCGGCGTGTCGGACAGCTTCGGCACGATGCCGGGCATCTTCACCTTGACGCCGTCAGGCAGCTCGCTTTGCAGGATCATGTCCCGCGCCTGGTAGTGGGGGTCGGCGACGATGTCGGCGACGGAGTAGATGCGCCCGGCCGGCACGTCGGCCGCCTGCAACGCCGCCAGCACGTCGTCGATTCCGTGGCGCGTCGTCCAGCCGGCAATCGCCCCGTCGATCAGCGCCGCCTGGGCGGCGCGGCCGTCGTTCTGCGCGAACCGTGGGTCGTCGGCCAGGTCCGGCCGCCCGATGACGGCCATCAGCCGCTTGTAGATCGGGTTGCTGTTGCCGGCGATGACGACATAGGCGCCGTCCCGCGTGGGATAGGTGTTCGATGGGGCGATGCCGGGCAGCGCGCCGCCGCTGCGTTCGCGCACGTGACCCAGCAGGTCGTATTCGGGCACAAGGCTTTCCATCAGGTTGAAGACGCTTTCGACCAGCGACACATCGACGACCTGGCCGTCGCCCTGCCCTGTCTTCACCCGCAGCACGGCCATCAGGGCGCCCATCACCGCGTGCAGCGACGCCAGCGAGTCGCCCAGGCTGACACCGACGCGGGCCGGCACGCCGCCCGCCTCGCCGGTGGTATGGCGGATGCCGCCCATGGCCTCGCCGATGGCGCCGAAGCCGGGACGGTCCTTGTAGGGCCCCGTCTGGCCGTAGCCGGAAATGCGCACCAGCGTCAGCTTCGGATTGAGCGCATGCAGCACGTCCCAGCCCAGGCCCAGCTTTTCCAGCGCGCCCGGCTTCAGGTTCTCGATCAGCACGTCCGCATCCTGGGCCAGGCGCTTGACGATGGCGACGGCCTCGGGCGACTTCAGGTCCAGCGAAATGGACTGCTTGTTGCGCGACTGCAGATACCACCACAGCGAGGTACCGTTGTGCAGCTTGCGCCATTTGCGCAGCGGGTCGCCGTCGCCGGGCGCCTCGACCTTGATGACCTCCGCGCCGAATTCGGCCATCAGCCGCGCCGCGAACGGCGCCGCGATCAGTGCGCCGATTTCAATCACCTTGATGCCTGCCAGCGGTCCGCTCATGCGATCTCCTTCTTCGTGGGAACGACAGCATAGCGGACCCGGCGTCCCCCGGGCAAGCGCCTGCACCGGCGCGACGGATCAGCCCAGCAGTTGCGGATTGCGCTGCCAGACGGCGAAAGTGAGCGCCGTGGCGAACGACACCCAGGCCAGGTAAGGCAGCATCAGCGCCCCGGCCAGGCGTCGCGCGCGCCAGAACGTGACGACCGTGGCGAGCACCAGCAACCACAGGACCAGCACCTCGTAGAACGCGGCGGCGCCCAGGTGCCAGCCGAAGAACAGCCAGCTCCACAGGGCATTGGCCGCCAGCTGCACCAGGTACAGGGTCAAGGTGCGCGGCGCCGTCGAGAAGCCCCGCACCTTCCATACGAGCCAGGCTGCGATGGCCATCATCAGGTACAGCACCGTCCACACGGGGCCGAACACGCCGGCCGGCGGTGCCCAGTCGGGTTTCACGAGGGCGGCATAGAAGGCCGGCGCGTCGCGCGAGGCCCAGGCGCCGAGGGCGGCGGCGATGAACGTGACCAGCAGCCAGGCGCCCAGGCTCTTGACATTGGTGGCGAGTCGATTGGTATTCATGGATACGTGACGTATTGAAAACCCGACTGTAACAGCGCGGGCGGCGCCGCGTCGCACACGCATTGCCTATAATGCGGCAATGATCCGTGCGAACCGCCTGAAGAGCATCACCCTGCTGCTGTCGATGATGACTGCCACCGCCAATGCGGCGTCACCGGGCGACCCCGTCGCCGGTGCAGCCGCGTTCAGGAAGTGCGCCTCCTGCCACCAGGTGGGTCCGTCGGCCCGTGCCGTATTCGGGCCGGACCTGAACGGCGTGATGGGGCGCCGCGCCGGCACCTCGGCGGGCTACGCGTATTCACCCGCGCTGAAACAGTCCGGCATCGTGTGGAACGACGCCACCCTGGCGCGCTTCCTGCGCGACCCGGACGACATGGTGCCGGGCACGAAGATGCGCTTCTGGGGCATCGGCGACGAGCGCCAGATCGCCAACCTGCTGGCCTACCTGCGCCAGTACCCGTCACTGCCACCGCCGAGATAAGGAGTCCGCCATGTCCACCACCATCACGCACCGCCGCACCCGCATCGTCACCCTGGACCAGGGCGAGGACATCCTGGCCGTGTGCCATGCCGACGATATCGCCATCCGCCCCGACGCGGACGGCTGGTCCGTCTGGTTTGTCGGCGAGGACGGCGCCCTCGACGGTTACGAGGAACCCTACCCTTCGCAGCAGGAAGCCCTGTGGGCCGCGAAGGCGGCAGCCGAGTTCTCGTCCAGCGGCGGCTGAGGTAAAAGTCCCGGGCAAGTTGCAAGGGGTGCGCGAGTCTTGGCAAAATCGCTATACTATATGCCTACTTTGACTCGGGAGTGCATATGGCTCAGGAACTTGTTTTCGACGCGCGGACCGACTCCGCGAAGAACTGGGCATGGTGGCTGTACGTGGCCCACGCGGCCAGCTTTCTGCTGTCGCTCGGCCTGTTTTCCTTCATCCCGCTCATCATCAACTACGTGAAGCGGCCGGAAACGGAAGGCACCTTCGTGCACAGCCACCACGGCTGGCAGATCCGTTCGTTCTGGTGGTATGCGGTGTGGATGATCGTGGGCGGCGCGCTGTTCATCACCTTGATCGGCATTCCGCTGGCGTACGTCATCTGGTGCGGCGCCTGGCTCTGGAAAGCTTACCGCCTGATCCGAGGCTTCGTTGCGTTGAGTGCCAACGAGCCGGTGGGCTATTCGCGCTGATCTGAAAGTGGACGATTGGCTGTGGAAAGCTTACCGCCTGATCCGAGGCTTCGTTGCGTTGAGTGCCAACGAGCCGGTGGGCTATTCGCGCTGATCTGAAAGTGGACGATTGGCTCTGGAAGGCCTATCGCCTGATCCGTGGCTTCGTTGCCTTGAGTGCCAACGAGCCGGTGGGCTATTCGCGCTGATCTGAAAGTGGACGATTGGCTCTGGAAAGCTTACCGCCTGATCCGAGGCTTCGTTGCCTTGAGTGCCAACGAGCTGGTGGGCTATTCGCGCTGATCTGAAAGTGGACGATTGGCTCTGGAAAGCTTACCGCCTGATCCGAGGCTTCGTTGCCTTGAGTGCCAACGAGCCGGTGGGCTATTCGCGCTGATCTGAAAGTGGACGATTGGCTCTGGAAAGCTTACCGCCTGATCCGAGGCTTTGTTGCCTTGAGTCCCAACGAGCCGGTGGGCTATTCGCGCTGATCTGAAAGTGGACGATTGGCTCTGGAAAGCTTACCGCCTGATCCGAGGCTTCGTTGCCTTGAGTGCCAACGAGCCGGTGGGCTATTCGCGCTGATCTGAAAGTGGACGATTGGCTCTGGAAGGCTTACCGCCTGATCCGAGGCTTTGTCGCGTTGAGTCCCAACGAGCCGGTGGGCTATTCGCGCTGATGGGATGGCCGGGGCAGCGCCCCGGCCGAACAGCCCGGCCGGATACCCGCTACAACACTCGCAGGAACGCCACCAGGTCGCTCTTCTCCGTCTCCGTCAGCTTCGTCTCCAGCACCAGGTTGAAGAACTCCACCGTATCCTCCAGGGTCAGCAGCCGCCCGTCGTGCAGGTAGGGGGGCGACTCCTTGATGCCGCGCAGGGGGAAGGTCTTGATGGGGCCATCGCCGACGGCCTTCATGCCGTTCACCATCTTCGTCTTGTAGAAGCGCTCCGTCTTCAGGTTGTGCATCAGGTTATCCGTGTAGTACGGCGCCGCGTGGCAGCTGACGCACTGGCCCTTGCCGTTGAAGACGGCCTCGCCGCGCAGCTCCTGGGGCGTTGCCTTCTTCGGATCGAGCTTGCCGTACACGTTCAGCTTCGGCGCCGGCGGGAAGTCCAGCAAGGCCTGGAACTCGCCCATGAAATGCACCTGGCTGGCCCGTTCCAGCACGTTGACGCCTTTTTTCGTCGCGATGACGGGATCGCCGTCGAAGTAGGCCGCGCGCTGCTCGAACTCCGTGAAGTCCTCCACCGTCTTCAAGGCCCGCTGCGAACCGAACAGGCGCTGGATGTTCACGCCCCGCAGCGACGGCGTGTCGATGCGGTGGCGCAGCTCCTGCGGCCGGATATCGCCGACCAGGTGGGTCGACGCATTCGTATGGCCATTGGCATGGCACTCGAAGCAGCTGACGCCCCGGCTGGGCTTGACGGAGCGGCGGTCCTCGGTCTGGTTGAACTGCTGCTGGGGGAAAGGCGTCAGCAACAGGCGCAGGCCTTCAAGCTGCTTGGGGTTCAGCGGGCCGTTGAAAATACCGAAGAAATTGTCGATGGTGAGCAGCTTGCCCTTCGAGACGTCGCCCAGCTCGGGGTGGGTGGTCAGGAAGATCGGCGCGGGAAATTCCGGCAGTACGTGGTCCGGCAGGTCGAAAGCCAGGTCGAAGCGGTTCAGGTCGCGCCCTTCCTGGCGCAAGATTTCATCGATGTGAAACTGGGGGAACAGCATGCCGCCTTCGGGATGGTTCGGGTGGGGCAACGGCAGGAAGCCGGCCGGGAACAGGTCGCGGTTGCGGATGTCGTCGGGACTGAGCGCGGCCAGCTCCTGCCACGTCACGCCTTTCGGCAGGCGCACCCGCACGCCTTCCTGCACGGGCTTACCGCGGAACATCGTCACCCCGGGTGCCGGCCGGTTGGTCAGGTCGTAGCGCTGGGCCAGCAGGTCCTGCTGGCGTTTCTGCACGATGGGCCGGGCCGCGCGCATGCGCTCCATGGTCACTTCGAAGGGTTCGGTGATGTCGACCTTCATGTAGCTGGTCGGCTGCGCCGCAGGCGGCGGCTTGGGCTTGCCGTCCTGGGTCCACACGAGTGTCGGTAACACGGCAAGTGCTGCGGCAACAGCCAGACGGGAAGCTTGCATAACTCCTCCTTGAAATGTTTCAGGCCCTGGTCAACATCGGTTCACTCTCCTTGTCACTTGTCATTTAAGCACCCGTGCAGGCGAAAGGCCAGCCACGGCGGCGATTGTATTGTCCAATCCCTCACATAGGTTTGCTCAATCGGCCAGGGTCGCCAACGCCGCTTCGATATCCGCGATCAGGTCCCGTGGGTCTTCCAGGCCGATATTGAAGCGCACCAGCGTGCCGCCGGCGCCGCCATCCGTGTTCCAGTCGCGGCGCATGCCCGCCATCCGGTATGGCACGCACAGGCTGTTCGGTCCTCCCCAGCTGTAGCCGATCTTGAACAAGGTCAGGCTGTCGACGAAGCGGTCGGTCTGCGCTTCCGAATAACGCTCGTCGAACAGCACGGAGAACAGGCCGCCGGCGCCGGTGAAGTCGCGCCGCCACGTCTCGTGGCCGGGGCAGTCGGGGAATGCCGGGTGCAGCACCCGCACGATCTCCGGCCTGGCTTTCAGCCACGCAGCCACCGTGCGCGCGCCTGCATCGTGCGCGTCGAAGCGCAGCTTCAGGGTCGGCAGGCCGCGCATGACGAGGTAGGCGTCGTCCGCGCCCACGCCCAGGCCCAGGCGCATATGCGAGGCAGACAGCCTTTCATGCAGCGAGTCGTCGCTCGAGATGACGGCGCCCATCAGCACGTCGGCGCCGCCGGACTGGTATTTAGTCAGCGCCTGCACGACGATGTCGACACCCAGCTCGAAGGCGCGCAGCGCGATGCCGGCCGACCAGGTATTGTCCAGCGCGACGACGACGCCCTTCGCGCGGGCGGCGGCGCAGATGGCCGGCAGGTCCGGCACCTCCATCGACACCGAGCCGGGCGCCTCGGTCCAGATCAGCTTCGTGTTCGGCTGGATCAGTTCAGCGATACCGGCACCGGCCAGGGGATCGTAATAGCGTGCCGTGATGCCCATCGATTCCTGCAGCCAGTTGCCCAGCACGCGGTTGGGGTGGTAGATATTGTCGGGCAGGAGGATGTCGTCGCCCGTCTTCAACAGGGCGAAATCGACCATGGCGATGGCCGCCAGCCCGCTGGGTGCCAGCAGGCAGTGCGTGCCGCCTTCGATGGCGGCCAGGCGCGCTTCCAAGGTAAAAGTCGTCGGCGTGCCGTGCAGGCCGTAGGTATAGCCGCTCTTGTCCTTCCAGTCGCCCGAGCGCAGCGCCGCCACGTTCTCGAACAGCACGGTCGATGCGTGGTGGATGGCGGGCGGGAAGGCGCCGAAGCCTTCGGGCGCCTGGTAGTCGTGGTGGATGAGTGCCGTCTGCAGGGATTTTTTGTCGGTCATGGTCGAGGCGTAAAAAAAGGCGGACCAGGTGGTCCGCCTTTCATTGTAGCGCGCTGCGGTGAGGCTTATGCCTCGCCCCATAAATCGTGCGCGTCGGCGCGGGTGATCTCGACGTCGAAGAACTGCCCGACGGCCAGCTTCTTGTGCGGCTCGTAAGGCTTCTTGACGTAGACCACGCCGTCGATCTCGGGCGCGTCGGCGGCCGAGCGGCCCACGGCGCCGCTTGGCGTCAGCTCGTCGATCAGCACCTTGACGGTCTTGCCCACCTTGGCCTGCAGGCGCTTCTTCGAAATCTCTTCCTGCAGCAGCATGACGCGGCCACGGCGCTCCTCGCGCAGCTCTTCCGGCACGGGGTTGGCGATCTCGTTGGCCGTCGCGCCTTCCACGGGCGAGTAGGCAAAGCAGCCCAGGCGGTCGATCTGCGCTTCCTTCAGGAAGTCCAGCAGGTATTCGAACTCCGCTTCCGTCTCGCCCGGGAAGCCGGCGATGAAGGTCGAGCGGATCGTCAGGTCGGGATTCATCTGGCGCCACTTCAGGATGCGCTCCAGGTTCTTCTCGCCCGAGGCAGGACGCTTCATCCGCTTCAGCACTTCCGGGTGGGCGTGCTGCATCGGGATGTCTAGGTAAGGCAGCACGTGGCCGCCGCTCATCATCGGGATGATCTCGTCCACGTGCGGGTACGGGTAGACGTAGTGCAGGCGCACCCAGGCGCCGTACTGCGCGGCCAGCTGGCCCAGCGCTTCCGTCAGCTGCGTCATGTGCGTCTTGACGGGGCGGCCGTTCCAGAAGCCGGAGCGGAACTTGACGTCGATGCCGTAGGCCGACGTGTCCTGCGAGATCACCAGCAGTTCCTTGACGCCGGACTTGAACAGGTTCTCCGCTTCCATCATCAGTTCGCCGATCGGGCGCGACACCAGGTCGCCCCGCATCGACGGAATGATGCAGAACGAGCAGCGGTGATTGCAGCCTTCCGAAATCTTCAGGTAGGCATAGTGCTTCGGCGTGAGCTTGACGCCCTGCGGCGGCAGCAGGTCGATGAAGGGCTCGTGTGGCTTGGGCAGGTGGTGGTGCACCGATGCCATCACTTCGGCCAGCGCATGCGGGCCCGTGACGGCCAGCACCTTCGGGTGGACCTTCTGGATCAGGTCACTGCCGTCGGCATCCTTCTTCGCGCCCAGGCAGCCCGTGACGATGACCTTGCCGTTCTCGGCCAGCGCCTCGCCGATCGCGTCGAGCGACTCCTGCACGGCGGCGTCGATGAAGCCGCAGGTGTTGACGATGACGAGGTCGGCGCCGTCATACGACTTGGCGGTCTCGTACCCTTCCGCGCGCAGCTGCGTGAGGATCTGTTCCGAGTCGACCAGCGCCTTCGGGCAGCCGAGCGAAACGAAACCGACCTTCGGGGCGGGCGTGGAAGCGGGAACGCCCGTGGCGGCGGCGGCGGGCTTGGTGATACGGGAGAGTGGCTGAGATTGCATGTCTGGGTAGTTTTATGGCAACGAACGTTTGAACCAATCTGCCATTGTACCGCAAGGCGCCGCCCGGGTGTTGCGTGGCAACCCAGCAAAACCGGGGACAGTCCCCTGTTTCGAAGCAATTTTCCGGCGGCGGGCGCAAAAGCCCTTGCCAGACGGTCCCGTTCTCGGCATGATTGTCGGTATGACATCGTTTACGCCCACCATCCTGCACCGCCACCGCGCTGTTGCCGTGGCCGCTGGTCGCGCACGCGAGTCGCGTCGTTCTCCCGCCGTCGCCATTATTCGAATTCGCCGGGGTCGCTGAGCTGCGGCTGCGCCGGTGCTCGGCGCCCCGCCCGCATCTGCACGCCACCGCCGTGGCATTCCCCATTCGAATTCGTGGAAGACCGTCATGCACCCTGCACCCGCTTACCCGACGCTGGACCAGATCCGCGCCACCGCCACCCGCCTGTCCGGCAAGATCCTGCACACACCCGTCTGGCGCTGGCAGACCGGCATCGTCGACGAACAATGCGGCGACATCGCCGAAGTCTGGCTGAAACTCGAACTGCTGCAAAAGACCGGCACCTTCAAGCTGCGCGGCGCCCTCGCCTGCATCGAAGCCCTCGATGACTCGGCGCTCGGGCGCGGCATCGTCGCCGTCAGCGCCGGCAACCATGCCGTCGCCGTGGCCTATACGGCGCGGCTGGCCGGCTGCAGCGCCAAGGTCGTGATGCCGCGCCACGCCAGCCCGGCGCGCATCGCCGCCTGCCGCGAGCTGGGCGCCGAAGTGCTCCTGGCGTCGGACGTGTACCAGGCCTTCGCGCGCGGCCGGCAGATCGAGATCGACGAAGGCCGCAGCATGCTGCATCCCTTTGAAGGGCCGCTGACGGCGCTGGGCACGGCCACCGTCGGCCTGGAGCTGATGGACCAGGTGCCCGGGCTGGACGCGGTGATCGTGCCGATCGGCGGCGGCGGCCTGTGCGCGGGCATTGCCGCCGCCGTCAAGCAGATCGATCCCGCCTGCGCCGTGTATGGCGTGGAACCCTTCGGCGCCGATGCGATGTACCGCAGCTTCCAATCGGGCGCATTGACGACGCTGGACCGGGTCGACACGGTCGCCGACAGCCTGGGCGCGCCGCACACGCTGCCCTACAGCTTCGGCGTGTGCCGCCGCTTCGTCGACGACATCGTGCGCGTGTCGGACGACGACATCTGCGCCGCCATGCTGCACCTGTTCCGCGACGTCAAGCTGGTGGCCGAGCCGGCGGCGGCCGTCGCCACGGCCGGCATGCTGGGCCCCTTGCGCGGCAGGCTGGCGGGAAGAAGGGTCGCCCTGATCCTGTGCGGCTCGAACATCGACGCGGCCGGCTTTACCGAACTGCTGGCACGGGGCAAGCCGCAGGGCGCCGCAACCGCGGCTTGAACGGTGAAAGTTGCCCGAAAAATGGGGTCTGTCCCCATTTTCCTGGCAACGTTCGCGCAACTACAGCCGCTGGGTGGTGGCCTGGTCGAACAGCGACACGTGTTCCGGACGGATGGCGAAGCTGCCGCCATCGACCTCGTCCTGCACGGTGGCGGCGACCTGGGTGCCGTGGAAATCCAGCCACAGCACGCGGTGCGCGCCCATGGCTTCGACCAAGGTGACCTTGCCGCGCCACGGGCCGGCCGGGTCGATGTCGACGTCTTCCGGACGCACGCCCAGCACGCAGGCCTGGCCGTCGGCTGGGGGCTGGCGGAAGGCATAGCCGGAGACGTCGAGCGCCAGGTGTTCATTGCGGAACCACGTGCGGCCGTCGCGCGCTTCGATGCGGCCGTTGAACAGGTTCATGCCGGGCGAGCCGAGGAAGGTGGCGACGAACAGGTTGTCGGGCCTGCGGTAGATGGCGTCGGGCGTGTCGAACTGCTGGATAACGCCGCCCTTCATGACAGCCATGCGGTCGGCCAGGGTCATGGCCTCGACCTGGTCGTGCGTCACGTAGATCATCGTTGCCCGCAGCTGGCGGTGCAGCTGCTTCAGTTCGCGGCGCAGTTCCGTGCGCAGCTTGGCGTCCAGGTTCGACAGCGGTTCGTCGAACAGGAAGACGTCGGCCTCGCGCACGATGGCGCGGCCGATGGCCACGCGCTGGCGCTGGCCGCCGGAGAGCTGGGCCGGTTTGCGCTGCAGCAGCGGCCCCAGTTGCAGCATGTCCGCGGCGCGGGCCACGCGGCGGGCGATTTCCGCCTTCGGCGTGCCGGCAATGCGCAGGCCGAACGACATGTTTTTCTCAACGTTCATCGTGGGGTACAACGCATACGACTGGAACACGAGGGCGATGCCGCGGTCCTTCGGATCGGCGTAGGTCATGTCGCGCCCGCCGATTTCGATGCTGCCGCCGCTGGCGTCGTTCAGACCCGCGATACTGTGCAGCAGCGTGGATTTACCACAGCCGGAAGGGCCCAGCAGCACGATGAATTCGCCCGCGCCCACTTCCAGGTCGAGCGATTCGATCACCTTGTTGGCGCCCAGCTGGATCTGCAGATTGCGGATGGAGACATTCGACATGACGTTTGACCTTTACCCTTTAACCCTTGACGGCGCCCGACGCGATGCCGCGCACGAACCAGCGGCCGGACAGGAAATACAGTGCCAGCGGCACCAGCGAAGTGAGGATGGTGGCGGCCATGTTGACGTTGTACAGCCGCTCGCCCGTCGTCGTGTTGATGATGTTGTTCAGCTGGACCGTCATCGGCAGGTGGTCGGACCCCGCGAACACGAGACCGAGCAGGAAGTCGTTCCAGATGTTCGTCACCTGCATGATGGCGGCGACGACGATGACGGGCGTCGACATGGGCAGCATCAGCTCGAAGAAGATGCGCCAGAAGCCGCCGCCGTCGATTCGGGCCGCCTTGAACAGCTCTTCCGGCAGCGCCGCGTAGTAATTGCGGAACAACAGGGTCATCATCGGCATGCCGAAGATCACGTGCACCAGCACGATGCCAGGCAGGGAGCTGTACAGCTCCACGGCCGCCAGCGCCCGCACCAGCGGATACAGCATCACCTGCCCCGGCACGAAGGCGCCCATCATCAGCACCGCGAACAGCAGGTTGGCGCCGCGCGGCCGCCAGAACGACAGCGCGTAGCCGTTGACGGCGCCGATGACGATGGACAGCACCATGCTGGGAAAGGTGATCCACACGGAGTTCCAGAAACCACTGCGGATGCCTTCGCATTCCAGGCCCGTGCACGCGGCCTGCCAGGCGCTGTGCCACGGCGCCAGGGTGGGCGACACGGGCAGCGCGAAGATATTCCCCAGCCGGATCTCGTCCATCGGCTTCACCGACGTCACCAGCATGACATACAGCGGCACGAGGAAGAACAGGGCGGCCGTGACGAGGAAGGCATAGACGCCGATGCGGGCCGGTGTGATACGGCTGCGCGGGCGGCGCCGCACGGGCGGCAGGTCGATTTCGCGCATGGCGTCGCGCTTCATGCCGCCCCCCTGGCCTGCGCCTTCAGGCGCGCGTAGTACAGCGGGGCGACGATCGCCAGCACGGTTGCCAGCAGCACGATCGACGCGGCCGACGCCAGGCCGATATTGGCGCGGCCGAACAGGTAATCCATGATGAACTTGGCCGGCACCTCGGTGGCCGTGCCGGGGCCGCCCTGGGTCATGGCGACGACGGCGTCGAACAGTTTCACGACCATCACGAACAGCAGCACGAAGGCGGTGGACAGCGAAGGCCACAGCATCGGCAGCACGATGCTGGTGTAGACCCGCCAGACGGGGATGCCGTCGATGCGGGCGGCCTTCCACAACTCCTCGTCGATGCCGCGCAGGCCCGACAGCAGCAGCGCCATCACGAGGCCGGAGGCCTGCCACACGGTGGCCAGAACGATGGTGTACAGCGCCTTGTCCTGGTGGACGATCCAGTCGAAGGTGAAATCCGTGAAACCGAGCTGGCGCACCACGCGCTGGATGCCCAGTTCCGGATTCAGTATCCACTGCCACACGAGGCCCGTCGCCACGAAGGACATCGCATACGGATACAGGAACACGGTGCGCAAGGCGCCCTCGCCCACCACCTTCTGGTCGATGAAGACGGCCAGCAGGAAGCCCAGCACGAGGCACGCGATGATGAAGACGGCGCCGTAGATGGCCAGGTTTTCCAGCGACAGCAGCCAGCGGGCGTTGCGGAACAGCCGCTCGTACTGGCCCAGGCCGACGAAGTCGCCCGTAGGGAAGATGCGCGCGCTGCTGACGGATACGCGGGCCGTCCACAGCAAGGTGCAGACATAGGCGCCGACAACGGTCAGCGCCATCGGCAGCAGCGCAAGATAGGCGGCAGTCGAGGCGCGGCCCCGCTGCGTGCGGGCGGCGGCTACCACGTGTTGTCCTGGATCGCCTGGGCGAAGGCCTGCTGCGCCTGTTCCGGGCTCTGCTTGCGGTTCCAGAAATTGGTCAGCACGTCCTGCAGCGCGCCGTTCAGGTCGGGCTCCAGCAGCATCTCCGGATTGGGCAGCTGGCGCGTGCGGTCCTGCATGATGGCGATGCCCATGCGCGCGCACAAATCGAGCTGGCTGGTGTCGACGTCCGGCCGGATCGGGATCGAGCCCTTGCGGGCGCTGAAGGCGGCCTGCGGGCCGGGCGACGTCAGCACCGTGGCCAGCAGCTTCTGCGCCTTTACCACGTGCGGCTTGGCCGTCTTCGGAAAGACGAAGGCGTCGCCCGCCACCATGTACGGTGCTTTCGGGCCGAAGCCGGGGAAGCAGCCGAACTCGCGCCCGGCCACCTGGCCGGCGGCGGAGAACTCGCCCTTGGCCCAGTCGCCCATGATCTGCACGCCGGCCCGGTTCGACACCACCAGCGCCGTCGCGTCGTTCCAGTTGCGCCCGGGAGAACCGGGGTCGATGTAGGCGCGCAGCTTGCGAAAGTTCACCAGCACGTTGCGGAACGCGGGCGAACGGATGGCGTTCAGGTCGCGGTCGCGGTAGACCTTCAGGTACAGCTCGGGTCCGCCCACCTGGGCGAAGACGGCGTCGAACACGATCTTCTCCTGCCACACCTGGCCACCGAAGGCCAGCGGGATGATGCCGGCGGCCTTGAGCCGGTCCAGGGTGGCGAGGAAGTCCTCCCACGTCCTGGGCTCCTCCTTGATGCCGGCCCTGGCGAAGGCCTTCTTGGAATAGAAGAACCAGGCCGGCATGTGGATGTCGACGGGGGCGGCGTAATAGTGGCCGTCGATGCGGATGACGTCGATGATGGTCTGCGGCAGGATGGCGTTCCAGTTGCCCCGGGCGGCCACGTCGTCGATATTGTTCAACAGGCCCTGGTCGACGATGTCGCGGAACTGGCGCGACGTGTTGAACTGGGCCGCCACGGGTGCGTTGCCGCCAACAATGCGGTTGATGGTCGACGCGCGCGACTGGTCGGCGCCGGCCACCGCCTGGTCGATCCACTTGCCGCCGGCGGCATTGAAGGCATCGGCGAACTGGCGGATGGCGGCCGACTCGCCGCCGGAAGTCCACCAGTGCGACACCGTCGCCTTCAGCGGTTCGGCCGGCGGCGCGGGTGCGGCCGCCCGCGATGGCCCGCTCGCCAATGCCAGCATCAGGGCCGCCGCGGCGGCGCCGCCGGCGACTTTGGTTGCCTGGTTCATCTCGTCTCCTGGCGCCTGGGGCACCTAGTTTTTATATGCGGATGCTTATGATAGTTGATCGGCGTGGTCCCGCCGCAAGTGCTCAGGCCATGCTGCGCCGTTTCGCCAGGAAGTCGCGCACCAGTTCCGCGCTGCGCTTCAAGGTACGCCGCTGCGTCGCATAGTCGACATGGACGATGCCGAAACGCCGCTCGTAGCCGAAGGCCCACTCGAAATTGTCCAGCAGGGACCAGATGTAGTAGCCGCGCACGTCCACCCCCAGCCGCACCGCTTCGTCCACGGCCGCCAGGTGGCGGTTCAGGAAGGCGATGCGCTGGCCGTCGATGACGGCCCCATCGACCACCTTGTCGTCGCTGGCCATGCCGTTTTCCGTGATGTACAGGGGCGGCAGGTTCTCGTAGCGGCGGTGGAAGCCGACCAGCAGGTCGCAGAGGCCGTCCGGGTGCACCTCCCAACCCATCTGCGTGCGCTCGACGCCGGCCAGCGGCAGCTCTACGTAGCCCCCCTCGCCATCATCGCGCACATTGGTGCGGAAGTAGTAATTGATGCCGATGAAGTCCAGCGGCGCGGCGATGATGGCCATGTCGCCGTCACGAACGTTTGGCGCAGCCTGCGGCCACAGCTCCGTATGCAGCCGCGCCGGGTAGCGCCCCCGCAGCAGCGGGTCGAGCACCCAGTCGTTGTGCTGCAACTCGAACAGTTCGGCGGCGTGCTGGTCGGCCGGCGTGGCGCCGTCCGTCGTGCCCCGCCCGACGTTAATGACGATGCCCTTGGCCGACGCCGGATCGTTGCGGCGCAGGATAGGGATCGCCAGGCCATGGGCCAGCAGCAGGTGGTGCATCGCCTGGTTGGCCGCGCCCAAGTCCGCATGGCCGGGCGCGTGGTGGCCGGTGCCGTAGCCCAGCATGGCCGAGCACCATGGCTCGTTCAGGGTCGACCAGAAGTCGACCAGCCCGGCCAGCTCGCGGCTCATCAGGTCGGCGTAGTCGGCAAAGTGGTAGATGGTGTCGCGGTTCAGCCAGCCACCCGTGTCTTCCAGGTGTTGCGGCAGGTCCCAATGGTACAGCGTGACGGAGGTGCGCACGCCCTTGTCCTTCAGCCGCTGCAGCAGCTTGCGGTAGAACGCGATGCCGGCGGCGTTCGGCCGGCCCGCCGCGTCCATCACGCGCGGCCAGGCGATCGACAGGCGGTAGGCATCCACGTTCAGGGCGGCCAGCAGGTCCACGTCCTCCGCCCAGCGGTGGTAGTGATCGCAGGCCTGCGCGCCCGTGTCGCCGTGGAGCACCTTGCCGGGGGTGGCGGAGAACGTGTCCCATATCGACGGCAGGCGGCCGTCCGCGCTGACCGCTCCTTCGACCTGGTAGGCCGCCGTCGCCACGCCGACGAGGAACTGGCGCCGCCACAGGACGGACCCGGCCGGCGGCGAAAAACTGTGCTGCAATGCTTCCACTTGACGCTCTCCCGTGTGTCGATGGAATCGATTCCACAACACTGAGTGTAGCAGCGGAAAAATTGTCTGGTCAATACTTTTCGAAGGGCGAACAGCAAGTTGTGGTAACGATTCCACCCACCGTGCCCGGCTGCCTGTGCACGAGTTGTCAGCCACCTGCCCCAGCCCAGCAGAAGCGCGCGCGGAGCAACAAAAAGCCGGCGGAGCCGGCTGTATGGATTACTTCTTTTCGGGGGGCGTCGCCGGCGGGACGGCGAAGGGGAAGGCGCCGAACAGGCTCTTGCTCTGGTTCTGCATCTGCTCCTGCATCTGCACGAACAGGCTCTTGCTCTGGTCGATGTAGTTGTTCATCATGCCCTGCATGATCGGCGCCTGCACGTTCATGAACTGGGTCCACATTTCGGGGCTGAAGGTCTTGCCGTCGAAATTGGTGGCGCTGGTGGTGAGCCGGCGCTGGATATCCGTGAAAGCCTGGATGTTCTTTTCCAGGTAAGAACCCATCATGCCCTGCATCGCATGACCGTAGTAGCGGATGATCTGCGCCAGTACATCGGTCGAGAACATCGGCACGCCGCTGGCCTCTTCTTCCAGGATGATCTGCAGCAGGATGCTGCGGGTCAGGTCTTCGTTCGACTTGGCGTCGACGACCGTGAACGGATCACCGTCCAGCACGAGCTGCTTCACGTCGGTCAGCGTGATATAGGAACTGGTCTGCGTATCGTAAAGACGGCGGTTCGGATACTTCTTGATCAAACGTTCGGTACTTTTTTTTGCACTACTCATCACTAGTCCACTTTTTGCGCGTTGCAGCGCACCCAGGTTAAAACGACGGTCGAAAAAAAAGCGAACGGAGGTTCGCTTTTCACTAGCTCGGTGACCCTATTATAGAGTGAAAAAATCTTAAGTTGCACACACTCTTATAAGATTTCGGCATGATCCGGAGTGTTTCCGCGCATATTGCAACGCAAGAAAAATCAGCGCTGGACAAATCGCGGAAATTGCCGGGCTTACTCAGCCTTTTCCTTCACGTAACGGCCTGGGGCCGGCTCGATGGGTCGGTAGTGCTCGTTGCCGTAGTCGCCGCGGGCGTCGACGTCCTCGCCTGCGTGCTGCTCCAGGAAACTGGCCCACTGGGGCCACCAGCTGCCGGGATGCTCGGTGGCGCCGGCCAGCCATTCGTCCGCGGCCACGCCGGGCGTGTCATTGGTCCAGTAGCTGCGCTTGTTCTTCGACGGCGCATTGATGACGCCGGCGATATGGCCCGAGGCGCCCAGCACGAAACGGTTGCGTTCCGGCCGGCCGGGATTGAGGATGCGCGTGGACGCGTACGCAGATTGCCAGGGCACGATATGGTCTTCGCGCGAGGAATAGACGAAGACGGGGGCGTCGATGGTGGACAGGTCGACCTTCTCGCCGGCCACCGTCAGCTTGCCCGGTTCCTTCAGGCTGTTTTCCAGGTAGGTGTTGCGCAGGTACCAGCAGAACATGGGGCCCGGCAGGTTGGTCGAGTCGGAATTCCAGTACAGCAAGTCGAACGGCGGCGGCTCGTTGCCCTTCAGGTAGTTCGACTGGACGTAATTCCACACCAGGTCGTTCGGGCGCAGGCTGGAGAAGGTGCTGGCCAGGTCGCGCCCGGACATCAGCCCGCCCCGCGCCAGCGCCTTTTCCCGCAGCGAGACCTGGGTCTCGTCGACGAAGACGCTGAGCACGCCCGTGTCCGTGAAATCGAGGAAGGTCGTCAGCAAGGTGACGGCGGCGGCGGGCTTTTCGCCCCGCGCGGCCAGCACGGCCAGCGCGGAGGCAAGCAAGGTGCCGCCGACGCAGAAGCCCAGCGTATTGAGCTGTTCCTGGCCCGTGATCTCGCGGGTCACGCGGATGGCTTCGATGACGCCGTCGGACACGTAATCGTCCCAGCTGATGTTGGCCAGCGATGTGTCCGGATTGCGCCACGACACCATGAACACCGTGTTGCCTTGCTCGACGCCGTAGCGCACGAGGGAGTTTTCCGGCTGCAGGTCGAGGATATAGAACTTGTTGATGCAAGGCGGCACCATCAGCAGGGGCCGGGCCTTGACCTTGGCCGTCACGGGCTTGTACTGGATCAGCTGGAACAGCGCGTTCTCGTAGACCACCTGCCCTTCCGTCGTGGCCAGGTTGCGGCCCACTTCGAAGGCCTTTTCGTCGGACAGCGAGATATGGCCCTTGCGCATGTCCTCCAGCATATTGGCCAGGCCCTTGGTCAGGCTTTCGCCCCGGCTTTCGATCAGCTTCTGCTGCGCTTCGGGGTTGGTGGCGAGGAAATTGGCTGGCGACATCGCATCCACCAGCTGCTGGACGGCGAAGCGGATGCGGGTCTTCTGGTGCGGCGTCGCTTCCACGGCGTCCGCCATGGCGATGAGGAACTTGGCGTTGAGCAGGTAGGAAGCGGCATTGAAGGCCGAGACGGGGTTGCCCGTCCACGCTTCGGCGGCGAAGCGGCGGTCCTTCAGCTTGGGCGCGCGGCCGGCCAGGAATTCCTGCCACAGCGCACCGAATTCGGCGATATATTCGTTCTTCAGGGTATCGAGCACGTCGGGGCGGATGGCGGCGCCGGCATCGCGCAGCAGCGCGGCACCCGGCATCGCTTCCATGTCGGGCATCATGCGGAACCAGGACTGCCATTGGTTCGGATCGCTGATCTGGGACATCCACGCGGAGGCCATCGCTTGCGGGTCGGGCATATTCATGTGCATTCCATATAGAATTGATCTTTCACGAACAAGGACACTTACCACCGATGCTGATCGTTGCCATAGCCTGGATTTACGTCGTCGTGCTGATGGCGCTGACCGAGCCCACCGTGGTGGCGGGGTGCATGACGTTGCTGCTGTACTGCGTCCTGCCGTTGGGTATTGTATTCTATATAACGGGTGGCGGCAGGCGCAAACGGCGCCGCGCACTGGAGGCGGCGGCGCGGGCCCGGGAGGACGCGCCGCCGCCGTGACGACACGGCGCCGCGTCTTATTTGATCCAGATCAGGCTCGCCTGGCGGCCCGTGGTGCCGTCGCGGCGGTAGGAAAAGAAGCGGCCCGAGTTGGAGACGGTGCAGAAGTCGCCGCCGTGGACCTTGCGCACGCCCACCCGCTGCAGGGCGATGCGCGCCAGTGCGTACAGGTTGCACAGGTATTTGCCGGGGCGCTCGCTCACCGGCAGGAAGGCGGCACGCACCAGGTCGGCATCGCCGCCGGCGCGGGACAGGAACTGTTCCAGCACCTCGCTCCCCACCTCGAACTTGGCCGGGCCGATGGCCGCGCCCAGCCACACCCGCAATTCGCCGGCACCGGCCCCGCGCATGGCCTCGACGGTACGTTCCAGCACGCCGTCGGCAAGCCCGCGCCAGCCCGCATGCACGGCGCCGACAGTCTTGCCGTCCACGTCGCACAGCAGCACGGGCAGGCAGTCGGCCGTCAGGATGGCGCAGACGACCCCCCGCTCCCGCGCGAAGCTGGCGTCGGCCTGGGGCGACACATCGCCATGGACGCCACCGGCGTCGATGACGGCCGTGCCGTGCACCTGCGCCAGCCAGACCGGTTCGGACGGCAGCTCGGCCCGCACGATATCGCGATTGCGCTCGACGCACTTGGGCGCGTCCCCCACGTGGGCTCCCAGGTTCAGGCCGCCCTTGCCCTGTCCGTCGTCATAGGGCGGCGGACTGACGCCCCCGCGGCGCGTCGTGCACAGCACGCCGACGCCGGCGGGCAGGTCGGGCCAATCCGGCACCAGCCATTGGGGAGCGTTGGCCATGATGTTCATTCGTCCTCGTCGTCGAACTCGTTTTCCTCATTGTAATCGTCGGCGCCAATCGTGTCGTCCGGCTCGTCGATACCTGCCTGCTCCAGCAGCGCGTGGAAATCGTCCGCCAGCGGAATAATCCATTCGCACTGTTCGCCCGTGGCGGGATGCACCAGGCCGAGCCGGCGCGCCTGCAGGGCCTGCCGGTGGAACACGCCGGTCAGGTGCGGCTTGCCGTAGACATAGTCGCCCACCAGCGGGAAGCCCAGGTGCGCCATGTGGACGCGGATCTGGTGCGTGCGGCCCGTCTCCAGGCGGCATTGCACGAGGCTGACGGGACGGCGGTCGAGCTCGCCGGAGACGAGGCGCTGGTAATGGGTGATGGCCGGCTTCGAACCCAGGCTGGTGGACACGGCCATCTTCACACGGTCCTTCTGGTGGCGGCCCATCGACGCGTCGATGGTGCCGGACACGCGCGGCGTACCCCAGGCCAGGGCCCAGTACTCGCGCTTGACGGTACGGGCCTGCAACTGGCGCACCAGGTCCGTCTGCGTGGCCAGGTCCTTGCCGATGACCATCAGGCCGCTCGTGTCCTTGTCCAGGCGGTGGACGATGCCGGCGCGCGGCACGCCGCCCAGCTGGGGCCAGCGGTGCAGCAGGCCGTTCAGCAAGGTACCGGTCCAGTTGCCGGCGCCCGGATGCACCACCAGGCCGGCCGGCTTGTTGATGACCAGCAGGTGATCGTCCTCGTACACCACGTTGACATCGATCGCCTCGGGCGCGAAGGCCACGTCCTCGGGCGCGGCCTGGGGCAGCACGACGATCTTTTCGTCACCGTACACGGTGGCGCGCACCTTGGCCGGCTTGCCGTCGACGGTGACGAAGCCGTCCTCGATCCAGCTTTGCAGGCGGCCGCGCGAAAACTGCGGTACCAGCTTGGCGATGACCTTGTCCAGGCGCTCGCCGCACGCTTCCGGCGTCAGCTCCAGTTCGATCGGCGCCAGCGGGTCGACCGCTTCGAGCGCTTCCGTTTCGGCATCGAACTCGGGGTCGAATTCCGCGTCGAAATCAGGGTTGGAGGGGTGTTCGGCCGAATTCGGCTCACGATTCAATATCACAGCATTCCCATCGGCTATAATCAGCCCAGTGTTGTATCTTGTTAAACGTCTTCTTGCACGAGAACATGCAAAAAAAATTCAAGGTGGTGGCAGCATCGGTATTACTGCTCAGTTTGTCGGCATGCGGCCTGTTACCTGAACAGTCCGATGAGACCAAAGGTTGGTCCGCAACGAAATTATACTCGGAGGCCAAGGAGGAAATGGCCGGCCAGCACTACGAACGTGCAATTCAGCTGTATGAAAAGCTGGAAGCGAGCTATCCGTTCGGTGTCTATGCCCAGCAAGCCCAGATGGAAGTGGCCTATGCCTACTACAAGGCGCAGGACCAGGCCCAGGCCCTGGCCGCCGTGGAGCGTTTCATCAAGCTTCACCCGAATCACGCGAACGTCGACTACATGTACTACCTGCGCGGCCTGGTCAACTTCAATGACCAGCTGAGCCTGCTGAACTTCGTCTACGAACAGGACCCCGCCGAGCGCGACCCGAAGGCAACGCGCGAAGCCTACGCCGCCTTCAAGGCGCTGGTCGACAAGTTCCCGAACAGCAAATACACGCCGGATGCCATCGACCGGATGAAGTACCTGATCAACACGATGGCCAAGTACGAAGTCTACGTGGCGCGGTATTACTACCGCCGCGGCGCCTACCTGGCCGCCGCCAACCGCGCCCAGGACGCCGTGCGCGACTACCGCGACTCGCCGGAAATCGAGGAAGCGCTGTGGATCATGGCACGCAGCTACGACAAGCTGGGTAATGTCACCTTGCGCGACGACACCTTGCGCGTCTTCAAGCAGAACTTCCCGAACAGCAAATTCATCGAAGACGGCGCCCCAAAACCGGAACGCAAGTGGTGGAAATTCTGGGGTGATCGCCAGGCAATGCCCGGCGATCAGAAAGCCCCGCCAAGCAATGCCTGAATCGGATT
This sequence comes from Pseudoduganella buxea, assembly GCF_009720835.1. Classification (GTDB taxonomy): domain Bacteria; phylum Pseudomonadota; class Gammaproteobacteria; order Burkholderiales; family Burkholderiaceae_D; genus Rugamonas; species Rugamonas buxea. Next base: position 63,154 of record NZ_WNKZ01000024.1, read on the forward strand.
TGGGTATCTGACACCGGATCCGTGCCGCAGACCGGTGCCAGACACCGGTTTTGAAGCAACGCAGCCGTCCGAATCAGGTGTCCGACTCCGGACCCACAGCGCTCAGGCCGTCTTGCGACGGAATACCCACGTGGTGTCGTTCGATGCCTGGGCGTCGTAGCCGTAGCCGTCCACGTCGAACGCTTTCAGCTGTTCCGGCTCGACGATGCCGTGGTCGGCCGCGTAGCGGGCCAGCAGGCCGCGGGCGCGCTTGGCATAGAACGAGATGATCTTGTACTTGCCGTTCTTCCATTCCTCGAATACGGGCGTGATGACGGGCACGGCCAGCTTGGCCCGCCGCACCGACTTGAAATACTCTTCCGATGCGCAGTTGACCAGGTGGCGGGCGCCCTGCTCGGCCACGGCGCCGTTCAGCGCTTCCGTGATCAGGTCGCCCCAGAAGGCATACAGGTCCTTGCCGCGCGGGTTCTTCAGCCGTGTGCCCATTTCCAGCCGGTGCGGGTGGATCAGGTCGAGCGGGCGCAGCAGCCCGTACAGGCCGGACAGGATGCGCACGCGCGACTGCGTGTAATCCAGCGCCGGCGGCGCCATCGTGCGGGCCGACAGGCCGTCGTAGACGTCGCCGTTGAAGGTCATCACGGCCTGGCGGGCCTCATCCAGGGTTTTCGTCCACGAGGCATAACGGCCCACGTTCAGGGCCGACAGCGCGTCCGACAGGTCCATCAGCTCGGACAACTGGGCCGGCGAGAAGCCGCGCAACTGGGCAATCAGCTGCTCGGAGTGATCGAGGAAGGCGGGTTCGGTGGCATGGCGGGTGGGGGAAGGCGTCTCCAGGTCGAGACTTTTTGCGGGGGAAAGCACTATCAGCATATGATTCGGGGTTGACCACGTCGTTCAAAACAAGAATTGCCCACATGATACCTGCTTTGCCCCCTACCCTGCCGGCCGCGCCGCCGCCCCGCATCGTCATCGACACCAATGTCTGCCTCGACCTGTTCGTGTTCCACGACCCGCGCTGGGCCGCCCTGCTGGCGGCAGTGGAGAGCGGCGCCGTCGAGGCCATCACGCGCGCCGACTGCCGCGACGAATACCATATCGTGCTGCACTACGCGCACCTGCCGCTGGACGAAACCAGCCGCCCCGTGGCGGCGGCACGCTTCGATGCGCTGATCAAGGTGGTGGCCCCGCCCGAATCGGGCGTGCGCCTGCCCGTCTGCACGGACCCGGACGACCAGAAATTCCTCGAGCTGGCACGCGACGCCGGCGCCTCGGCCTTGATCACGAAGGACAAGGCCCTGCTGAAACTGGGCAAGCGCCTGGCCAAGGCCGGCATGTTTGACGTGCTGCTGCCGGAGAAATGGCAGCCGCCCGCGCCTGCCGCGCAGAACGGGACCTGACCCCACCCTGGCCTGCACGCAGCGTGCCCGGGCTGCGCTAGAATGGCAAAAACACTGCCACTTGCGACCATGACCCCCACGCTTCCCGTCACGCCCCCGCTCACCTCGCGCCTGCCCGCCGTCGGCACCACCGTCTTCACCCACATGTCGACCCTGGCCGCGCGGCACGGCGCCGTCAACCTGGGCCAGGGCTTCCCCGACTTCGCCTGCGATCCGGCACTGGTCGAGATGGTCAGCGCCGCCATGCGGGCCGGCCACAACCAGTATTCGCCGATGGCCGGCGTGCCAGCGCTGCGCCAGGCGATTGCCGCCAAGGTCGCCGCGCAGTATGGCCACGCCTACGACGCCGATGCGGAGATCACCATCACGGCCGGCGCCACCCAGGCGCTGACGACGGCCATCCTGTGCTGCGTCCACCCGGGCGATGAAGTGATCATCATCGAGCCGGCCTACGACAGCTACACGCCCACCGTCGAACTGGCCGGCGGCGTGCCCGTGCTGGTGCAGATGACGTTCAGCGAAGCCGGCTACGCCGTGCCGTGGGATGCGATCCGCGCCGCCGTCACCGCCAAGACGCGCCTGATCGTCATCAACACGCCGCACAACCCCACCGGCACGGTGCTGCGCCAGGCCGACATCGACGCCCTCGCCGCCATCGTGCGCGGCACGGATATCCTGATCCTGGCCGACGAAGTCTACGAGCACATGGTCTACGACGGCCAGCGCCACGAGTCGCTGTGCCGCCATCCCGAGCTGGCCGCGCGCGCCTTCGTCGTTTCCAGCTTCGGCAAGACTTATCACGTCACGGGCTGGAAGATCGGCTACGTTGCCGCCCCGGCGCCGCTGATGGTGGAGTTCCGCAAGGTCCACCAGTACAACGTGTTCGCCACCAACACGCCGGTGCAGCACGGCCTGGCCGCCTACATGGCTCACCCGGCGCCCTACGTCGAGCTGCCGGCCTTCTACCAGGCCAAGCGCGACCTGTTCCGTGCCGGCCTGGCCGGGAGCCGCTTCGAGCTGCTGCCGGCCGACGGCACCTACTTCCAGTGCGTGCGCTACCGTGCCATATCGGACCTGCCCGAGGCGTCCTTCGCGGAGTGGCTGACGAGCGAAATCAAGGTGGCGGCCATCCCCGTCTCGGCCTTCTACCGCGGCGGCCAGGAAGCGGGCGTGGTGCGCTTCTGCTTTGCCAAGCGCGAGGACACGCTGGCCCTGGCGCTGGACCGGCTGGCGCGGATCTGACATGCGCGGACCAGGGCAACCGCACGAGGGCGCGGCCAACATGGCACCGTCCGTGCTGCGCCAGCTGGACGCGCTGCACGTGCGCCTGGAGCGGCAGCTGGTCCACCTGCGCGACGAAACGCTGGCCGATTCGGCCCTGCGTTCCCTGGCGCGCGAACTGCTGCACACCGTCGACATGGGCCAGGACGTGGCGCTGGCCTGCGTGCTGCTGAACCAGATCGCCGGCGGCTATGCCGTGCGCCACTGCGTCGAGACGGCCATCGTCGTGGCCGTGGTGGGCCGGGGCATCGGCCTTGGCGAGGAACAGCTCGAATCGGTGACGGCGGCGGCGCTGACGATGAACGCGGCCATGCTGGACGAACATGACGCCTTCAGCACGCGCGACCGCCTGTCCGGCGCCGAACAGGCGCGCCTGCGCAGGCACCCCGAGGACGCGGCCAGGCTGCTGGCCTGCGCCGGCATCAGCGACGAGGAATGGCTGGCCAGCGTGCTGCTGCACCACGAGGATGACGACGGCAGCGGCTATCCGCACGGCCTGCCGGGGCGAGAGATCCCCCGCGGTGCGCGCCTGTTGCGCCTGGCCGACCGTTACTGCGCCCGCGTGTCGGCACGCAATTACCGCCGCTCGCAATTGCCCGACCGGGCTTTGGCGGAACTGGCGGCCAGCTCGCTCGATACGGACCTGGGCGACGCGTTCGGCCGCTTCGTCGGCACCTACCCGCCCGGCACGCTGGTGCGCCTGGGCGACGGCACCACGGGCGTCGTGGCTTACCGCGCCGCCGTGCCGGACCAGGGCCCCGAGGTGCACTGCCTGCGCGATGCCCACGGCGCCGCACTGCCGATGCCGCTGTCGCGCCGTGCCGGCGAAACATGCACCATCGTCGCGGCCTTGCCGGAAGACGAAGCGGACCTGCGCTTTGCGATGAAAGCTGTCTGGGGCGCGCTGGCGGCGCGCTAGCGTTTCAGTTCAAGCTTCAGTTCAACTGGCCCAGGCTGCGCTCGACGAAGCCTTGCAGTTCCGGGCTCAAGCCGGCCTGCTTCGCGCGCGTAAAGGCGGCCCGCGCTTCCGTCTTGCGGCCCTCGGCCTGCAGGGAAATTCCCAGCCCCATCCACCACACGCCGTTTTGCGGCAGCAGCCGCAGGGCCGCGTCGTACTGTTCGATGGCTTCGCGGTGGCGCCGCTGGCGCTGCAGCGCGGCAGCCAGGAAACCCAGGTAGTCGGCGTTGGCCGACGCATGGGGCAAGGTGCGGCGCAAGGTCTCGACGGCCGCCGCGCCATGGTGTTCCAGCTGCAGGCGCGCCAGCAGCATCGCCATCTGCGGCTGGTTCGGGTTCAGGCCCAGGCCCAGTTGCAGGTGGCGCGACGCCTCGTCATTGCGGCCCTGCTCCAGCAGCAGGCCGGCCACGGTCTGGCGCGCCGCCTCGTGGCGGGGATACACGAACAGCGCCTGTTCCAGCGTGGCGATGCCTTCGGCCAGCCGGCCATCCTGCAGCAGCACCAGCGCGCGGCGGTAGCCATTTTCGGCCTGGCCTTGCGAGGACGCCGGCGGCGCGCTGGCCCATGCCTGTGTAACACCGGTGCGCAACGCTTCCGTATCGACCCGGGCCGGTACCCGTTCGGCCGGCGCGGATTTCGGTTCGGCGGGTGCCTGGCGCGGTGCCGGCCGCTCGCGCTGCGACACGGGGCGCGGCGCCACGTTCACCGGTTCCGGCGTGGCCACCACTGGCTCGCGCTCGACGGACGGCGGTACTGCGGTTACCGGCGCGGCCGATGCCGGGGGAACCACGGGTACCGCCGCCACGACGGCAGGCGGCGCGGAAGGAACTGGCGCTGCCGGCGCTGGCGGTGCGACCGGCGTCACGGCAGCGGGCGCAGCG